>CAIYPP010000041.1 GCA_903928115.1 uncultured Planctomycetota bacterium
ACAGCTCCGCGCGGCGCTGCCGCTCGCGCCGGTGCCGGTGCGCAGCGCATGAGCGCAGCGGTGCTCTGGACGCGCGAGGAGCTCGCGCGCGAACTCGCGCGGCTGCGAGCAGCGCGACCGAGACTGCGCGTCGTGCTCGCGAACGGCTGCTTCGATCTGCTTCACGTAGGTCACACTCGCTATCTCGCCGACGCGCGCTCCCGTGGCGATCTGCTCGTTGTCGCGCTCAACACCGATGAGTCTGTCCGCGCCTTGAAGGGGCCGACGCGTCCGCTGATGCCGCTCGCCGAGCGCGCGGAGGTCGTGGGCGCGCTTCGCTGCGTCGACTACGTTCTATCGTTCGCCGAGCGCGACATGGAAGCGACGCTGCGCGCGCTGCGCCCCGAGGTTCACGCCAAAGGCACGGACTACACGCGCGACACGGTTCCCGAGCGGAACGTGGATCGCGAGCTCGGCATCGAAATCGCGATCTGCGGCGACCCCAAGACGCGCTCTTCGACGGGCTTTTCGCGAGTCCTCGACGGAGAGCGCGCGTGAGCGAGGCTCCCGCGCTGTCGGGCGCTCGCAAGGCCTTCGCCTGGGTGCTCTGGCTCGCGTCGTCCACGCTGGGAACGATCTGCGGCATCGGAGGCGGCATCTTCGCGACGCCGATCCAGCACTACGTTTGTGGCGTGCCCTTGCCGCGTGCGATCAGCACTTCGCTCGTGCTCGTGCTGGTGATGACGCTCGTTGCAACCGGAGTCGAGGCTACGCGTGCGGATGGCGCGATCGACTGGAGCGTCGTCGGGCTGTTGCTCGTGGGCAGCATTCCGGGCGCGCAGCTCGGCTATGCCGTCGGGAAGCGCGCGAGTGTTCGCGCGCTCAAGCTCGCATTCGTCGTGCTCATGGTCGCGGCGGCGATTCGGCTGGCCACCCTGTCGGGACGCGGCGCTGCAGGGGAGCTTGCGAGCGGGCTCGAGCTTTCGGCGCCCGAGGTGGCCCTCGTGATCGCGGTGGGGGTCGGTGGCGGCTTCCTCGCGCCGCTGCTCGGGGTTGGCGGCGGAATCCTCGTGATTCCGATGCTGTTCCTGCTGCTCTCCGACACGAGCTACCTCGAAGTGCGCGCGTGCAGCATGGCGATGAGCATCGTCAACGCCGCGCAGTCGGTGTGGCTGAACTTCCGCGACGGCCGCATCGACTTCCGCGCAGCCGCGCCTTATGCCGCGATCGCGGTGGTGGGCGCCCTCGCCGGCGCGTGGCTGGTTCACCTGCCCGGCTGGGGCGAAGTCGCGCGGATCGCGCTGACCGTGGTGCTGCTCTTCGTCGCCGTGCGCTTCGCGCTCGACGTCCGCGCTACACGGGCGTGAGCGGGAACGCGATCGGGATCGCGACGAGTGCGACCGCCATCACGACGAGGTCGAGCGCGGCGCCCACGCGCAGGAAGTCCGAGAAGCGGTATCCGCCGGGGCCGTAGACCATCAAGTTCGTCTGATAGCCGAAGGGCGTCGCGAAGCCGCACGATGCGGCGAACATGATCGCGATCAAGAACGGATGGAAGTCGACGCCGAGCTTGGTGGCCGAGGCCATCGCGATCGGGTACATCAGTGCGGCGGTTGCGTTGTTGCTGAGCACCTCGGTGAGCAGCATCGTGACCGCGTAGACGCCCGCGAGCACCGCCCACGGGTGCTCTCCGATGGCGCCGACGGCTCCGTTGGCGATCTGCTCGGCGAGGCCCGTCGAGCGCATGGTCTCGCCGATGCCGAGCGCAGCTGCGATCGTGATCAGCACTTCCCAGTCGATGCTGCGCCGCGCAGCGGAGGCGTTGCAGCAGCCCGTGACGAGCATCGCGCCCGCCGCGAGCAGGCCCGCGTGCACCATCGAGAGCCACTCGAAGCCCGCGACGACGATCATCGCGACCAAGATGCCGATCGCGAGCCATGCTTTCTCGTGTCCCGGCGGCGTCGAGTCCTCGACGCGCGACACGAGGAAGAAGTCGCGCGAGTTGCGCTGCTGGTCCGCGAACGACGGGTGCGCCTCCAAGAGCAGCGTGTCGCCTGCGCGCACCTCGATGTCGCCGATCTTCTGTCGCACGCGCTCACCTTGGCGCGCGACCGCGATCACCGCCGCGTTGTAGACCGCACGGAACTTGCCGTCGCGGATCGTCTGTCCCACGAGCGGGCACTGCGGCGAGACGACGGCTTCGATCATGCAGCGCTCGGAGCGCGGCGCGTCGAGCTTGAACACTTGGTTGGTCGCAGGGCGCAGGCCGCGCAGCTTCTGCAAGTCGAGCACCGAGTCGACGATGCCGACGAACACGAGCCGGTCATTTGCGCGCAGCGTCTCGCTCGACGCCACCGCGGGCAGCACGCGCCCCTCGCGCTCGATCTCGGCGAGGTACATACCCGGCAGGCCGCGCAGGCCCGCCGCTTCGATCGTCTGGCCGACGAGGCCGCTCGACGGCTCGACTTCCATCTCGATCGTGTACTCGCGCGGGTCGCTGCTCGCCGAGATCGACGGCTTGCGCTCTGGGAGCAGCCAGCGCCCGGTCACCACGAGGAACGTGATTCCGACGATCGCGCAAGGCACGCCGACCCACGCGAGGTCGAACATGTTGAATACGTCGCGCCGACCGATCTCCGCGACGGCGAGGCCGTACACGACCATGTTCGTGCTCGTGCCGATCAAGGTGCAGACACCGCCCAGAATCGTCGCGTACGAGAGCGGGATGAAGAGCTTCGACGGCGCGATGCCCGTGCGCTTCGAGAGGTCGCTCACCACCGGCAGGAACATCGCCACGATCGGCGTGTTGTTGAGGAACGCCGAGAGGCTCGCGCAGGGAATCATCAAGCGCAGCTGCGCCGCGGTGACGTTCTTGGGTCGCCCGAGCAGTGGTCGCGTGACGAGGCTCATCGCACCCGTGCGCGAGAGCCCCGCGACGACGACGTAGAGGACGAGCACCGTCACGAGCGCCTCGTTGCCGAGCCCCGACACGAGCTTGTTCGGCGACGGGAACTTGTCCGAGACGAGCCCCGCGGTCATGAAGACCCCGACCACGGCGACCATCGCGAGGTCGGTGGCGTAGTTGCGCGCGAGGGCGAGCACCATCAGCGCGAGCACCGCGAGCGTGAACCAGCTTTCCCAAGTCATGGCGGAACCGTGGGCACTCTATCGGGCCGCGCGGTGGGCTTCCTGCCTCCACGTGCGGCGCTCTAGCCCTGCGGCGGTTCCGTCCCGAATGTGGGTGGAAGAAAATGCCGGAGGCCTGCGCACCGGCAGGCCTCCGTGGGAAATTCTCGCCCTGTCGGCGCTGTCGTCAGGCGTACAGGCCGCGCAGGCGGTCCGCGCCCGCCACGCGGGTCACGGCGACGATGTGGGCCGCTGTGCGCAGCGGGACCTTGCGCGTGTCGGCCTCGGTGACGACGCGTGCCCACGCATCCTCGACGAAGCGCTCGAGGCGACGCAGCACGTCGCCCTCGGGCCACGCGGTGCCCATGCGGTTTTGGACCCACTCGAAGTAGGCTGCGACCGTGTCTCCGCCGCGCGCGAGGATGTCGGGCACGACTTCGACGCCACGCTCGCGCAGGCGCCGATCCGCGACCGCCGAGACGGCGTTGTGCGCGCCCTCGATCACCATCTTCGCTTGGAGAGCCTCGACGTTGCGGGTCGAGATCGCGTTCGCCACCGCGCAGGGGATCAGCACGTCGCACGCGCGCAAGAGCAGGTCCGCGTCGCTCACGTGCTCGAAGTCGCCCTTCGCCTCCGCGATCGTGCCGCTCGGGCCGCGAGCGGCGAGCAGCTTGCGGATGTCGATGCCGTTGGCGTTGTACACGCCGCCGGTTACATCCGAGATTCCGACCACGCGCCAGTCGCAGTCTTGGAGGAGCCGCGCGAGGTTGCCGCCGACCATGCCGGCGCCTTGGATGATCACGGACGGTCCGCCGCGCTCGTGGCCGAGCTTGCGACGCTTCGCTGCGCGCTCCGCGACGAAGCGCAGGCCCTGCGCCGTGGCGTCGTGGCCGTGGTGCGTGCCGCCGAGCACCGCGGGCTTGCCCGCAACCACCGCGTTCGTCGTGCGCCGCAGGTGCATCGAGACCGTGTCCATGATCCACGCCATGACGCGCTCGTCGCGCGCCTTTTCCGGCGTGAACACGTCGCGGTCGGGGCCGATAACGTCGTGCAGGTTCGCGATGTAGCGCCGCACCGCGCGCTCGAGCAGAGCCGGGCTCACGCTGTCGCGATCGATGCGCAGCCCGCCCGCTGCTCCGCCGAAGGGCACGCCGAGCAGCGCGCACTTCCATGTCATCCAACCGGCGAGCGCGCGCAGGTCGTCGAGCTTGAGCGCCGGATCGAGCCGCAGCGGACCGCAGTAGGGGCCGAGGCCAGCGTTGTGCTGCACGCGCCAGCCCTCGAGCACTTCGACCGAGCCATCGTCGAGCGTGATGGGCACGGATACGGCGAGCTCGCGGTCCGGCTGACGCAGGATGCGGTACTCGCCGGGGTTGATCGAAGCGAGGCTCGCGGCCTCGTCGAAGCTCGCCATCATCGACGCGAAGGGGTTCTCCGCGTCGAGGAGCGGCGTCGTCGAGCTGACCTGCGTGCGTTCCATCGAGTCTCCCGCGCTCAGGCGTAGGTGCCGCGCATCTGGTACACGTTCGCGACGCGACCGACGGCGAGGATGTAGGCGCCGATGCGCAGCGAAGTGTTGTGCTTGCGCGCCGTCTCCTCGACGGCGGCGAAGGAGGTCGTCATGACCTGCTCGAGGCGCGAGTTGACGACCTCTTCGGTCCAGAAGTAGCCGGCGCGGTCCTGCACCCACTCGAAGTAGGAGACGGTGACGCCGCCCGCGTTCGCCAGAATGTCCGGCACGACCATCACGCCGCGGCGCTCGAGGATCTGGTCGGCGAGCACCGTCGTCGGGCCGTTCGCGCCCTCGACGATGAGCTTGGCCTTGATGCGCTCGGCGTTCTTGCTGGTGAGCTGGTTCTCGGTCGCGGCGGGCACGAGCACGTCGCAGTCGAGCTCGAGCTGCGCGGCGCTCGGGATGTGCTGCGCCTTCGTGTAGCCCTCGAGCTTCTTGTTCTGCTTCAGGTAGGCGAGCACGTCGGGGATGTCGAGGCCCTTCTCGTTGTAGATCGCGCCATAGATGTCGCTGATCGAAACGATCTTCATGCCCTCGCGCGCGAGCAGCATCGCCCCGATGCCGCCGACGTTGCCCGAGCCCTGCACGACGACGCGCGTGTTCTCCGGACGGATTCCGAGCTTCTTGAGCGCCTCGCGCGTGACGATCATCACGCCGCGGCCCGTCGCCTCGGTGCGGCCCTTCGAGCCGCCGAGCGCCAGCGGCTTGCCGGTCACGATCGCCGTGTCCGTGCGGCGCACGTGCATCGACCACGTGTCCATGAGCCACGCCATCGTCTGCTCGTTCGTGTTGACGTCCGGCGCGGGCACGTCGCGGTCCGAGCCGAGGATGTCCATGATGCCCGTGGTGTAGCGACGCGTGATGCGCTCGAGCTCACCCTTGGAGAGCTGGCGCGGATCACAGATCACGCCGCCCTTGCCGCCGCCGAACGGCACGTCGACCACCGAGCACTTCCACGTCATCCACGCGGCCAGCGCGCGCACTTCGTCGAGGTGCACGTCCGGCGCGTAGCGGATGCCGCCCTTGCACGGACCGCGCGAGAAGTTGTGCTGCACGCGGTAGCCCGTGAAGACCTTGAGCTTGCCGTTGTCCATCGTCACCGGGATGGCGACCGTGAGCTCCTTGTCCGGTGTGCGCAGCACCTCGCGCACGCCCTCGTCCAGTCCGAGCGCGTCGGCCGCGACGTCGAAGCGCTGGGCCATCGCTTGGAAAGGGTTGAACTCGTCCATCGGAGCTTTGACTTGGGGAGCGGTCGACATGGGGTCTCTTCCGCCTCGGGGCGTGCCGCGGCGGTCTCTTGGGGCTCGGTTCTCGAATACCGTGGCGCGCGGCTCGGCCCCATCGGGGGCTTTGCAGAGTCACGGGCCAAAGATTGAAGCCTCCGCAGGCCCGCTTGAGAATCCCCGAGCCAGTTTCGGGCCTCAGCGACCCATCCTGACGCGCACGAGAGCCTTGGAGGTTGCAGCGCGGGCCCGCGGCTGGTGCCATGGCATGCCCATGGGCTCCCCGATGCGCCAGACACCGGCCGAGAGCGGCACGAGAGCGCGCGCGAGCACCCGCCTGTGGGTCGAGAGCGAGCTCCCCGGCTCAGGGGGCGCGTCGCGCGACTTGTTGCGGGACATCTTTGCCGCCCGCGCGGAGGTGCCCCTGCGCGCGCTTGCAGGCCGCGCGACCTTCCGCTGGCCCGCCGACTCGGCGGTGGTCGTGAAGCGCTACTCCGCGCCTGTCTGGGGGGACCTCGTCCACGACCTGCTGCGCGGCAGGGCGCGTTCCGTAGCGCGTCGAGAAGCCGAGAACCTGCGCGACCTCGCGCTCGCGGGCCTGCGCGTGCCGCGCCTCCACGGCTGGTGCGACGAAGGGGCCTTCGGAGCGCGCAGTGCGCTCTGGATGGAGCACCTCGAGCACTCGGGCTCGCTGATGGAGCTCGCGGCGCGCGCTCCACGGGCAGCGGTCGAGTACTCGTCGCAGCTCGCTCGCGCCGTCGCGCTTCTACACACGCAGGGTTGGTACCACCGCGACCTCTACCTCGCGCACTGGCTCGTCACGGCCCAAGGACTCGTCCTCGTCGACGTCGGTCGTGCCCGACGCGAGCGCTCGCCGCGTGAGCGCTGGTTCGTGAAGGACGTGGCCGCGCTTCTGCACTCGACGCCGAGCGCGGTTCCGCACGCGGCTCGTCTGCGCTTTCTCGCTCACTACCTCGACGCGCGCGGCGTCACTTCGCACGATGGGCGCCGCCGCTTCGCGCGCGCCGTGCTCGCGAAGGCCGCCCGCATCGCCGCCCACGCCCCGCGCTGGGTCGACCGCTCCTCCGGCACATGATCGAAACGCTCGAGCATCTCGCGATCTGCGCGCCGAACTGGGTCGGCGACCTCGCGATGGCGACGCCCGTGCTCGAGGCGGCCGTCGCGGCGCCGCACGTCGAGCGCACGACGATCCTCGTGCGCAAGCACCTCGCGCCGCTCCTCGCCGATGGCCCGCTGGCGCCGCACCTGCGGGCGCACAGCGCGCGCGAGGAAGCCGCGGTGCTGCGCGAGCTTGCCCCCGACGCGGCGCTGCTCCTCTCGAACTCGTTCGGCAGCGCGTGGCGGGCGTGGAAAGCGGGCGTGAAGTGGCGCTTTGGCAGCGCGCTCTCCGGCCGTCGCTGGTTCCTCACGCACGCGGTAGTTCCGCCTTCGCGCGACGGTCGCCGCGCGCCGATCCCGACCGCCCACTTGCTCCGCGACGTCGCAGGCCTCGCGGGCATCACGCTCGACTCGATCCATCCGCGGCTCTACGTCCGCGACGAGCTGCGCGAGCGCAACCGCGCGACGCTGCGCGAGCTTGGCGTCGACATCGAGCGCGGCTACGTAGTGTGCTGCCCGGGCGCGGCGTTCGGCGCAGCGAAGCTGTGGCCCGCGGATCGCTTTGCCGCGGCGCTCGATCGCATCCACGACGAGCTCGGATTCCAAGCGGTGGTGAGCGGCGGACCCGGCGAAGAACCGCTGATCGGCGCCGTGAGTGCGGCTTCGCGTCGCGGTGCGATCTCGCTCGGCAAGACCGAGCGCAACTTGGAGACGCTGAAGGCCCTCGTCGCGGACGCACGCCTGCTCGTGGTCGGCGACTCCGGTCCGCGCTGGGTCGCGGCGGCCTTCGATGTGCCGTGCGTCACGATCATGGGGCCGAACATCCCCGAGCTCACGGCGACGAGCCTCGAGCTCGCGGAGGTCGTGCGCATCGACCTCGAGTGTTCGCCGTGCATGGAGCGGGTCTGTCCGCTCGGACATCACCGCTGCATGCAGGGCATCCCGGTCGAGAGCGTGGTGGACGCGGCGAAGCGCGTGCTCGCGCGCGCGGGAGCCTGCGCGTGAGCCTGCGTCTGCGCGGCGACGAGCGGGTGCTCGTGCGCGTGCCGGACTGGCTCGGGGATCTCGTGATGGCGGAGCCGGCGTTGCGCGCGCTCGCCCAGCGCTGCGGGCGCATCACGCTCGCGGGAAAGCCGCGGCTCATGGAAGTCCTCGGCGACGCGCTCCCGGGCTGTCCGCGCGTCGATGCGAACGAGCTCCGAAACTGGCGCGGGCATGACGTCGCGGTGCTCTTCACCAACTCGTTTCGCAGCGCGTGGACTGCGCGGCGCGCGCGCATCCCGCGCATCATCGGATGGGCCCGCGACGCGCGCGGCTGGCTCTTGACGCATGCGTTCGAGCCCGCGCGGGAACGAGGCTCCGCGCCGCTCGGAATCGGCGTCGTGGGGCGGGGCGCGCGCTACCTGCCGCGACCGTTCGGCTCGACGTGCGTCGAGCTCGTGCAGTGGCTCGGCGCGAGCGTGGTCGACCCGCGTCCGCGGCTCCGCGCGACCGTGCAAGCTCGGGAGCGTGCGAACGAGCGACTCTCGGGCTTTGGAATCGCTCTCGATGCAAAGTTCACAATTGTGAATTGTGGCGGACGCCCCGGCTCGACGAAGGCCTATCCGAGCGAGCTCTGGATGCGCGCGCTCGCGCCGCGCCGTGAGCCACTCGTGCTCGTCTGTGGGCCGGGCGAGGAGGCTTCGCTGCGCGAGATCGCCGCGAGCCTCAGCAACGCTCACGCTTGCATCGAGGAGGTCGCGGGCTTGCCGGAGCTCGTGGCGCTGTGCGAACGCGCGTCCCTCATGCTCACGGCGGACAGCGGCCCACGGCATGTCGCGGCAGCGGTCGGGACACCGCTGGTGGTCGTGTGCGGCCCGACGGATCCGCGCCACACGGCGGACTTCACGCACGCGACGCGCATCGTGCGAATGCCCGTGGCATGCGGGCCCTGCCATCGCGAGACGTGCTCCCAAGTCGGTGAGAACGCCCTGCGTTGCATGCGCGCCGTCGATCCGCTGCGCGTCGGAGCGTTCGAGTGAGTGCGTCGCGCTGGACGCGTGTGGATGGCATCTGGGCACTCGCGCTCGTCGCGGTGGCCTTTCTGCTGCGTCTCCTGTTCCTCTACTCCTTCGAGGGCGCGGGCTGGCCGCACTCCGGCTTCTACGAGGGCGACGCGCCGGTCTGGATCGAGTGGGCTCGCGCGCTGCGGGCGGGACGTTCCTTCGAGTTCGACTTGCCCGTTCGTGCGCCGGGGATGGCGTTCCTGATCGAGTTCGCTGGCGGCGAGCTCGCGGCACCGTTCACGGGGCTGAAGACGGCGCTTTGCGCCGCAGGCGCCGCTACCGTGGGGCTCTTCTACGTCGCGCTGCGCGCGTTCGCGGAGCGCCGCGTGGCGGTGATCGCAGCGGCGCTTCTAGGCCTGTCGTTCGGCCAATTGCAGCTCGCGACCTCGCTGAACAACGAGGCTCCGTACTTGTTGCTCGTCGTCGGAGCGCTCGCGATCCACGCATGGACTCGCGAACGACGCACGCTGGGCTGGGCTGTGACGCTCGGTGTCCTGCACGGAGCCGCCAACCTTCTGCGCTCCGAGCACGTCGGCTTCGTAGTGCTGCTGCTCGCCATCGAGCTCGTGCGAGGTCGCGCTGCGCTGCGCCGCATCGCCGCAAGCGCCGCGGTGACGATGCTCGCGTTGGTGGCGGTCTCGTTGCCGTGGATGTTGCGCAGTCACGCAGCTCTCGAGCGCTTCAATACGATCGAGCCCCGACCGATCCCGTGGGAGAGCGCACGCCCTGCGTGGAGCCCCGAGGCACGCGCCGCGCTGCAAGCTCTGCCGGCCTTCTCGCGCGAAGGGCTGTTCTTGATGTTGAGCGATCGCGTGCGACGCACGAGCGCGTCGCGCGTCGAGCGCGCGGACCTCGATCGCTTGCTCGACGAGGCCTTCGGCTACCGCCCCGAGCCGCTCGGAGTGTGGACGCTGTCTTCGGCGAAGGGACAGCTCGACTTCACGCTCGCCAACCAGCTCGGCGGCGACGGCGGATTTTCGCGCGCCGGACTCTCGGACGACTTCGACAAGGATCCGCCGTTCGCGTTTGGCCGCCCGACGCACACGCGCGTGTGGCTGCACGGCTACCGCGCGACTTGGGATCGGATCGCGGCGGAGCCGGCGGCGTGGCTCGCACTCCTCGTGCGCAAGCTCCAGCGCTTTGGCGACGGGCTCTTCACCGGGTTCGGCGCCGCGAACGCGCCGCTCGGGATGGAGCTCTCGCGCGCGCCCATCGACCTCTCCGTGAGCCGCGTGCGGCCGCTGGCGTGGCAGGGCGTTCTAGCACTGCTCGCGATCTGTGGAGTCGCGCTCGCGTGGCGACGGCGCATCGCGGGCGACTGGCTCTTGTGGCTCGCGTTCAAGCTGCTCGTGACGGTCGCGTTCTACGGCTACGCGCGACAAGGCGTCACGGCGCAGCTCGCGCTCTACGTGCTCGTGGCGTTGTCGCTCGACGCGCTGATCGCGCTCATTCCGGCGCATCAACAACGCTGGCTCGTGCGTCCGCTTTGGATCTTCGGTCTCGTCATGATCGCGGACATCGCGCTCGAAGGGCTCGATCGACGCTCCTTCGATGTTCGCGCGGTCGGCGGTGCCCGCGTCGTGGCTGCGCAGCAGTGGGGCTCTGGTGGCTTCGAATGCCAAGGCGCGATCGAGCTGAGTCCGGCCCCAGACGGCAAGATGGGGGAGCGATGAAGCGCGCGCTTTGGATCCTGTGCCTCGTGCTCGTCGCGCTCACGGCGTTCTTCGCGCGCAGCGTGCAGCATCGGCGCGTGCAGCTCGCGGGCAGCGAGAGTTGGATCACGACCGACCCCGACAGTCTTCACCAGCTGCGACGCATCGAGCGCGTGTTCGAGGAAGGGCTGCCCGTCGCGGAGTTCGATCCGCTGGAGTCCTGGCCGCGTGGCAGCGCGATCCCCGCGCCGCCGTACTACCCGCTGGTGGCGTACGTCGCGCTCGCGCCCTTTGCGCCGAGCGACGCGGCGGAGCGACACGTGTGGTTGGAGCGAGCTGCGTGCTGGCTGCCCGCGCTCTTCGGCGTGCTGTCGGCCTTGGCCGCCGCGTGGGCTGCGCGAGCGCTGCTCGGCGATGCCGCCGGGCTCTTCGCGGGGCTCTGCTTCGCCGTCGCGCCGGGCGCGATCCAGCGTTCCTGCGTTGGAAACGGCGACTATCACAGCTGGTCGACGCTGCTCGCGATTCTGCAGCTCGGCTTGCTCGGCGCAGCGTGTGCGCGCGGAGTGTTGGAGGATCGGCGGCGTGCGCTCGCTTGGGGCGCGGCACTCGGCGTGCTGCATGGACTCGCCATCGGGTCTTGGACTCCTGCGCTGATTCAGCTCGTCGTCACCGACGCGGTACTGGGCCTGTGGATCGTTGCGCACGTCCGCACAGCGCGTTTCTCGGCGCTCGCGCTGTTTGGAATCGCGCTTCACGTGGTGGCGCTGCTCGTGCTCCTGCCCGCGGTGCTCGCGAGTCCGTGGCGACAGAGCGAGCCGTGGATGCTCGTGAACCTCTCGTGGGCTCACGCGGCGTACATGTTGATCGCGGCCGCGGTGTTTCTGCCGCTCTTCCATCGATCGACGGCGTCGTGGCGTGCGCGCTATCCGTGGATCGTGCTGACGGCGCTCCTAGGTCTCGGCGGCGCGTTGTTCGCGAGCGGCGCGGGGCCCGGCGCGGCGCTCCGTGAGGCGTTCGCGTGGCTCGGGGCCGAGACGACGTTCATGGGGCAGGTGGCCGAATCGGCGCCGCTCGTCGGCGCGGGCGCGGGCTGGAAAGTGACGTTGTTCCTCGGCTTCGGCGCGGTGATTGCGCCGCTCGCCTTCCTTGCGCTCGTTCGTCGCGCTTGGCGCGAGTCACGGCATGACCTCGCCGTCGGCTGCGTCGCGCTGCTCGCGTTCGGCACGATGGCGGCGCTTCAGATGCGCTTCGCCGAGCTCGCCGTGCTTCCGCTCGCGCTCGCGTGTTGGTCGCTCGTGCCGCAGAGCCTCTCGACGCGCGCTCTGGCGCTCGCGCTCGCCGCGGTCGCGGCGCTCGGGTTCCACGCGCAGGGCGTGAGCTCGACCGTGCGGCGCTTTGTGAACGACCCGCCTTTTGGTGACTCGGTCGCGAAGCGCGCCGCACGCCGCAGCGCGGATTGGCTGCGCACCAACGCGCGGCCCGACGAATGCGTGCTCGCGCTGTGGGGACAGGGACACGCGATCACGTGGGCGGCGAGGCTGCCGATCGTCGCCTCGCCCTACGGCTCCTACGTCGGCGAAGAGGAGTTCCTCGACTCGTTCCGCTTCTTTGCGGCCCGCGAGCCCGAATCGGCCGAGGCTCTGCTCGAGCGGCGCGACGTGCACTACGTGCTCGCGACGAGCGATCTCGACGAGCAGTGGGGCTCGATCGCGCGCGCCGCCGGTGCGGATCCGAGTGCGGACGGTCTGCGCGGCTCACTCGTTCCGCGACTCCAACTGCAGGCGGAGCCGCTGGGTTTCCTCCGGCTCGTTCACGTGCCGCCCGAGGTGGACGAGCGCCGCGCGCGCGCAGGCTCGGGCCCGCGCGAGCCGGGTGGATTGCTGTACGAGCGTGTCGCGGGAGCGCGCGTCGAGGTGCGCGGAACGCCCGGCGAGGTGCTCGAAGTCGGCGCGACGCTCCGCTGCGGCAACTGGACTCTGCCTTACCGTGCGCGCGCGGTCGTCGGTGCGGACGGCGTCGCGCGTCTGCGCGTGCCTTATTCGGATGCGGGAGCCGGAGATGTGCGGCTCGATGGGGGATTGCAGGCCCGACTGGGAGCTCGCCCGCTCGCGCTGCGCGTCAGCGAGTCCGCCGTGCTCTCCGGCGCGCTCGTGCGCGTCGAGTAGCGCATCCGCGGCGCCCGCGCGTATCCTCTTCGCCCCATGAGCTACATCGACGACTTTCCGGCCGACGTCCCCGATCAACCCGAGCTCGTCACCTGCGAGCGCGACGGCGACATCGTCACGCTGACGATCCAGCGTCCCGACGTGATGAACTGCCTCTCGTTCCCGACGCTGCGTCGGCTGCGCAAGCTGTGCCACGAGCTCAAGGGCGACACGAGCGTGCGCGCGATCTTGATCACCGGCGCGGGCGACAAGGCGTTTTGCGCCGGCGCGGATCTGAAGGAGCGCAAGACGATGCCGATGGACCGGGTGCCGCACTTCGTCAAGAACATCCGGCGCGTCATGGATGACGTGGAAGCGCTTCCGCAGCCCACGATCGGCCTCGTGAACGGCTTCGCGTTCGGCGGCGGCACCGAGCTCCTGCTCGCGTGCGACCTGCGCATCGCCGCCTCGCACGCGCAGCTCGGCCTCACCGAGACATCGCTCGCGATCATCCCCGGTGCCGGCGGCACGCAGCGCCTGCCGCGCTTGATCGGCAAGGCGCGCGCGAAGGAGCTGATCCTCACGGCGCGCAAGCTCGGAGCGGCCGAGGCCGAGCGCATCGGGCTCGTCAACTTCGTCGCGGACGAGGGCAAGCTGCGCGAGAAGGGTCTCGAAGTGGCGCGCGCGATCGCGGCCAACGGTCCCGTCGCGGTGCGCGCGGCGAAGCGCGCGATCGACGAAGGTTGCGAGCTGCCGCAGGGCCAAGGCCTCGAGGTCGAGGCGCGCTGCTACGAGCTCGTGCTGCCGACGCAGGACCGCAAGGAAGCGCTCGCCGCCTTCGCGGAGAAGCGCGCGCCGCGCTACACGGGCTCGTAGTCGCCCGCGAGCCCCATCGAGCGACTCACGAGTACCACTCGTCCGTCTCGCGCGCGATCCGCTCGACCTCCTCGCGGGGGACGAGCGGGCCCTTGTCGATCCCCGGGCAGCACTCCTTGACCGGCCCCTTCCACGTCTCCTCGACCAAGTTCTCGGTCCAGAAGGGCCACGTGCGGCACTGCTTGGGCCGCACCGGATAGATGTCGCAGCGCCCCTGTGCGTTCAGGAACGGGCACGCGGGCGTGTCCATGCGCAGCGTGGGGAAGTGCCCCGGCACCTTCTCGCAGTAGCGCCCGAGGAACTCCTTGCGGGAGATTCCGAGGAATGCGGGGATCTCGCGCAGCTCGACCTCGGAGAGCGACACGTAGGTGTACTCGCCGTGGTTCTTGCAGCAGTTGCCGCACTGCGTGCACTCGAAGCGTAAGCCCTTGTCGTACCAAGGTTTGTGTTCCATGTGCGGCGGCGCACGCCGAGCGCGCGCGGGTGTGTGCGGTTATCTTGCAGTTTCCGGCTGGGTAGAGCCGACCGAGCGTGCGATTTCACACCTGACCGTCAGGCGTGGGCGCGGGCGGGCCGACGAGGCGCGAGGCTAACGCATGAAGATCACCGTCGTCGAGGACGGGGTCCGCACGGACCTCGAGCTGGAGCGCTCGGTCGTGACCATCGGCCGCGCCCTCGACAACGACATCCGCCTCGCGAGCTCGCAGGTCTCGCGCCATCACTGCCGTATCGAGACCGACTCCGACGGCGTATGGGCGCTCGACCTCGGCTCCTCCAACGGCACGATGCTCCGCGGCCAGCGCATCACGCGCTCCCCGCTGGAGTCCGGCGACCTGCTCAAGATCGGTCGCGCGACGATCACGGTCGACTTCGCGACGCCGCGCGGCGGCGAGACGCAGCGCCTCGACGGCGCCGCGGCGGCCGCGCTCGCGGAGGTCGGCCTCCAGACGCTGACGGGCGAGGCGCAGCGCGAGCGCGAGAACTTGCGCGTCTTCGCGCGCCTCACCCGCGAGCTCGTGCGCGAGTCCGACGTCACGCGGCTCCTGCGCGCGATCGTCGACGGCGCGCTGCTCCTCGTTCGCGCCGAGCGCGGCTTCCTGTTGCTCGACGAGGCGCTGCCGATGGCCGTGGACGCCGCGGACTCCGAGGGCGCGCAGCCCCTGCCGCTCAAGGTCCGCATCGCGCGCAGCCACGATCGCGAAGACATCCCGATCCCGACCTCGCGCCTCTCCGGCGGCATCGTGCGCAGCGTTCAGGACTCGCGCACTCCGCTGCTCTCCGTCGACGCCGAGCGCGACCCGCGCTTCAGCGGTATGGCCAGCGTCGAGGATCTGCGCCTGCGCTCCGTGATGTGCGTGCCGCTCGCGACCTCACTCGAACGCGGCGGCCGCGTCGAGGGCGTGCTCTACGTCGACAATCGCCTGCAGGAATCTGCCTTCGGCCCCGAGGACTTGGAGCTCCTGCGCCTCGTCGCCGACCAAGCCTCGCTCGCGATCCGCAACGCGCGCCAGCTCTCCGAGCTGCGCGAGCGCGCCGAGCGTCTCTCCGCGTCGGGCCGCAAGATCGAGCTCCTGAACGAGCAGCTCGGCCGCAAGGTGCGCGACCGCGACAGCGAGCTCGCGGTCGTGCGCCAAGAGCTCGGCCGCGAGCGCGGCCGCTACGACTACACCGCGATCGTCGGCGCGAGCTCGGGCCTGCGCCGCGTGTTCCAGCAGCTCGATCGCATCATCGAGAGCGACCTGCCCGTGCTCGTGCAGGGCGAGAGCGGCACCGGCAAGGAGCTGATCGCGCGCGCGATCCACTTCAATGGCGCGCGCAAGGACAAGGCCTTCGTCAGCGAGAACTGCGCCGCGCTCCCCGACACGCTGCTCGAGAGCGAGCTCTTCGGCCACGCGCGCGGCGCGTTCACGGGTGCGCATCGCGCGAAGAAGGGACTGCTCGAGCAAGCCGACGGCGGCACGCTCTTCCTCGACGAGATCGGCGACATGTCGAGCGAGATGCAGAAGAAGCTCTTGCGCGTGCTGCAGGAAGGCGAGGTGCGCGCGATCGGCTCCGAGGAGCGCGTCAAGGTCGACGTGCGCATCATCGCGGCGAGCCACCGCAACTTGGAGCAGCTCGTGCGCGAGGGACGCTTCCGCGAGGACCTCTACTACCGCGTGCACGTGCTCAAGGTCGAGCTGCCGCCGCTGCGCGAGCGCCGCGAGGACATCCCGCTGCTCGCCGAGGCTCTGCTCACGCGCGCAGCGCGCGAGACGAACCGTCCCGCGGCGATCCTGCCGCGCGAAGTGCTCGCCGCACTCGCCGCCTACGACTGGCCGGGCAACGTGCGAGAACTCGAGAACGAGATGCGGCGCCTCGCCGTGCTCGCTGGCGACGAAGTGCGGCTCGAGCACCTCTCGCCCGCCGTTCTCGAGCGCCGCCCCGCCGCCGCCGGCGCGACTTCTGCGAGTGCCACCGGCGACGTCGGTTCGATCCGCGACGCCGTCGCCGACCTCGAGCGCCGCTCGATCGAAGCCGCGCTCGCTTCCTGCAGCGGAAACAAGAGCCGCGCCGCCAAGCAGCTCGGCATCTCGCGCTTCGCCCTGCAGCGCAAGCTCGACAAGTACGGCCTCGCCTCGCCGGACGACAGCGAAGACTCCGACGAGCCCTGACGCCGACGGGCGCCGATCCTCGTGGCCATCGTGCGCCTCGCTGAGGTGCGCAGCAGTGTCTCGTGCTTTGCGACCGGCTCGGAGAAGCCTGCGCGATCGAGCTCCGCGAGAGCGCTTGGCACATGCATGGCAAGCGGACACGCGACGGTGCCTCGCCCCAGCGGCGTCGCGCTCACGAGCACGGAATCCCGAGGTGCACGTCGGGCGGGCGACGACGCGTGGGGGATCGCTGCGTGCCTCGCGACCCGCGTGGAAAAGCCCATGCAATCGCGCGACGCGACGCCGCATCGCGCATGCGTGGCGGGTCGATGCTCGACGTCGTTTCGTCCCGGCGGCGCGCGCTCGCCGCGGAGCCCGGCGTGCGCGGCCGCGTCGGCCTGCTACTCTGCGCGCGATGGCACGCCCGAACGCTCGTGAGATCTCCGCCCGCCTGTTGGTCCTCGTCCGCGTTGTCCAGTGGGACGCGAGTGCGCCCGAGGAGGGTGCCGACGTCGCCGCGCTCGCCCACGGAGCCGCGCGCGCCGAGGCCGACCTGCGCGAGCGCGGCCTGTGGGAGCTCGCCACGGAGAGCGAGCAGCGCTTCCTGACGCACAGCCCGCTCGAAGCGGACGAGCGGATGCGCGTCGACGCCTCATGGTCGCTCGAAGCGCTCGCGCCGCTCTCGTGGGCGCTCGGCCTCGTGCCCGAGCTGCCGCCCTACGAGGCCGTGGTCGAGCCTGAGTTCCTCTCGGGCTTCCCCGACGCGTCGCTCGACGAGCTCACCGCGCGCGCCCAGCCGCGCAGCGACGCCGAGCGCGACCGTGCCCGCTCGCTCGCCGAGCTGTGGCTCTGGCGCGCCCGCACGCGCGAGCTGATCGAGCGCCGCACGCCGCCGCCGCGCGGCTTCAAGTCCTTCGACGAGATCGTCCGCAAGGCCGCCGCGAACGGGCAGCGCCAAAAGCTGCTGGACACGCTCATCGATGGCGACTTCGCGCTCTTCGGCCGGGCGTACCGCGACCTCGATCCGCAGGCTTTCGCCACCGTCCGCTCGCTCTCCATCGAGCGCCTGCGCGCCCACAACTGGCTCTGCGGCCGCGCGCCCGAGAATCGCTGGGACCGCACTCCGATCGACGCGTGAGAAGGGCTGCGGGCTCGGCGCCGCGCGCTTGAGAGAGCCGCGTGGCCCCGCAACCTCGCTCGCTCCGTTGGGAAGGCGCTCGGGACGCTCCGCAGCCCCGCGGGACGCTCGCCGCGGGCTGTTAGAGTGCTCCCGCCATGCTTCGCACGCTCCCGCTCATCCTCGTGGCTCTCGCGGCGCTGTCCCTCTCGGCTGCGGCGGACGTGTTCACGCTGAAGGACGGCCGCCGCATCGAGGGCAAGCTCGTGCGCGAGACGCCGACGTCGTACTTCGTCGACGTCGGCGCGGGCGAGCTCGAACTCAAGAAAGCCGACGTGAAGACGCGCGAGGCGGGCAAGACCGTGCGCGAGCAGTTCGACGAGCGCTTTGCCGCCGCCAAGACCGCCGAGGAGTTCTTCGCGGCGGGCCAGCTCGCGCTCGACGGCAAGCAGAAGTCGCTCGCGACCAAGGCCTTCAAGCGCGCCGTCGAGCTCGATCCCAAGCACGAGGGTGCGAACCAAGCGCTCGGACGCGTCAAGTACCGCGGCGAGTGGATGACGCCCGAGGAGCGCGAGAAGCGCGAGAAGGCCGACGGCGACGCCGAGATGGCCGAGCGCGGCTTCGTGCGCTGGAAGGAGCGCTGGGTCACGCCCGAAGAGAGAGAAAAGCTCGAGGCGGGGCTCGTGCTCGTCGACGGCAAGTGGATGAGCGAGGCCGACGCGAAGCGCGCGGGCGGCTTGGAGGAGTTCGAGGGTCGCTGGTATCCGCGCGCCGAGGCCCTCGCGCGGGCCGACGTCGCCAAGGTGGGGGCCGTGCTCGGCCGTCCGCTCACGCTCGCCTGCAACGCGCAGGCCGTGCTCGCCGGCGACTACGACGTGAAGTTCCTCACCAAGGCGGGCGAGAGCGTGCTCGCCGCGCGCGCGTGGTTCGACAAGGCCTACGGCGTCGAGCCCGGCCTCGGCCTGCTCGGCGGGCAGCTCGCGCGCTTCTACGTGTGGAATCGCGACAGCGAGCCCTACAAAGCCACCGTCGCGCACTTTGCCTCGCTCACCACGACCGTCCCGCCCGGCTGGGCCGAGGTCGTGCGCGAGCGCCACGGCTTCGTGTGGATCGACCCCTACGCGCTCTCCTCCGCGCGCGTGTGGAACCGCGCCGACGACGACGTGGTCGGCCACTGCATCCACCACTGGGGCCACATGCTCGGGGGCCGCTTGGGCTACAAGGGCACGCTCCTGCCGCCGTGGTACGACGAGGGGCTCGCGAGCTTGGTCGAGTTCAAGACCTTCGGCCGCAACGCGGTCTTCTGTCGTGCTGCGACGACGATCGCCGCCGGGACCGGCACGAGCGCCAAGAAGGCCGCCGCGAGCTTCAGCTTCGACACGGGCCTGTTCCGCGAGGGCCTGTGGAAGGACACGCTCAAGAAGGCCCTCGAGGCGCAGGCCGTGCCGAGCTTCGAGCGGCTGTCCTCCCTCGAGCTCGGCCAGCTTGAGCTCCTCGACATCGCCTGCGGCATGGCGATCACGTGGTGGCTCGAGGAGCGCGACCCCGCCGCCCTCGCCCGTTTCCACGCCGAGCTGCGCCGCACCCAGCCCCCGGCGCCCACCCGCGTGATCTCCCAAGCCCGCGACCGCCAAGCCCAGTACGACGCCGCCTTCCTCGCCGCCACCGGCCTCTCCTGGCGCGACGCCGACAAGGCTTGGCGCGAGTGGTTCGCGACGCGCTGAAGCACCTCGAGGGGACCTGCGGCGGGTTCCCGAAGTCCTTGGCTCCCGCGCCAAGGGCACCTCGCGGCACTTCTCAGGGGCCCTGGCCGTCCGCCCCGCGCGATAGCCGCACGGAGCGCTCCGAGTCCCGCACCTCGCCGAGGCTCCACCGCTGGGCCCGCGAGTCCGCCTGCCCGCGCTCCGGCCCGGCCTTGGTGCCTCGGCCGCCCTCGGTCCGGCCCCCTAGCCGGATTTCGCCCCTTCGCTTAGCTTCGCTCGACCGCTCCTTCCCAGCGGCCGTTTTTCACTGTCCGAGTCGCGCGCGTCGCTCGTTTCTCTCCTGACGAGTTCCGCACCCCCCGCGACACCCCTTTCGATTCGGCCCCCCCGATGAAGCTCGCCCTCCGCGCGCGCCGCAGCGCCGTCGTTCTTCCGTTTGTCCTCGCACTCTCTGCCTCCTCCGCCGCCGCCCAGCAGGTGATGTGGAGGGACAACCCGATCAGCGGGAAGGTCGTGGGGCTCACGTACGGCACCAGCGGCTGGAACGCGGCGGAGGCGCAGGCTGTGGCGTATGGCGGCCATCTCGTCACTATTCGGAGTCAGGCGGAGCAAGATTGGCTCGTCGCGAATTTTTCAGCCCAATGGTCCGTGGGAATCAACGCAGACGGCCCTTGGATGGGGCTTCATGAACTGGGAGGACAAGGATCACCTTGGGTGTGGACCTCCGGAGAGAGCCTGAGCTTCCAGCATTGGTGGGGCAACGAGCCCAACAACGCTGGGGGTAACGAAGTTGCGGTCCACTTCTTGCCGAGTTCATATCAGTACAAATGGAATGATGCACATGAGTCTTTCGGCGTGCGATCGCTCGTCGAAGTGCAGCAGCGCCCCGCGCGCTCTTGGTCGTGGCCGACGGCTTACGCAACCGGAGCTCGCCCCGTCTACGGTTGCGCGTTCGACATGGACGGTGATGGCGACATGGACTACGCCAGTCCAGACCGTGACTCTGGGCAGATCTCGCTGTGGCGCAACAACGGCACTGGTGTGTTCGCAGGGGCAGGCGTCATTGGGGGTGCGGGTAGCATCTACACGGTGGTTCCCCTCGACCACGACGGCGATGGCGATCAGGATCTCTACGGCCCAGACGCAAATGGCCGCCTGCTCCTAGCTCGCAATGGAGGCGCATCTTGGAACCTTGAACAGCTTGCGCTTGTTCCAGCGTGCTACGGCGTGACTGTTGCCGATCTGAACAAGGACAGCCGCATCGACATCATCACATCCTCTGTTGGAAGTGACGATCGTATCCGTGTCTTCTTGCGTCAGTCGGACGGCAGCCTTGCGATGCCAAGCGTTTTCGGACCGTTTTTCGATGAAGCTCACCAAACGAGTGTCGCGGATCTGGACGGCGATGGCTATCCAGATGTTCTGCTCGCTGGCGGTGGCACGCGGCTCTTGCGCGGTTCGGCCACAGGAGCATTGACTGACGCTGGAAATCTAGGTGCGGGCAGGAACTTTGGTGCAATTGGTGCGGATCTGAACGCTGACGGGAGCCTCGAACTGGTCATTTCGCGTATTGACATCGATCGACTTGAGGTTTGGAGCCGCACGGGAAATGGCCCATTGTCGAATGGCAACTACACCAAGATTCAAGACTTGGCCTGTGGCGATGGCCCGCATTGGGCTTCTGCCTCCGATCTGGATGGCGATGGAGACCTCGATATGGTCGTTCCCTCGTACCTCTCCGATACTGTCCACATCTTGCGAAACACCAATGGAATGTTGGCGCAGGACCACGTGCTGATTGGTCAAGACTACGCGCTGTGCAACGCTGTGGTGGACTTGAACGGCGATGCCAAGGCCGACATCATCACCAGCAACCACCTCGCCAACGCCTTCAGCGTTCACATCAACCAGTCGAAGTTCGACTGCAACGGGAATGGGATCGACGATCCGATCGACATCGCGAGCGGGGCGGCGGTGGACTGCAATGGGAACGGGCGGCCGGATTCGTGTGATCTGGCGTTTGGGTTCTCGCAAGACAGCAACGGGAATGGGCTCCTCGACGAGTGTGAGCCGACGCTCGTGAGCTTGAGCCCGGCGACGAGGGCGGCGTTCAGTGCGGGGACGGTGGCGGTCGCGACGACGAACGTCCCCAACGGAACGGCGACGTTGACGTTGAACTCGCCGAGCTTCGCGCAGCCGATCGTGCGGACGTTTGCGGTCGCGAACAACGCGGGGAGCGTGACGCTGCCGGCGTTGGGTTCGCCTTCGGCGAGCGATGTGGTGGCGTCGGGGACGATCAGCTTCACCGATGCGCTGGGGAACACGGTGGTGACCGATGTGACGCCGGATGTGTTCACTTGGGATGTGCCGCGCATCGCGGCTTCGATCCCGAGCAATGCTCCCTTCGATCAGACGACGAGCGTGCTTTTTACGCTCGAGGGGCATGTCGCGACGAGTGGCGTTGGCAGTGCGCGGTTTGGTGGATCTCCGCCGCAAGCGGCTTACCTGTTTCAATTCGGCGGTCAGACAGTTGTCAACACCGTCGCCCCCGCACAACCCGCGCCGGGGCCGGTCGACGTGCTGCTGCAGTTCGGGAACGAGCTCACGCTGGCGCAGCGCGGCTTCGTGTTCCTTGGGCCTGGCGTCACGAACCTCTCCGTCACGAGCGGCTGGCAGGCGGGCGGCGAGGCGCTCGATGTGGAGCTGTATGGCTTCGCGCCGAACGTTCCCGTCGACGTGATCTTCGGCAGCGGCGCGGGCGCGGTCAGCGTCGCGGCGGTGCCGAGCGGCGTGGCGGCGCAGAGCTTCCTCTCGCTCACGACTCCGTACGTTCCGTTGGCGGGCGCGCTCGACTTCACGGTGGTGCAGAACGCGGGCCTGCCGAGCGAGAAGCGCGTGGTCTCGCCCGGCGCGTGGCTCGCGGAGGCGCCGCGCATCGCGAGCGTGAGCCCGACCGACGGCTTCCAAGGCGGGGGCGACCTCGTGACGCTCACGCTCGAGGGCTTCCCAGCCGGAGTCGCGACGCGCGTCGAGCTCGGCTCGCAGGTCTACAGCGTCACGAACAGCGGCACGCTGGATCACTCCACCGCGTCGCTCACCACGACGCTCGCGCCGATCGCGGGCCCCGTCGACGTGACCGTGCGCCAAGGCCTCGGCGGCCCGACGCCGCTCGACGCGACGCTCGCGTCGGGCTTCAACGTCCTCGCGCCGACCTTCACCGGCGTGTCGCCCTCATCCGGACCCCGCGAAGGCGGCACGCAAGTCGTCGCGCAGACGAGCGGCTTCGACGCCACGATCCCCGCGCAGGTCCAGCTCGGCGGGACGACCTTGGTCGGCACCGTGACGGGCTCTGGCCCCTCGCAGACCGTGAGCTTCCGCACCACGCTCGCCACGCCCGGCCTCACCGACGTGACGATCTCGCAGGGCGTGCTCACTTCCACCCTCTCCGGCGCCTTCACCTTCAACGCGCCGATCGTCTCCAACTACTGCCAGTCGAAGCTGACGAGCGCCAGCACGCTCCCCATCATCGGCTTCACCGGCTCCCCGAGCGCCTCGACCGGCGACTTCGCCATCACGCTCTCGAACGCGCTGCCGAATAAGAACTGCCTCTACTTCTACGGGGCTACGCCCTCCAACGTTTCTTTCTACGGCGGCAAGCTCTGCGTCTCGACCGGCGGTATCCAGCGCGGCCCGACCACCTCCACCAACTCCGCATCCGCCGTCAGCGTGCCGATGCTCGTCTCGCCCGCGATGGTCGGCACCAACCGCTACATCCAATGGTGGTTCCGCGACCCCGCCGACCCCTTCACCGTCGGCCTCTCCGGCGGCCTCCGCGTGCTGGGCTTCTACCCCTGACGCCTACGTCGCCTCTGTCCGCTGCTCTCATCGCTCTTGTGCCCTCGCCATTCACCATGAAATTCTCCATCTCTCTTGCAGCCTTCGCGCTCCTTGCCTCCTCCTCCGCCGCCCAGCAGGTGATGTGGAAGGACAACCCGATCACCGGCAAGGTTGTGGGCCTCACCTATGGCACCAGCGGCTGGAACGCGGCGGAAGCGCAGGCGGTGGCGTATGGCGGACACCTTGTGACCGTTCGAAGCCAACAGGAGAACCAATGGCTCAAGGACGAATTTGCCTCAGTGTGGGCTGCGCCGAGTACCCTCGGCCCTTGGATTGGCCTCAACGACGTTGCGAGCGAAGGAAGCTGGGCATGGTCATCCGGCGAGGCACCGACTCAGCCGTTTCTCGGATTTGTGAGCCCTGAACCTAATGGCGGAACACTTGAGAACTGGGTGCATTGGCAACCCTACAGCGGTTGGAGTTGGAATGACGTGGACGAAGGTCGTGCGAATAAAGCTCTGATCGAAGTCCAGCGGCGTCCCGAGAGTTCTTGGTCTTGGTCGAAGCGCATCAGTCTCGGTACCGGTCTCTACCACCAGAGTGCGATCGATTTCGATGCCGACGGAGACATGGATCTTGCCGTACAAGATCACGGCCATGGCAACGTCTGGCTGCTCGAAAATGACGGAACTGGTACGTGTACCGTGCGTGCGCAACTCACTACTGTTCCGTGGCCGATGAACAGCATCGGACATGATTGGGATCGGGACGGGCGTTTGGATATCCTTGTAACATCGTCGTGCTATTCATGGCAGGGCGGCAATGTCTATCTCTTACGCCAAAATGCATCTGGCAGTTTCGAAAACGCAGTTGCGGTTCTTACTGCTTCTGAGCCATGGGATATTCTTGCGGCGGATGTCAGTGGCGATGGGAATGTCGACATGGTTGTTTCCAGTTTTGCGCCGAATTCTCCACTGCGAATTTATGTCGCAAATGCTGCGGGTTCTCTCCCAAGTATGCCAACCACCGTCGTTCAGACGAATTTTCCCGATCAACTTTTTGTATCGGGCGCTGATCTTGATGGTGACTTTGACATTGACCTCGTTGTTGGTGGCAACCAGCAGTTCGCCGTCTTGCCCAACGGCGGAGGCGGTGTATTTGGTGCGCCTATGGTATTCGGCGGTGCTTGTGCCCGCCCCCTGATGTGCGACGTTGACGGGGATGGTGACGCAGATATTGTCCAGGTTCGCAGTAGCCCAGCCAGCATCGTTGTCTGGCGTAACTTGGGCGCGCTTCAGTTTGTTTCCGATCCAGCAATTGCGCTTCAGGTGGACCCGACAACTGCGGATTTTGCGGACTTTGATCTAGACGGAGACTGGGACTTGGTGGCCGGAAGCCTTTATGCGGATCGACTCGATGTGTTTCATAACAACGGTTTAGGAGTTTTTGTATCAAAAGCCGTGCTGCTTGAGAACAGCTACGCCGTCGGTGTGCTTTGTGCGGACATGAATAATGATCGCAAAATGGACATTACTGCGGTGAATCACTATGGACAGAACGTAGCAATTATCCTGAACCAAGCGTTCCAAGATTGCGATGCGAATGGCGTTGACGACTATGGCTCCATCGCGAATGGTACGGCCCCGGACTGCAACGTTAATGGAAGGCCGGACTCCTGTGACTTCGCCTTGGGTCTCGACTCCGATGGTAATGGAATTCTCGACGGATGTGAGCCGACGCTGGTGAGCTTGAGTCCGGCGATGCGGCCTGCATTCACTGCGGGCGTAGTCTCGGTGGCGACGACGAACGTCCCGGATGGGACGGCGACGTTGACGCTGAGCTCGCCGGGCTTCGGGCAGCCGATCGTCAGGACGTTTGCGATCGCGAACAACGCGGGGAGTGTGACGTTGCCGGCGTTGGGCGGACCTTCGGCGAGCGATGTGGTGGCGTCGGGGACGATCAGCTTCACGGATGCGCTGGGTAACACCGTTGTCACCGACGTGACGCCCGATGTGTTCACTTGGGATGTGCCGCGCATCGTTGCGGCTTCGCCGAGCAATGCGCCGTTTGATCAGACGACGGGCGTAGTGTTCACGTTGGAAGATCACGTGGCGACGAGCGGCTTCGGCACCGCGAAGTTCGGGAACTCGCCGGCGCAGTCGGCGTTCCTCTTCACGTCAGCTGGCCAGCGATGGGTGAGCACGATCGCCCCCGCGCAGCCCGCGCCGGGGCCGGTCGACGTGCTGCTGCAGTTCGGGAACGAGTTCACGCTGGCCCAGCGCGGCTTCGTGTTCCTTGGGCCTGGCGTCACGAACCTCTCCGCCACGAGCGGCTGGCAGGCTGGCGGCGAGGCGCTCGATGTGGAGCTGTACGGCTTCGCTCCGAACGTTCCCGTCGACGTGATCTTTGGCAGTGGCGCGGGCGCGGTCAGCGTCGCGGCGGTGCCGAACGGCGTGGCGGCGCAGAGCTTCCTGTCGCTCACGACTCCGTACGTTCCATTGGCGGGTGCGCTCGACTTCACAGTGGTGCAGAACGCGGGCCTGCCAAGCGAGAAGCGCGTGGTCTCGCCGGGAGCGTGGCTCGCGGAGGCGCCGCGCATCGCGAGCGTGAGCCCAGGGAGCGGATTCCAGGGCGGCGGCGACCTCGTGACGCTCACGCTCGAGGGCTTCCCGGCCGGCGTCGCGACGCGCGTCGAGCTCGGCTCGCAGGTCTACAACGTTACGAACAGCGGCACGCTAGATCTCTCCACCGCGTCGCTCACCACGACGCTCGCGCCGATCGCGGGCCCCGTCGACGTGACGGTGCGCCAAGGCCTCGGCGGCCCGACGCCGCTCGACGCGACACTCGCTGCGGGCTTCAACTTCGTTGGCCCCTCGCTCCTCGGCATTCAGCCGACGAGCGGCCCGCTCGAAGGGGGGACGCAGGTGGTCGCCAAGACCGCGGGTTTCGATCCGAGCCAGCCGGCGCAGGTTCAGCTCGGCGGCACGACGCTGATCGGCACCGTCACGGGCGTCGGAGCGAGCCAGACCGTGAGCTTCCGCACCAAGCTCGCGACGGCGAGCGGTCTCAGTGATGTGACCCTCTCCCAAGGCGTGCTCGTCGCGACGCTTCCGGGTGGCTTCACTTTCGATCCCCCGCGCGTCACGACCTACTGTCAGGCCAAACTGACGAGCGCGGGCCTGCTCCCTGTCATCGGCTTCACCGGCTCCCCGAGCGCGTCGACGGGCGACTTCGCGATCACGCTCTCGAACGCGCTCCCCAACAAGGTCGGTCTGTACTTCCACGGGGCGATCGCCACGGCACCGTTCCAGTCGTTCTACGGCGGAAAGCTGTGCGTGCAGCCGCCGACCCAGCGTGGCCCGGCGATCCAGACCGACGCGAACGGCTTCGCGTCGAGCCCGTTCGTGGTCACCCCGGCGATGGTCGGCACCGACCGCGCGATCCAGTGGTGGTTCCGCGATCCGGCGGACGCCAACACGGTGGGGCTCTCACGCGGCCTCAAGGTCCTCGGGTTCTATCCCTGACGTCTGGGGCGGCAAGGGAGGCGCGAGAGCGGGCGACGGGGTTCGGCCCCGAGCGCGCGGCTCGCGGGTAGGTCGCGGCGCTCGGCAGGGATAGTCTGGAGGCCATGGCCGCCATCCCGTCGCAGCCCGCGCCGTTTCCGGAGATTCCGGGGTACCGCATCGAGGCGGTGCTCGGGCGCGGGTCGGCGGGGGTCGTGTATCGGGCGGTGCAGCTGGCGGTGGAGCGGCCGGTGGCCCTGAAGGTGCTGCACGCGGATGTGGCGGCGCGGGCGCGTTCGGTGCGGCGGCTGCAGCGCGAGGCGCGCATCACGGCGCGGCTGGCGCACCCGGGGATCGTCACGGCGATCGACATGGGCGAGGTGGCGGGTGCGTGGTGGTACGCGATGGAGCTCGTCGACGGGCCTTCGCTGCAGGAGAAGCTGAAGGCCGACGGGCCGATGAGCGAGCGGGACGCGCTGCGCTTTTTCATTCCGCTGTGCGAGGCGCTGGAGCACGCGGCGGACGCGGGCGTGATTCACCGCGACCTCAAGCCGGCGAACATCCTCGTGGACTCGAGCGGGCGAGCGCGGATCGTCGACCTCGGGCTCGCGCTGCGCGAGGACGATCCGACGGCGTCCCTACAGGGCGGCACGCTCGGCACCCCGCACTACATCTCGCCGGAGCAGGCGCGCAACGCCGCATCGGCGGACGCGCGCAGCGACATCTGGTCGCTCGGTGCGACGATGTACCACTGCCTGTGCGGACGGCCGCCGTTCGCGGGCGCGAGCGTGGCGGCGATTCTCTCGGGCGTTCTGTACGCGCCGATCCCCGATCCGGCGGAGCTCGCGCCGCAGCTCTCGCGCAACATGGTGCTCGTGCTGCGCAAGTGCCTCTCGCGCGATCCGGCGCGGCGCTACCAGCATCCGCGCGAGCTGCGCGAGGACTTGGAGCGCATCCGCGAGCGACGCGGAGTGACCGTCGAGCGCGCGGAGCTCGAGCCGCTGGCGGGCGAGCGCGAGCGGCGGCGCACGCGCTGGATCGTCGCGTCGAGCGTGGTCGGCGGCGTGGCGATCGCTGCGCTCGTCGTGCTGCAGCCGTGGCGGCGCGAAGAGGCGAGGGCGACGGCGAGCGCGGAGAGCATTCCGTTTGCGCCGCTCGACGAGCTGGAGCGCAGGGCCGCGCTGCCGAATGCGCGCGTGGCACCGCTCTTGGAGAGGCTCGACGAGATTGCAGGTGCCGTGCCGGTCGAGCATGCGGCGCGAGTCGCGTCGTTGCGTGCATCGCTCGGCGCGCGGCTCGATACCGAGCTGGTCGCCGCGCGCTCGACGCTCGAGGCGGAGCTCGATCGGCTCTGGAATCGGCAGCGGGACTTCTCTGCGGCGCTCGCGTGGCTGGAGGTCGGTTTCGAGGCTCAGACGCGCGAGAGACTCGGTCTGTCGGCGAAGCAGTGGGTCGAGGTGGCGCCGCGGTTCACGCTGGCGGAGCGACAGCGCGCGGTCGACGACGATCGGCGTGTCTCGCTCGGCGTGCTGCAGCAGCGGCTCGCGCGTCACTACACCGAGGTCGTGCAGGGAGCGCGGGCGCGCGCGCTGCTCGAGGAGGGGCGCTGGGCGGCGGCGCGCGCGATGCTCGATACCCGCGCGGAGGCGCTCGTGAGCGAGACGGCGAGCTCGACTGTGGGATACACCGCGGGCGACGTCGAGGCGGTGCTGCGCGCGATCGAGTCGGAGCTCGTGCGGCCCGCGGTGGCGGCGCTGGAGGAGCGCTGGCGCGTCGAGGATCGTCGTCGCGCAGCGGAGCTTCAAAAACAGCACGACGCGCTGCTCGAAGAGATCGAGCTCGGGCGGACGAGCGATGTGCGGCAGCGGGTCGACGAGCTGTACGCGCAGTCGCTCGCACAGGCGCGCGTGCGGGCGGACGAGCTCCTGAGCGATGTGTCGGACGAGCTGCGCCGCAGCCGCGATGCGCTCGTGGCGGAGCTCGACGTCGTCGCGGCGCGCGCGCGGCTGCGCGTGGCGGAGAGCCTGCTCGCGGACAATCTCGCGGACCTTGACGTGCGCTGGCGCGCGCGCCGCTTCCGCGCGATCGCCGAGCAGTTCGATGCGCTGGCGGCGAGTCCGGCGCTGGAGCCCGTGCGCGCGCGCTGCACGTCGATCGCGGAGCAAGCGCGCGTGCTCGAAGGCATCCTGCAGCGCGCAGCGGCGACACTGCAGGCCGCGTCGGGCACGGAGAGGCTCGTGGAGCTTCCGATCGGGGCGCTCACCTTCCGTGGACGCGTGGAGGAGGCGCAGCAGGTGCTCGAGCGAGGCTTTCGCTTCCGGCCCAGCGACGCGCCGGCGAGCGTCGCGGCCGGAGTGCTCGCGCTGCGCGAGCTCGACAGCGGCAAGGGGACGCTCGTGTCGCGCGCGGCGGTGGAGTCGCTCGCGGGGCTCGGCGGGAAGTCGCTCGGCGCGGACGCGCGCTTCGAGGCGGCGCTCTTGCGCTGGCACTCCGGCGATCGCGCGGAGGCCGCGCAGCTTGTGATCGAGCCGCCTTCGCGGCCCGAGTGGGGGCCGATCGCGGCGGAGCTCGCAGGTTGGATCGAGGGCGAGCGCACGAAGAGCGCTGACGACGCGCGCGCTCGGGTCGATCGCGCGCGGCTCTCGCTCAACAAGGTTCGCACGGCGACGAGCGGCGGCGCGGCGGACGTGCGCAGTCAGCTCGAGTGGATCGACGAGCTGCTCACGCGCCAATTGGATCTCGAGTTCGTGGCGGCGGAGGCGGAGTGGCTGCGCGCGCGGCGTGCGGAGCTGCGCAAGGCGCTCGACGTCGACGAAAAGACGCTGCTGCAGCGCGCGTACGGACCGACGGAGCTGAGTCTGGGCGAGACGGGCGCGGTGCGGATGCGCTGGGTGCTCGATGCGAGCTACAGCGGGCCGCTCCAGCGCGGCGAGTGGCTGCCCGACGGCGAGGGCTGGATCGCGCCGCGGCCTGCGACGCGCGACGCCGTCGCCGACGAGCGCTCGTGGCCGACGCTCTTCTTGCAGCCGCCCCTGCGCCTCGGCGATGCGCTTGAGCTGAGCGTCACGTTCGAGCAGCCCGCGCAGTCGGGGCAGCCGCGGCTCTTCTCGGTCAGCGTGGCGGGCGTCCACGTCGTGCTGCTCGGCGCGGCGGAGATTGGACAGAAGGGGCGTTGGAAGATCGGCTCGGGAAATCCCGAGGCCTACGGGCTGCTCCTCACCGAGCTTCTTGACCGCAACAAGGGCACCGAGTTCGAGCCCCTCCAAAAGGGCGGTCGCCACGTGCTGCGCATCGAGCTCAAGCAGGGCCGCGGCGACGTGAGCGTCTACCTCGACGGCCGCCTGCTCGGCCGCGACACCCCGGTGCGCCCCGACCCTTCGACCTACGGCGACAAGTCCGTGATCGTGCGCTCCCTCGAGCCCGTGCGCCTGCGCGAGCTCGAGCTCGCCGGCCGCTGCCGCTGAAGCGCTCGCCCGCTCACTCCGCGGCGTAGCGGGCGGCGAGAGTGAGGGCGGCGTCGCAGCGCTCGGATCCGACGAGGTCGCGCACGCCTTCGAGGAGGGTGCGCACGTGGGTCGGGGTGGCGCCGCAGCGCACGGCGCCGCGCAGGTGGCTCGCGAGCTGGCGCTCTTGGCCGAGGGCGGCGAGGGCGACGACGGCGAGGAGCTCGCGCTGGGCAGCGGAGAGGCCGGGGCGCGTGAGGACGCGACCGTAGGCGTGGCCGAGGATCCAGCGGGAGAAGTCGGGGTGCGCGTCGGCGAGCAGGGCGCGGACGCGCGGCGTCTGCTCGGCGTAGATGCGCTCGAAGAGGGACTCGGCGCGCGCGAAGTCCTCGGGCTCGGCGAGGCACTCGTCGGGCGCGGGCGTCCCGAGGCCGCCGACCGCGGCGAGGGCGCCGTAGGTCTCGACGCCGCGCGGGAAGCCGGCGAAGACGTGGACTTGGAGCACGACTTCGCGCCATGCGCGGTCGGGCTCGCCCTCGGGCGCGGCGAGTCGCAGCGCCCGCACTTCGTCGAAGCGTCCGAGCACCGCCGCGGCGAAGAGGCGCGCGAGGCGGACGTCCTTGGCGCCGAGGCTCATCGCGCGAAGCGGCCGATCGTGCGGCCCATCTTCAGCGGCGTGCCGCTCGCGAGCTCGCCTTCGGGCACGGGGCCGTCCGGCGGCGTGACGAGGATCACCGTCGAGCCCATCTCGAAGCGCGCGAGCTCCTCGCCGAGGGCGAGCGGTCGCGGGCGCGCGAGGCGGCCGCTGTCGCGCTGCTCGACACCGACGACCTTGATGCGACCGACGTTGAGGGCGCCGACCATGACGTAGAAGAGCGGGCCGCGCGCGGTGTCGATGCGCATCACACAGCGCTCGTTGATCGAGAACACCTTCGGGCGCGCGGCGAGCACCTTGGGCGCGACGGAGTAGCGCGCGCCCGGGAGCCACACGGCCTCGACGAGCTCGCCCGCGACCGGCGAGTGCACGCGGTGGTAGTCGCGCGGCGAGAGGTAGATCGTCCACGCGTGGCCGCCTTCGAGCGCGACGTCGGCGCCGACCGGGCCGAGCAGCTCGCGCACCGAGTAGGGGCGGCCCTTGGCTTGGAGGATCGTGTCGCGCTCGATGCGATCGACGGACTGCACCGTGCCGTCGCAGGGGGACGGGAAGGCGCGCGGATCGCTCGGAAACGGCCGCGCGCCGTCGACCAGGCGGCGCACGAAGAACGCGCCCAAGGACGGATGCTCCGCCAGCGGCAGACGCACCTCGTCGAGGTTCACCTCGTAGGCGCGCGCGTAGGCGCGGAAGAGCGGGGCCCGCAGCGGGCGGGGAAGTCCTCGGTCAGCGAGCCAGCCCACGAGGAGCGAGAGCCCGCGCCGCAGCGGAGTCGCGCTCACTATCGACCGCGTCCTCGGCCGGTGTTGCCGCCCGTTGCACCGGGGGCGCCTTGCGGCGCGCCGCCCGAGGTTTGGCCGCCGAAGTTGCCGCGGCCACCCATGTCGCCGAAGCCACCGCGCATCTGCTCGCGCTGCCAGTCGCCGATCTGCTGGCCGAGGTTGTCGCCGAAGGTGCCCTTCAGCTCGTTCTCGCTCCACGCGCGGTAGTCCTCCCACGCGGTGCGGAAGTCCTGCGGCCCGCCGCCGTTGCCACCGCCGCCGCGCATGCCGGCGAACATCTCTTCGCGCTTCGCGGAAGCCACGGTGAGGTACTCGCTGTAGCGAGTCTGGTCTGCGGGCGAGAGGCCGAGGTCCTTGGCGGCGCGCTCGGCCATGCGGTCGAGGGCTTCCTTTTCGCGGGCCTTGCGCTCTTCGTCGCGCTTCTGCTGCTCGCGCTGGCGCTCTTCTTCCATCACGCGCACGATCGCGTCGCGCTGCAGGTCGGCCACGACGTCGACGGTCGCAACCGCACCGGCCTCGCGCGGGGCCTCGGTCGCGGCCACGTCGCGACGGGCGAGCTGGGCGCGCAGGTCGTCGACTTCGCGCTGGAGGTTCGCGACCGCGCCGCGCAGGCCGTCGAGCTCGGCTTCCGCGAAGGGCTTGGATTCGGCCGAAGGCGCAGCGGCCACCACGTCCTCCTTCGCGGCGACCGGAGCCCCGCTCTGGCTCGGGGTGGCGGGCTTCGACTGCAGCGCGAGGGTTGCGCCGGCGTAGCTTGCGACCGCGGCTCCGGCGATGAGGAGGACGGCGTGGATGGACTTCATGGGTGGCACTTTCCGTTGCGGAGCCGGAGATGGTAACGCGGCTCTGCCCACGCTACGAACGGGGGCGGCACGCGGGAAGTCGAACCCCGCGCGACCTCCGCGGGTTCGAGCCCGCGGCCGAATTTGCCCAGTCTGAACCCGCCCCGCCCTCGGGACGGCCCTCCGTGGGGGTCGTCCGAGAGTTAGGCGCACCGCCGTCCCCTGCCGAACCGCCCGCCATGGACTTTCACTTCTCCGAAGAGCTGACGATGGTGCGCGACCTCGCGCGCGACTTCACCGACGCCGAGATTCGCCCGCGCGCCCAAGAGATCGAGCGCACGCACCATGTGCCGCGCGAGTTGCTCGACAAGCTCGCGGAGTGCGGGTTGATGGGCGTTGCGGTGCCGGAGGAGTACGGTGGCTCGGGGCTCGGCGAGACGGGCCTGTGCGTCGTGATGGAGGAGCTCACGCGCGGCGACTTCTCGGTCGCGGTGACGTTCGGTGCTCACGCTTCGATCGGTGCGATGAGCGTGATCGTCGGCGGCACGGAGGAGCAGAAGAAGCGCTGGCTGCCGGAGATGGCCGCGGGCAAGTTGCTCGGCGCCTACGCGCTCTCGGAGGCGGACGCGGGCTCGGATCCGGGCGCGATGAAGACCACGGCGGTGCGCGACGGCAGCGAGTGGGTGCTGAACGGCGAGAAGGTCTGGATCACGTCGGGCGACATCGCGGACTTGGTGACGGTCTACGCGATGAGCGACACGGCGAAGCGCGCGCACGGCGGCATCACGGCGTTCATGGTGCCGCGCGACGCGAAGGGCTTCAGCGTCGGCAAGCGCGAGGAAAAGATGGGCCAGCGCGGCTCTTCGACCGTGACGCTCGCTTTCGACAACGTGCGCATTCCCGACGATCACCGGCTCGGCGACGTTGGCGCGGGCTTCAAGATTGCGATGGGCACGCTCGACCGCGGGCGACTCGCGCTCTCGGCGAACTGCCTTGGCTGCGCGAAAGAAGCGCATGCGCTGTCGGTCAGCTACGCCAACCAGCGCGAGACGTTCGGCAAGAAGCTCGGCGAACATCAGGGCATCGGATTCATGCTCGCGGACAGCGCCGCGGACATCTACGCGATGGAGTCGATGACGTATCGCACCGCGTGGTTGTGCGACACGAAGCAACCGTTCAGCCGCGAGTCTGCGATCGCCAAGCTCTTCGCGAGCGAGGCTCTCGACCGCATCGTCGACCGCGCCGTGCAGATCCACGGCGGCATGGGCTACTCCGCCGAGTTCGTGATCGAGAAGCTCTATCGCGACGCCCGCGTCACGCGTATCTACGAGGGAACGAGCGAGATCCAGCGTCTCGTGATCGCCCGCGACGTCTTGAAGCGCGGCTTCTGAGAGGGGTCCCGCGCGGAGCGCGTTTGCTGCGAAACGAGCCTCATTTCCGAGGCTCGTTTCGCGTGTGCCTTCGAGCTTTCCTGCGTGCCTACGCCTGCGCGTGCAGGAGAGCGTGGGCGAGGCCGGCGCGGACGGCGGTGGCTTGGGCTTCGTTGCACTGCTCTGGCGTCGCGCGCGGGCTGTCGGGGTAGACCTCGGTGGTGGTGGTGAAGCGGGCGCCGGTGAGGCTCGCGCAGAGGCCGAGGGGG
>CAIYPP010000042.1 GCA_903928115.1 uncultured Planctomycetota bacterium
GTCGCGACGAGCTCGCCGACTTCGCGCGTGATCGCGTCGGGCTCGAAGCGCGGCGGCGTCGGCGCGGGCGGCTCGCCCTTCCACGCGCGGCGATTCTCGGCGTCGAAGCTCCACTTGCCGCCGACGGGCTTGCCCTTCTCCATCAAGATGCCGCTCGCGCGCCGCACCTCGCGATAGAACGCATCCATGCGCCACGGGGCGCTGTCACCCGCGCCTGCAACGAACTGCTCGCGCGTCGTGAGCCAGCCTTCGTGCGGGACGAGCTCCAGCGCGCCTTTCTTCACGAGCGGAGCGAGGTCGACGCGCAGCTCGCGCTCCGCGGGCTCCATGCAGCGCAGCGTGCCGAGCTCCTTCGCGAGCGGCGCGAGCGCCTCGCGATACGGTCCGTCGTGCACCACGTAGCGAACGGCGACACCGTGTTCGGCGAGCTCCAGCGCGAAGTGTCGCTGGTTCGCGAGAACGAGCGCGAGCTTCTGTCGGTGGTAGGGACGCTGCGCCGCCTTCCAGGGGCTCTCGACCAGCACCACGCCGAGCTCATTCTTGGGCTCGCGCGCGAGCGGCCCGAGCTTCTCGCTCAGCTGGTCATAGGGCACGTACAGCCAGCGCCGCCGGCCCACCTTGCCCGCGCGCTTGCGCAGTTCTTTCGTGAAAAGCTGCATGAGCCAAGTTCTACGCACGCGCGCCGCGCTCGGATGCCGGGCGATACAACTCGCCCGAACAGTCCCCGGGCGCACCTTGCTCCGCTATTGTCTCCTTCCCCAAAAGCGCGGCACCCGTGGTCCGCGCGGCCCCCAACCGGAACCTGCGCCATGCTGCTCCTTCTCTCGTCCGCCGCCGCTCTGGCCCTGCCGCTCCCCGCCCTGCAACAACCCGCGGCAGCCGCGCCCGCGCCGAAGATCCCGTTCGCAGCGCCGTCGGTGCTGAGCAAGGCGAAGCGCACCTTCGCGCACATGGAGCCGGCGCTCGTGCACGAAGGCGACGCCGCGGAGGCCGCCGCGAAGCTCAAGGCGCTCGAAGCGAAAACCGGCAAGAAGCCCAACATCGTCTGGTTCGTGATCGATGACTTCGGCTTCGGCGATCCCGGCTGCTACGGCGGAGGCGAGCTGGTGGGCGCGGCGACGCCCAACATGGACCGACTCGCGAGCGAAGGCCTGCGCCTCACGTCGTGCTACTCGCAGCCGACGTGCACCCCGACGCGCTCCGCGATCCTGACCGGTCGCCTGCCCGCGCGCACCGGCCTCACGCGCCCGATCCTCGCGGGCGATCACATCACCGCCAACCCGTGGCAGAGCGAAGTCTCGCTCGCGGCGAGCCTCGGGGCTCGCGGCTACGCAACCGTGCTCAGCGGCAAGTGGCACGTCGGCAGCGTCGAAGGCATGCGCCCGCACGATGTCGGCTTCGACGAGTTCTACGGCGTCTACGAGGCGCAGAAGGAGCTCTCGCAGCACGTCGACAAGCGTCGCTATCCCGACCTCGTGCTCAACCCGGAGCGACTCGAGATGCTGAAGCAAACCGGCTCGAGTGAGGCGCTCGTCCACGGCTGGAAGGGCGGCAAGACCGAGACGGTGATGGAGGTCGACTCGCTCGACGACATCGCCAAGGGCGATGCGATGTTCAAGGAGTTCACGCTCTCGAAGATCGCGGAGCTCTCGAAGGGCGATCGACCGTTCTTCCTCGAGCACTGCTTCGCGAAGTGCCACGCCGACAACTTCCCGCTCCCTGAGTTCGAGGGGAAGTCGTCGAGCAAGTACCCCTACAAGGACGCCGTGGTCGAGGTCGATGCGTACATCGGTGAGATCGTGTCGGCGCTCGACAAGGCGGGCGTGCTCGAGAACACGTTCGTGTTCGTGACGTCGGACAATGGGCCGCAGCTCGACTCGTGGCCGGACAGCGGCTACACGCCGTTCCGCGGCGCCAAGGGCACGGCTTGGGAAGGCGGCGTGCGCGTGCCGGGCATCGCGTATTGGAAGGGCATGATCGCACCCGGCCGCACGAGCGATGGGCTGTTCGACTTGATGGACCTCTACAACACGTCGCTCACTCTGGCCGGCGCATCGGACGCGATCCCGACGGATCGCTACATCGACGGCATCGACCAGACCTCGTTCCTCCTCGCGGACAAGGGCCAGTCCAACCGGGAGAAGGTGTTCATGTGGTGTCAGGCCGAACCGATGGCCGTCCGCATGTACGAGTACAAGCTGCATCAGTCGGTCATCGAGGCCGAGCAGCCGTGGCTCGAGCTCGACATGTCCGTGGCCAAGAAGACCGGTCTCGCGCCTTGGATCTACAACCTCTACATCGATCCGAAAGAAGAGACGCCGGTCGGCCACCGACTCAACGCGTTCTTGGTGTCGATGGGCGCAGAGCTGCGCGGACACATCCAGACCTTCAAGGTCTA
>CAIYPP010000043.1 GCA_903928115.1 uncultured Planctomycetota bacterium
CCGAGGTAGGGCCCGAGGTCGAGGTCGCCCTCGAGCTTGAAGCCGCCGGGCAGGGTCAGCGTGCCCGACTCCTCGCGCTTGGCGAGGGGCACGCCGTCGATGCTGAACGCGCCGGGCGTCATCAGCCAGCTCGAGACCACCGTGCCCTCCTTGGGCGCCGTGACCGTGACGTGCACCTTGTAGGGCTGCCCTGCGATGAACATCGAGGGAGCGTTCCACTGGATCTCAGGACCGCCGACCGCGGTCGGCACGAGTGCGAGGAGAGAGAGGATCATGCGCGCTTGTCGCCTTCCCACTTGTAGAAGCCTTCGCCCGTCTTCCGCCCGAGCTTCTTCTGCGCGACGAGGTCGCGCAGGATCTTGGGCACTTGGAAAGCCGGTTCGTTCGGGTAGCTCTTGGTCCAGCCTTCGACGATGAAGAGCGTGGTGTCGAGTCCGACGTAGTCCGTGAGCTCGATCGGGCCCATGGGATAGCCGCAGCCGAGCTTCATGGCCGTGTCGATGTCTTGGGCCGAGGCGTCGCCGCGTTCGAGCATGCGCATCGCTTCGGTCATGTAAGGAACGAGCAGGCGGTTCACGACGAAGCCCGGCGTGTCCTTGCAGGCCACCGGCGCCTTGCCGCAGGCCGTGCCGAACGCCTTGGCGTCCTCGAAGACCTGCGCGTCGGTCGCGTCGCTGCGCACGACCTCGACGAGCTTCATCAGCTGCACGGGGTTGAAGAAGTGCAGGCCGACGAAGCGCGCGGGACGGCCCGAGGCTGCCGCCATGTCGCGGATCGGGAACGAGCTCGTGTTCGAGGCGAAGATCGTGCTCGCCTTGCAGAGCGCGCCGAGCTCCTTGAAGAGCGCCTTCTTGACGTCGAGGTTCTCGACGATGGCCTCGATCACGAGGTCGCAGTCGGCGAGGTCCGCCTTCGAGGTCGTGCCATGGATGCGTGCGCGCGTCTCCGCCGCCTTCGCCTTGGCCTGCTCCTCGGTCGCCTTGCCGTCCTTGACGGCCTTCTCGGCGAGCTTGGCGAGGCTCTTGTCGATGCGGGCGAGGCCCGCGTCGAGGAATTTCTGCTCCGCCTCGAGCGCCACCACGTGGAAGCCGCCCTGCGCCGCCACTTGGACGATGCCGTGGCCCATCAGGCCGCAGCCCACCACGCCAACTTTCTGGATCGCCATCGCGTCTTGGATTCCTTGTCTTTTGCTGTGCGGACTCTGGAGTTCGCCGTGCGGGAGTTCAGTTGCGCTCAAAAGCCGTCGCGAGCCCGAGCCCGCCGCTGATGCACAGCGTGGCGAGGCCGTTGCGCGAGTTGCGGCGCTTCATCTCGTGCAGCAGCGTCACGACGATGCGCGTGCCCGTGCACCCGATCGGGTGGCCGAGGCTGATCGCGCCGCCGTTGACGTTGAGCCGTTCGGAGGCGAAGCCGAGCTCGCGCTGGCAGGCGAGCACCTGCGCCGCGAAGGCTTCGTTGAGCTCGATCAGGTCGTACTGCGACACCGCGAGGCCGTTGCGGGCTTCGAGCGCGCGCACTGCGGGCACGGGGCCGATGCCCATGACCTCCGGCGCGACACCGGCCTCGGTCATGTGGCCCACGGTGGCGAGCGGCTCGAGTCCCAGTTCCTCGGCGCGCGTCGCCGTCATCACGAGCAAGGCTGCCGCGCCATCCGTGATGCCGCTGGAGTTGCCGGCGGTCACGCTGCCCGTCTTGTGGAACACCGGCGGCAGCTTGGCCATGTCCTCGAGGGTCGCATCGTCGCGCGGGTGCTCGTCGGCGCCGAACACGACCGTGCCCTTCTTGCCCGCGAGCTCGACCGGCACCAGCTCGGCGGCGAAGTGCCCCGCCGCGCGCGCGGCCTGGCTCTTGCGCTGGCTCTCGAGCGCGAAGCGGTCCTGCTCGTCGCGCGGGATGCCGAGGTCGCGGGCGAGCTTCTCGGCCGTCTCCCCCATCAGCATGTTGGCGAGCGGGCACTGGAAGCCGTCCTTGTACATGCCGTCGACCACCGGCTGGTGGCCCATGCGGTAGCCGCGCCGGAAGTCCGGCAGGAGGAACGGCAGGCGGCTCATCGACTCGGTGCCGCCGGCGATCGCGATGTCGCAGCGGCCCAAACGGATCGAGTCGACCACGAGCCCGAGCGACTTCAGCCCCGAGCCGCAGGCCATGTTCACGGTCCACGCGGGGGTGCTCACCGGCACGCCCGAGCGCACCGCGATCTGGCGCGCGACGTTCGGACCGCCACCGGCCTGACGGCCGTTGCCGATCACGACTTCGCCGACGCGGGCGGGGTCGAGCCCCGAGCGCGCGAGCAGTCCGCGCACGGCGTGGACGCCGAGGTCCGCGGCCGAGAGCTCCGACAGGCTCCCCATGAACTTCCCGATCGGCGTGCGCACGGCGTGCGTGATCACGACCGCCGGGCCTTGGGGGCGGGACGCCTTCGACACGTGGAAGCTCTCCGGGACGGGTCACAGGGGAACAGCGGCGCGGGCTCTGGGGACGTCCCAGAGGCCGGCTCCGCGCAGCGCTCGCCGAGAGTTCGACGCCCGCTCCGCAGATTTTCGGGCCTGCGAGAATAGGGACGCCCCCCCGAGGGCGCAAGCAGCCCGACGCGGGCCGAAATCGTCCATTTGCCCGGTCGGGCCGCGCGAAGCGTGCTGCGCCTTTTCCTCTCGCCCTGCTCGGGCGAGAATCCCGTCATCGTGGAGAGCTCCGCCACCCTCGCCGCCCCCGGGAACGTGCCGCAAGCCGGGCCGAGCCAAGCGGAGCGCCGCGCCCGCGAAGAGCGCACCTTCGGCTCCCTGCTCGCCGACGACTCCCCGCTCGTGCAGCGCGAGGTGCGCCGCGAGCTCGAGCGCCGGGGACGCGCCGCGGTACCGCTGCTCGAGGCGATCGCGCGGCGGGGCGAGCCGCGCGCTCGGACGGCGGCCCGCGGGCTCCTGCTCGCGCGCGGCCGCGAGCGTGTCGCCGCCCGCATGCTCAAGCTGGCGCTGGCACCCACCGTCGACTTGGAGCGCGGACTGTGGCTCCTCTCGCGCTTCGAGGAGCCCGAGCTCGACGTGCGCCCCTACGTGCTCGCCCTCGACGCGATGGCGGCCCAGCTGCTCGAGCGCATCGAAGCGCGGAGTCCGCTCGAGCCGCGCGCCCCGCTCCTCGCCGACTACTTGGGCCGCGAGCTCGGCTACCACGGCGACTCCGGCGACTACCACCACCCCGACAACGTCTATCTACACCGCGCAATCACGCGCAAGCGCGGCCTGCCGCTCACGCTGACGGCGCTGTACCTGTTCGTCGCGCGCCGCGCCGGCATCCGCGCCGCGCCCGTCGCGCTCCCCGGCCACGTGATCCTGCGCGTGTGGGAGCCCGACGGTCGCTCGACGCTGCTCGACCCGGTCCAAGGCGGTGCGACGCTCGGCGAGCGCGAGTGCCTGCGCTACCTCGCGCGCCACGGCCTGCCGTTCGCGCCGCGCTGGTTCGAGCCGGCGAGCGACGTCGCCATTTGGACTCGCCACGTCGGCAACCTGCGCAACTCCTATGGCCAGCGGGGCCTCGCGCGCGAGGTGGCGCTGCTCGCGCGGCTCGGCGGCGTGCTCGCGCAGCGCAGCGAAGGAGCGCAGCCGTGATGCCCGGCGACGCCGAGCCGCAGAGCGCGCCGTCGGCGATCGTGCCGATGTTTCCGCTTCCGGGCGTGGTGCTCTTCCCCGGGACGATGATGCCGCTGCACATCTTCGAGCCGCGCTACCGCCAAATGATCGAGGACTCGCTCGACGGTCCCGGCCGAATCGTGATGGGCACGATCCTCGAAGGCCACCAGAGCGAGCTCGGCGGCGCGCCGCCGGTGCACGCGATCGCAGGCTTGGGCGAGATCATGCGCCACGACCGCCTGCCCGACGGGCGCTTCTTGATCTTGCTCGCGGGCCTCGCTCGCGTGCGCCTCCAAGAGGTCGAGAGCGATCGGCTCTACCGCAAGGTCGAGGTCACGCCGCTCGCGGAGGTCGAGCCTGACGCCGCCGACGCCTTCGCGCTGCGCGCCGACCTCATCGATGCGATCCGCGCGCGCACGGCGGAGCCGATCGAGCTGCCCGACGAGCTCGCACTCTCTCAGCTCGCCGATCTGCTGCTCCTGCGGCTCGAGCTCACCGCCTCCGAGCTCCTCCCGCTCTTCTCGATCACCGACATCGCCGAGCGCGCCCAGCGCGCCCTCGCCTTGCACGTCTCGCGCCCCAAGCCGCCGAAGTAGCGCGGGGGAAGACGCCCGGGCACAACGCCTGTGCGCCTAGGAGAGAACGGCGCTGACCGGCGCGTGGTCGCTGGGCTTCTCGCCGCCGCGGTAGCGCTTCTCGATCTCGACGCCGGTGCAGGCCGCGAGCGCGGGCGGGCTCATCAAGAGGTGGTCGATGCGCAGGCCTTGGCCGCGCTCGAAGCCCTTGGTGCGGAAGTCCCACCACGAGTAGTGACCGGCTTCCTCGTGGAACCGGCGGAAGCTGTCGACGTAGCCGGGCGCCATCGCGCGCCGCAGGGCCTCGCGCTCGGGGCTGGAGCACAGGATCTTCTCGTGCCACGCCGCGGGATCGTGCACGTCGCGGTCGTCGAACGTGATGTTGAAGTCCCCGCCGACGACGACCTTCTCCTTCATGTCGAAGCTCGCGAGGTAGTCGCTGAAGCGCCGCAGCCAGTCGAGCTTGTAGGCGTACTTCTCGCTGCCGACGGCCTCGCCGTTGACCACGTAGCAGTTGACGACGAGCACGTCCCCCACCTGCGCCGAGATCACGCGCCGCTGCGCGTCCTCGCCCTCGCCGGGCATGCCGCGGCGCACATCCTCGATCCGCGTGCGCGCGAGGATCGCGACGCCGTTGTAGGTCTTCTGACCGAAGGTCTCGATCGAGTAGCCCAAGTCCTCGATCGGCTCGCGCGGGAACTGCTCGTCCAAGCACTTGATCTCCTGCAGCAGTGCCACGTCCGGCCGCTCCTGCTCCAGCCAATCGAGGACGCGCGGCAGCCGCGCCCGCACCGAGTTCACGTTCCAAGTCGCGATCTTCATGGGAGGGCGAGCGTGACCGCGATCCGCGGAGCCGTCAACCACCCGCGCTCACTTCGGCGTCCTTGCGCGGTCGCGGGGCACTTGCGAACCTCCCTCAACGGCGGTCCACGCCGCGCTTCCCACGCCGAGCATGTCCGCGTCGAGCACCCAAGATTTCACGAGAAGCCCCGCGGGCTTTGGGGACGTGCGCCTTGCGCGCTGAGGTCTCACGACGCGAACCACCGACGCAGACTGGGCGCCTTCGCGCGGTCGTGGCCGCGTTGCTCGCCCTCGCCGTCCTCGCGACCTTCGAAGGCGTGCGCAGCTGCGGCTTCACGCTCGCCGACGATCCGCACTACGTGCAGCTCAATCCGTGGGTGCGGCGCGGACTGACGTGGGACGGCGTGCAGTGGGCGTTCACCAGCGGACACGCCGCGAACTGGCATCCGCTCACTTGGCTCTCCCACATGCTCGACGTCGAGCTGTACGGCCTCGACCCGCTCGGGCACCACGCGAGCAGCGTCGCGCTTCACGCGCTGAACGCAGCGCTGTGCCTTTTCGCACTCGAGCGACTGACGAAGCGCTTCTGGCCGAGCGCGGCGGTCGCGCTGCTCTTCGCGGTGCACCCGCTGCGTGTGGAATCCGTCGCGTGGATCTCCGAGCGCAAGGACGTGCTGTGCGCGACGTTCTTCTTCGCGACGCTGCTCGCCTACGCGCGCTACGTCGAGCGCCCGAGCCGCGGCAGGCTCGCGGCGGTCGCGCTCGTGCTCGCCCTCGGGCTCCTCGCAAAGCCGATGCTCGTCACCGTGCCACTCCTCCTGCTCGTGCTCGACGCTTGGCCGCTCGGGCGCGCGACGGAGCTCGGCTGGGCACGCCTCTTTCGCGAGAAGCTCCCGCTGTTCGCGCTCGTCGCGCTCTCCGCCGCGGCGACCCTCCTCGCGCAGTCGCGCGGCGGCGCAGTGCAGTCCGTCGAGAGCGTCTCGCTCGCGTCGCGAGCGCAGAACGCCGCGATCTCCTACCTGCGCTACCTCGAACAGCTCGCGTGGCCCGACGCACTGTGCATCTACTACCCCTATCCGCGCGGCGACCGAGCGCTCGAGCTCGCCGTCGCGCTCGCAGTGCTCGTCGCGATCACCGCGCTCTGCCTGCGATCCCGCGTGCAGCGTCCGTACCTTCTCACGGGCTGGCTGTGGTTCCTCGGCATGCTCGTGCCCGTGATCGGACTGGTGCAGGTCGGCTCTCAGGCCCACGCGGATCGCTACACGTACTTGCCCTCGCTCGGAATCGCACTGGCTGCCGTATGGCTCGCGGCCGAGCTTCTCTCGCGCGCTCCACGCTGGTGCGGTCTGGCACTCGCGTTCGTTGTAGCGCTCCCGCTCGCGGTGCGAAGCCACGCGCAGGTGCGCCACTGGAGCGACTCCGCTGCACTCTTCGAGCGCGCGCTCGACGTCGGCGGTGAGAGCGCGTTGATCCGCGAGTCCCTCGGGCGCGCTCAGGCCGAGCGCGGCGAGCTGGACGCGGCGCTAGCGAACTTCCGCAGGGCGGTCGACCTCGAGCCGAGCTATTCCGCTGCGCACAGCCGCCTCGGCGCGGCGCTCCTCGCGCGCGGCGAGCTCGTCGAGTCCGAGCGACACCTGCGACGCGCGCTCGAGCTCGACGCGCGGGATGCGACCTCGCACTCCAACCTCGGGCTCCTGCTCGAGAAGCGCGGCGAGCTCGACCAAGCGCTCGAGTCCTATCGCGCGGCGATCGAGCTCGACCCATGGAACTCGACGGCCCACGCCCACGCGGCGAAGCTGTTCGGGATGCGCGGCAAGCTCGACGAGGCGCTCGCGAGCTATCGCGCAGCCCGCGAGCTCGCGCCGGACGACATCGAGCTGATTCGCTTCACGGCGGTGACCCTGACCCTGCTCGGCCGCGTCGAGGAGGCGCTCGCGGACTACCGCGCGCTCCTGCGTCGGTCGCCCGACGACCTCGACGCGCTCAACAACTTTGCATGGATCTCGTCGACGCACCCCGACGCACGGCTGCGCAACGGGCCGGAGGCCGTGCGTTGTGCCGAGCGAGCGCGAGAGATCCTGCGTGCGACGCCCAACGCGGTGGTGCTCGACACGCTGGGCGCCGCACTGGCGGAGTCCGGGCGCTTCTCCGAGGCCGTCGCAGCGTGCGAACAGGCGCTCGCGCTCGCGGAGAGAGCGGGCGACTCCCGCGGAGCGGCGCGCTTCCGCGAGCACCTCGAGCTGTTCAAGGGGTCGCGCCCGCTCCGGCTCCGCTAGCACTGCGCCCGCGGAGCGAGAATCGACTCGCTGGGTGGCTCCCATGGCCGAGAAAGCCAGCCGAGCACCCGTTGCACGCGCGGGACCACTCGAGCTTGCCGCGGAAAACCCTCGGTTCGCCGTTGCGAGCGAGGCTCGGCGCTGCGGGAACGCTAGGATGCGCGCGTGAATCGACACCAAGGACGACGTGGCCCCAGTCGCGGAGGCCAGAGTGGCGCTCCCGCTCCCCAATCCCGCGGCTCGGCCGCACCGCTCAAGCCCTCGACGGAGCTGCCGCCGTTCGAGACCTTCGCCGAGATGCCGCTCCGCGCGGAGGTGCTCGCGGCGATCCACGCCATGGAGATCACCAAGCCGACGCCGATCCAGCGGCTCGCGATCCCGCCGGTGATGAGCGGACGCGACGTGATCGCCAAGGCCGAGACGGGCACCGGCAAGACGCTGGCCTTCGGCGCGCCGATGATGTCGAAGATCGATCCCTCGCGCCGCAGCGTGCTCGGACTCGTCCTGTGCCCGACGCGCGAGCTCGCGCAGCAAGTCGCGCAGGTGCTCGAGAAGCTCGGCGAGCCCATCGGCGCGAAGGTCGCACTGATCGTCGGCGGCGAGCCGATGAACCCGCAGATCGACGCGCTGAAGGCGGGTGCGCAGGTCGTCGTCGGCACGCCGGGTCGCGTGATCGACCTCTACGGTCAGAAGTTCCTCTCGTTCCCTTGGACGGAGTTCGTCGCGCTCGACGAGGCCGACCAGATGCTCGAGATCGGCTTCATCGACGACGTCCGCAAGATCCTCTCGTACACGCCCGACGAGCGGCAGACGATGCTGTTCTCGGCGACCTTCCCCGACGAGGTGCTGAGGCTCGCGCGCGAAGCGACGCGCGATCCGGTCGAGGTCGCGACCGCGGCGGGACACGCGACGGTCAAGACCATCGACCAGTCGTGGATGGCGTGCGGACGCTCCGACCGCTCGCTGGCGCTGATGCGCCTGATCGAGCAGAGCTCTGCGGACGACGTCTTCCTCGTGTTCTGCGATCGCCGCACCGAGGTCGACGCGCTGATGCGTCAGCTCGAGCGCATGCCGTTCTCGGTGAAGGCCCTGCACGGCGGCTTCGATCAGGCCTCGCGCTTCCGCGTGATGAGTGCTTTCCGCACCGGCGAGGTGAAGGCGCTCGTCGCCACCGACGTCGCCTCGCGCGGTCTCGACGTGCACCTCGTCACGCACGTGGTGAACTACTCCGTCCCCCAGGACGCGCAGGACTACACGCACCGCATCGGCCGCACGGGTCGCGCGGGTCGCACGGGTACGGCGATCACGCTCGTCACGCCGGAGCAGGCGGGGCGCTGGCACGACATCCTGCGTCAGACGAAGTGGGATGTCGCCGAGGAGCCGCTGCCCGGCCGCAGCGGGCGCGGTCGCCCGGCCCCGCGCGACGACGAGCGCCGCGACGAGGCACCGCGCGAGCCGCGCCGCGAGGAGTCCCGCGGCCCTGCGCGTCCGAGCGACGAACCGCGTCGCAGCGAGCCGCGCGAGCGAGACCGCGAGAGCCGGCGCGGCTCGGACCGAGCCGAGCGCGTGCGGGAGCCGCGTCGCGAACAC
>CAIYPP010000044.1 GCA_903928115.1 uncultured Planctomycetota bacterium
AGACCGTTCTGCGGGTAGCCGCCCGTCGCGTTGGGCTCCGAGTCGGGGTTGACGATCTTGACCTGCGCGGGGTTGTTCACGTTGACGCCCCCGTTCGAGTACACGCGGAAGTACGGCAGCGCCGACGAGTTGATCGCCAGCGCGACCTTGAAGCCGTTCTGACCGCTGGCCTTCGAGTCGGGGTACGTGCGGACCTCCATCAGCATCGGCAGGCCGATCGTCGGCACGTTGTTGACGGTGTAGAACTTCACCTGCGCCGTCTTGGTGACCTGCTGCAGACGCTGCGTGTCCGCGCCGTCGCCGTTGGGCGCCGCGCGCTGGGTCTTCGCCGTGTCACGCCACGTCCAGTAGGTGAACTGGTTCTGGGGCACGTTGCGGTTGATCGGCCACGGCGCGACCACGTTGCCCGTGCTCGTGAGGCGCGTGTCCGCGTTGAGCACGGTGTACCCCTTCGACTTGGGGTGCATGACCGTCAAGGCTTCCGAGGTCTCCCACGCCGCGCCGGTGTTGCCCATGCGGTTCTGGTCGAAGTTCGTCACCAGACCCGAGGACGTCCAGTTGGGCAGAAGGCCGGTGCTGAGCTCCTCGTCGGGGAGGAACTTGCTGTGCGCGAGCGACATCTGGAACTGCGAGAAGTTGTCCGCCTGCACCGTGCCGGTGAAGGGCGTCCACCACAGTCCTTCGACGTCGATGTTGTGGTTCGCCTCGTCGCGCAGGCCGAACCCGAGGTCGTGGTAGCGCCACACCCCCATCAGCTTGCTGCCGTAGTTCGAGAGCGGCGTCTGGATCGGCTGCGGGAACGGGATCATCGCGCCGACCACCGGCACCGAGGAGTCGGCGACCGCCGAGAAGCGCGCCACCGCACGCGGCTTCAGCAGTCGACGCTGGATGTCGTAGAGGATCTGCCCGCGAATCTCGGGGTTCGTGTCCCCGTCTTCGTCGCCCGAGTTGAACTTGAGGCTGACGCCCGCGCTGTCGACCGCAGCCGCACTCGTCGAAAGCGAGAATCGCGTCGGCGGCAGACCGAAGGCGAGCGCATTGCCCGCGAGGTCGCTCACGCCGCCGAGCCCGCCGAGCACCTCCATGAGGTAGCGGTCGGCCTGGCCGCCGGGGAGCTGCTTGCGCAGCGGCAGCACCGGCTGGAAGGTGAACGAACGCAGGTCCTGCGACGGGATCACGCGCCCGACGACGTTCGAGTAGAGCGCGTTCGTCGAGGGCTTGTTGTTGTCGTACAGCAGGGTGTACGTGTCGAAGGCCTGCACCGTCGTCGGGTCGATCGGCTCGGTGAAGGTCACCGTGACGGTCGTGAGCGGCGAGATGCCACCGTTCGGCAGCGTTGTCGGGGTCGGCGAGAAGCGCACGAAGCACGCGGCGACTTCCGGCGCGTCCCCGAGCTGCAGGCCGCGGAACGTGGTCAGGAACTCCCCAGAGATGCCGCTGACGGGGAGAACGATCGGGCAGCCGTCGCACAGCTCGCGCACGCGCACAGGACCGATCGTGCCGTTGGTCGCGATCGAGCCGGAGTAGGCCGTGACGACCTGCAGGCGCTGGCCCGAGAGCTGGAAGACGTCGCCGACGCGCGGGCGCGAGGCGCAGGTGACCGTCGCGAAGCGCACGACCAAGTCGAACGTTCCGTCCGCCGGATTGGGATTGTTGGCGCCGAGCAGCGTGACGACCTGCGAGCCGACGATGAGCGGCGGCGTGGTGTCGCCGAGGAAGCCGTTGTCGGGATCCCCCGTCAGACTCGTCTTGCCGCCCGATCGGAACGCGCGCAGCACATCGAGCGTCGCCGACGTGCCGTCGCTCGGTCCGTTGTCGACGAAGGCGAGCGCGCGGCCGCCCAAGCTGCGCAGCACGTTGAACTGCTGGGCCGTGGACACCGGCTGGGTCGGGATGCGGACCACCACGTTGGGCTGGTTCGCGTTGACGGCCTCGGGCAAGCCGAGGGAGTTCACCGGCAGGGTGCCGTTGCTGTTGAGCGCGTCGTTCTGGGAGACCGCGAAGTCCACCACGATGCGCGAGCTGTGGAAGCTCCCGCCGACGAGGTCCCCGTGGTTCGGGTCGGGGAAGATGCGCGCTTCGTAGGGCTGGGCCGGGGCATAGCCCGTCAGGACGCGCACGTTGGTCGGGGTCACCGTGCCCGGGTAGGCGACGTTGCCCGAGGTCGGCGTGCCGCCGTCTTCGAGCAGATCGTTGAAGCGCAGGATCAGCGCGCAGTTGCGCGGCACCGCGGTGAACGGCGGCAACTCAGAGGGATCGAGGCCCTTCTTGAGCAGCACCTGCATGTTGCTCTCGGCCTGCAGCAGCAGCTGCCGGAACTCGTCGCTCGTGCTGTCGCGCAGAATCGTCAAGCGCTCCCGCTCGGTCAGAGGATCGCGCTCGAGCCGGTAGTTGACGCCGTCGGTGGCGAGGTCCGCCGAGATCGCGAAATCACGCAGGATTTCGGTCGTCGAGGTAAGGTCGTAGACGTCGACCAGACGCCCCCAGTAGCTCTCGACGATGCGCAGCGCGCTCGCGGAGCCACTCGAGTTGCTGTCGACGAGGAAGGGACGACCGCTGGTCGGATTCGAGAGCAGCGCGCCCTCGGGGTTGCCCGAGCCACTCTGCCCCGAGCCGCCACCGCTGCAGGACGGCGCGACCAGCGCGAAAGCGCAGGCAGCGAGCGCGAGCAGCGCACGGGCCGGTGCGGAGCGGGGCTTGGGCATGGTCTCGGGGACGCAGGTGCCAAGGCGCGGAGACGGCTTCATCGAAGGTGCAGCGAGGGGGTCGCCGGGGTGGGTGCAGAGAGATACGTGGCCGCGTCTTCGCCCGCGCCGCCTGAGCAGACGGCACGGGTCGATGGGGCGCGGATGATATAGAGAGCGGAGCCTCGGTTGCCTCCGTGGAGCCCCTTTTTTTGAGGGTTCGGTACCCCGCGGGCCATGCCGAAGGGGTCGGAGGGTCGAGCCAACCTCCCCCTGCCGTCCCCGGGCAGATCCGTTCGGCAGGGCCGAGCACGCCCCGCTGCGCGAGCGGGGTGTGCGGCGCGAGCCGCCGGGTGCCCTGCGCGCGAGTCGCGCTCGCCGCAGTGGGGCCGAGAGAGAGAAGGAGCCTTGGCAGCGCGCTTCTCAAAGCGCGTGCCGCGGGAGCCAGGCGGCGGCCAGATCGGCACTTGGAGACCTAAGTCGATTCATAGAAACGACTTACATCAATAAACCACCTGGAGACTCGGCGCGAACGCCCGGCGGCGGCCACAACGCACGCCCGACGCCGCGCCGAAACTGTGCGCAATCGCACACTCGAGCCGCCCCGCTCGCTCGGCCGTTCGCTCGGCCTCCTAGGGTGAGCGCCTCAGGGCGTGGCGGTGCCGAGCACGAGCGGCGTGAAGCCCTGAGCGAGCGCGTGCGCTTCGCTGTGGAACAGGACGAGGTGGTCGGGCCGGATCTTGCGCGCCTCGGCCGAGTCGCGGGCGACGAAGTGGCCGCTCGACGACGAGCCGACGATCGGCGCGGAGAGCTCCTGCGAACAGAACCCGCAGTAGGCGCGCACGGGGAAACGCGAGGCCAGGCGGAAGAGCGGCTTCACGTGGCGCGTCTCGGTGCGCGAGATGCAGGTCGGGTTGACGCAGGGGTTCTCCCCCACCCGCTGCGTGTGGAAGCGCTCCTCAGCAACCCGCGGAGCCGCATTCAGGTCGATGCGGCCGAGCAGGAAGGCGAGGATCGCCATGCGGATCGGCACCCCGCGCGCCGCCTGCTTGAAGTAGATGCTGCGCGGATCGGCGTCGAGTTCCGGCTGGATCTCGTCCCGCCGCGGCAGCGGGTGCATCACCACCGCGTCCTTCAGCGACGCGGCTTTCATCTGCGCCGGGCCGAGCTGCTGGTACTTCGTGATCGGCAGGTCCTTGTCGGTGAAGCGCTCGGTCTGGGGGCGCGTCATGTAGAGCGCGTCGACGCGCTCGACCGCGAGGCCCTTGCTGGCGTCGGTGAAGAGGCTCAGCTGGTGAGGCTTCTGCGGCGTCAGGTACATCGCGTCGCAGGACTCCGCGAGCTCACCGAGCCGCGAGGCATCCGCGCGCATCGGCTCGACCCCGAATTCCTCGCGCAGCCGCTGCATCACGTACGCAGGCAGCTCGAACCCCGGCTGCGGCGTGCAGACGATGTTGGCGCCGAAGCGGGCGAGGGCGTACACGAACGAGTGGATCGTGCGGCTGTAGCGCAGATCGCCGGCGAGCACGACGTGAATCCCGTCGATGCGGCCGCGCTCTTCCCACAGGTTGTAGAGGTCGCACAGGGTCTGCGTCGGGTGCTCGTGCGAGCCATCCCCCGCGTTGACGACCGGAATCGGAGAGTACTGGGCCGCGAGCCGCGCGGCTCCCTCGCTCGCATGGCGCAGCACGATCACGTCGGCATAGGCGCCGCCGACCACGCGCACGGTGTCGGCGAGGGACTCCCCCTTCGAGGCCGAGGTCGACTTCATGTCGGCCGCGGTGAGCACGCCCCCGCCGAGCCGCAGCATGGCCGACTCGAACGAGAGCCGCGTGCGCGTCGAGGGCTCGTAGAACAGGCTCGCCGAGATCAGGCCCGGACAGAGGTGCGCGAACGAGCGCGGGTTGGCGGCGAAGGCCCGCGCGTGCTCGAACAGCGCGCGGATCTCGGCCAGCGAGAGGTCGTCGATCGAGACGAGGTGTCGGGAGTCCGCCATCTGCGAGTCGCGCGCTCCGCCGGGCGTGGCGGGAGACGTCCTGCGCTCGGGGGGCGGAGGTTATTCGATAGGCCCGTGCCGATCAACGCGCCGCAGGGCGCAGCAGATCGAGCGCTCGGTCGCGGTCGCCTGCCGCGGCCGCCGCGCGCGCCCTTCCGACGCGCTCGCGAGCCTCTCGATCGAGCGCGATGGGCGCGCCAGGCTCCCACGCGGACTCGGGAAGTGCGAGCGACTCGCGCAGCGCGGCCTCGACGACACGGAGCGCAGTCTGCGGCGCGGCGTGCACCGAGACGGCGCGCGGCTCTCCGGTCTGCGCCAGATCCGCACGCGACGTCAGTGTGACCCAAGTTGCAGGCGTCCCATGCGGAGGAGGCACGGGACGATCCGCCGGCGAGAGCCACAGCACGAGGTCGGCTCCCGCGCGCAGGGTGCGGCCGAGCTGCTGGCCCTCGCGCTCCAGCGCGTCGACCTCATGGTCGCGCTCGCCCGCAGTGTCGACGAGCTCGATCGGCCATGCGCCGAGCTGGGCACGCTCGGAGATCGCGTCGCGTGTCGTTCCGGGGACCGCGCTGACCACCACCCGCTCGCGGCCGACCAACAAGTTGAAGAGCGTCGACTTGCCGGCGTTCACCGGCCCTGCGAGCGCCACGCGCGCCGGCTCGAGCGCGAAGCGCGCCGCACGGCTGCGCTCCTCGAGCGACGCAAGCTCGCGCGCGAGTGTCGAAGCGTCGAGCTGCTTCCAGTGCTCGAACTCGCGCTCCCACGCACCCTCGAGCTGATCGAGCACGATGCGCGCCGCCATCTCGCACGGAGCCTGCGCGAGCAGTTCCTCGAGCGCAGCCGCGGCTCCGTCCTTCGCGCCGCGCGCGCGAAGCTCCGCGGTCAGCGCTCGCGCGAGCGGCACGCTGCCGTGCACGTGCAGCTCGCAGCGCTCGTCGCTCTCGCACCACGCGAGCGCCTCATCGAGCTCCTCGCCCCCGGAGCGAGGACGCACGAGCCGCAGCGCGCCGACCTTCAACTCCGCGTCACACAGCCCGCTGAGCATCGCGCGCGCGCCGTCTCCTCGCAGCTCGAGCACGCTGACGCCGCCGGCGCCGCGCGGTGAGAGCTCGCGCACTTCGAGCACGCTCATGTCCGCAGTCCGTGGCGTCGCGCCGCGCCGCCCTCGTCGAGCAGCGCCGCGAGGATCCCGCAGTGGACGAGCTCGGGCTCGTGCACGAGCCGTGCGGACACGAACGGCGGCTCGAGCAGCAGCTTCGCAGCGCCACCGGTGAGAAGGAGCGGAGCCTGCGCATGCAGCGTCGCGCGAAGCTCGCTCACGAGTCCGGCCACCGCGCCGCGGAACCCGTGATAGACACCGCTGCGCAGCGCAGCGAGCGTCTCGCGTCCGAGCGCGGGCACCGCGCCTTCGAGCTCGACCTCGGGGAGCCGCGCCGTCAGTTGGTGGAGGGAGCGCGCCATCGTGTGCGGCCCCGGCGCGATTGCGCCGCCGAGAAAGCGCGGAGCCGGCGCGCACTCGAGCACATCGACGGTGACGGCGGTCCCCGCATCGATGACGAGCGCGCTCTGCCCCACCAGCTCCCACGCACCACGCGCGGCGAACAGTCGATCTCTTCCGAGCGTGGAGGGAGTCCACGTCGCATTCTCGACGCCGACTTCGAGTTGCTGCGCCAGCGCAAGCCCCGCTGAAGCGCATGCCGCGCGCACGCGTTGCTCCACGTCGGGTGACGCGACCGCGGAGAGCCCCGCGCGCACACCGCGCTCTGGCGCGAGCCAGCGCGCGAGCTCGGAATCGAACGCCTCATCCACGAGCGCGAGCGCGCCCGACCGCACGAGTCGCGCGGGCCCTGAGCCCTCGATCTCCCAGCGCCGCAGCTTGAGCGCGCTGTTGCCGAGATCGAGCGTGACCAGCCCGCCCGTCACTTCTTCTTGGGCGAGTAGTACGTCACCGTGCGAGTCTGACCCTTGTTCCAGATCTCGACTTCCCAGGCGTCGTACTTGTCCTTGTTGTTCTTCACGAACACGATCGCCTCCTCCTTGCTGGAGACGGGGTTGCCGTTGATCGACTTGATAACGTCCCCCTCCTGCACGCCGTGGCGCGCAGCGATCGAGCCGGGCTTGACCTGCTTGATCTCGATGCCGTCGAAGCGCTTGGTCTTCGGGTCGCGGTGGCGATCGATCGAGACCTCGCTCGTCATGATCTCCGCGAAGTTCTCGTTGATGTTGCGCGCGTCTTCGATGCCGACGCGGAACTTGGTCGGGCTGATCTGCACGGTCTGAGTCTCGGCCGGTGCGTCGGGGCGACGCTCGATGAAGGCCTCGACCGTGGTGGCGCGCGACTGCGGCGCAGAGCCCTCGCCTACGTAGGCATAGTGCTTCGAGAGCGAGAACGGCGTCGGAGCCACGAGCTCGTTCTCGCGGTTGGGCTCGTTCACGAAGCGGAACTCGACGTTGCCCGGGTGGACCGCCGCGATCTCGACTTGGTTGAGTCGCCCTTCGAGTCGGTCGCCTTGGCGCTTCAAGTACGTGCCGTCCGAGTAGCTCGGAGCCACGACCATCGCCGAGGACTTGTACTTGAACACGACCTCGCTCGCGGCGGGGTTCGCGCCGTCGTAGCGGATGGCGCGGATCTGGATCAGATCGCGCACGAGCTCGCGCGGTGCGTCGGCACCCTTGGGCGTCTCGACCTGCTCGACCGGCTTCTCCGGAGGCGGCTTGCCCGTCCAATCGAGCTGCTTCAGGCCGCGCTCGACCTGCGAGGCCGCGAGCATGGTGTCCTTCTGCTCGCCCAACTCCGGCACCTTGGAGAGGACGCCGGCCATGCGCTCGACGGGCACCTGCTTGTTCCACTCTTCGCGCTTGACGAGCGAGAGCGCGAGGTACGCGACCATCCCTGCGCCGAGCAGGCCGGTGACGCTCCAGACGACGAGCTTCTGTTGGGCGGTGTTCATGGGGTCCTTCGACGAACGATGCTACCCCCCAGCCACGGCGGTTCCAACGCGGACGGGGGCGGGCACGAGGGGGGACGACTGGGCCGGGCGATTCTTCCCGGCCTACCCGCGACCCGAGCTGGAGGTGATGCCGCGCAGGGCGAGGACGAGCTCGTCGGGGCGGTCGCTGGCCGCGAGCGCCTCCTCGAGGGGCACGAGCCCCGCTTGGACGAGCCGCCGCAGGGACTGGTTGAACGAGTACAGGCCCGGCGTGGCGCCTTGCTCGATCGTGCGCATCAGCTCGCCCGTCTCGCCGCGCTCGACGAGCTCGCGCACGCGGGGCGTCTGCACCAAGAGCTCGAAAGCCGGGACCATTCCGCGGCCCGAGGCACGGGCGAGAAGGCGCTGCGAGAGCACGGCCGCGAGGTTGTCCGAGAGCCGCGTGCGCACCTGTGCGTGCTGCTCCGCGGGGAAGAACCCGAGGATGCGGTCGAGCGTCTGCGCCGCGTTGACCGTGTGCAAGGTCGACATCACGAGGTGACCCGTCTCGGCCGCGTCAAGCGCCGCCGTCACCGTGGCGCGGTCGCGCATCTCGCCGATCTGGATCACGTCGGGACTCTGGCGCAACGCATGCCGCAGCCCCTCGTGGAAGCTCTCACAGTCGATGCCGATTTCGCGCTGGCTGATCACGCAGCGCTTCTCGCTGAAGAGCACCTCGATCGGGTCTTCGAGCGTGATCACGTGGCGATCCATCGTCTGGTTCATCAGCTCGACGAGCGCTGCGAGAGTCGTCGACTTGCCCGAGCCCGCGATGCCCGTGACGAGCACGAGCCCGCGCCGGCGCTGCGCGATGCGCGCGAGGTCCGCGGTCGGGAGTTCGAGCGCGGCGAGGTCCGGCGCGTTCTCGCCGATCCTTCGCACGACGACGGCGGGCTCGCCCATCTGCTTGTACGCGTTGAGGCGGAAGCGCCCGAGCCCGTCGAGCTGCAGCGCAGCGTCCGCCGAGCCGCTCGTGCGCCACTTCTCCATGCGGTCCGCCCCCATCACGCCCTCGAGCACCTCGAGCAGCGCACCGGAGTTCGGCACGCGCCCCGGCAGGAACGTGATGCGGCCGTCGATGCGCGTCGAGGGTCGTCCGCCCGCGCGCAGGATGAGGTCGCTCGCCCCGGTCTTCACCATCACGCCGAGCCACGCCTCGACCTTGTGACGCGGGCTGAGCGCGTTGAAGCGCGTCGCCTCCGCAGCGTCGATCGGAAGCGGCTCGGACGGACGCCCGGACTCCTGCGCGCTCGCCGGGAGCGGCGCCGCAGGGCTCGGCGGGTTGGGCGCGCCCTCGGCGCGCAGCGGGATGCTGCGCGGCGCGGCCGCGCCCTCGCTCGCCGCACGCACGGGACGGGACTCCCACGGCGGCACCTCCCAGCCTGCGGCAGAACCGCGAGCGGCGGGGCGGGCTTCGGGGCCTTGGGGGTCTCTCGGTTGGGTCGACAAGGGCGCGTCCTCACGGCACGCCCTGCCACCATCGGCCCGAGGCGACTCCGTGTCCGCTCCATCGGAACGCCGGACGGGGGCGCTTGAGCAGCCGCCCCGATTCCGAGCCCGTACCCGCTCTGCCGCGCCCTTCCCCGTGCGTCGGACGCTCAGACAGCGGCGGGGCGCCGCGCGAGCGCGTGGGCCGCGAGCAGCACTTCGGGCAGCCCTTCCCCAAGCAGCGCCGAGATGCGCAGCACGCGCGACGTGTCGCAGCCGCCGGCGCGCACGCCCTTCAACGCACTCTCGAGCTCCGCCGCGCGCGCGAGGGCCTCGTCGTCCTCGCACTTGGTGGCCACCACGAGGCGCGGCTTTTCGTAGAGCTCGGGGCTAGAGCGCGCGAGCTCGGTGTCGACCACCTGCCACGACTGCAGCGGATCGCCGCCGAGCTCCGGCGAGACATCGACCAAGTGCAACAGCACCTTGCAACGCTCGACGTGCTTCAGGAACTGGTGTCCGAGGCCCTTGCCCTCGCTCGCGCCCTCGATCAGGCCGGGGAGGTCGGCGACAACGAGCGTGTCGAAGTCGCCCACGCGCGCGATACCGACGTTGGGCGAGAGGGTCGTGAAGGGGTAGTCGGCAATCTTCGGCGTCGCCGCAGTGATGCGCGAGAGCAAGGTCGACTTGCCCGCGTTCGGCAGGCCGACGAGCCCGACCTCGGCGAACAGCTTGAGCTCGAGGCGCACCGTGCGGACTTCGCCGAGCTTGCCCTTCGTCGCCATGCGCGGCGCCTGACGCACCGCGTTCGCGAAGTGCGGATTGCCGAGGCCGCCGTCGCCGCCCTGCGCGATCACGAGCCGCTCGCCGAGCGTCTTCAGGTCGCGCAGAAGGTTGCCGTGTTCGGTGTCGAAGACCTGCGTTCCGACGGGCACTTCGAGCACGAGATCCTCCGCGTCGCGCCCCGCCTTGTTCTTTGTCCCGCCGGGCTCGCCGCTGCGCGCGGCGTACTTCTGCTTGCGGCCGAGGTCGAGCAGCGAGTTCACGTGCTCGCTCGTCACGAGCACCACGCTGCCGCCGCGCCCTCCGTCGCCGCCGTCGGGCCCGCCCTTGGCCACGAACTTCTCGCGATAGAACGACACCAGTCCGTCGCCGCCCTTGCCGGCCTCGACATGGATCAGGGCTTCGTCGCGGAACATCGCTGTCTCACTCCAGAGGGCACTCGGTGCTGTCTACGACCGCGGCGGCCGAGTTCTGCTGGAGAACCGGGCCGCCGCACGTGGGGACACGCAGGGGACGCAGGGCGATCGCGCCGGCTGCGTCCGAGCGCGCCGCTCAGACTGCCTTGGGCTCGACGACCACGCGGCGCTGCGTGGCGAAGCGGACCGTGCCGTCGACGAGCGCGAACAGCGTGTAGTCGCTGCCCATGCCGACGTTGCGGCCGGGGTGGAACTTCGTGCCGCACTGGCGGACGATGATCGAGCCCGCGGTGACCGTCTGGCCGCCGTAGACCTTCACGCCGCGGAACTGCGGGTTGGAGTCGCGACCGTTGCGAGTAGAGCCTTGACCTTTTTTGTGTGCCATGTCGGATCAGCCCTCGATGTTCTGGATCTTGACGCGGACGTAGGCCTGGCGGTGGCCGCGCTTCTTGCGCACGTTCTTGCGGCGCTTGAAGCGGAAGGCGATCACCTTGTCGCCGAGGGCTTCGCCCACGACCTCGCCCGTGACCTTGGCGCCCGAGACGAAGGGCTTGCCGATCTTGACCGAGCCCTCGTTGCCGAGGAGGGCCACCTCACCGAAGGTGACCTTGGAGCCCGGGGCCGAGTCGAGGCCGAGATCACACAGGATCTCGTCCCCGGTCCGGACGGTGAATTGGCGCGTTCTGTCGCTGATGACGGCGTACACGAGAGAGATCTCCGCTGACTGAAGGGCGGGAGAGAGTAGCGCCCGCACCCCCCGGCGTCTAGCCCCTACCGACTTCGGACCAGGCCGCACCGGCCACTCGGGGCTCCCCCACGCCCCGAGGCCCTTCAGGCGGGCTCCAAGGCTGCTGGGAGCGTCCCTTCCCCCATAAGCGCGACGGCCACCCCGAGGGATGGCCGCCACAAAAAAATCGCGTCGCGCCCCGAGGAGCCTCAAGGCGCGCGGGCCTTCTCGAGGGAACTAGCGCTTGCGGCGCCCGCCCGGTCGGACCTCGCGACCGTCCGCGCGCAGGTAGCGCAGGACCGAGTCATCGATCTGGTCGCCGACCGAGACGAGCTCGATCTCGCGCTCGTGCTTGAGCATCAGGTCGCGCAGCTCTTGGTTGTAGTTGCGCTTCATGTACTCGACCACCTCGGGCTGGGTGCGAACCTCGACCTTCGTGAAACCCTTGAGGGTCAAGGCCGAGCCGAGACGGCGCAGGATCGCGCCCGTGCGCGACTCGACCGTGCGCAGGCGGCCCGAGCCGCGGCAGCGCGGGCAGTTGTGGAAGAGCATCTTCGACAGGCCCGGACCGAGGCGCTGACGCGTCAGCTCGAGCAGGCCGAACTGCGAGATACGGCCGAGCTTGGAGCGAGCACGGTCGCTCGCCATCGCATCGCGCAGCGCGTTCTCGACCTTCTTGCGCGAGTTCGAGCGCATCATGTCGATGAAGTCGCACACGATGATGCCGCCCAAGTCGCGCAAGCGGATCTGGCGCGCGATCTCCTTCACGGCGTCGAGGTTCGTGCGCAGCGCCACGTCTTCGAAGTCGAAGCCGTCGCTGCGCGTCTTGCCCGAGTTGACGTCGATCGCGACCAGCGCCTCGGCCTGATCGAACACGATCGAGCCGCCCGAGGGCAGGTCGATGCGGCGCGAGAAGATGCGCTCGAACTCCTGCTCGACGGAGTGCGCGTGGAAGAGCGGCTTGGGGCCTTGGTGCAGCTGCACGCGATCCACCTTCTCGGGGATCAGCTTCTGCATGAACTCGCGCACGCGGTTGTAGACCTTCTCGTCGTCGACGATCACCGCCTCGGTGTGGTCGTTGAAGAGGTCACGGATGGTGCGGATCGCGACGTCCGACTCTTCGTAGAGCGGCGAAGGACCGCGGCCGAGCTGCAGGCGCTTGCCGAAGCTGTCCCACAGGAGCATCAGGTAGTCGAGGTCGCGCTTCAGGTCTTCCTTGGTGCAGCCCGTGCCCGCGGTGCGGACGATGACGCCCATTCCAGCGGGAATGTCGAGGCTCTCGAGGATGCGCTTCAGGCGCCGACGTTCCTTCTCGTCCTCGATCTTGCGGCTCACGCCCGTGCGCGACATCGAAGGCATCAGCACGAGGTAGCGGCCGGGGATCGAGATGTAGGTCGTCAGCGTCGGACCCTTGTCGCCGATCGCATCCTTGGTGACCTGCACGACCACCGACTGGCCCTTCTGCAGGAGCTCGCTGATCGGATGGCGCGGGCGAGCGCGGTGGCGACCATGCCCCTGCTTGCCGTGTCCTTGCTTGCCGTGCCCGCGCTCGTTGCGCCGCTCGTGGCGGCCGCGTCCGCCGCGCGGCGCGGCGGGCTCGGTCACGAGCGCCGTGGCGTCGGCTTCGAGTCCGCCCTCGGCGCCTTCTGTCGGAGCGGGCTCGTCACCGCTCGCATCCTCGCGGCTCCCGTCGTCGCCGGCATCACCGGCGCCCGCGCCGCCCTCGGCGTGCAGCTCGGACGCGGCCTCGTCGACCGCGAACGAGAAGTCCATCGAAGGCTCCTCGGACTCGACCTTGTGCTCGGACGGCGCGGGCGCTTCGAGCGTCCCGACCTCGACCATCTCGCCGTCGTGATCGTGGTCGTGGTCGTGGTGCGCCGCGTGGTCGTGCGCGTGATCGTGACCGTGGCCCGCATCGTCGTGGTGCGCGTGCGGATCGTCGTGGCGCTCGTGCGCGCTCGCAGCCGGATGCGCGTCGGAGAGCTCGACGCCGACGTGCGGCTGGCTCGACTTCTCGTCCCACTCCTCGGGGTCGATCTTGTGCGTGAGGAGCTTGTCGAGGCTCCAGTCCTTCTCACCGTAGGCCGCGAGCACGTCGGAGGTGTGCAGGAAGCCGTTGCGGCCTTGGCCGAAGTCGATGAATGCGGCGCCGATCGCGGGCTCGAGGTTCACGACCTTGCCGCGGTAGATGTCGTTGACGAGCGTCTCATGACGCTTGACGTGCATCTGGAAGTCGACGATGTGCCCGTCTTCCACGACCGCGACGCGCGTCTCTTCGCGGTCGATGGCGTTGACGAGGATGATGTTCTTCTTGCCCGGGCGCGGAGCGCGGACCTCTTCCTTGGGTTCGCGCGCCTCCTTGGCCTTTTCGCGGCCGCGGCCTTCGCCCGCGGGGCGCTCGGCGGCCTCGGTCGCGGCCGGAGCGAGCCCGGGGAGCTCGTCCTCTTCGCCAGGGATCAGCTCGACGCCGACCGGACCACTCGCGCCTTCGCGGCTGCGACCGCGCCCGCGGCGACGGCGGCGACGGCGCCCACCTTCGCCCTCTTCGCGCGGCTCGGCGGCCGGAGCACCGCCCTCTTGCTCGACACCTTCGCCCGCGTCGGCGCTCTCGCTCGGCACGGCCTCGGCGTCGACCGGACGCTCGGCTTCTCCGCCACGGCCACCGCGCCCGCGGCGACGGCGGCGACGGCGACCACCCTCGCCCTCGCGGGGCTCGGCGGGCGCCGCGATGAACGGCGATTCTTCGAGTTCAGGATCGAGCGGCGCGCCCGACTCGGACGAGCCCTCGGAGGGCTGCTCGCTCGCTCCATCGAGCGGGGCGCGCTCTGCGCCTTCGGCGCCTTCCGCGCCCGGCGCGAGGCCCTCGCTGCGACGGCGGCGACCGCGGCCACCGCGGCGTCCACGGCGGCGGCGACGTCCGTGACGCTCGCCCTCCTCGCCCTCGGCGCCGCCCACGGGAGCGGAACCGGAGACCTCTTCGTATTCGCCGAGCTCGGGCAGCTCGGCTTCGTCCTCCGAGAGCGGCAGCGGCTCGACAGGCTCGGAGCGCTCCGCGTCCGCGCGCGGGCTGTCCGCGCGCTCGGCCGAGGTTTGTTCCTCGGTGGCGCTCTCTTCGGAGTCGCTCGCACTGTCGCCGTGGCCCTCTGCGGAGCGAGTGTCCTCGCCTCCTCGGCCGCGACGGCGACCTCGGCCTCCGCGACGGCGGCGACGGCGCGGGCCGTCCTCCGCGGGCAGCGCGGGATCGACGTCCTGCGCGGAGCCCTGCGGCTCGTCCGGCTCCCCGCCGGTGGGACCGCGCTCGGCGGTGTCTCGATGTTCTTGCGGAGTTTCCGACTCCGCGCCGGCTCCGAAGGTCGGAGGTAGCTCGTCCCCGAAGGGGCGTTGATCCGTCATGACAAAGTGCTTTCGCGTCCGGGCGACACCCCGTGCGGCGGCGCAGAGGCGGAGCGGCGTCGCTCGCGCGACAGCGCGTCCACCCGCGGCCGAGTGGGCTCTCGGAGCTCCCCACGGCGATCGCGTCGACCCCTCGTCGGTGGGACGCGCAAGGACCGCGCTTCGGCGCAAGTGCGCGCGAGTGCGTCGGCGGGCGACCCGGAGGAGCCGTCGCGGAACCTTGGTGGCCCCGTAAGAAGGGTTGGCCCCGGACGAAAATGTGCGTTGAGTGAAGAGCGGGCGGCGCGGGCAGCGGAGCGCGAGGTGCGCTCACCGGACTCGCCGCAGGACCTGCAGCATCCTGCCGCAGGTGAAACCATGCTCCCCTATCGTCGCTCCGGAATCGAAGCCAAAGCCTGAAAAACTCGCGTTCGGCCGCTGGACCCCGTCTGGGACGGCAAGGGCGCGGGCCGACCCCGCCTCGGGCGGGGCCGGCCCGCGCCGGATCCTGGGCTTGCTCACTGCGAACCTCCGGGGCTCGCTCGGCGTCGCTCAGTCTTGTTCAGCCTCTTCCTCGGCCTTTTTCTGAGCCTCGTCGTAGGCAGCCTTCGTCTCCGGCGTCATCAGAGCCTCGTACTCGTCCTTGAGGCGCGTGCGACGGCGCAGGAGCTCGCCCTGCACGATCTTCTCCGTGTCCTTGGAGCTGTGGACCACGGTCGGCGTGAGGAATACGAGCAAGCTGCGGCGGTTGCGCTCGGCCTTCTCGTTCTTGAAGAGCTCGCCGATCAGCGGAATCGCCGAGAGGTACGGCACGCGCGACTCGGTCTTCGTGTCGAGGTCGGTGGTGAGGCCGCCGATCATCGCCGTCTGGCCGCTCTCGAGGAGCATCGTGGTGACGATGGTCGACGAGCGCGTGCGCGGCAGCGCGATCGAGCCTTCCTCGCCGGCGGCGCCGACGGTGAACACGTCGAAGCCCGCCGGCGCGAGCGCCGACTGACCGGTGCCGGAGAGGCTCGTCTCCTTGGGGATCACCTCCATGGTGAGCGAGTTGGTTCCCGGCACGACGTGCGGCACGATCATCAGCTGGAAGCCGATGTCGACGGGCGAGCCCTGCGCCTCCGTGAGCGAGAGCGACAGACCGCCGGCCTGCCCCTGCTCGGTCTTGGCCTCCGCATAGCGGATCGTCTCGCCGACGAAGATCGTGGCCTCCGTGCCGTCGAGCGCGATGATCTTCGGCGCTTGGATCACCTCGCTGTCGGTGTCGCGCTGCAGCATCTTCAGCGTCGCGTTGACGCCGGTGAAGGAGAGCACGCCGAACACGGTGTCGGGCACG
>CAIYPP010000045.1 GCA_903928115.1 uncultured Planctomycetota bacterium
CGCGGGCGCGTCGAGCACCGCTCGGATCGCGCGCTTGGCCCGCTCTACGGTCGCAGGATGCGCACTCGACGCGTCGCGCTGCTCGTCGCCTACGAGCGACCACAATCGGGGCTGCGACGAATGCACGTACTTGCCCTCGGGGCCAATCCAGCCGCACATCGGGCTCCAGCGAAAGCGCACCCAACCGGCCAGTGCCTCGAAGTACGTCCCGCGTACGGGCGAGAGCTCGCCCGCGAGCGACACGCCATCGATGCCAAGGAGCGGCGCGAGCCCCATCGCGCCCGCGAGCGTCGGAGCCACGTCGACGACGCTCGTAAACTCGGGACGAACTTCCCCCGCGCGCTGCGCACCCGGAAACCGCAGGAACATCGGCACACGCAGCGTCGACTCCCAGACATGCTGCCCGTGCGTGTCTTCCCCGTGCTCGTCGAGTCCTTCGCCGTGGTCTCCGACCACCAGCAGGTGCCCCTGCTCGAGAAAGCCGTCTGCCCGAAGCTCCTCGACGAAGGTGCCGAGCTCGGAATCCATGCTCGCGACTTCGGCGAAGTACGGATGGTCGCCCGCTCGCGCCATGAACTCGGGGGCGGCGGCATAGGGCGCGTGCGGGTCGAAGAGGTGCACCCAGAGGAAGAAGGGGCGGCGATGGTCGCGCTGCGCGAGCCACGCGCGCGCTTCGAGCAGCACGTCCTGCGCCGTTCGATCGGAGATTTGGCCGACCACGCGCCCGTCGTCGGCTTCAGGCTGCCCCCACGCTGCATAGCCCTGCGAGATGCCGTAGTCCCGATCGAGCGCCAGCGAACCCACGAAGGCTGCGGTCTGGAAGCCCGCTCGCGCCGCACGTTCCGCGAGCGTCTCGGCTTCGGCCGTCAAGCGCGCTGGACCGTTGCCGCGCACGCCGTGGCGCGGTGGATAGAGCCCCGTGAGCATCGACGCGTGGGCCGGCAGAGTGAGCGGCGCGACCGTGTGCGCGTTGGAAAACTGCACGCTCTCCGCGGCGAGCGCATCGAGCACCGGCGCGACGCCCCGCGTGCCGCCGAACGCACTCAACGCATCCGCGCGCGTCGTATCGAGCGTCAAGAGCACGACCGAGTGCGAGTCCACGGCCGGACTGCGCCCGCAGGTCGCGAGCCACGGCAGGAGCAGCGCGACGAGCGGGGTTCTTCTCATGGCGGACGGCACCGTCTTGGCCCCAACCCGGCTGCGATGGCGAGGTTCCGTCCGGAAATCAGCTCGGACGGGCACGGACCTTGAGCGTCTCGCCGACGAAGTTCATCGCGGCTCGCACGCCGTCGTAATCGGGATGCATGAGTCGCAGCCATGCATTGCCCATGTATCCCGAACCGACCGGCTGCGTCGGCGTCCCCGGAGGCGGGAGGTGGCAGTCGATGATGTGTTCGCCCGCGCGCTCCTGCACGCGGTCCATGCCCTCGTAGCCCGTGATCGTGCCGTCGCATTCCGGACGCAGCGCGATCATCCCTCCAGCGCGGGCGCGCGACGGTGCGCGCTCGCTCGTGCCGTGGCACACCGCGAACGCCCACTCTCGATAGAGATCGAAGTCGTTGATGCGCGAGTAGATGTCCCACACGCGCACACCCGGCGGGCGGCACCCGATCTCGGAGAAGCGCAGGCCCTTGGGGCCAAAGAACCACTCCATGTGCGTCGCCGACGTGCCGATGCCGAGCGCCGTGATGACCTTTTGGCCCATGGCCTTCAACTCCGCGTAGTGCGGCGCGTCCATGCGGTTGGTGATCGCGATCTGCGGCGAGATCCAGCGCGTGCGCATGGCCTCGAGCACGTTCGGATAGTAATGCGAGATGAAGTCGTGCTTCACGACTCCG
>CAIYPP010000046.1 GCA_903928115.1 uncultured Planctomycetota bacterium
CGCAGGAACAGCGGGAACATGAAGAAGCTCCGGCGGTCGTAGGTCGCGAAGTTCTCGAACGTCCCTGCGAAGGGGAACACGCCCTTGAGCGTGCGCTCCGTCGAGTCCTCTTCCCACAAGGTCAGCGGGAACGCCGTCAACTGCCAGCCTCGCACGCCGTTTTCGTCAGGCTCGCGGTCCACGCGCGCGAGAGGGAGGAGCTGCGTCTGCGTGCGCTCGGGCCACTCTCGATGTGTGCCGAGTGGAGTGAGGAAGCGCACGAGCGCGGACTCTTCCATGCGGCCTGCGCCCTCGAGCTCGTCGCGGCACACGAGCGGGTGCAGCTCCCACTCCTTGCGGCGACCGCCGGGGCGCTCGTGGAGTGTGCGACCGATCCCGCCGAGCACCTCGTGCTCGTCTTCTCCCCCGGCGGTGGAGAGGTGCGAGTAGAGCGGCGCGAGGTTGACGTCCGAGCCGCTCGATGCGCAGCCGCTCGCGAGCAGAGTCGCGAGCCCCGCCCAAAGTGTCGCGCTGGCGACGATGCGGGCGTAGGGGCGCGAACTCATACCGGAGAGGATCGGGCAGAGAGGCGTGCGGTTTCAAGGGCGCGCGCTGCTCGCCTTGTCGCCTTTCTGCGCCGTTGCTACCGTCGCCCCAGACCTTCCATGGCGACCTATCTCAGCGGAATCCAGCCCAGCGGCCTGCCGCACTTGGGCAACTACTTCGGCGCGATCCGCCAGCACATCGCGCTGCCGCACACGGGCGGCGAGCACTTCTATTTCATCGCCGACTACCACGCGCTGACGACGAGCCGCGACGCCGCCAAGCTGCGCGACAGCGTGCGCGAGGTGGCGGTGACGTACCTCGCGCTCGGGCTCGACTGCGAGCGCGCGACGTTCTTCCGCCAGAGCGATGTCCCCGAGGTCTGCGAGCTCGCCTGGCTGCTCTCGACGGTCACCGGCATGGGGCTCCTCGAACGCGCGGTCTCGTATCGCGACAAGATCGAGCGTGGCATCGCGGCCACCGTGGGCCTCTTCACCTATCCGGCGCTGATGAGCGCGGACATCCTCGCCTACGACTCGAACCTCGTGCCGGTCGGCGTCGACCAAAAGCAGCACGTTGAGATCGCGCGCGACATGGCGCAGTCGTTCAACGCGACCTACGGCGAGACCTTCGTGCTGCCCGAGGTGCAGGTTTCTCCGACTCCCAAGGTGCCGGGGATCGACGGACAGAAAATGTCCAAGAGCTACGGCAACTCGATCTGGGTCTTCGAGACCGGCAAGCCGCTCAAGAAGCTCGTCGGACAGATCCTGACCGACAGCCGCGCCCCCGAAGAGCCCAAGGATCCGTCGGGCGTGCTCCTGCTCGACTTCCTGCGGCTCTTCTTGACGCCGACCGAGCAGGCCGACTGGGAAGAGCGCGTACGGCGCGGCGGCGAGGGCGCTCCGGGCTACGGGCACTTGAAGGTGCGGCTCGTCGAATGCATCGAGGAGACCTTCCGTCCCGCGCGCGAGCGCCGAGCGGCGCTGCTCGCCGACCCCGCGGAGGTCGACTCGGTCCTGCGCAAGGGAGCCGAGCGCGCCCGTGCGCGCGCCAGCGCCACGCGCGATCGCGCGCTGCGCAACTGCGGACTGCGCTGAGACCTCCGCGGCAAGCGAACGCCCCACCATGGCCATCCAAATCCTCGGAGCTCGCCCCATGCAACTCGCAGCCTGCCTCGCGCTCGCGGCCGCGCTCACGGTCGCGTGCGCCAGCCCGCGTCCGACCCCGCCCAAGGCCGCCGCTGCGGCGCCCGAGGGCGCCGCCGCCGAGCCGCGCCCCACCGCTCCGTGGCCCGAGACCTTCCGACGGGAAGCGGTGCTCGCGGCGCGGCGCGTCGAGGTCATCGGACCCGTGGGGTTGCTCGAGCACCTCGCGATCCGGGTCGACCTCGACAACCACGACCACGTCGAGACCGCGACCGAGCAGGGGCTGCGCATCGTCGAGCGCCAGCGGGCGGAGTCCGACGGCAGCCCGATTCGCGCCCAGCTCGACGCCGTCGTGATCGTCGTCGACGAGGAGCTCGTCATCTTGGAGAGCCCCGCGACCGAGCAGGTCTCCGTCCGCGCGGAAGGGGACGTCTACCTGCGCTACGTCGACAGCGGCGAGGAGCGCCGCGCGCGCGCCCTGCGGCTGGAGGGCGGCCCCTGAGCGCGCGCCTCGTCTGGGCCTGCTCGCTCGCGCTGCTCGCGGCCTGTCGCACGCGCGAGCCGGCCCCGCGCGACTTCTCGGAGTCGCCGGAGCGTCCCGAAGCGCTTCCGGAGCGGGAGCAGAGTGAACTCCAGCGCGCGCGGGCCGCGCTGGACTCCGGTGACCCGTCCGTGGCGCGCGCGATCCTCGCGCCCGTCGTCCTCGAGCGTCCCGAGGACATCGCGGTGGCGCTCCTCATGCAGGATGCCGAGCTGCGCATCGGCTCCGACGGCGCCGAGCGCGTGCTCGCAGCAGCTCGCGCGCGTGCCGAGGCGGAGCCGAGCCTCCTCTCGCTCCTGCTCGCCGCTCGCGTCGAGCCGGATGCCCCAGCGGCGCTCGCGCTCGCTCGCCGCGCCGTGCTCGCGCAGCCGGAGAGCCCGTGGGGGCACTACGCCGAAGCGTTCTCTTCCGCGCGCCTCGGAGACTGGGTCGGCGCCCAACGCGCGAACGCTCGCGCGCTCGAGCTCGACTCGGGGCACCGAGCGGCGGCGCGGCTCGAGGCGGCGATCCTCGCGCGCGCTGGGCGCAACCGCGAGGCGATCGTGGCTCTGCGCGCGTGGCTCGCGGCCGTCGAGAATGACCCGCACTTCGCCGGCGACGCCCGCGTGCTCGCGCGCCTCGATCTCGTGCAGCTGCTCGTGCTCGTCCGCGAGGATGCGGCGGCCCTCGACGAGCTGGCGCGGCTCCCCGAGGCCGGCGGACAGGCGCTGCGGCGTGCTTGCCTCGAAGCGGCAGCCCTGCAGGGTGTGGGGCGACCCGATGAGGCGCTCGCGGCGGCGCGGCGCGGTCAGTCGGCAGATGCGACTTCGCTCGTGCCGCTGATCCAAGAGGCGCTGCTCCAGCAGTACCACCGCAAGGATCCGACTGCGGCGGCGGACCTGTGGCGCAAGCTGCTCGCGACGGAGGAGTCCCGCGCGGGGCTGGGGGCCTTGCTGGACAGCGTCCGAGCCCGCATCGCGCTCGAGCGCGGGGCCGCCGAGGGCGAATGAAGGTCGTTCTGCAGCGCGTTGCCCACGCCAGCGTAAAGGTCGACGGAGAAACCGTCGGCGCCATCGGGAGGGGCGTGCTGCTGCTCGTCGGCATCGAGAAGGGCGACGCGGAGGCGGCCCTCGACGCGCTGGCCGAGCGCGTGGCCCTCCTGCGGATCTTCCAAGACGACGAGGGGCGCATGAATCGCTCGCTCGTCGACATCGGCGGCGAAGCGCTGGTCGTGAGCCAGTTCACCCTCTGCGCCGACCTGCGCAAGGGGCGGCGACCCTCCTTCGATGCGGCCGAGGACCCTGCCCGCGCGCGCGACATGGTCGAGCGCTTCCGTCGCGCCCTCGAAGCCCGCGGCCTGCGCACGGCCTCGGGCCGTTTCGGGGCCGAGATGAAGGTCGAGCTCTTGAACGACGGCCCCGTGACGTTCCTGCTCGAGCCCCGCACCAGCGCCGCTCCGCCGTCGTAAACCTTGCGCGCATCTTGACTTGGAGTGGGGGAGGCGTGGATACTCGAAGCCGCGCCCGCGCGCTTTCCGCGGCCGCCCCTCTCCTGCCCGCATGACCGAGCGCGAACCCGAGACGATCACGAAGAAGGAGCTCGTCAACCGCATCGCGGACTCGACGCGCCAGACCAAGGTCGTGGTCAAGGACATCGTGCAGATGTTCTTGGACGAGGTGATCGCCGAGCTCGCCGCGGGCAACCGCCTCGAGTTCCGCGACTTCGGCGTCTTCGAGGTCAAGGACCGCGCGGCGCGCCGCGCCCAAAACCCGCGCACGCTCCAAAAGGTGCAGGTCCCGGCCAAACGGGTGGTGAAGTTCAAGGTCGGTCGCATCCTGCGCGAGCGGATCGGGGCCGAGCCCGAGGCTCCGGAGCGTCCGACGCGTCCGACCCCGCCGCCCGTGGCGACGCCCAAGCCGCCGCCCCCGCCGCCGACGCCCAAGCCGCCGCCCTCGAACTCGCCGTTCTAGGTCGCAGCTCTAGGCTGTCGTTCCGGCGCTAGGGCGCTCGTCCCGCAGCGGACGCGCACAACGTCTCGCGCGCGTTCAGTGCGCCTTGGCAAAGGCCTGCTCGAGGTCGGCCCGCAGGTCGTCGACGTGCTCGACGCCCACCGAGATGCGCACCAGCCCGTCGGCGAGGCCGAGCGAGCGGCGCGTCTCCGCGGGGATCGACGCGTGGGTCATGCTCGCCGGGATCTCGATCAGCGACTCGACGCCGCCGAGCGACTCCGCCAGCGTGAAGAGGCGCGTGCTCGAAGCGACGGTGTTCGCCGCCTGGAGCCCTGCCGCGAGCTCGAACGAGAGCATGCCGCCGAAGGCGCGCATCTGTCGCTTGGCGAGCGCGTGCTGGCGGTGCGACGCGAGTCCCGGGTAGATCACGCGCGTCACTTCCTTGCGGCTCTCGAGCCAGCGAGCGAGCGCGAGCGCGTTCTCGCAGTGGCGCTCCATGCGCAGGTGCAGCGTCTTCGTGCCCCGCAGCACGAGGAATGCGTCCATCGGGCCCGGCGTCCCGCCCACGGCGTTCTGGAAGAAGGCGAGCTCGTCGCGCAGCTTCGCGTCTTGGCCGATCAGCGCCCCGCCGACCACGTCGGAGTGGCCGCCGAGGTACTTGGTCAGCGAGTGCAGCACGATGTCCGCGCCGAGCGCGAGCGGTTGCTGCAGAAAGGGCGTGGCGAACGTGTTGTCGACCACGAGCAGCTTGCCCTTGGCGTGCGCGACCTTGGCGAGCGCCGCGATGTCGCTGACGCACAAGAGCGGGTTCGAGGGCGTCTCGACGTACACGTAGCGCGTCGCGGGCTCGATCGCGGCCTCGACGGCGGCCGGATCGGTCGTGTCGACGAAGCTGAAGCGGATGCCGTAACGCTCGAAAACCCTGCGGAAAATGCGGTAGGTGCCGCCGTAGAGGTCGTTGCCTGCGACGACGTGGTCGCCGGGCACGAGGCGGTCGAGCAGCGCGTTCGTGGCGGCGAGGCCCGATGAGAAGCACAGGCCCCACGCGCCGCCTTCGAGGGCGGCGAGGTTGTCCTGCAGCGCGGTGCGCGTCGGGTTCGACGTGCGCGAGTATTCGTAGCCGCCGCGCGGCTGCGCCGGGGCGTCCTGCTTGAAGGTGCTCGTGAAGTAGACCGGCGTCATGATCGCGCCGTTCTGCGGGTCGGGCGCTTGTCCGGCGTGGATGGCGAGGGTCTCGAAGCGATCGGCGGGGCTCGTGGTCATGCGCGCCATGGTAGGCGCAAGCGCGGTGGCGCTTCTACAATCGCTCGCCTTCGCGATGCCGAGCGCACCCCGCAGTCTGCACGCCGCGCGCTTCTTCGCGAGCGGGCTCGATCTCGACTTGGTCCGCGCGCTCTTCGAGCGCCTCGCGCGCACCTCGCTCGGGGCGCGTGCCGTCCGCGAGCTTGCCCCGCGCACGGACGACGACGCGCGCGCGGCGCTGCGCCGCACGGCCGAGCTCGTCGCGCTCGCCGCGGCGGGGGACGCGCCCGCCTTCGGCGGCGTGACCGACCTGCGCCCGATCCACGCGGCGTTGCTCGAGTTCCATCGGCCCCTCGATCGCGACGAGCTGGCCGCGCTCTCCATGTTCCTCTCGGCCGCGCGGCGGCTGTGCGCGTGGTTCGGCGAGCGCGCGACCGCGGCGCCGGAGTGCGCGAAGCAGAGCGTCGGTTTTCCCGAGCTCGCGCGCCTGCGCCGCGAGCTCGAGTCGGCCGTCGACGAGCGCGGCGAGCTCGTCGACACCGCCTCGCCGCGGCTCGCGAAGCTGCGCCGCGAGGTGCGCGAGCTCGACGACCACTTCCCCGAGCTCGTGGCGTAGCTCTGCAACGACCCCGACCTGCGCCCGCACCTTGCCGACTACAAGGTCCACCGGCGCGCGGGGCGGCGCGTGCTGGCCCTGAAAGCCCGCAATTCGCCGCGCATCCCGGGCGTGGTCCACGAGCGCTCCCAGAGCGGCGAGACGGTCTACGTCGAGCCGCGTGAGGCGGTGTATCACTCCAACCGGCTCGTCGAGGTCGAGAGCGCGATGCGTGCCGAGGAAGCGCGCATCTTGGGCGAGCTCTCGCGCCACTTCGTCGAGAGCTGGGAGCCGCTCTCCGAGGCCTCGGCGCGGCTCGCCGAATGGGAGCTCGCGCACGTGGGCCAGCTCTACTGCGCCCGCTACGGTGCGCGTGTTCCGGACGTCGCGACCTTCGACCCGTCGCGGCCGCACGTGCGCGGGCTCGTGCTGCGCGGCGCGCGCCACCCGCTGCTCGCGGAGCAGGCGCTCGAGGGCACGCTCGCGGAGGTCGTGCCGATCGACGTCCGGCTCGGCGGCGACTTCGACTTGCTCGTGATCACCGGCCCCAACACCGGCGGCAAGACGCTGGCGCTGAAGACCGTCGGAATCGCGGCGTTTTCGCTGCGCTTGGGCTGGCCCTTCCCGTGCGGCGAGGGCAGCCGCGTACCGCTTTACGACGGCATCGTGGCCGACATCGGCGACGAGCAGGAGATCCGCCAGTCGCTCTCGACCTTCGCGTCGCACCTCGAGCGCATCCGCGCGGGCCTTGAGCACGCGAGCGGGCGCACGCTGTTTCTGCTCGACGAGCTCGGCGGCGGCACGGATCCCGCGGAGGGCGCGGCGCTCGGCGAAGCGCTGCTCGAGCACCTGCTCGAGCTCGGCGCGCCGACCGTTGCGACCACGCACTTGGGCAAGCTCAAGGAGTTCTGCTTCAGCCACGAGCGCGCGGAGAACGCGAGCGTCGAGTTCGATCCGATCTCGCTGCGGCCGCGCTTCCGGCTCTTGGTCGGCACTCCAGGCGAGTCGAACGCGCTGGCGATCGCCGAGCGGCGCGGGCTCTCGCGCAAGATCGTCGCGCGGGCGCGCGAGCGACTCGAGCGCCGCGATCGAGACACGACCGAGCTCTTGGCGAAGCTGCGCGGTGCGTCCGAGCACGCGGAGTCCGTGCGGCGCGCGGCGGAGGCGCGCTTGGAGGATGCGGAGCGCTCGGCCCGCGCGGCTGCGGAGCGCGAGGCGGAGCTCGCGCGGCGCGGAGAGCTCGTCGAAGCCGAGGCGCAGCGCGGACTCGAGGAGCGTGTGCGCGACGCGCGCCGCGTGCTCGACGAAGCGCGCGCGCTCGCGGCGCAGGTCCCCGGAGACAAGGCGAAGGCGCTGCGCGAAGCGCTCGAGCGCACGGAAATGGCGCTCACCCGCGCTTCGCTCACCGAACGCCGCAAGGCGTTCCTCGAAGCGCTGGACAAGGGCCAGATGGTCTACATCCCGCGCTATCGCCAGCGCTGTCAGGTGCGCAAGGTCGATCGCGCGGCGCGCAAGCTGACCGTCAAGCTGGGCGGAATGGACCTCGCGGTCACCTTCGACGAAGTGACTTGGTACGAGTCGCTGTAAGGTCGCTGTGCCGGGCCCTTGCGCGACGCGGGGCCTCGCGGCCTTGGATTGCGGCACCTGCGCCGTGCGGTATCCTCGAAGGGCGTGTTCGAGCTCACCCCCGCGCCCGAGCCGGAGCACCTCTGCGCCGACATCGTCCTCGTCGAGCCCGACCCTCGGGCCGTGGAGCGGGTCTACGCGCACCTCGACGCCGACGGCCATCGCGTCCGCACCGCGGGCAACCTCGCCACCGCCCGTCTGCACCTCGCGCGGCGACGGCCGCAGTTCCTGATCGCGGCGGTGCGGGTGGGGGACCGCGACGCGGACGAGTTCTTGCCCGCGCTGGCGGCCGAGGGGCTGCTGCCGGAGACCTTGGTCACGGGCGTGCTCCCCGGGAGTCCGCGCGCGGCCGAGCTGGGTGCGATTTCGCGCGTTTTCGCCGTGGTTTCGAGCCCTTTCGACGCGCCGGCGATCGCCGCAGCGCTCGCGGCCCGGCTCGCACCGACGGACGGCGTGGTGCACCAGCCGTGACGCGCCTGCGCTGGACGACGGCGGGGGAGTCCCACGGCGCCGCGCTCGTCGGCGTGATCGAGGGCGTGCCCGCTGGGCTGGCGCTCGACCTCGCGCGCATCGACGCCGAGCTCGCTCGTCGGCAGCGCGGCTACGGGCGCGGCGGGCGCATGAAGATCGAGACCGACGCGGTGCGTCTGCTCTCCGGCGTGCGCGCGGGACGCACGCTCGGCTCGCCGCTCGCGCTCGTGCTCGAGAACAAGGACCACACGATCGAGCGCCTCGGCGTGCCGACGAGCGCTCGGCCCGGTCACGCGGACCTCGCGGGGTGCCAGAAGCTCGGCGAGCGCGATCCCCGCGCGGTGCTCGAGCGCGCGAGCGCCCGCGAGACCGCGATGCGCACCGCGCTCGGCGCCGTCGCGCGCCAGATCTTGGAGCACTTTGGCGTCGAGCTCTTCGCCCACGTGGTCGAGCTAGGCGGCGGCCGCGTGCGTCAGGACGCCTTCGAGGCCGCCGGCTGCGAGCGCCAGAAACTGCGGGATTCCTCGGCATTTTTCGCCCTCGATTCGGCGGTCGAAGCCGACTGGACGGCGCGCGTCGACGCGGCCAAGGCGGCGGGCGACACGCTCGGGGGTGTGTTCGAGGTGCAGGTGCTCGGGCTCACGCCCGGGCTCGGCAGCTACCACTCCGGACCCGAGCGGCTCACCTCGCGCCTCGGCGCGGCCCTGCTCTCGATTCCGGCCATCAAGGGCGTCGAGTTTGGCCTCGGCTTCGAGGCCGCGCGTCGGCCGGGCTCGGAGGTCCACGACGCGATCGTCTCCCGTTCGGGGCCGCACGGGCGCTTCGGCCGCGCGACCAACCGCGCGGGCGGGCTCGAAGGCGGCATGACGACCGGCGAGCCGCTGGTCGTGCGCGTGGCGATGAAGCCGATCTCGACCCTGCGCCGCGGGCTTCCGACCGTGGACTTCGAGAGCGGGGAGAGCGTCCTCTCGACGTGGCAGCGCTCGGACGTGACCTCGGTGCCCGCGGCGAGCGTGGTGGGGGAGGCGGTCGTGGCGCTCGCGCTCGCCGAGGCGTTCCTCGAGCGCTTCGGGGGCGACTCTCTCGCGCAGGTCGAGTCCGCCTATCGCGAGCACCTCGCCCGCCTCGCGACCCTCTGAGGTGCCTTCTAGGGGGCCCCGGAGGGGGTCGGGCAGGAAATCCGAGGTGGACGCTTGACGGGAGGGGGGCGCTCCCTATCCTCTCTCGCTCTCCGCACCGTCGGGGGCAGTTTCGCCTGCAACCTACGCTCGGCCGCGGGCCTCGCCACGGGTTGACAACCGCCGGCGTGGCTCAATTGGCAGAGCACCTGATTTGTAATCAGGGGGTTGTGGGTTCGACTCCCATCGTCGGCTCCACCCCGCCGGGCCCCGCGCCCGCGCGCGGCGGACGCAGCGGAAGACAACACGATCACGGCCGGATCCGCCGGGCACGCGCAACGCGCGGGCCGCAGGATCCCCCGACCTCGGTCGGGCTGTTCCATGGAAACGCGACACATCACGGATGACACGGGAGCGGACGCTCCCCACGGCCGTCGTGCCGTGCCCCCGACCGCTTCGGCGGTGGGTGGGCGCGCGCGGTGCCCGCGGGAGTGAGGCGTCTGCGCTAGGACCGGGCACCTGAAACACCTGCGCCTTGGCGATCCACCTCGCCGCGGTCGCGCGGCCTCGTCGTCGGCCCACCCCTCGCGGAGTGGTTCGGCGCGCGGCGGTGCCCCGCGGAGGCTGGCCGCCTGTGGCCGTTGGGGGCAGCCGTCCGGAAGCCACGCTTCCGCGGCGGAGCAACTTGGAGGGGGAGATTCCAGAGCGGCCAAATGGGCCAGACTGTAAATCTGGTGGTTCTCACCTTCGGCGGTTCGAATCCGCCTCTCCCCACCAGCCCCCTTTCCTCGCGCAGAGCCCGGTCCGTTTCCCCTGAGTCCTTCGAGCTCCCCGTTCGGGCGGTTCGGTGCTGTGCGCCGCGTCCGGCTCGCGCTCTGCGCGAGGCTGGTTCCGCGCCGCGCCCAGCGCTCGGCCCGAGTGCGGGTGGACGACCCTCGCGGGCGTAGTTCAACGGTAGAACTTCAGCCTTCCAAGCTGATAGCGTGGGTTCGACTCCCATCGCCCGCTCCAACCTCGGACCCGCGCTCCGGCGGGACCTCCGCGCGCGCCGTTCTCCACGGCGCACCGCGCGCGCCTCGAGCGACCCATCCGTGAACCGTGGCGACGGCCCTGCGAGGCTGCTCGCCGCACACCGGCCCCGTCGCTCGCTCGCCCCTCGGGGTGGGTGTCCGACGCACCCGCTGCTGTAGCTCAGTGGTAGAGCACTTCCTTGGTAAGGAAGAGGTCATGGGTTCAATCCCCATCAGCAGCTCCAGTCACCGAGCGCTGTCCACTTACCGCACAACCTTCCCATCCACAGACCCCCGTACGCGGCCTCCATGCCGCGCGACGGCCCGAGAGCCCCCGGGGTAGGGGCATCAGAACCACAAGAGAGCGAGATCCATGGCAAAGGACGTCTTCAAGCGAACCAAGCCCCACGTCAACGTCGGCACCATCGGTCACATCGACCACGGCAAGAGCACGCTGACGGCCGCCCTGGCCGCGCGCTCGTCGCACCGTTTCCAGACGCGCGTCAAGAGCTACGCCGAGATCACCAAGGGTGGTACGGTCCGCTCGGCCGACAAGACCGTCACGATCGCGGCCTCCCACACGGAGTACGAGTCGGACACGCGCCACTACGCGCACGTCGACTGCCCCGGCCACGCCGACTTCGTCAAGAACATGATCACCGGCGCCGCCCAGATGGACGGCGCGATCCTCGTGGTCTCCGCGGCCGAC
>CAIYPP010000047.1 GCA_903928115.1 uncultured Planctomycetota bacterium
CGCGGCCGCGCAGCCTTCGTACGGCCGAGGGGACCTCGTCCTCGAACGGCGCGAGGGCGAGCGCGATGAACGACGCGCGCTTTCGGCACTCGTGCAGCCGGGCGAGGTCGCCTGAGCGGAGCGCCGCGTCGAGCTCCTCCATGCACGCGCGGTGCGAGCGGGCGAGGAGCGCCGCGGCGTGGACCGCGTCGAATCCCGCGTCCTCGACAAGCGCCGTCGCGGCTGCGCGCGTCTGCCTGAGCGAGCGGCGCGCCCGCTCAAGCGCCGCGCCCGCGAAGGCCGCGTCGTCGCGGCGGTCGCTCTCGCCGAAGATGAGCGTCGCGAGGAGCACGGTGCGGACGACGCGGCGCGCCTCGCCCTCGGCGAAGCGGTCGGAGAGGCGGTGGATCGAGCGCGTGAGCGCGTCGCGGTCGCGGAGCGGCCCGAGCAGCTGGTTCGCCTTCGCGGCGAACTCGAGCACGCCGTCGATCGTCGAGTCGTTGGCGCCGGTCCGGCAGAGCGGCGCGATCGCGCGCACGGCCTTGAGCTCGCGGCGCGCGGCGCGCACGCCCTCGCGGCGCTCGGTCGCGGTCGTGATCGACGCGATCGAGCCGTCGGCGATGGTCACGGCGCGGTGCAGCGCCGACAGCAGCGTCCGTCCGACGGCCGCCCTGCGCTGCTGGGTCTGTGCTGCTTCCGGATCCACGGGGACGACTCTACCCCCGCCCCTTGCCGGAACCTCCGTGAAATCATGGGGAATCCCGTTCCTGCTACCTTCTCGGCCCTGCGAGAACCACCATGTCGAACGAGAAGAACGCCCAGAACCAGAAGCAAGCCGCAGCCCAGACGGCGATCACGCCGACCCGCGCCGAGAACTACCCGGAGTGGTACCAGCAGGTCGTGCGCGCGGCGGACCTCGCCGAGAACAGCGACGTGCGCGGCTGCATGGTGATCAAGCCGTGGGGCTACGCGCTCTGGGAGAACATCCAGCGCTCGCTCGACAGGATGTTCAAGGACACCGGGCACAAGAACGCGTACTTCCCGCTGTTCATCCCGCTGTCGTACTTCGAGAAGGAGGCCGAGCACGTCGAGGGCTTCGCGAAGGAGTGCGCGGTCGTCACGCACCACCGCCTGAAGCCGGGCGTGAAGGCCGACGGCAAGGAGGGCCTGATCCCCGACGGCGAGCTGCAGGAGCCGCTCGTCGTGCGCCCGACCTCGGAGACCATCATCGGCGCGAGCTTCGCCAAGTGGGTGCAGAGCTACCGCGACCTCCCGCTCCTCATCAACCAGTGGGCGAACGTCGTGCGCTGGGAGATGCGCACGCGGCTCTTCCTGCGCACCGCGGAGTTCCTGTGGCAGGAAGGCCACACCGCGCACGCCACCGAGAAGGAGGCGATGGACGAGACGCTGAAGATGCTCGAGGTCTACGCGGACTTCGCGGAGAACTGGATGGCGATGCCCGTCATCAAGGGCGAGAAGACCGAGGGCGAGCGCTTCCCCGGAGCGGTGAACACCTACTGCATCGAGGCGATGATGCAGGACCGCAAGGCGCTGCAGGCGGGCACCTCCCACTTCCTCGGGCAGAACTTCGCGCACGCGAGCGACATCAAGTTCAGCGACGCAGAGGGCAAGGTCTCGTTCGCGTGGACGACCTCGTGGGGCGTGTCGACGCGCCTCATCGGCGGCATGATCATGACGCACGCGGACGACGACGGCATGGTGCTTCCGCCGCGCCTCGCGCCGTCGCACGTCGTAATCATTCCCGTGACGCACAAGCCAGAGACAGCGCAGGCGGTGCTCGACTACTGCAACCGGCTCGCGGCGGACCTCCGCAAGATTCCGGTCAAGCCGGGGGAGAAACGGGTAATCCTTCTGGATCAGGTGGCCACGGTGCGCGAAGGGCCTGCCCCCAATCGGGGCGACGCTGGGGTGGATGGGGCCGACGGGGTTATCATTACCATCGTCAAGCAACCCCATGCCGATACCCGCGCGGTGAC
>CAIYPP010000048.1 GCA_903928115.1 uncultured Planctomycetota bacterium
ACGGACAAGACCACCGGCGTCTACCGCGTGAAAGCCCTGCATCCGCCCGAAATCCGCTCGCTCCTGAACAAGATCGACACCCCCGCCGGCCTCGGCCTCTCCAGCGCATCCGGCTGAGCGCGGTAGCGTGCGAACAGCCGTTGACGCGGCTCGCCGTACTCAAGTGGCTACTCGTCTTGCGCTGCGGACAGCCCCATCACATCCACGTGTCCCTTCCAAGCTCGGGAGCTGAGCGTGCGTGCAGCTGCGAAGGCGTTCGCGTGTCGCGCTTGGGCCGCGAGGAGAAAGAGCACCTGCGGTGTGCGAAAGGCTTCGATGAGCTCCGCGCCGATGCGCTCGCGGAGCTCCGCCGCCCTTCGAGCCGCGAAGGTGCGTCGCTTCTCGCGGCGAAAATGTTGATAGATCAAGAGGGAGGAGCCTGACTTCCAGAGCGCGTCGAGCTCCTGCCACGCCACGAACTTCGACGAGCGCTTTCGTCCGATGGGGGTCGTCGGGATCTCGATGCCGTTGTCTGGATCGACGAAGACGAGGTCCGCTCCCTCGACATGGCGCAGCAGACCGCGCATCCACTCCCTCCGCTGCTCGGCGGCATCGGGCACGACCTCGGAGTAGTAGGAGCTCGAGGGCAGCAGCCCTGCGCGCTCGAAGAGTTCAACGCTCGACGGCCCTCGACGCACCAGCTCCTTGAGCGAGCGAAACAGCTCTGGATCGAACGCCGCGAAGCGTCCTTCGTTCTGGAGATACTCGCGGAGGCCTCCATCGGTTCCTCCATCGTCGGGCGTGAGCATCCAAGCCACGGCGATGCGGCCAAAACCGCTGCGACTCAGGTGGCGCAGCAGTCCGTACTTTCGGAAGTCGTGGACGTCACCGAAGTATTGGTTCTTCATGCTTCGAGCCTGCGACAAGAGGTTCCGTGGGTCCATCGCGCGGTGATGCCAGCGTACCTAGAGCCAGAAGGCGAGCCCGGAGAGGAGGGACGGCGCTCGGAGTGGTATCGTGGCGGACGAGATGAGCGACGCGAAGACGCACTACTTGGCCGGGCTGAAGCTGTTTGGGTTGCAGAAGTTCGAGGAGGCGATCGCCGAATATCGGCTCGCGCTCGAGCAGAAGCCGGACTGGGCCGAGGTGCTGCACGCGCTGGCGACGGCGCAGTCGAAGCTCGGCCGACAGGACGAAGCGATCGCGACGGTGAACCGCGTGATCGAGCTCACGCCCGGCGATCCGTTCGTGTTCACGAGCCTGTCGATCTTCCTTCAGCGCGCCGGCAAGATCGCCGACGCGGAAACCGCGGCCGCGAAGGCGCGCATGCTGGCGTGGAAGGAAGAGCTGAAGAAGAACCCGAACGCGCCGCCGCCGAGCGCGCCGGGGCCGATGAACGTCGTTCAGTAGGGAGTTTTCAAACCTACGCAACTGCGCGGGTTTTGGCCTGCTGCGTAGGGCGCTCTACGCACTAGGGGGCGGCTGCGTTCTGCGTGAGGGGCATTTCGACCTCGAGGGTGCGGGGCGACGATGGGGCGACGATTCGTGTCCTCTTGACCTTGGACCATCCGCCCATCGAGCCCGCTACGTTGCGGGCGAGCCCTATCCGCGCCGGAGATTCCGACGAGGCTTCCTTCGTGCCTTCGGAGCGCGACGTGCTCGCGCCGTATGGCGAGCACCTGCGCCGCGCGCAGAAGATGGAGCTCGTCTCCAACCTCGCCGCGGGCGTCTCGCATCACTTCAACAATCTGTTGATGGGCATCCTCACCGCGAGCCGCCTTGCGGCGCGCTCTCTGGACGAGGGACACCCTGCGCTGCCGTACCTCGCGGAGATCGCCGCAGCATCCGATCGCGGTGCGGATCTCACGCGCAGACTCGCGGCGCTCGGGCGTCCAGCGACGGAGCATGCGCGTCCGATGCGCGTCGGCGACGTTCTCGACTCCGCGCGCGACGTGCTGCGTGCACTCCTCGGTGAGAACGTGCGGCTCGAGGTCGCGATCGAGGCGCCCGACGCGCTGCTCCTCGCCGATCCCGATCAGCTCCAGCAGGCACTCGTCAACCTCTCGCTCAACGCGGCCGAAGCCATGGCGGACGGCGGCGTGATCGCGCTCTCTGCGCGCACCGTTCACCTGCCCAAGGACTCCGGCGCTCTGCTGCCCGGAATGGCCGCGGGGCCCTACGTGGAGCTCGTGGTGCGCGACACGGGACGCGGTATGGACACGCAGACGCGCGCTCGAGTGTTCGAGCCGTTTTTCACGACCAAGGGCGGGGGCACTGGGCTCGGGCTCTACATCGTGTACGGCATCGTCCGTGCTCTGCAGGGGCGCATCGATGTCGATAGCGACCTTGGCCACGGCACGACTGTGCGTATCCTGTTGCCCGTGCATCATCCCGTCGAGCCGACCGGGGCAGCGGAGCCCCGCAAGCCGCGCATTCTCGTCGTCGAAGACGAACGCCTGATCCGCGTCACGCTGCGTCACACGCTCGCACTTCATGGCTTCGAGGTGCACATCGCCGCAGACGCGACCGAAGCGCGCGAGCTCTTCGATGCGCTCGGGGACGTCGACCTCGTCCTCTCCGACATGGTGCTGCCCGGGAAGAATGGCTCCGAGCTCGCGCGCGAGCTCAGCGCGCTGCGGCCGGGCCTGCGCGTGCTCTTCATGAGCGCGTACTCCCGCGAGCTGCTCTTGCAGCAGGGCCGCATCACGCCCAGCCAGCGCACGCTGGAGAAGCCGTTCTCGGAAGAGACGCTGATGATGGCTGTGAGCGAGCTGCTCGGCGTCGAGCCCAAGCCGCGTTCCTGAGCGGCTGCTCAGAACGACGTACTCGAACCGCGCCGCCACTTGGCCTTGAAGAGGTCGGGTGAGCCACCGTCGTTGTGGTGGCGAACGTCGGTCCTTGGACGCGAGGAGTCCGCTATGAGCATCGCACGCATTTGCCAGCGCGACGTCGACACTGCCGAACCTTTCGAGTCCGTGCGCACGGCAGCGCAGCGCATGGCTTCGCGTTCCGTCGGAATGCTGCTCGTGCTCGATACGCAGCGCCGTCCGACGGGGATCGTCACCGACCGTGACATCGCCTTGCGTTGTGCGGGCGAGGGCCGCGATCCGGCGACCACGACGATCGCCGACGTCATGACGTCGGCGCCGCGCGTGGTGAGCGAGATGAGCGCGGTCGAAGATGCGCTCACGGTGATGCGCACGCATGGTGTGCGACGTCTTCCGGTTGTGAACCCGCTCGGCGAGCTGGTCGGCGTGATCGCGCTCGACGACATCCTCGCCATGCTCGCGGAAGAGCTCTGGCAGATGGGCCGCGTGATCCAGCGCAGCTCGCCCGCCGCGATGGCGACCGACTGAGTCGCGCGCGGGTGGAAAGACCTGCGCGGTCGGACGTCGCGCGAGAGCCGAGGCGAAGCCGTTGCTATCCTGCGGTCGATAGAGACCCCGTGACGATGGCTCCCCCCCCGGTGACGGTGTTCTTGCCGACGCTCGACGGCGGCGCGCGCTTGGAGCGCGTGCTCGCTGCGGTGAAGTCGCAGCGCACGGAGCGCGAGGTGCGCCTGCGCGCGATCGACTCGGGTTCGCACGACGGGACGGCGGAGGTGCTTGCGCGGCACGGGGTGCGCTTCGAGCGCATCGACAAGCGCGAGTACGACCACGGGCTCACGCGCAATCGCGGCGTCCTCGAGAGCGACACCGAGCTCGTGGCGTTGCTCTCCCAAGACGCGCTTCCGGTGGACGAGAACTGGCTCGAGAACCTGCTGGCGCCGTTCGACGATCCGTTCGTCGCGGGTGCGTGGTCGCGCCAAGTGCCGCAGCCGCAGTGTCATCCATTCCAGCGCATCAACTTGGTCGCGCACATGGCAGCCGCGGCGCGCAAGCCCGTGCTGCAGCCGCTTTCGCTCGACTCTTGGGCCGCGCTCACGCCCGCGCAGCGCGTCGAGTTGCTCGTCTTCGACAACGTATCGAGCGCCGTGCGCCGCAGCGTCTTGGAGCGCTTGCCCTTCCCGCGCAGCATGTTCGGCGAAGACATCGAGTGGGCGCGGCGCGCGCTGCTCTCGGGTTATCGGCTGGTCTTCGCGGATCAAGCGGTCGTCGAGCATTCGCACGACGTCAACTTCACCGAGTTCCACACGCGCGTCGCGCTGACGCACGCGGTGCGACGGCGGCTCGCGGACCACGTGCCGCTCGCGTCGCTGAACGACGTGTACGTGCGCATCGGCCAGACGATCGAGGCCTTCCGCCGAGCAGCTCGCGAGGCGACGGATCTGGAGCCCGCGCGGCGCGAGGCTTGCGAGCAGGATGCCTATCGCTGGGCTCGTCTTCAGGTTGCGGGGATCTTCCGAGGCTCGCGCCAGGCGACCTACCAGCCGCCCCAGACTTCCGAGCTCGCGCCGCTCGAATCCGAGCCGACGCCGAGCGCCACCTAGACCTACGCACCTCAGGGGACCGAGGCGGTGCGTTCCCGACCCTGAGGAAGTGAAGTGGTTCCGACACCCGATGTGCGGGTGGGGTAGCGTTGAGGAGCCGGAGGGAGCGCTCCACGAGTGCCTCCCCGCGGGATCGGACGGCCAACGGGGCCGCCCCACTGCGGACCACCAGAGAGAAGGGAAGCGGTCGTGACCTTCCCTCCGGCCATCTATCTACATCTCAGCTTCTTCGTCGATGCCGAGCAGCTTCCGGCCTTCCGCCGAGATGCGCTGGGGCGTCCACTGCGGCTCCCAGACCACCGCCACCTCGGTCTCGGTGATGCCCGCGACCGTGTTGCAGCGGCGCTTCACGAGGTCGGGGATGGTCTTGGCCTCGGGGCAGGACTGGGAGGTCAGGGTCATCGTGACCTTGCACACCGCTCCGTCGACCTTGACGTCGTAGATCAGGCCGAGGTCGAGGATGTTGACCGGGATCTCCGGGTCGTAGACCTGACGGATCTGGGCGTAGATGGCTTCGGTGGTCGTGTCGGTCATGGTGGCTCCGTTCGGCGCAAGAGCGGGGAGCATAGCGGCGAGTCCGATGGGGCGAAAGACTCTGCCGTGCGCGGGAGATTTCAGGTCCAGAGTGCCCTTCCTGACGTCAGGAAGGCCGTTTTCTAGGGGTTGGTGGCGTTCGGCGGGAGGGTGCTTCCGCGGCGCAGGAGCTTGGGTCCCAGCTCGGCGACGAGGTTGCCGCAGAGCAGCGCTCCTCCGCCGAAGTAGAGCCATGCCGTCGGCTGATCGAAGCCCAGCGCGATCCCGAAGAGGGCGGCCCAGATCGGCTCGATCGCGTAGATGATCGCCGCGCGGACGGGGTCGAGGTCGCGCTGGTAGAGGTTCATCAGGCTGAGCGCGAGGACGGTCGCGAGCAGCGAGGCGAGGAGCATCGGCACCCAGAAGCCGCGGTCGGCGAGGAGGGCGAGCAGAGCGTCGGCGTTGGGGCCGCCCTCGGACGCGAGGCCGAGCAGCAGGGTCACGAGGGCGCCCGCCGCGACGGTGACGAAGCAGGTCAGGGTCGCGGCCATGGGGTCGGCGCGGCGGGTCCAGACGTCCGTGATGAGGATGTGTGCCGCGAAGACGAACGCGCAGCCGACCGTGAGCCACTCTCCGAGGTCGAAGTGGAGCTGCGGTGGCCCGCCGATGAAGGCGGCGCCCGCGGTCGCGAGCACGGCACCCAAGAGCAGCGCGGGGTGGGGCATCCTGCGGCTGCGCACGATGTTGAGCAAGGCCGTGAACAGCACGTAGAGGCTGGTGAGGAAGGCGCTCACCGCGGGCGACACGCCGTGCAGTCCGAACATCTGCAGGAGGAAGCCGCCGAGCAGGGCGAGCCCGATCCACAGCCCCGCGCGCCACGCCGCGGCGTCGAGCTTGCGCCGCACGGACGGCAGGAGCCCGATCACGACCGCCGCCAAGCCAAAGCGCAGTGCCATGAAGAGCCCGACGCCCGCGACGAGTCCGCCCGCCCCGAGGTGGCGCGCGCTCGCCTCGTTGGCCTGCTTCATCCACACGAAGGTGCAGCCCCACAGCAGGGTGACGAGGAGCAGCGCCAGCGCGGCCCGGCGCGGCTTGCGATCTTGCACGGAACTCACGCGACCAGCCTAACCAGAGCGAGGGGTACTGTGTCCAAAGCGAACTCGCGGGGTCACAATGCCGCGCCGCTTCGCTCGCCCCATCCCTGCCCCTCTCGGAGAGCGCATGAGTCCCAATCTTCGCAGTCCGCTGCGGACCCTCTTTTCCAGCGTGTGCCTCACGCTTGCGGCCGTCGCCCAAAATGCGGCACCGCGGCCGCAGCTCCATGTGATCCACGACGTGCGCTTGAGCGACGCCGCCGACGCGCCGCGACACGCGCTCGTCCTGCGCGACGGTCGCATCGAGAGCGTGCTCGATGTCGCGGCCGAGCTGCCCGCGGGGGCGCGCGTCATCGACGGTCGCGGCATGCTCGCGGTGCCGGGTCTGATCGACGCGTTCACCCAGGCAGGCTTCGAGACGCCGACGCCCGTGGCCCAGCAAGACGATCCGCCGTCCGAGGCGTCGGACGTGTACATCGACATGCGCGTCGCGAACCGCAAGGGCATCCAGCCCGCGTTCCGCGCGGCGGAGCTCTTCAACCTCGCCAAGGACAAGTCTGCACCTTGGCGCGAGAGCGGATTTGGCGCGCTGCTCGCTGCGCCGTCGGGACAGTTGCTCGCGGGCACGAGTGCGCTGTGCGTCACGCGCGAGACTGCGGCGCGCGACGCGATCCTCATCGCGGAAGTCTTCGCACACGCCGCGTTCCGCGCGACGGGTCCCGGCTATCCGTCGACGTTGATGGGCTATCACGCGCAGCTGCGCCAGTTCTTCCTCGACGCCGCGCACCACGCCGAGCTCGAAGCGCGCTATACCGCGGGGCGGCCCGGGCCGCGACCGGCGCACGACGAACAACTCGAAGCGGCGCGCGGACTCGTGAAGCGCGAGCGACGCGTGATGTGCGAAGCCGACAGCGCGCAAGACATCCAGCGTTGGATCCGACTCGCGGACGAGCTCGGCCTGCGCATCGGAATCGTCGGTGGGCGCGAGGCGTGGAAGGTCGCGAACGAGCTGAAGACGCGCGAGATTCCCGTGGTGCTCACGCTGCAGTGGGGAGATGAGCCCAAGGATCCGAACGAAAAAGACAAGAAGGCCAAGAAGGGCGAGGCGCCGAAGGAAGGCGAAGTCTCCGAGAAGAAGCCCGAGGCCGAGTCGGCGACGAGCGAGAAGGCCGAGCCTGCGCAAGAAACGAAGCCTGAGAAGAAGGCCGAAGAAACGAAGGCCGACGACAAGAAAGAGTGGAACTACGAGGAGCCGCTGGGCGTGCGCGAAGCGAAGCGCGCGCGCTGGGTCGAAGGCCGTGACTGCGCGCTGCGCCTCCACGAGGCGGGCGTGACCTTTGCGTTCGGCTCGGGCAGCGGAAACGGCAGCGAGCTGCTCAAGAAGGTGCGGACGCTCGTCGAGAACGGCTTGCCCGCGGATGCGGCGCTCGCGGCGCTCACGTCGGGCGCGGCGCGGCTCGTCGGTGCCGAGCAGCACCTCGGCGCGATCGCCGCCGGACGCGACGCGACGCTCGCGCTGTGGACCGCCACTCCCGTGAAGAAGGACTCGAAGGTCGCGTGGCTCTTCGTCGACGGCTTCCCGAACGAATACGAGGTCAAGCCCGAAGAGAAGCTCGAAGGCAAGCCGGACGACGGCGTGGACGCGAGCGGCATCTGGGACTGCGAAGTGAAGAACGACCAAGGTCCGCAGAAGGCGACGCTCACCGTGAAGATGACGCCGGAAGGCGAAGTGACGGGGACACTCGTCACGACGGGCCAGCGCGGCGAGCGCACGGTCGACGTCAAAGGTTCCGTGGTCGGCAAGACGCTCGTGATCGAGGGTTCGTACACGATGCGCGAGACCGAAGTGACGACGAAGTGGAAGGTCGAGCTCGATGGCGGCTCGCTCAAGGGCAGCGTGACGCTGCGCGGCCCGTGGGGTGAGACGACGAGCGAAGTGACGGGCGAGCGCAAGCCCAAGTGGTTGGAAGACGAAGCGGCGTACGAAGGTGAGGAGGCCTGCTGTGGTCACAAGTAAGTCCATGCTGCGTATCGCGATTGCGGCGCTCGCGCTCGCACCGCTCACGCTCGCCGGAGATCACCCGTTCGAGACGGACGCGATGCGCAAGCCCGCGCTCCGCACCGGCGGAACCTGCGTGATCCGCAACGTCGTGATCCACAGCGCCGTCGCCCCCGCGGCGAGCGGCGATGTGTACGTCAAGGACGGCAAGATCGCGGCCATCGGCAAGGTGGAAGCGCCCGCGGGCACGCTCGAGCTCGATGGCAAGGGCCTGCACCTCTCGCCGGGCGTCATCGACTGCCATTCGCACATGGCGATCTCGCGCGGCGTGAACGAGGGCACCTACTCGATCACCGGCGAGTGCGACATCAGCGATGCGATCGATGCGGAGGACCTGACGATCTGGCGCGCGCTCGCGGGTGGTGTCACCGGTGCCCGACTGCTCCACGGCTCGGCGAACACGATCGGCGGCCGTCACGAGGTGATCAAGCTCAAGTACGGCACGAGCATCGAAGCACTGCGCAATCCCGACGCGAAGGAAGGCATCAAGTTCGCGCTCGGCGAGAACGTCAAGCGCTCGAACGGCGGCGGCAACTCGAGCCGCTTCCCCGCGTCGCGCATGGGCGTCGAGGCGTTGCTCGTTCGTGCGTTTACGCGCGCGCGCGAGTACCAGAGCGAGTGGAAGGCGTTCGAAGCGGCGAAGCAGCGCGGCGAAGATCCGCCGCCGCCCCGCAAGGACGTGCGCCTCGAGGTGCTCGTCGGCATCTTGGAAAAGCAGGTCGACGTGCACAGCCACTGCTACCGCGCCGACGAGATCCTGATGCTCCTGCGCGTCGCCGAAGAGAACGGGTTCCGCGTCAAGACGCTGCAGCACGTGCTCGAGGGCTACAAGATTGCCCACGAGATCGCGCAGCACGGCGCAGGCCCGTCGAGCTTCAGCGACTGGTGGGCGTACAAGATCGAGGCCTACGACGCGGTGCCGTTCAGCCCCGCGATGATGGTCGAGGCGGGCGCGGTGACGACGATCAACTCCGACTCGGAGGAGCTCGTGCGGCATCTCTTCAGCGACGCGGGCAAGTCGATGCGCTACGGCGGGCTCGATCCTGTGCGTTCGCTGCAGCTCGTCACGCTCAACGTCGCCAAGCAGCTCGCGCTCGAAGAGCACACCGGCTCGATCGAAGTGGGCAAAGACGCCGACCTCGCGCTGCACACCGGTGATCCCCTCAGTGCCTATTCGCGCGTCGAGTGGACGATGGTCGATGGCGAGCTCGAGTTCACGCGCCGCGACGCCTTCGAGCTCGACACGCGCCCTGCGCCGCTGACGGAGGTTTCCGAGCCGCGCAAGGAAGCGGGCGTCGAGTGGCGCGCCGACGGCGGAGCTACCGTCGCGATCGTCGGCGGCACGCTGCATCCGGTGACGACGCCGACGATCGAAAACGGCACGATCGTGCTGCAGCAGGGCCGCATCGTGGCGATGGGCGCGGGGATTCCCGTTCCGGCGGGCTCGCGCGTCATCGACGCGAGCGGTAAGCATGTCTGGCCGGGAATGATCGCGCTCGACACGCGGCTCGGCCTCTTCGAGATCGGATCGGTGCAAGCGACGATCGACACGTCCGAGATTGGCGGCAGTCAGCCCGACATTCGCGCCTCGGCTTCGCTCAACGCGGAATCGGTGCACATCGGCGTCACGCGCTTCAACGGCGTCACGCGCGCGCAGTCTTCGCCGCAAGGTGGTGGACCTTGGATGGGACAGTCGTGCGTGATCCGGCTCGCCGGCGAGACGTGGGAAGAACTCCTGCAGGTCGACCGGGACATGCTGCACCTCTCGTTCCCCGGCGTGAGCAACACCGCGAAGGAGAAGAAGGAGCCCGAGATCCTGAAGGAGCTCGGCAAGCAGCTCGCGCACGCGCGTGAGTATTCGCGGCTGATCGACGAGTCGATCTCGAAGGGCTCGCCCAAGCCGGACTACGACGTGCGCATGGAGGCGCTCGCACCGTTTGCGCTCGGGCAGAAGAAGGTCGCGGTGCACGCCGATGGCGCGCAGACCCTGCTCTATGCAATCAAGTGGATCGCGGAGCAGAAGCTCGACGCCGTGATCTTCGGCGCACGCGAAGGCTGGAAGGTCGCGGACGAGCTCGCCAAGGCTAAGATCCCGGTCGTCGTCGCGGGGACGCTCGTCGTTCCCTCGTCGGACTTCGATCCGTACGACGCGGTCTACTCGAACCCCGCCGTGCTGCACCGTGCGGGCGTGCCGATCGCGATCAGCTCGGGCGACGACGAGAACGTGCGCAACGTCGGCTTCCACGCGGCGATGGCGGCTTCGTTCGGGTTGCCGCGCGAAGAGGCTCTGCGCAGCGTCACGCTGTACGCCGCGCGGATGCTCGGCCTCGACGCGGAGCTCGGCAGCCTCGCGCCGGGCAAGCTCGGCGACGTGGTCGTCACCAACGGCGATCTCCTCGACACGGGCACGCAAGTCGACTACGTGTTCATCGACGGCGTCCAGCAGAGCCTCTCCAACCGCCAGACCGAGCTTGCGGACAAGTACCGCAAGCGCCTGCTGCGGCAGCAGTCGGGCAAGTAGCTCGGCCTGCCGAAAATGGCGCGCGCTCCGCTTCCCTTGGGAGCGGGGCGCGCTGTCTTTACATGGAGTGCGCGGAGGCCAGCGCGCGCGCCGAGGCCGCGAGGTGATTCACGCCGATGCCGCGCAGCCAGTTGCCGCACAGCCCCAGCGACGGTGGTGTCGCGCGCTCGATCGCATCGACGCGCGCGGGGTGCTGGAGGTCGAAGCGCGGGAGCGTCGCGCGCCAGCGCTGGATCGCGGTGAACTCCGGCTCGGCGCGGAGGCCGAGCAGCGAGCCAACCTCGGTTCGCACGATGTGGGCGAGCTGCTCGTCGCTCGCGTCGATCAGCTCGCTCTGGCGTGCGCCTCCGAGCAAGGTGCGCAGCACGACATGCGTCCGTGGGCACGCATCGGGCGCAATCGAAGAGCTGAAGAGCGTCCCGAGGTGGTGCATGCGCTCGCGCGACGCGACGAGATAGCCGAAACCGGCGAGCGAGTGTTCGACGGACTCGCGGCGATGCACATGCACGAAGGACACCACGTTCTCCGATTGGATCGAGCCGACGATGCGCGCGAGATCCGGCAGCGGTGCGGCCAACAGGCGCGCTGCGGTGGGGGCTGCGACTGCGAGCACGACACTCCGCGCGCGAAACTCCCCGGACCCGCTGAGGACGCGCCAGCGGTCGTTTTCGCGGGAGAGCGCGGTCACGGGGCTTCGGAGTCGCAGCTTGTCACCGAGTCGGGCTGCGAGGGCGTCCGTTATGGCTTGGCAGCCGCCCTCGGGCTTCATCACGCTCGGAGCGGGCTCTCCGCGCGTCTTGAGCAGCGCACGAAACAGGCCGCCGTGCTTCTCGACGAGCTCGACGAGTCGCGGAAAGCACGCGCGCATCGAGAGCTGCGCCGGATCGCCCGCATGGATGCCGCTCACGAGCGGATCGAGCATCGCGTCGAGCGCTTCCTGGCCGATGCGGTGGCGCACGAAGTCGGCGACCGAGCCGTCGTTGCAGCGCTTGGGGTCGCGCAGCGGCTCCGCGAGCATTCGCAGCTTGCCCTTCACGCTCAGGAGTGGCGAGGCGATGAACTTGGGCGGCGAGAGCGGGGCGTCGACGAGTTTGCCGCGGCAGACAAGGAAGCGGCGCGCGGCCTCGCCCGGCGGCTTGTGCGCCGCGAGCGCGAGCTCGCCGAGCATGTCCGTGAGCCCGCCCCGCACCTCGAAGCGCAGCGACTCAGGACCGACCTCGTAGCGGAACTCGTCCTCGGCACCTCCGCGCACGGTCTGAACCAAGCCACCGGCGCGCGTTCCGGCTTCGAGCACGACCAGCTCTGCGCGCGGTCCGCGCGCATGCGCGTAGGCGAGCCCGGAAATCCCGGCGCCGATGACGACGGTGTCGAGCTCGACCGTCATGTTCAGATCGTCTTGCTGAAGCGCGGACCTTCCGCCTTCTTCTTGCGCAGGTATTCGTCGAACACCATCGCAAGGTGGCGCAGGAAGATCCGCCCGCGCGGCGTCACATCGACGCGGCGGTCGCGGATCTCGCAAAAACCTTGGTCCACAAGCGGGCGCAGCTCTTCGAGTTCGCGCGCGAAGTGCGACGCGAGATCCTTGCGGCCGGTGCGAGCTTCCATCTCGTCCAGATCGAGACGCATGCTGCACATGAGCGACTGGATGACCGCGCGGCGCAAGTCGTCTTCGGCGCTACGGACCATGCCCTTCATCGCCGAGAAGCGGCCAGACTGGATCGCAGCCTCATAGGCGCGCGTGTCGTGGTTGTTCTGCACGAACGCCCCGCCGAAGTCGCCGATCGAGCTCATCCCGAAGGCGAGCATCTCCTCGGCGGGGTGCGTGGTGTACCCCATGAAGTTGCGGTGCAGCGTGTCGGCTTCGAGCGCGCGGTAGAGCGCGTCGGACTTCAGCGCGAAGTGATCGAGACCGATGACCTCGTAGCCGGCCTTGGAGAGCTCGTCGATGGCGACGAAGAAGAGTCGCGCGCGCTCCGGCGCCGTGGGAAGACGGTAGCGCTCGAGCGCAGTCTGATGGCGCTTGAGCCAAGGAACGTGCGCGTAGCCGTACACCGCGAGGCGGTCTGGCTGGATGCGTGCGATCGTCTGCAGCGTCGCTGCGAACGTCGCCTCGGTCTGCTCGGGCAGTCCGTACATCAAGTCGAGGTTGATCCCACCGATGCCCTTCTTGCGGCAGTACGCGACGAGGTTCTCGGTCTCCTCCGTTGTCTGGTCGCGGTGGATGACCTCCTGCACGTGGGTGTCGAGATCCTGCACGCCCATCGAGACGCGGTTGAAGCCGAGGTCGACGAGCGTGTCGATTTGCTCGAAGCTCGTGACGTGCGGGTGCACTTCGATCGAGATCTCGGCGTCCTTTTCGACCTCGAAGTGTGACGAGAGGATGCCGTAGAGCCGGCGCAGCTCTTGCGGCTTCAAGTGCGTCGGCGTGCCGCCGCCCCAGTGGATCTGCGCGACGCGGCGACGCTTGCCAAGCAGCTCGCACGTCATCGCCACTTCTTTTTCGATCGCGGCGAGGTAGCTGTCGACTTTGCCTTGGCGCCGCGTGATCTCGACCGTGCAGCCGCAGAAGAGGCACATGCGCGCGCAGAACGGCAGGTGCACGTACACGCACAGCGGTTCGTCCGGCTTCGTCGAGGCGCGAACCAGCGCGGCGCGCGCGTCCGCGTCATTGAACTCGCGCCACTCGGGAACTGTGGGGTACGACGTGTACCGCGGACCCGCGCCCGACATCCGCAGGATCAGCTCCTCGTCGACGCGCAGCTCCGCCGTGTTCACTTCGCGCGCTCCTTCGCGGCCTTGACGAATGCTCCGACGCACTCGGGGTCGGTGTCCTTGAATACGCCATGGCCGAGGTTCAGCACGTGGCCGGGGCGACCCGCGACCTCGTCGAGCAGCGCGTGCGTGCGCCGATGCACTTCGTCGGGCGTCGCGAACAGAGCTGCGGGATCGAAGTTGCCTTGCAGCGCGCAGCGTCCGTTCGCGCGCTCGAACGCGCTGCCGATGCTCGTGCGGTGGTCGAGCGCAACGCCTTCCGCTCCCATGGCGAACAAGTCTTCGAGGAAGTGTCCGGACTCGCCCGCGAAGATCACGCGCGGCGCAACGCCGGCGAGACCCTTCACGACGCGCTGCGTCCACGGCGCTGCGTAGCGCTGGTAGTCCGCGCGCGTGAGCGAGCCCGCCCACGTGTCGAACAGTACGACCGCGTCCGCCCCGGACGTCACTTGATAGCGCATGTGCGAGATCACCTGCTCCGCGAGCTTGTCCATCAACGCAGAGAAGCTCGCAAAGTCGCGGTACATCATCTTGCGGATGAAGCTGAACTGCTTCGAGGTGCCGCCCTCGATCGCATAGGAAGCGAGCGTGAACGGCGCGCCGCAGAAGCCGAGCATGGCGGTTTCTTCGGGCAATCCCGCGCGCGTGAGCTTGAGCGCCTCGCCGACGAACGGCATCGTCGCGGCGGGGTCGACGACCGCGAGCCTGTCGATGCTCGCGCGATCGCGCACCGGGATCGGCAGCGACGGACCGTGGTCGTCGAAGAGGAGCTTCATCCCCATCGCCTCCAGCGGCACGAGGATGTCGCTGAAGAGGATCGCGGCGTCCATTCCGTAGCGGCGGATGGGCTGGATCGTGACTTCGGCGGCGTGGCGCGGCTCGCGGATCATCTCCATGAAGCCGCCCGCTTCCTTGCGGGTCGCGCGGTACTCGGGCAAGTAGCGCCCGGCCTGACGCATCAGCCAGACGGGAGCGCGTTCGGTCTTCTCGCGCCGGAGCGCGCGCAACAGCAGTCGATCTTGGGGCTTCATGGAGTGAGTCGGTATCCGGTCCCGCGCACGGTGTGGATGTAGCGCGGAGCTTGGGGGTCGGGTTCGAGCAGGCGACGCAGCCGCACGATGAAGTTGTCGATCGTGCGCTCGGTTGGGAACGCGTCATAGCCCCACACGCGATCAAGGATCTCGGCGCGCGCGATGACTTCGCCCGGCTTCTCCGCGAGGCAGCGCAGGATCATCGTCTCTTTCTGCGAGAGCTGGATTTCGCGTCCGTCAAGCGAGACGACGTAGCGCTTGAAGTCGACGCGAGCAGCGCCGAGCGCGAGCATGTCGCCGGCGGCCGAAGGGCCCGTGTACCAAGTGGCGCGCTTGAGAATCGCGCGCACGCGCAGCATCAGCTCGCGCAGGTCGAAGGGCTTGCCGAGGAAGTCGTCGCCGCCGAGCTCGAGACCGTGCACGCGGTCGTCGAGGCCGCTGCGGGCGGTGAGAAACAGGATCGGAATGTCGCGGCCCTCGCGGCGCAGCGTGTCGCAGATCGTGAAGCCGTCCATGCCGGGCAGCATCACGTCGAGCAGGACCAGCGCGGGCACGGGCTCGCGCCGCAGGCGCGCGAGCGCAGCGAGTCCATCGGTCACGACCTCGACCGAGTAGCCCTCGAGCTCCAAGTTCTCGGAGATCACCTCCGCGAGGTGCTCTTCGTCTTCGACCACGATCAGCTTTTCAGCGCTCACTTCGACGGTTCTCCTGTCGTCGCGACGAGCGTGATCTCGACGGCGAAGCCGCCGCCTTCGAGTTCCGTGAGCGCGCGGGCGTCCCCGCCCTGAGCCCGGGCGAGCTCGGACACGAGGAACAGCCCCAGTCCGACGCCCGGCCGCGTGCGCACGTTCTCGTCGCCACCGCGAACGAAGGCGTCGAAGATGCGGCGTGGATCGGCGCCCTTCAACCCCGGACCCCAGTCCCGCACGCGCAGCACAGCCTGCTTGCCGCGGCGCGACACGTCGATCGAGACGCGCGGGGCGGGTCCAGCGTACTTCACCGCATTGGAGACGAGGTTGCGCAGGATCGTTCGCAGTGCGGTGGAGTCGGCCTGTGCGAACAGGGCGCCTTCGCCGCCGAATTCGAGAACCGCCGTCGCGGTCTGCGGGTCATGCGCCAGCTCCGCGGCGACGTCGCGCACTTCCTTGGACAGATCTAGAGCGCGCAGCTGCACATCCGGCCCCGTGGTCGTCATGCGCGCCGTCACCAGCAGGCTCTCGACCATCTTCTGGAGACGATCGAGGTCCTGATGCGCGTGCCGCAGGTAACGCTCGCGCTTCTCACCTTCCGCACGACCGAGCTGGAGGCTCTCCACGTACAACTTGGCCGATGCGATCGGGCTCTTCAGCTCGTGCGTGACCGCAGAGAGGAAGTTGCGCTGCTGGCGGTGGACCGAGAGCTCCTTTTGGAGCGAGCGCACGACGAGGAACACGCTCGCGAGCAGGAGCAGGCCGAGGAAGGCGCCCTCGAAGACGAACATGCGCATGCTGTCGTCGGTCGCGGTTCGCAGCGCGGACTCGACCTCCGGCGAGAGCTCGACTCCGCGATCGCTCACGCGTCGCACGAGAAACTCACTCTGGTGCGCGAAGAAGAAGAGCCACCACCCGAACACGAGCAGGTACAGCGCGACGACCGCGACGTACGAGTAGAGCTTGCGACGGGTAGGGTCCACTTCAGCTTTCCTTACGCACGGCTTCGAGCGCGCGCTCGAAGGCTTGCGACGCGCGCTCGATGTGCTCCGCGTCGTGTGCAAGGGAGACGAACGCCACTTCGTATGCCGACGGCGCCATCCACAGGCCGTTGTGCATCGCGTGGCGATGGATCTTGCCGTAGAGCTTCGCACCGCTCATGTCGACTTGGTGCCACGCGCGCGGCGGCGGACCCTTCTGGAGGCTGAGCCACAGGATCGAGCCCATGCGCGCGACCGAGCCGACGATGTCGTAGCGCTCCATCGCGCGCTCGAAGCCGCGCTGCAGCATCGCGCCGCGCGCGTCGAGCTCGCGGTAGACCTGCTTGTCTTCGAGCAGCTTGAGCGTCGCGAGGCCCGCCGCCATCGCCACCGGATTGCCCGAGAGCGTTCCGGCCTGATACACGGGCCCGAGCGGGGCCACCTGCGTCATCAGCGCGTCCTTGGCGAGGTACGCGCCGACCGGCATGCCGCCTCCGACGATCTTCCCGAGCGTGACGATGTCGGGCTCGATACCCGTGATCTCCGTCATGCCGCCCATCGCGACGCGCAGACCGCTGATCACTTCGTCGAAGATGAGCAGCGCGCCGTGCTCGCGCGTCAGCTTGCGCAGGTGCTCCAAGAACGAGCGGCGCTGCACGAGCAAGCCAGAGTTCGCTGGCAGGGGCTCGATGATCACGCACGCGATCTCCTTGCCCTTCTCCGCGAACAACGCATCCGCCGCCTTCTCGTCGTCGAGCGGCAAGACCTCCGTCAGCTCGGCGAGCGCCGGCGGAATGCCCGCCGAGGAGGGAATGCCCAGCGTGGCGAGCCCTGAGCCGCCCTTCACGAGCAGGCTGTCGACGTGGCCGTGATAGCAGGCCTCGAACTTCACGATGCGCGAGCGCCCCGTCGCACCGCGCGCCAAGCGCACCGCGCTCATCACGGCCTCGGTGCCCGTCGAAACGAAGCGCACCTTGTCCGCCCAGTGGAAGCGGCACAGCACGGCTTCCGCCAGCATCACTTCGCGCTCGCACGTCGCGCCGAACGAGAGTCCTTCGTACGCAGCACGCGCGATGGCCTCGACCACGGCGGGGTGCGAGTGACCGAGGATCATCGGACCCCACGAGCCGACCAAGTCCGTGTAGACCTTGCCGTCGACGTCGGTGATTTCCGCACCGCGCGCCTTGGCGACGATCGGCGGCTCGCCTCCGACGGCGAGGAACGCGCGCACGGGGCTCGAGACCCCGCCCGGCATGACCTTCTTCGCTCGTTCGAGCAGCGGGTGCATCAGATCCAGCCCTTCTCGCGCGCCTCGCGTCCGTGGTAGCTGATGACGAGGTCCGCTCCGGCGCGGAACATCGAGTTCAGGATCTCGCGCACGACGAGCTTCTCGTCGATCCAGCCGTTCGCAGCGGCGGCCTTCACCATCGAGTACTCGCCCGATACGTTGTAGGCCGCGAGCGGGACCAGCGTGCGCTCCTTGATCGTGTGGATCACGTCGAGGTACGAGAGCGCGGGCTTCACCATCAGAATGTCTGCGCCTTCCTGCTCGTCGAGCAGGCTCTCGCGCAGCGCCTCGCGCGCGTTGCGGTGGTCCATCTGATAGCTCTTGCGGTCGCCGGCCTTCGGCGCACTGTCTGCGGCTTCTCGGAACGGCCCGTAGAACGCCGACGCGAACTTCGTCGAGTAGCTCATCAGCGCCGTATCGGAGTGCCCGCTCGCATCGAGCGTGGCGCGAATCGCGGCGACGCGGCCGTCCATCATGTCGCTCGGCGCGACGACGTCGGCGCCGGCCTTTGCGTGCGCGAGCGCCATCGCCGAGAGGATTGGGAGCGTCTCGTCGTTGAGCACCTTGCCATCGCGCAGCACGCCGCAGTGGCCGTGCTCGAGCGATCCGCACAAGCACACGTCGGTCATGATCACGATGCGCTCGGCGAAGCGCTCGCGCAGCGCGCGCACGGCGCGCGGCACGAGCCCGTTGGGATCGGTGGCGCTCGCTCCGCGCAGGTCCTTGTGCTCGGTGAGGCCGAAGAGCAGGTGGTTCGTGATGCCGAGGTCGAGGTCGCGGCCGACGCGCTCGACCAAGCGGGCGATACCCATGCGCTCGATGCCGGGCATCGACGAGATCGCTTGCACGCCCTGCGGATCCTCGATCACGAAATGCGGCTGGATCAGCTGGCTGACGCGGAACTGCGTCTCGGCGACGGCTTCGCGCAGGAGGGCGGTGGTGCGGAGTCGACGGGGTCGGATCTTCATCGTTGGGTCACTGCGTTCTTGGCGATGCGGTGGAGCTCGCGAACGAGCTCCTCGGTGATGGAGAGCGTGTTGCACGAAGGCTGCACGGCGTCGAGGCCTGCGGACTTCAGCGCCGCCGCCGTCGTGCCGCCGAGGCCGAAGCGCAGCGTCGAGCGTGCGGGGTTCGCGCGCTCCCACGTGAGTGCAGCTTCGACTGCGGAGGGGCTCATGTAGACGCGCACGTCGACGTCGCGCGCGAGCGCCACGCCGTGCACGAGCTTCGTGCGGTAGATCGCGAGCTGTTCGAGCGGGATTTGCCGGGCATGGAGCGCCTCGGCGAGATCCGGCAAGGCGTCCTGCGCGCAGGGCCACAGAACCTTGGCGCCGTGGGGGACTTCGATGCGCCCCGCGAGCTCGCGCGCGCCGCCTTCTCCGACCCAGGTGGCTTCGAACCCCGCATCTGCGAGCTCGCGCGCGCTGGCCTTGCCGACAGCGGCGAAGCGAACGCCTGCCGCAACCGTGTGGCCCGCGAGCATGCGCGCGGCCTGACGGCTCGTGACCGCGACCACGTCGCCCGTGCGCGCCTTGGCGAGGAACGCAGCGAGGTCGACACCGTGCAGCGGCTCGACGTCGATCACGCGCTCCGCCGTTACATCCGCGCCGAGCGCCGCGAGACGCTCGCCGAGCTGCGATCCGTCGTGGGCCGAGCCCGCGAGCGCGACTTTCAGCCCGCAGAGCGGCCCCGTGCGCGTGGGACGCGCCGCCACGAGCTCTCCGAGCACGATTTTCATCGCCTCTTCCGGCGACTTGCCGTGCGCGACGACCCAGCGTGCGTGGGGCGCGCCCTTGGGGTGGCCCGCGCCGAGGAAGCCGTGGGCGACGAAACTCGCGCCGGAGCTGTCGCGCTGCACGGCGGCCGCGAGCGGCAGACTGCAGCCACCGCCCGCGCCGGAGAGCAGCGAGCGCTCGGCCGCAATCGCGCGTTCGGTCGCTTCGTCGTGCATCACCGAGCGACACAACTGGTAGACGGGTGCATCATCCGCGCGCACTTGGATCGCGAGCGCGCCTTGCGCAGGTGCGGGGACGAACGTCTCGATCGGGAGGTCGACGGCCACGAGTCCGTCGGTCGCGAGCTGGAGTCGGTCGAGTCCCGCAGCGGCGAGCACCACCGCGTCGTACACGCCTTCGCGCGCCTTGCGCACGCGCGTCGGCACGTTGCCGCGCAGGTCGAGCACCGCGAGGTCGGGCCGCAGCGTGCGCAGCTGTTCGAGACGCCGCGGCGCGCTCGTTCCGACGCGCGCGCCGAGCTTGAGCGGCAGGAACGGCGCAGATTCGTCGTAGGCGTCGGGGCGCACGAGCAGTCGCTCGTTGTGCGTCGCACGCGGAGGAACCGCGGCAATGACGAGCCCCGGCGTCATTTCCGTCGGCAGGTCCTTGTGGCTGTGGACCGCGATGTCGACTTCGCGGTCGAGGAGCGCGCGCTCGATCTCTGCCGTGAAGAACGCCTTGCCTTCGACCTTCGAGAGCGGGACGTTGTCGATCAGGTCGCCCTTCGTCTTCAAGACGAGGATGTCGACCTTCGCGCCCGCGCTCTCGAGCCGCGACTTGACGTGATGGGCTTGCCACAGCGCGAGGTCCGAGCCGCGCGTTCCGATACGTACCTTCAAGCTGCACCCTCCGCGCCGCCGTTGCTTCCAAACAATGCCTTGTCGCTCGCCAGTCGCTTGATCGCGCTGATCGGCACGTGCGACACGCGCCCGAACGCGGTGCGCGCCCAATGTTCGATCGCGCGACGGTCGTCCGGCGGAATGTGGGCGAGGCGTCCCGTGAAGAGCTGCGACAGCTCCTTCTCGAAGACGCTCTCGGATTCGTTGCGCATCTCCGCGATCGTCTCGTTCAGCGCCGACTGTGCCGCGCGCCGCGTGAAGGACTCGAGCTTGCGCTCGATCATCGCCTCCGCTTGCGCTGCCGCCGCTGCCCGCAGCGCGCGATTGCCCTCGGCCGCCGCGCGCAGCTTCTCCATGTCGATCACCTCGACGCGCGCGTCGTCGATCGGCTCGACGTCGCGCGGCACTGCGAGGTCCACGGCGAGCAGCGACCGTCGAAGCGGCGTCTGCGCCGCGAGTTCGACCAGCTTGGCGCGCTCGAACACGTAGCCGGGCATCGACGTCGCGGTGATGAGAACGTCGAAGCCGCCGCGCGAGGCGAGGAGCGCGTCGAGCGTCGTCGCCTGCGCGCCGCAGGTCGCCGCCAGTCGCTGCGCACGCTCCAAGGTGCGGTTCGCGACGAGCGCAATCTTCACCCCGTGATCCGCGGCGTTTTTCACGACCAGCTCGGCCATCGCACCCGCGCCGACGAGCGCGACACGCGGCATCGAGTTCGCGAAGCGACGCGCGATCTCCTCGAGACCGATGCTGACGACCGACACCGGGATGCGCGAGAGCTCCGTGTCCGTGCGCACTTGCTTGCCGACTTGGAACGCGTGCTCGAAGAGCCCGCCGAGCAGACGCCCGACGAGCCCGGCGCGCTCGCAGCGCGCGTGTGCGTCGCGCACCTGCGCGAGGATCTGGTCTTCGCCGAGCACGACCGAGTCGAGCGAGCATGCGACGCGGAAGAGATGCCGCACCGCCGCCGAGCCCATGTGCACGTGCATGCGCGCGCGCACCGGATCGCCCTCGGCGAGCCCGAGCCGCCGCGCGACACACTCGCGGTCCGCTGCCTCGGGCAGGTGGCCAAGCTCGCGCGCGAAGATCACCTCGACGCGGTTGCAGGTCGTGAGCAACACGAGCTCGCTCGCACCGAGCTCGTCGGCGAGCTCGCGCGCGCACAGCTCGAACTGCTCGGGCGACGGCCGCTGGAGGCGCTCGAGCCCCGCGACGTCGGTCTCCTGCAGCGACAGGCCCACGATCCCTATGCGTTCCATGGCGAGCGCAGATTAGGCCGGTCGGATGGGGGCTCTGTCACCGCTCTGTCACAGGACGAAAAAGTCTGCCTCGGCCGCGCGCTCGCCGGAAAACCCCTCCCGGCTCGAGGATCGGGGCAGACGCCCGCTGAAGGTCCGACCGCGCGGCTGCTACGCTCTTCATCCCATGCATCCGACCGGAGTGCTGCTCGTCAACGTCGGCTCCCCCGACGCGCCGGAAACTTCCGCCGTGCGCCGCTACTTGGCCGAGTTCCTCGGCGACCCCGCCGTGGTGCGGCTCCCACGCTGGTTCTGGCTGCCGCTCCTGCACGGAATCATCCTGCCGATTCGCGGCCCCAAGAGCGCGGCGCTGTACCGCAAGGTCTGGACGAGCGAGGGCTCGCCGCTGATCACGCTCTCTCAAGCCCAAGGCCGCGGCCTCGCCGCCGAGCTCGGCGACGGCTACCGCGTCGAGGTCGCGATGCGCTACGGCAACCCGTCGATCGAGTCCGCGCTCGAGCGCCTCGCCGCCGCGGGTTGCCGCGATCTGATCCTTGCGCCGATGTTTCCGCAGTACAGCGGGACGACCAGCGGCACCGTGGTCGACGCCGTCCGCGCGGCCCGTGCCCGCCGGGGCGAGGGCGAGCCGCTCGTCGTCAGCGCCTTCTTCGACGACCCCGACTACATCGCCGCGCTCGGCCACAGCGTCCGCTCGCGCGTGAACGACGCCGAGGTCGATCACTACGTGTTCAGCTTCCACGGCATCCCGCTGCGCTACGTCACGGCGGGGGATCCGTACCGCGAGCACTGCGAGCGCACCGCCGCGGCCCTCGCCAAGGACCTCGGCCTCCCCAAGGAGCGCTGGACCCTCGTCTACCAGTCGCGCTTCGGTCGCGAGGAGTGGCTGCGGCCCTACGCGGCCGAGGCCGTGCCCGAGCTCGCTATGACGCACAAGCGCGTCGTCGCGGCCTGCCCAGCCTTCACCACGGATTGTCTGGAGACACTGGAGGAGGTGCGCATGGAGCTCGGCCACGACTTCCGGGAGGCCGGTGGGCAGAGCTGGACGGTCGTGCCCTGCCTGAACGACGATCCGCAGTGGCTGCGGGCGCTCGCGGGGCTCGTCCGGCGCCGCCGCGTGCCGGCTCCGCTGCCCTGATGGCGCCTGCGATGCGCCGTCGCCGACCTCAAATGCAACTTCCTTATCCTAGCCCACGCCGCGAGCATCTTGTTCGGCTCCGCGGGGCTCCCGCGGGCCTCTCAGCGGGCGCACGGCCGCCTCGCGCCCGATAGAAATTGTCGCGCGCGCGTCGTAGGAAACGGTCGGCATGAAAACCCTGCTCCTCGCCCTCCTCGCCGCCTGCCTCGCGAGCTGCTCGACCTTCTACGACGCTCGCTTCGCTCCCTCGCCGCTCGAGGTGAAGCTCGCCGATAGCGAGGTCTCTGGCCTCGAAGGCCGCGCGCTGATCTCCGTGCTCGGGGTGCGCCGGCCCGACCGCGAGACCGGCCGTCCCGCGCAGGTCGAGGTGATGATGCGGTTCGAGAACGAAGGCAGCGTGCCGTTCTCGCTCGACGCGGGCTCACTCCAACTCTCGACCGCGGACCTCTTCACGCTGCCCGCCGGCGAGCTCGTCCCGCAGGTGCCCGAGCCCGTCGAGCCCGGCGGTGCGCGCGAGGTGGCGGTGACGTTCCCGATCCCGCCTTCGAAGAGCTTCTACTCGCTCGATTGGCGCGGGCTGAACCTGCGCCTCATCCTGCGTTACGCCGAGCGTCGCAAGTTGGTCAGCGCGAGCTTCGAGCGCCTCTCCTACTACCCCTACGGCTACGGCTATGGCCCGTACTACTCGATGGGCTGGGGCTACGGGGGCTGGGGCTACGGCGCGTGGGGGTTCTGGGGCGGCGGGGCGCATGTGCGCTGCCAACCCTATGTCGGTCCGTTCCGCGGCTACTGAGCGCGCGACTTACAGGAGCCCGAACACGACGGCCGCGAGGGCGAGCCAGAGGACCATTCCGAGCGCGCGCTGAAAGCGGAGCTGCTGGCGCGCGGCGCCGGAGAACGACACGAGGGGGCGTTGAGTCGTGGTCACTGCCCGCAACGTACGAAGGAAACCGCAGCTTCGTTTCGGATCCTTTTCCGATTTTTCAGCAATCCCACAAACGAGCCTCATTTCCCGCGGATGGTTCTCCTCGGCGCAAACGCCATGATGGGAGCCGACACCGGTGAACCGCACGACACCATGGAAGCCAAAGAGATCGAGATCGCTTGTCCCTGCTGCTCCACTCGCCTGACCGTGGACGTACGCACTTCGACGGTGCTGCGCGCGCGCAAGCCCGAGGAGCTCGACACCACCGGCAAGCCCAAGCTCGGCGAGAAAGACTGGAGCGACGCGCTCGGCCGCGTGCGCTCGCGCAGCGACGAGGCTCCGGGGAAGCTCGACGAGCTCCTCGCCAAGGAGCGCGACAAGCGCTCGCGACTCGACGACCTCTTCAAGGCCGCCAACGACAAGCTCAAGCAGCAGGACGAGGAGTAGCGCGCCGTGTTCGTGTCCTTGATCGCGATGGTCGTTGCACTCCAAGCCGAGGGTGGGCCCCTCGAGTCGCTGACGGTGCTCTCCGCGGGCGGCCTCTATCGAGCCGAGATCGCGCGCGCCGCGGGGCAAGAGCGCGTGCCCGACGCCCTCGCGCGCTGGCGTCTGTCTGTGTTCACCGAGCCGCCGCTCGAGCACGGCGAGCCTCTTTGGAGTGTCACCTACCCGCACCGCACGACCCCGCGCGTGCACCTGCTCTCCGACGACGGACGCTCGTTCGTCACCGTCGAGCGCGACTACGGCGAGGCCCGCGGCCTGGTCACCGTCTGGCGCTCCGGCGAGCGCCTCGCGGAGCTTTCCGCGACCGAGCTCGGCCTCGACCGCGGCCGCGCCAAGCGCCACGCGGACGGTGCTTGGCTCTCCGACTCCGTGCCGCCGCGCATGGAGTGGGGCGAGACCTCGCTCGGGCCCCAGCCTTACCTCACGCTCGTCACGATCGAGGGCGAGCGACGCTACGTCGAACTCGCGCGCGGGGCGGTGCACGCCGCGCTCGGCGAGGTGAGCGAGCCGTGGGCCGAGCCGCCGGCGTCGCGCGACGGCAAGCCCGGCCTGCAGGTCGCGCTCACCGATCGCTGCACGCTTCCGCGCTCGATCCACTGGGGTGAGACGCTCGAGGTCTCCGTGCGCGGCCATCACGCCACGCCCAACTGGATGTTCGTCGGCTTCGAGCTCACGCGCGACGCCGAAGATTCTGCGACGCTGGTCCTGACGCCCGTGTCCGCTCCGCCTCCGCTCGGCACGGTGCAGGCCACGGTGCTGCAGGAGTTCAGCTCCGTCGCGCGCGTGCGCGGGCTGATGCCCGGCTCGTACAGCCTGCGCATCGAGCGCTTCGTACGCCCCGACGAGCGCTTCGAGTTCGAGGTCCTGCCCGCGCGTCCGTACGTCGAGCTCACGCGCAAGGGCGGCTTCGCCGGCATCGAGCAGTCGCTGCGCGTCTATCCCCATGGCGTCGTCGTCGACGACTGGAAGAATCCGCCCCGCGATCCGGCCCGCACCTATCGCATGCTCTCGATCGGCGAGGCCGAGCGCGTCGTCGACGCGGCCCGCGCCATCCGCTCGGGCAACCGACCGCGCTCCACCACGGGCGCCGACTTCTTGCGCTGCCGCATCACGGTCTGGGACGACCAAGGCACGCGCGCGATCGAGTTCGACGACGTCACCGCGCTCCCCGCCGAAGCGCAGCTCCTCACGCTGCTCGTGCGCTAGATTCTCTGTCCACAGCCATGAACACGACACTCGACTACCGCATCGACGGGGATGACTTTCAGTACGTGCAGGTGACGCTGCCGCAAGACCACGCGGTGCGCGCGGAGCCGGGCGCGTTCGTGTGGATGGAGCAGGGCATCGAGATGGAGACGTCGACGGGCGGCGGGCTCTTCTCCGGCCTCAAGCGCATGATCGGTGGCGAGAGCTTCTTCGTCACGACGTTCACCAACCAAGGCGGCAAGCCCGCGACCGTCGCCTTCGCCGCGCCCTATCCGGGCAAGGTGATCCCGATGGACCTCTCGCAGGGCACCCTGCTCTGCCAGCGCGACTCATACCTCTGCTCGACCACCGACGTGCAGATCTCCGTCGCCTTCACGCGCCGCTTCGGCGCCGGCCTCTTCGGCGGCGAGGGCTTCATGCTGCAGCGCCTCGAAGGCCGCGGCACCGCCTTCGTGCACGCCTCGGGCTCCGTCGTCGAGCGCCGTCTCTCTGCCGGTGAGACCCTGCGCGTCGACACCGGCTGCATCGTCGCCATGGACGAGGCCGTCGACTACGACATCCAGATGGTGCGCGGCGTGAAGAGCTTCCTCTTCGGCGGCGAAGGCCTGTTCTTCGCCGTCCTCCGCGGCCCCGGCCGCGTCTGGCTCCAGACCCTGCCCTTCTCCCGCCTCGCCTCCCGCATGATGGCGGCTTCCGGCGGACGCACCGAGCAAGGCGGCCTCTTGGGCGGCCTGCTCCAAGGCGACGACTAGCGCATCCGATCCGCGCCGCGCGCGCCCGTCCTCGCGCGGCTCCGCATCGACTCAGCTCTCGCCGAAGGCCGCGCGCACGTCGTCGCGGTTCAGGGTGAGCAGCGCCCAGATGCCGAAGGCGATGCCGAGGCCGCAGCAGCACTGCGTGGGGATCATGGCGGCGACGGCGGCAGCGATGCAGAGGCCGCGGCTGCGCAGCTGCATCATGCGGATCGCGCCGAAGGCAACGAGCGGCCAGAGGCAGAGGTTGAAGATGGCGAGCGGGAGGCCGAGCGTCGAGCTGCCGCTCAGCATGTCCTCGAGGAACGGCGGGATCTCCTCGCCTCGTTCGCGCATCTGCTGGAGAACGTCCCCGAACATCGCCGAGCTGACGGCGCTGCTCGCGAGGCCCACGAGGCTGGCCGCCTCGCCGAGTGCGGCGAGGACGAGGAGCGCGATCGCGGGGGCCTTGACCTTGGACTGCACAGCGGGATCGACCATGGGGGAAGCTCCGTGGTGGGAGACGCGAGCGAGCGGAAGCGACAGGCGACGTTAGCGGCTGCGGCGCTGGGGCCGCAACGTGCTCATGCTTCGCCGAAGGCGGAGCGGACGTCGGCGCGGTTGAGGGCGACGATGGCCCAGATGCCGAAGGGCAAGCCGAGGCAGCAGCAGGCGCTGCAGGGCAGGCAGGCGGCGATGGCGGCGGCGATGCAGGCCGAGTGGTGGCGTTGGCGCAGCATCTGGAAGCCGCCCCACGCGACGAAGCCGGAGAGCGCGAGGAAGACGAGTCCCATCACGAGCTGCAGCACGAACTGGGTTCCGAAGAGGAGCCCACCGCTCAGCGGCAGCGAGTCGAAGGAGGCTGTGTCCATGCCCTGAGCGGCGAGGAAGTCGAGCATCGCCTCCTGCAGCGGATTGCCGAGCAGCTCGTTCACGATGCTGCCGAGCTGCAGCAGCACGCCGAGGATGCCGGTGACGATCAGGCCCACGGCGGGCGCGTGCAGCCGCCCGCTCGCTGTCGTGTTCATGTCGCTCATCGCGACAAGGTTACAGATAGCCGAGGCCCGCGAGGGCGCCGAGCGCGTTGGCGTCGCCAGCCTTCTCGGCCGCGACCTTGATCGCGTCGCCCATCTTCTTGATGTCCGCGTCCTGCGGGCGGCTCTTCAGACCGGCGTCGAGCACCGCGATGGCCTCCGCGAACTTGCCCTTCGCGGTCAGCTTGGTCATCACGTTGCGCCAGTCCTTCGAGTCGACGCCCTCGCCCGCGCTCTGGGCATAGGCGAGGAACTCGCTTTGGGCGCGCGCGGCGTCGAGCTGGATCAGCGCCTCGACCTGCCCCATCTTCGCCTTCTTGTAGGACGGATCCGTCGGGGCCAGCGCGGCGAGCGCCGCCTCGAAGCTCGTCTGCGCCGCGCGCCAGTCGCTCTTGCCGAGCGCGGTCGAGCCCGACTGCACGTTGTCGGCCGGGGTCGCGGCGCCGCCGCAGGAGCCGAGGGTGGGGGCGAGGAGCATGAGACCGAGGGCGAGGGTGAGGCGCTTCATGGCGGACCGAATCGTACCCCGCCGGGCGAGGGCTTCAGGCTGGCGCGACTTGGTCCGAGGAGGTGGGCAAAGGCTTCCGCAGCGGCTCCGCTGCTGCCCGAGCTCGTCCGCGCCGGACATCTCGGGCAGATGCTCGTGCCTAAGATCATTTCCGACAGTTATTTACGTCGAAACGTCGAGCCGCGATCCCGCTCCGACGCTCCGATCGCACCCCGATCACACTCCGATCGGAGTACGTTTCTTCGGCCCGCCGAAGTCACCTTCGTCGTGCCGCGCCTCAACCCAGCCGCCTCCAACCTCCGACTGCCGAGCCGTGCGCGAGACCAAGGTCACCGTCAAGATCCCCCGACCCCTGTACCGCAAGGTCCAGCAGGTCGTCGACGGCTCGGGCTTCAGCTCGCCGACGGAGTTCATCGTCTACGTGCTCCGCGACGTGCTCGGCGAGCACGGCGGGCGCGCGGCGAAGGACACCTTCAGCGAAGCCGAGCTCGCCGACATCAAGCGCAAGCTCAAGAACTTGGGCTACCTCTGAGAGCACTCGCTCCCCGCTCCTCCGCAAGGAACCACCACGATGGGACTGTTCGACTTCCTGAAGAAGAAGCCCGCCACGCCGCCGCCGTCGGGGCCGCGCCCGATGCCGCGTCCGCTCGGTGCCGGTGCGCCGCACCCGCAGCCGCAGGCGGAGAACAACTTCATCGTGATCACGCTCGACAGCTGCCGCTACGACTCGTTCATGCGCGCGGCGCCGAAGATCATCCCCAAGCTCTCCGGCGGCAAGGTCGAGAAGCGCTACAGCTACGCGAGCTGGACTGCGCCCTCGCACTACAACCTGCTCACGGGTCTCCTGCCACACACGACGCCGCCGAACGTATACGCGTCGGAGTACTACAAGGAAGACTTCTTCAACTACAACGCGCGCCTCGGCGCGAAGGGCGTGGACTTCGCGAAGATGGTCCCGGCGCTGTGGTTCCCGGGCTTTTTGCGCAACACGCTCGGCTACCGCACGAACGCGCGCGTCTCGCTGCCGGTGCTCAACCCGAAGACGGGCATCAACCGCGACTTCGACAGCTTCCAGCTGATGGACAAGCACAACGACATGGCGTCGATGCTGCCCACGCTCACGTTCACGACGGAGCGGCCGAGCTTCTACATGCTCAACGTCGGCGAGACGCACTATCCCTACGCGAAGCCCGACGAAGACAGCTCGATGTGGCCGCGCATCTCGGGCGTGAACGGCGTGTTCAAGAAGATGGGCGAGGCGGTCGACGCGCAGGGCAACCTCGTCAAGGACGACACGGCGTTCTTCGACGACGACAAGATGCGTCAATTGCACGAGCGGCAGGTCGACACCGTGCGCTACCTCGATGCGGTGTTCGAGCAGCTCTACGACCTGTGCCCGAAGAACACGCACATCGTCGTCACCGCTGACCACGGCGAGCTGTTCGGCGAGACCGGGTACTTCGGCCACGGGCCGATCATGCACGACAAGTGCTTCGAAGTGCCGTACCTCGAAGGCAAGATCCGCTGAGCGCGGGGCGAACGCGATGAGCACACACGACAAGGGCTGCATCCTCTGGTTCACCGGCCTCTCCGGCGCGGGCAAGTCGACGCTGGCGGAGTTCGTCGCGCCGCTCTTGCGCGAAGTCGGCAAGAAGGTCGAGGTGCTCGACGGCGACGAGGTGCGCGAGAATCTCTCGAAAGGCCTCGGCTTCTCGAAGGAAGACCGCGACACCAACGTGCGCCGCATCGGCTTCGTGGCCAACCTGCTCGCGCGCAACGGCGTGGTCTCCATTTCGGCGGCGATCTCGCCTTACCGCGCGATTCGCGACGAGATCCGCTCGAAGTGCCAAGCGCCCTTCGTCGAGATCCACGTCGCCGCGCCGCTCGCCACCGTCGAGGAGCGCGACACGAAGGGCCTCTATGCCAAGGCGCGCGCGGGAGTGCTCAAGCAGTTCACCGGCGTCAGCGATCCCTACGAAGAGCCCCTGCACCCCGAAGTCACGTTGCACACCGAGCGCGAGTCCATCGAAGAGTCCGCGGCCCAAGTGCTCCTCTACCTCGAATCGCAGGGCCTGATCCCCAAGGGCTCCGCTGCCAAGGCACGCGGCTAGCACCGGAAAAACCGCCGCATTTTGCGGGAAATCCGGGGGATGTCGTCTCCCGGCCGAGCGGGGATGCCCCTAGGCTGGAGCGCCGACCGGGGAGCGTTGGCTTCCCCAAGGAGCCCCCATGCGCCACCTCTCGCTCACGGCCTTGTGCCTCGTGCTCGTCTCGTCGCTCGCCCGCGCTCAGGCGCCGTGCCATGCGGAGAACGACGGGCCGGGGTTCAACGATGGCGTGTCCATCAGCCCTGTGTACCTCGCGATTCGCTTCACGGCGCCCGCGAGCTTTGCGGCGACTCGGCTCGAGACCTTCACCGGCGAGACGACGGCCACGCAGACGCTCGGCATCTGGTCGCACAACGCAGCGACGAATCGCCCGGTGGCCGCCCTCGGCACCGGCAGCATGAGCGTCGTCTCCACCAACCAGTGGTACTCCGCTCCGCTCGCGACCAGCGTCTCGCTCGTCGCGGGTCAGTCGTACTGGATCGTTTGGTACTCCAACGGCGGAGGTCAGTGCCCCGTCGATGTGCCGCAAGCCACGCTCGGCCAGCCGTACTGCGCCTCGACGAATGCCGGCTCGTCGTGGGGGAACGTGTTTCAGTTCTCGGATCGACACTGGAAGTTTCGCATCTTCGGGTCCTGCAACACGGGTCCGATCAGCTACTGCACCGCGGGCACCACGACCAACGGCTGCACAGCCTCGATCGCCGCGAGCGCCAGCCCGAGCGCTTCCTTCGCAACACCGTGCGTCGTCACGATCTCCGGCGTCGAAGGACAGAAGACCGGCATCCTCTTCTACGGACTCGAAGCCCTGCCGCAGCCTTGGTGCTCCTCGGGCGGCGCGAGCTTCTTGTGCGTGAAGTCTCCGACCTACCGCACCCTCTCTCAGTCCTCCGGCGGCGGCACGAGCCAGTGCAACGGCGCGCTGGTCCTCGACTGGAATGCCTTCCAGCTAGCCAATCCCGGCTCTTTGGGCGCGCCGTTCACGCCGGGCCGCAAGGTCTATCTGCAGGGTTGGTTCCGCGATCCCCCTGCGTGCAAGTCCACCAACCTCTCCAACGCGCTCGAGCTGACCTGCGGGCCGTGAGCGCTCGCGCACACGAAGCTCGACAGTGAAGGAGCGCGCTGGCAATCTCCGGGCATGACGGGGACGCTGCGCAAGCTGCAGAGGGACTATTCCAGCATCGAGGGCGCGCCTGTGTTGAGCGCGGTCGATGTGCGGGTGTTCGAGCTGCGGTACTTCGCGCACTGCATGGAGTGCGGCTTCTGCAAGGATGCGTGCTGTTCCTACGGCGTCGATGTGGATGCCGACAACGTGCAGCGGATCTTGGCGCACCGCTCGGCGCTCGAGCCGCGGCTAGGGGTGCCCGCCGACGAGTGGTTCGAGCGCGAGGTCGAGGCCGACCGGGAGTTCCCCAGCGGTCGACGGGTGAGGACGGCCGTGCGCGAAGGACGCTGCGTGTTCGCTCGCCGCGGCGGCCGCGGCTGCGAGCTGCACGCCTATGCGCTCGAACACGGGCTGGCCCATCGCATGCTCAAGCCGCTGGTGAGCTCACTCTTCCCGCTCACCTTCGACGCCGGCGTCCTCCTGCCCTCCAGCGAAGCCCTCGACCGCTCGCTCGTCTGCAGCGGCCAAGGCCCCACCCTCTACGACGGCGCCCGCACTGAACTCGCCCACTACTTCGGCCCCGCCTTGGTGGCCGAGCTCGACGGGCTCCTCGCGGAGCTCGGCGGGAAGCGCGGTCGAGCGTCGGCCCGTTCTGGCGCAGACTAGGGGCCCCCGGTCCGCCGGTCGGTCCTCGGCGGTAGGGGGAGGGAGGGGGGGTGGGTAGAATCCCCGCAGCCCCGAAGGCGCCTCGGCCCCCCGAAAGGGGTACGGGGGGCGCGGGACTTCAGCCCCGACGGGGGGTGGACGATAGACCCGACCCGTAACCGGCGAGAGCCGGGGCGGGGCCCCTGTGCAACCCGTGAAAGTAGAACTGGCAAGCGTGGTGCGAGCGATGAGCCGGGCCTTCGTGGGCGCGGCGGTGGCCGTGGGCCTGGGGGGGACGGCGCAGGCGGCGGCGTTGGCGTACATCGGGCCGGGGGCGGGGATTGCGGCGGCGGGGTCGGTGATGGTGCTCGCGGGCACGTTCTTGCTCGCGATCGGGATCGTGCTGTTGTGGCCGCTGAAGGCGCTCGTGCGCCTCGCGACGCCGGGCAAGCACGGGCCACAAAAGTTCAAGCGCGTGGTCGTGATCGGCTTCGATGGCATGGATCCGGGCCTCGCGCAGCAGTACATGGCCGAGGGGCGCATGCCGGTGCTGAAGAAGCTCGCCGAGTCGGGCTGCTTCTATCCGCTGGAGACCGCGTGCCCGTCGATCTCGCCGGTGGCGTGGTCGACCTACGCGACGGGCGTCGATGCGTCGCGTCACAACATCTACGACTTCCTCACGCGCGACCCGTGCAACTACATGCCGATGCTGTCGAGCGCGGAGACGATGACTCTGCCGAAGACGCTCAACCTCGGCTTCGCCAAGGTGCCGATGGGCACGAAGGGCGTGCAGCGGCTTCTGCAGAAGAGCCAGCCCTTCTGGAAGCTCTTGGGCGATGCGCGCGTTTGGTCCTCGATCATCCGCGTGCCGATCACGTTCCCGCCGCAGCCGTTCAAGAACGGCACGCTGCTCTCCGGCATGTGCGTGCCGGACCTGCAGGGCACGCAGGGTTCGTTCGCGTTCTACTCGACGAAGCCGCGGCCCGCGGGCGCGCACATCGGCGGCCAGCAGTATCAGATCCGCCGCTCGGGCAACGTGATCGAGTCGAAGCTCACCGGACCCGCAGGCAAGGACGGGCCGATGAAGTGCCCGTTCAAGATCGAGCTCGATGACGCCGCGAAGCGTGCGCGCATCACGATCGGGAGCGAGACGGTCGAGGTCGGGCCGCGCGAGTACACGCCGTGGATGGTCGTGCCCTTCGAAGGCATGACCGGCATCGCGCGTCTCTACATCCAGACGTGGGACGAGCACTTCGAGCTCTACGTCACGCCGATCAACATCAACCCCGACGAGCCGGTGATGCCGATCAGCCACCCGTTCGTCTACTCGATCTATCTCGCAAAGATGCTCGGGCCGTACGCGACGCTCGGCCTCGCCGAGGACACGTGGGCGTTGAACGAGCGCGTGATCGACGAGGAAGCGTTCCTGAAGCAGGCGTGGCTCATCTGCGACGAGCGCAAGGCGCAGCTGTGGAACGTGCTCGACAAGACGAAGAAGGGCTTCGTCACGGTCGTGTTCGATACCTCCGACCGCATCAGCCACATGTTCTATCGCTACCTCGACCCGTCGCACCCGGCGAACCGCGGGCGCTCGGCCGAGGAGCTCGCGAAGTACAAGGACGTGATCCCGCAGACCTATGCGGAGATGGACAAGCTCGTCGGCGAGCTGCTCCAAAAGCTCGGAGATGATCCGCAGACCTGCCTGATGGTCATCAGCGACCACGGCTTCTGCAACTTCCGCCGCGGCGTGAACCTCAACACGTGGCTGAAGGAGCAGGGCTACCTGTTCTTGAAGGAAGGCAGCGAGACGTCGCCGGATTGGTTCGCAAAGGTCGACTGGACGCGCACGAAGGCCTTCACGCTTGGCCTCACGGGCGTGTTCATCAACCGCAAGGGCCGCGAGGCGCACGGCATCGTGTCGAAGGGGCCGGAGATGGATGCGCTGTGCCGCGAGCTGAAAGAGAAGCTCGAGGCGCTCGTCGATCCCAAGACGGGCGAGCGCGTCATCAAAGAGGCGTTCATCACGCACGAAGTCCACAAGGGACCGTACGCCGACATGGCGCCGGAGCTGCTGATCGGCTACGAGCGCGGCTTCCGCCACTCGTGGGACTGCGCGACGGGCGCGGTGCCCAAGGAGATCTTCACCGACAACACGAAGAGCTGGTCGGGCGACCACTGCGTCGACCCGCGCCTCGTGCCGGGCGTGTTCTGGTCGAACCGCAAGATCAACACGCAGACGCCGCGGCTGATGGACATGGCGCCGACGGTGCTCGACGTGTTCGGCGTTCCGGCGCCTGCGTACATGCAGGGCGCGCCGCTGTTCGGTGAGCGCAAGGCCAAGGCGACGGGCGCGGCGGCGGCGCAGAAGGCGAAGTCGTGAGCGGCACTTGGCAGCGTGTGCGCAAGGTCGTGCCGTACGCGGCGCTCGCGGCGCTGTTCGCGGGCATCGCGCTCAGCATCCCGAAGAGCAAGCCGCGCGCGGCGGAACCCGGCGACGTCGAGGTGCGCGAGAGCGTGCGCCATCCGCGCGTCGTCGTGCTCGGCATCGACGGGCTCGATCCGGAGATCCTCGCGGAGACGATGGCGAAGTACCCCGAGCGCATGCGCAACTTCGCGCGCTTGGCGCAAGAGCACGGCATCCATCCGCTCGGCACGTCGACGCCTCCGCAGTCGCCGGTGGCGTGGTCCAACTTCATCACGGGCCGCGACCCGGGCGGTCACGGTGTGTTCGACTTCTTGCACCGCGATCCGGTGACACGCGGCGTGATCCCGTCGACGACGGTTGCGGAGCACGCGGGCGCGTTCGAGCTGTTCGGCGAGTGGAAGCTGCCGACGGGCGGCGAGACGCGCTCGAATCGCAGCGGCGAAGCCTTCTGGACCGTGCTCGCGCGCAACGGCGTGCCCGCGGACATCTGGCGCATGCCCGCGAACTTCCCCGTCGAGCCCGCCGAGGGCTGGTCGTTCAGCGGGATGATGACGCCCGCGATCGACTCGGCTTACGGCCAGTGCACGGTGTACACCACGAATCCGACCGTCAAGGCGATCGGCAGCGACGCGCGCATCGAGTCGATCACGATCTACGACGACGTGGTCGACACGAAGATTCCCGGACCGCCGAACGCGTTCAAGCTCGGGGATCCGGCGACGAGCGTGCCGCTGCGCATCTGGATCGACCGCGCCGCGCAGGCGTGCGCGCTCGACGTCGCGGGGCGCGTCGTCGTGCTCGAGCCCGGCGAGTGGAGCGAGTTCGTGCCGGTGACGTTCGGACTGCTGCCGATGTCGTTGATGGACATCGGCGGAATCGTGCGCTTCTACCTGCGCTCGATGCCCGACGCGAACGGCAACGGCGAGCTCGAGCTCTACGCGAGCCCGGTCAACATCGATCCGTCGCTGCCGGCGTCGCCCGTATCCGAGCCGGTCGAAGCGAGCGCGGAAGTCGCGGATGCACGCAGCGGCATCGGCCCCTACTACACGCAGGGCATGCCCGAGGATGTGAACGCGCTCAAGTCGGGCGTGGTCACGGTGCGCGAGTTCATGATGCAAGCGGAGCTCGTTCAAGACGAGGGCGAGCGCATGCTCGACTTCGCGCTCGAGCGCTACATGGAGAAGCCCGAGGGCGGGCTGCTCTTCTTCTACTTCTCCGGCGTCGACCTGTGCGGCCACATGATGTGGCGTCACTCGGACGAAGCGCACCCGCACCACGAGCCGCCGATCGCAGTCGAGGACTCGTCGTGGTGGTCGCACCGCGCGGGCTCGACGTGGAAGGACGTGATCCACGATCTCTACATGGAGATGGATCCCGTGCTCGGGCGGCTGCGCGAGAAGGTTGGCGAGGACGCGACGCTGATCGTGATGAGCGACCACGGCTTTGCCCCGTACCGTCGACGTGTGGGTCTCAATCGCTGGCTCCTCGACAACGGCTACCTCGTGCTGCGCGAGGGCGTGGTGCCGGAGCTCGACGAGGACGATCCTGCGCACAAGCCGGTGATGCTCTCGAGCTACATGTCGCGCCCCAAGGACCTCGCGGAGGGCGCGGAGTGGCCGCTGCGCACGAATGTCGACTGGTCGCGCACGCGCGCGTACGGCATCGGCTTCAACGGCCTGTATCTCAACCTGAAGGGACGCGAGCAAGACGATCCGGCGACGGCCGACGATGAGTCGGGCATCGTCGAGGCCGCAGACGCGCCGGCGTTGCTTGCGGAACTGAAGGCCAAGCTCGAAGCGTGGACCGATGCGCAGAACGGCGGCAAGCAGGTCGTCTTCCGCGCGGACCTCGCGCGCGACGTGTACACGGGCGAGCGCGTGAGCGAGGCCCCCGACATCCTCGTTGGCTACAACACCGACTACGACAACTCGGACGAAGCCTCGGTGGGCCGCATCACGGGCTACCAGCTCTCGGACAACGACCGCGGCGGCACGTTCAACGGCAGCCACCTGATGGCGCCGGACGTCGTCGCGGGCACGCTGATGGCGAACCGCAAGGTCGCGCCCGGCGCGCACCGCCTCGAAGACCTCACGGTCGAGGTTTTGAGGCAATATGGACTCCAACCCGGCGCGGGGATGAAGGGCCACCCCGTGTTGGAGAAGTGATCGGGCCCGCTCCATTGCCGAGGGACACTCAGATGTTCGGAAACGCCAACAAGATCAAGCTCGACCCGGCTCTCATCGCGCGCTGCAAGCAGATCGCGGAGAAGGCCGGCTACGCGTCGCACGAGGAGTTCATCGTGCACATCATCGAGAAGGAGCTCGCGCAGTTCGAAGGCGCCGACTCCGACGCCGCGATCACCGAGAAGCTCAAGGGCCTCGGCTACATCTCCTGAGAGCCGCTGCGCGCACCGTCCCACGTGAACGCCTTGAACCAAGCCGCGACGTCGCTCTTCGACGTCCTGCTCGGCCTGACCGGCTGGGCGGGCAGCGCCACGACCCTGATCTTTTGGAGCGGGGTTTTCGGCGTGCTCGCTCTGCTCGTCTTCAAGAAGATCTCGTGGCAGAAGGGGATCAAGAGCGCCAAGGACAAGATCAAGGCGCACATGATCGAGATCCGTCTCTATCAGGACGATCTCGTCGTGGTCGCGACGGCCGTGCTCAAGGTGCTCGCGCGGAACGTCGTCTACCTCGGCCTCAACTTCGGGCCGATCCTCCCGCTCGCGGTGCCCTTCATGGTGCTGACGGCGCAGCTCGTCGTGCGCTACGCGTACGATCCGCTTCCGCTGCACGAGCGCGGCGCTGTCGTGATGTCGGGGCGCGGCACGCTGCTCGAGATCGAGCTCGCGTCGGGCGCCGACGTGCGCGAGCTGCGCGTGACGCTGCCCGACGGCCTGCAAGCCGTGTCGCCGCTCGTGCGCGTGCCTGGCGAAGCGCGCGCGTTCCAAGAGTTCGTCGCCGTCGCTCCCGGCGCCCACGAGGTCGTGCTCGAACTCGCCGGCGTGCGTGAGACGAAGCTCGTGTACGCGGGCAGCGAAGTGCCGGCGGCGATGCAGCCGCGCCGCGTGAGCGACCGCGATGCCTTCGCGATCGCCGACACGAACCGTTTGCCGCTCCTGTGGCCCGCAGAGCCGACCTTCGCGTCCGACTCGCCGTTCCGCGTCGTCGCGATCGCCTATCCCTACCGCGATCAGGGCTGGCTGCCCGACGGTGAGGGCGGAATCCTGCTCACGGTTGCGCTGGCGTCGATCGTGATCGGCGCGGCCGCGCTCAAGCCGCTCGGAGTTCAGATCTAGTCATGTATTCCCCTGTGGTGGAGAAGGCGCTGGGCATCGCGCTCGCGGCGCACGACGGGCAGCTCCGCAAGGCGTCGAGCGAGCCGTACATCGTCCATCCGCTGCACGTCGCGCTGATCCTCGCGCGCTGGGGCCAAGACGACGACGTGATCGTCGCGGGGCTCTTGCACGACGTGGTCGAGGACTGCGACGGCTGGGACCTCGCTCGCGTCGAGCGCGAGTTTGGGCACCACATCGCGCACGTCGTCGGCGAGCTCACCGAAGACAAGTCGAAGACGTGGGAGGAGCGCAAGCGTGCGGGCATCGCCAAGGTGCCGCACATGTCGCCTCAAGCCGCGACGGTGAAGTCCGCGGACAAGCTCCACAACCTCCAGAGCCTCGCGGCGAGCCTGCGCACGTGCACCGATCGCGCCGGAGTCTGGAAAGCGTTCCGCCGCGGTCCGGAGCTCACGCTCGCGCTCAGTGGCGAGCTCGTCGAGGCTCTCGCGCTGCGCGTTGAGGCGAAGGTGGCGCGTTCGTTGCGCGCCGCGCTGAAAGCGGCGCTCGAAGCCGATCACGACGCCGAGCGTCGCTCGTCGGCTTCTGCCGCGAACTAGCGAAGAAGCTCAGCCGTCGAGCGCGCCGCAGGTGCGGATCGAGGCGAGCACGCGCTCGCGCATCGACGGGCGGCACACGACGAGCTCGTGATTGAACGGGCTCGGCTGGTTGTAGCGATGTTCCTCGCCGCGCAGCTTGCCGACCCACCAGCCGAGCGCGCGCGCCACCGTCTCCGGCGCGCACGTGTCCCACTCTTTCAGGCCCTTCTTGTGGACGTACACGTCCGCGTCGCCGATCAGGAGCTTGGCGACCTTGAAACCGGCGCTGCCGCAGGGGATGAGCGGGGCGGCGCCGATCGAGCGGCCGAAGCTCTCGACCCAAGGCGGAGTGTGGCTGCGCGAGACGACGATGCGCGGCGCACTGGGGCCCTCGACCTTGCCCGGGGCGAGCTGAACTTTGCCGACGACACCCGCCTGCTCGCGGCCGGGGAGCGCGACACCCCAGAGCACGGAGTCGAGCGAAGGTAGCGCGACGGCGGCGAGCGCGCAGGAACCGCCGATGGTGAGCGCGACGTGCACGGCCCAGTCTTCGCGCAGCTCGCTGAACTCGCGCGTGCCGTCGAGCGGATCGACGATCCAGCAGCGCTCCTTCGAGAGCCGCTCCGGCGAGTCCGCGGTCTCTTCGCTCAGGATCCCGTCGTTCGGATAGCGGCCGCGGATCAGGCCCTGCAGCAAGCCGTCGGCGGCTTGATCGCCGATGTCGGCGAGGGTGTCGCCGCTCCAGCGTCCGCTCTTGCGGAGCGCGAGCACGCGCTGACCAGCTTGGGAGGCCGCTTGGATGGCGAAGTCGAGGTCGCGCCGGATGTCCGCGTCGGTGAACTGCATGTCTTCTTGTGGCACGCGATCGCGTGCGCCGTCAAGCGCCGCGTCAGTGCTTCCAGTCGTTGAAGCCGCGAACCGGTGCGATTTTCTCGCCGTTCTCATAGATGCCCGTGAGCTCGGGGTCGACGCGCTCCTCGCGTGTCATGTGGATCCACTCGCCGCTCTTTTGGCCATCGCGCCACTCGCCGTGCCAGCGCGGCGTGCCGTCGAGATACCAGCGGCGCTCGCGACCGTGTCGCAGTCCTGCGCGCCACTCGCACTCGGTGAACAGCGCACCTCGCGGGAAGTGACGCGTCCATGTTCCGTCGCGCCGCCCATCGACGAACGGACCGCGCTCACGCAGCACGAGGAGCGCTGCGAGCTCGAGCGGAGCCGCGATCCACGCCGGGAGTTTCATGGCCGAGGGAGAAGCTCGAGGGTCGAGACCGTGTGCGCGCGGATCGCTGCATCGGTCCAGTGCTGGACGCGAGCTTCGCCGCGCAGGTACAGCTCGATTTGGTCGCCGTAGTGCTCGTCGAAGGGGTGTCCCGACTGACCGCCAGGCAGCACCGCGAGCGAGCGATCCGGATCCGCGCAGTCGGCAACGAAGCGCAGGGATGCGCCGTGGTTGACGTCGATGCGCTCCCCGCTCCAACTGCCGGTGAAGACGCAGGGGCAGGTGTCGTTGCCGGGCACCGGGTTGGCAGCGCGGTTGAAGAAGCTGCCGACGACGGGGAGCGCGCCGAGCTTGTGCTCTGGCGTCCACACATGCAGCGCGCCGTAGTCCCACTGCGCGATGTCGTCGCCGAAGCGCGCGGAGCCCTGCTCCCAGCTCGCGCCGAGCGCGGCGGTGACGATGTCGCTGCGAGTCTCGCGTGCGTCGGTGCGTACGTCATCGCACCAGCGTTCATCGAGTCGGCCGTCGAGGACCTCCAACAGCACGCGATAGCGATCGGAGTAGAGCAGGCCGCTGGTCGTCGCGAGTTCGTCGCCGAAGATGCGCGTGCCGAGCTCGCGCTCGAGCAGCGCGTAGAGAGCGGACGCGCCCCGCAGCGTCATGTTGCCGTCCCAGTTGCGCAGCGCGCGCCACGCACGGTGTGCCGCAGTTCCTTCCACGGGCTCGGGAAGCTTCGCGACGAGCTCGCGCGCGTAGAGCGATGTCGTGTCGACTTGCACCGTCGCGAGCGAGTCGACATTCCAGTTCGAGCGCTCGGCAAGGCGCTCGCGGATGCGCTCGCCGCGCTGCGGCGCTGCGGAGTCCTGTGGGTAGGAGTGGGGGAAATCGGGGGGGCGCGAGTCTTCGTTCGCCGTCGCGAGCAAGCCCGACGCGGGCTGCAGCGAGAGCGGCGTGTGTTCGTGAAGCGCGAGGCCCTGCCAGTGATTCGCGCGCTTCCACGCGGGAAGGGGGAGCTTGCCCTCGCCCGCACCCCGCGCCACGGAGCGTCCGAGGATCGTGTGCGCAATCGCGCCCTCCACGTCGCCGCACACGAGATTCTGCGGCGGACACACGAAGCGACCGGCGATGCTCGGCACCTCCGCGACGGCCTTCGCCCGCGCGAGCGCTACGAACGGCTCCAGCGGATCGAACGGCGTGTAGGCCGTCCACGCGATGCTGTACGTCGTCCGCAACCCGCGCTCGAGCGAGGAATAGAGCGGACCGATGTCGCTCGCGCGCCATTCGAACTCCTCGTCGGCAGCGTCGCGTACGCGGATCGTCTCTCGCTCGACTCTGAGCGGGAGCCACTCTCCGTCGCGCTCGACGGAGCGTTCGTCCTCGCTCATGCGCTCGAGAAAGAGATCGCATACATCGAGCTCGGTGTTCGTGAAGCCCCACGCGACGCGCGGCCCTTGTCCGATCACGACCATCGGCAGTCCGGGGATCGTGAACCCGGCTGCTTCGTATTCGGCGCAGCGAATTTGGGCTTGGTACCACAGCGACGGGAGGTCGAGCGCGAGGTGGGGGTCGTTGGCGACGAGCGCGCTGCCCGTCTCGCTGCGCTCGCCGGCGACGGCCCAGTTGTTGCTCCCGTTCGAGGGCTTCTCCGCAGG
>CAIYPP010000049.1 GCA_903928115.1 uncultured Planctomycetota bacterium
AGGTTCCTCGCATCATGACGCTGATCCTGGGACGCAAGCGCGGGATGACGCAGTTCTTCCGCGACGACGGCACGCTTGTGGGCGTGACGGTCGTCGAGGCAGGGCCCTGCGTCGTCGCCCAAGTCCGCACCAAGGAGAAGGACGGCTACGACGCCGTCCAGCTCGGTTTCGAAGACAAGCCCGACCGGCTGGTCAAGAAGCCGCTGCTCGGCCACTACAAGAAGGCCGGCACCTCGCCCAAGCGCTTCCTGCGGGAAGAGCGCTGCGCCGCCGCCGCCAAGCTCGTGGTGGGGGATGTCGTCAAGTGCGACGTCTTCAAGGAAGGCGACATCGTCGACGTGATCGGCACGACCAAGGGTCGCGGCTTCGCCGGCACGATCAAGCGCCACGGCTTCAACCGCGGTCCGGAGACGCACGGCTCGATGAACGTGCGCGCCCCCGGCTCGATCGCCAGCCGCCGCATCGGCAAGCTGCCCAAGGGCAAGCGCATGGGCGGCCACTACGGCGTCGAGCGCTGCACCACCAAGAACCTCAAGGTCGTGCGCGTCGATCTCGCGCGCAACCTGCTCTTCGTCGAAGGCTCGGTCCCCGGGCACAACGACGGCTTCGTGATGGTCCAGAGCGCCAAGACCGCTCGCAAGAGCGCCGCCAAGGCCTGAGACACGAGGACTGACCCATGCAACTCAAGGTCTACGGATCCAAGAGCCCGGCCTCGCGCGACTTCGACGCGAGCGCCTTCGGCGACAAGGTGTTCTACCGACTCCTCAAGGACTCGGTGGACATGTTCAAGGCGAACCAGCGCCAGGGCACGGTCAAGACCAAGATCCGCTCGGAGATCGCGTTCTCCGGCAAGAAGCCTTGGAAGCAGAAGCACACCGGCCGCGCCCGCGCGGGTGACAAGAAGTCCCCGATCTGGCGCAAGGGCGGTACGACCTTCGGTCCGCGTCCGCGCGACTACAGCTACCACATGCCCGCCCAGCAGCGCCGCGTCGCGCTGCGCAGCGCGCTGTGCGGCAAGTTCGGCGACAACGAAGTCGCGCTCTTCGATGCCTCGGGCTTCAAGGCCCCCTCGGCCAAGTCCGCCCGTGCGATGCTCGCTGCCGCCGGCAGCCCGCGCCGCGCGACGATCGTGCTCGAGAAGCACAACGACAACGTCTTCAAGTCGTTCCGCAACTTCCCCGGCGTGCAGGTCTGCATCGCCGTGGATCTGTGCGCGCACGACGTCCTGAACGGCGGCCTGATCCTCGCGGAATCGGCGGCCCTCGAGGCCCTCGCCCAGCGCGTCGGCAAGACCGGAGGTGCCGCGTGAACCAGCTCGAACGCTTCTACTCGCTCATCCAGAAGCCCGTCCTCAGCGAGAAGGCGACCTACGACACCAGCGGTCGTAACGCCTACCACTTCCGCGTGCCCCTCGACGCCAACAAGATCGAGATCAAGCGCGCGGTCGAGCAGCTCTTCAACGTCAAGGTCACGAAGGTGAACACGCTGAACAAGCGCGCGCGCACGATGCGCCGCGGTTGGGTCGCGGGCGCCTCGCAGCCGTGGAAGCGTGCCATGGTCACGCTCGCCGCCGGCCAGACCATCGAGATCCTCTGAGCAGGTGAACCCAAGATGGCCATCAAGATCTACAAGCCGACCTCCGCGGGCCGCCGCCACGGCACCGTGCTGCGCTACTCCGACGAGGTGACGCGCACGTCGCCCGAGGAGAGCCTGCTGCGCCCGCTGCGCAAGACCGGCGGACGCAACAACCACGGCCACCAGACCGCGCGCAACATCGGCGGCGGCAACAAGCGGATGTACCGCGTGGTGGACTTCAAGCGTAAGAAGGACGGCGTTCCGGCCAAGGTCGTGTCGGTCGAGTACGACCCGAACCGCTCGGCGAACATCGCGCTCCTGCACTACGCGGACGGCGAGAAGACCTACGTCCTCGCTCCCGTCGGTCTGCAGGTCGGTGCGACGCTGATGAACGGCGACAAGGCCGATCCCAACGTCGGCAACTGCCTGCCGCTCTCGCTGATCCCCGTCGGTCTCGAGATCCACAACATCGAGCTGCAGGAAGGTCGCGGCGGCCAGATGTGCCGCACCGCCGGCACCGCCGCTCAGCTGACCGCCAAGGAAGGCGAGTGGGCGATCCTGCTGATGCCGTCGGGCGAAGTGCGCAAGGTCCACCTGCGCTGCCGCGCCACGATCGGCCGCATCGGCAACCTCGACTGGCAGAATGTGTCGATCGGCAAGGCCGGACGCCACCGCCACATGGGCCGTCGCCCGCACGTCCGCGGCACGACCATGAACCCCGTCGACCACCCGCTCGGCGGTGGTGAAGGCCGCACCAAGGGCGGTCGCCACCCCTGTAACTTCAAGGGTCTGAAGGCCAAGGGCCTGAAGACGCGCAAGAAGAACCACCCGACCGACCGCTTCGTCGTCCGCAGCCGGCACAAGGTCTAGGAGAGCTGATCCATGAGCCGCAGCCTGAAGAAGGGCCCGTTTGTCGATGCGAAGCTGCTGAAGAAGGTGGCCAAGCAGATGAAGTCGGGCAAGAAGGAGCCGATCACGACGTGGTCGCGCTCGTCGACCGTCACGCCTGAGTTCGTCGGGCTGACCTTCCTCGTTCACAACGGTCGCCACCACCACAAGGTGTTCATCACCGAGGACATGGTCGGCCACAAGCTCGGCGAGTTCGCTGCGACCCGCGTGTTCAAGGGTCACACGAACAAGAAGGAAGCCGAGAAGGCCACTTCCGCCCCGGGAGCCTGATCCATGGTCGATACCAAGACGTTCATGGCGAAGCACCGCTTCGCCCGTATCACGGCGCGCAAGGCCCGCTTGGTCGCGGACCTGATCCGCGGCCGCGGCGTCAACGAGGCCCTCGAAGTGCTGCAGTTCCAGCACAAGCGCGCGGCCGAGTACTACAGCAAGCTCGTGCGCTCCGCGATGGCCAACGCTGGCCACAACGACGAGGGCGTCAACGTCAACGCGCTGGTGGTCAAGGACTGCCGCGCCGACGACGGTCCGATGCTGCAGGGTCGCATGCGGTTCCGTCCGGGTCCGCAGGGTCGCGCCATGCCGTTCAAGAAGATGACCGCGCACCTCACGGTCGTTCTCAGCGAAGTCGAGGGCGGCAGCCGCAAGCGCCGCGGGTCCAAGAAGTCGAAGGAAGCGTGAGATGGGCCAGAAAGTTCACCCGACCGGTTTCCGCCTCAACAGCATCGAGCCCTGGCGCTCGCGCTGGTACGCCCGCAAGCAGGACTTCGGCAAGCTCCTGATCCAGGACGATCAGATCCGCAAGGCGATCGCCAAGGACTTCAAGGGCGCCGGGATTCCGCGCGTCGAGATCGAGCGCACCGCGGACGCCGTCAACGTGATCGTGCACACGGCCCGCCCGGGCGTGCTCGTCGGTCGCAAGGGCGCCCGCGTCGATCAGCTCAAGGAAGCGCTCCAGAAGCTCGCCGGCCAGACCGTGCACCTCACCGTGCGCGAGATCAAGCGCCCCGAGCTGGAGTCGACGCTCGTCGCCGAGGTGATCGCCGAGGCGCTCGAGAAGCGCATGGCGTTCCGCCGCGCGATGAAGAAGGCCATCCAGTCGACCATGCAGGCCGGTGCCAAGGGCTGCAAGGTCGAGCTCAACGGCCGCCTCGGCGGCGCCGAGATGGCGCGTCAGGCCAAGGACCGCGAAGGCCGCGTGCCCCTCTCGACCTTGCGCGCCAACGTCGACTACGGCACGGCCCTCGCCAAGACCACCTACGGTGTCATCGGCATCAAGGTGTGGATCTACAAGGGCGACCTCGAGCCGGGTCAGAAGCTCGACTACCAGCAGCAGTCGGGCGTCGCTCCCCGCGGCGAAGGCAGTGGCCAGCGCTCCCCGCGCCGTGGTCGCATCTCGCGCGAGTCCCTCGCTCCCCAGACCGGCGCCTAGGAGACCTGAACCATGGCGATGCAACCCAACCGTACCAAGTTCCGCAAGGTGCACCGTGGCCGCATCCGCGGCACCGCCACCGCCGGTCACCGCGTCGCCTTCGGCGACTTCGGTCTGCAGTCGCTCGACGCGGCGTGGATCAGCGGTCGTCAGATCGAAGCTGGCCGCGTGGCGTGCTCGCGCGCCATCGGCGGTCAGGGCAAGATCTGGATCCGCGTCTTCCCGCACAAGCCGATCTCCGCGAAGCCCGCGGAAACCCGAATGGGTACCGGCAAGGGCGAGCCGGAGTTCTGGGCCGCGGTGATCAAGCCGGGGACCATCCTGTTCGAGCTCGGCGGCGTCACCGAGGACAAGGCCAAGCTCGCGTTCAAGCGCATCGCTCACAAGCTTCCCATCAAGGTGAAGATGGTGAAGCGTCTGCCGACGACCTGATCGCGCCGCAGCAACAACCTCACGCGATTCACCGGAGCAACTAGGAAGACCATGAAGATCGACGAGATCCGCGGCAAGACCGACGGCGAGCTCGAGTTCGAGCTGAAGAACCTCGAGAAGGAGCTCTTCGGCCTGCGCTTCAAGGCGTCCACCGAGCACTCGGCCAACCCCTCGCGCATCAGCGAGGCGCGCCGCGCCGTGGCCCGCATCAAGACCATCCTGCACGAGCGTGCGAGCAAGATCCGCGGACAGGAGCCGCGCTAGTCCATGACCGAGCAAACCAACACCACCGCGGGCGCCGAGTCCTCGGCCCGCGTCGGCCGCCGCACGATGATCGGCACCGTCGTCTCGACCAAGATGGACAAGACCATCGTGGTTCAGATCGAGCGCATGTACCGCCACCCGAAGTACGGCAAGTACCTCCGTGAGCGCAAGCGCTACCACGTCCACGCCGAGAACGGCGCGGCCAAGATGGGGGATACGGTCGAGATCATGTCGACCCGTCCCATGAGCAAGCTCAAGCGCTGGCGTCTCGTCAGCGTGGTTGCGGCGGCCGTCGACCGCGGCGCCGAAGTCCAAGACATCGCCAAGCTCTGAGGTTGACCCATGATCCAGATGCAGACGTTCCTGGACGTCGCCGATAACACCGGCGCCAAGCGTGTCCAGTGCATCAAGGTGCTCGGCGGTACGCACCGCCGCGTGGCCGGGCTCGGCGACATCGTCGTCGTGGCCGTCAAGAAGGCGCTGCCGAGCTCGGATGTGAAGGCCGGCTCCGTGGCCAAGGGCGTGATCGTGCGCACCCGCAAGGCGACCCGTCGCGAAGACGGCACCTACGTGCGCTTCGACCGCAACGCGATCGTGCTGATCGACGCGGAGAACAACCCCAAGGGCACGCGCATCTTCGGTGCGGTTGCACGCGAGCTTCGCGAGCGCAACTTCATGAAGATCATCTCGCTCGCCCAGGAGGTCGTCTGATGGCCCTGCACGTGAAGAAGGGCGACACCGTCAAGGTCCTGTCGGGCAACGACAAGGGCAAGCAGGGTGTCGTCAAGGAAGCCTTCCCGCGCGAGTGCCGCGTGATCGTCGAAGGCGTCAACCTGCGCTGGAAGCACAAGAAGCCGACCGCGCAGAACCAGAAGGGCCAGCGCGTGCAGGAAGAGTGCTCGATCCATGCGAGCAACGTGGCGCGCGTCGACGGGGCTGCGAAGCCCGCGGCCAAGAAGTCCAAGAAGGCGGCCAAGTAGCGGCCCAGTCAGAGACTCGAGAACCCCTATGGCACCCCGTCTCAAGGAAAAGTACGCCAACGAGGTCAAGGCGAAGCTGCGCGAGCGCTTCTCCATCACCAACGACCACGCGGCGCCGCGTCTCGTGAAGATCGTCGTCAACATGGGCATCGGCAAGGCCGTGGAGAACAAGGCCCGCGCCGAAGCCGCCGCCAAGGACATGGCGATGATCACCGGTCAATCCCCGACCATCCGCAAGTCGCGCGAGGCGATCAGCGCCTTCAAGCTGCGCGAGAACATGCCGATCGGCTGCGCGGTCACGCTGCGCGGCGACCGCATGTGGGAGTTCGCGGATCGCCTGATCTCGATCGTCCTTCCGCGTATCCGCGACTTCCGCGGCGTGAAGGATCGTCTCGACGGCCGCGGCAACTACACGCTCGGCCTCGCGGACCAGACCGTGTTCCCGGAGATCGAGCTCGACAAGATCGAGTTCGCCCAGGGAATGGACATCACCTTCGTCACGACGGCCGGCACCGATGAGCGCGGTTACCACCTGCTCAAGGAACTCGGCATGCCGTTCGTCCAGAAGGAAGCCGCTAAGAAGAAGAAGACTGCCGAGGTGAGCTAGAGCCATGGCCAAGACCTGTCTCGTCATCAAGAGCAAGCAGACGCCGAAGTTCTCAAGTCGGCGCTACTCCCGCTGTGGCATCTGCGGCCGCCCGCGTGCCGTGTACCGCAAGTTCGGCATTTGCCGCATCTGCCTGCGCGAAAAGGCGCTCAAGGGCGAGATCCCCGGCATGCGCAAGGCGTCGTGGTAGGAGCAACCGTCCAATGATGACCGATCCGATCGCAGACCTCCTGACCCGCGTGCGCAACGGCAATGCCGTCGGCGCCAAGACGGTGTCCATGCCGGCCTCCCGCATCAAGGTGGGCGTGGCTCAGATCCTCAAGGAAGAGGGTTTCGTCGACTCGTACGAAGTGGCCGAGGGCGCGCCCTCGAGCACGCTCACGATTCGGCTCAAGTACGGGCCTGACGGCGAGAAGGTGATCCGCAAGATCGAGCGGATCTCCAAGCCGGGCTGCCGCGTGTACAGCAACGCCAAGGACATCCCGTCCGTGCTGCGCGGGCTGGGCGTCTACATCCTCTCGACCAACCAGGGCATCGTGTCCGACCGCACCGCGCGCAAGATCAACGCGGGCGGTGAGGTCCTCTGCAAGGTGTACTAGCCATGTCGCGCGTAGGAAAGCAGCCGGTGGTCATCCCCTCCGGCGTCCAAGTCGAGGTCAAGGACGGCCACGTCCACGTCAAGGGCCCCAAGGGAACGAACAGCTTCCCGGTGCGCTCGGACGTGAAGGTTTCGACCGACGGCAAGCACGTCACGGTCGAGCGCAGCGGCGAAGGCCGCGAGACCCGCGCCATGCACGGGACCATGCGCGCGCTCGTCGCCAGCATGATCGAGGGCGTCACCAAGGGCTACCAGAAGGAGCTCGAGGTGGTGGGCGTCGGCTGGAACGCCGCCGTCTCCGGCCGCAAGGTCGTGCTCTCGGTGGGATTCTGCAAGCCCATCGAAGTTCATCTCCCCGAGGGCGTCAACGCCAACTGCCCGACCAACACGCTGATCGTGCTCACCGGCTACGACAAGCAGAAGGTCGGCATGACCGCCTCCCGCATCCGCTCGACCCGCAAGCCCGAGCCCTACAAGGGCAAGGGTGTGCGCTACAAGGGCGAGTACGTCCGTCTCAAGGCCGGTAAGAGCTTCGGTAGCTGATCATGAAGGCCACGCACGTCAAGCAGGGGCGCCGTCAGCGCCGCAAGTGGCGCGTCCGCGCCAATATCCGCCGCACCACGAGCCTCCCCCGGCTCTCGGTCAACCGCTCGGTCAAGCACATCTCCGTGCAGCTGATCGACGACGTGAAGGGCTGCACTCTGTGCGCCGCCACCACGACGTCGAAGGCCATGGCCGAGGCGCTCAAGGGCAAGAACAAGTCCGACCGCGCCCGCGTCATCGGTGCCGAGATCGCCAAGAAGGCGCTCGCGGCGGGTGTCACGGCCGTCGTGTTCGACCGCGGTTCGGCGCGTTTCCACGGGCGCATCAAGGCGCTCGCGGACGCGGCACGCGAAGCCGGCCTCAAGTTCTAAGAGCCACGAGCGAGCAAGGAAGCACATGGAAGGCATTCGTTATCTCGACATCCGCGAAGTCGAACAGCTCTCGACGCTCTCGGAAGTGCTCGTCCGCATCAACCGCTGCGCCGTCGTGGTCAAGGGCGGTCGCCGCTTCTCGTTCGCCGCGCTCCAAGTGTGCGGCAACCGCGATGGCGTCGTCGGCCTCGGCTACGGCAAGGGCCCGCAGGTTCCCGGTGCGCTGGAGAAGGCCGCTCGCGATGGTCGCAAGCACCTGATCCGCGTCCCCGTGACCGACGGCGGCACGATCCCGCACGAGGTCGAGGCCACCTTCGGTGCCTCGCGCGTGCGCCTGATTCCGGCCACGCCCGGCACGGGCATCATCGCGGGCGCTTCGGTGCGCGCGGTGTGCGAGATGGCTGGCATCAAGAACATCCTCACCAAGTCCTACGGCTCGACCAACCCGGTGAACTCGGTCAAGGCCGCGCTCGCCGCGCTGGCTCAGCTCCGCACCCGCGAGACGATCCGCGAGCTGCGCGGCGTCGAGGTCTGATTCACCTCTCCAACCACCTTCCCGACGGAAGTCAGCGATGAACCTCAAGACGGTCCAGGACAAGGGCATCAAGCACCTGCAGCGCAAGCGCGTGGGTCGCGGTATCGGTAGCGGCCTCGGCAAGACGGCCGGTCGCGGTCACAAGGGTTGGGGCGCCCGCTCGGGCACCAGCCGCCGCCCCGGCTACGAGGGTGGTCAGATGCCGATCTACCGCCGCGTGCCGAAGCGTGGCTTCACCAACGCGCGCTTCCGCGTGGACTACACCGTGGTCAACGTCGAGACGCTGAACGCGTTCGAAGACGGCGCGACGGTCAACTTCGAGGCGATCCTCGCGCTGGCCCTCGCGTCGAAGGACGCGCCGATGCTCAAGATCCTCGGCTCGGGCGAGCTCAAGAAGCGCCTGACCGTGCACGCTGAGAAGTTCAGCGCCAGCGCGAAGGAGAAGATCGAAAAGGCCGGCGGTACGGTCGTCGTGCTCGCCACGGAGACCTGCGCCGCGGAGGGGCAGGCCTAGTGGAGAACCAAGGCGGCGCCCTCCAGCTGCTCAAGGTTCCCGAGACGAGGCAGCGGATCCTCGTCACGCTCGGGCTCCTTCTGGCGTACCGGCTCGGCTTCCAAGTGCCGATCCCCGGTATGTCGCCGACGTTCCTGCGCGAAGCCGCGCAGCAGGCGAATCAGAGCGTGTTCGGCCTGATGAACGCCTTCTCGGGCGGTGACATCGGCCGCACGTCGATCTTCTCGCTCGGCATCATGCCGTACATCTCGGCCTCGATCATCTTCTCGATGCTCTCGAAGGTCAGCCCGAAGATCGAAGCCATCGCCAAGGAAGGCCCCTCGGGTCAGAAGCGCATCAACCAGTGGACGCGCCTGCTCGCGGTCCCGATCGCGCTGATCCAAGCCCTGTTCGTGTACACGGGCGTGTTCCTGCAGTCGCCCAACATGATCGACTCCAGCATCGGCGCCGGACTCGGCCTCGCGCTGGTGGTGATGCTGTCGCTGACGGCGGGCGCGATGTTCTGCATGTGGGTCGGCGAGCTGATCACCGAGTACGGCATCGGCAACGGCGCCTCGCTGATCATCATGGCCGGCATCTGCGCCGACATCCCGCTCGCGCTCGCGCAGATGGCGGGGGACACGGACTTCTACGACACGATCGTGTACCTGATCGGTCTGTGGATCGCGATCGTCGTGGTGATCGTCTACATCACCAAGGGCACGCGCCGCATCCCGATCCAATACGCGAAGCTCACCAAGGGCCAGCGCGTCTACGGCGGTCAGTCGCACTTCCTGCCGCTCAAGATCAACATGGCCGGCGTCATGCCGATCGTGTTTGCCTCGATCATCTTCGTGCTGCCGGGCGTGCTGTTCGCTGCCCTCGACCTGAACTGGCTCGAGACGGTCTTCAACGATCCGCGTGGCTTCGTGCACATCACGCTGCAGATCGCGCTGATCTTCGCCTTCTGCTTCTTCTGGAACCGCCTGATGTTCCAGCCGGACCAGATCGCCAAGGACCTGATGGAGCGCGGCTCCTTCGTTCCGGGACTGCGCCCGGGTCAGAAGACCGCCGAGTTCCTCGACCACACCCTGACGCGCATCACGGTCGTGGGCGCGGCCTTCCTCGCGGTACTCTCGGTCCTTCCGGGCTTCGTCACCGCCAGCACGCCGCTCTCGCCCGCGATGGCCTACTTCCTCGGCGGCACCTCGGTGCTGATCGTGGTCGGCGTCGCGATGGACATCGTCGACAAGCTCAACGCGCAGCTTGTGATGCGCAACTACGAAGGCTTCATGCAGGGTGGCAACTCCGCCGCCGGCTGGACCCGCAAATAAGGCTCCAGAACGTGCAGACCGTGCTGATCCTCTTGGGCCCTCCGGGGGCCGGAAAGGGAACCCAAGCCGCGCGCTTGGCGTCGGCGCTGTCGTCTCCGCACGTTTCCACGGGCGATCTCTTCCGGGAGAACCTCGGCAAGGGCACGGAGCTCGGCAAGAAGGCCAAGCAGTACATGGAATCCGGCCAGCTGGTGCCCGACGCGCTCGTGATCGACATGCTCTTCGATCGCGTTGCCAAGTCGGACTGCGCGCAGGGCTACCTGCTCGACGGCTTCCCTCGCACGGTGGCGCAGGCGCAGGCCCTCGACACCCGCCTCCAAGGCTCGAAGGTGCGTGCGTTGAACCTCGCGGTGGCCGACGCCACTCTCGTCGAGCGCCTCACCGGCCGCTGGACCTGCAAGGCCTGCAACCACATCCACCACGAGCGCTTCTCGCCGCCCCGTCAATCCGGGCGCTGCGACAAGTGTGGGGGAGAGCTGTTCCAGCGCAACGACGACACGCACGCGGTGGTGGAGAAGCGTCTCTCCGTGTACCGCGAGCAGACCAAGCCCGTCGAAGCCCACTACCGCGCGCAGGGCGTGCTGTCGGACCTCGACGGCAGCCGCGCGCCCGACGAAGTCTTCAAGGCCATGCTCGCCGCCGCGCGAGGGGAGGGGCGCTGATGGCCAAGGAAGAACCGATCACGGTCGAGGCCGTGGTGACCGAGGCGCTGCCGAACGCGCGTTTCCGCGCGAAGCTGGCGTCGGGCCACGAGATCCTCGCACACGTCAGCGGCAAGATGCGGATGCACTACATCCGCATCCTGCCGGGAGACAAGATCACGGTCGAGATGTCCCCCTACGACCTGACCAAAGGCCGCATCATCTATCGCGGCGATCGCAAGCAACGGAGTCCCCAGGAATGAAAGTGCGTTCCAGCGTTCGGCGCATGTGCGCCAACTGCAAGGTCGTTCGCCGCCGCGGCGTCGTTTTCGTCATCTGCAAGGAGCCGACGCACAAGCAGCGTCAGGGCAAGTAAGGAGCACATATGCCCCGTCTCATCGGCGTCGACATCCCGCCCCAAAAGCGCCTCGAAATCGCGCTGACCTACATCTATGGCATCGGCCGCGAAACGGCGCAGAAGATCTGCGACGCGACCGGCCTCGACCGCGGCATGCGCTCGCGCGAGCTGTCGGAAGACCAGATCGCGATGCTCGCGACGTACATCCAGAAGACGTACGCCGTCGAAGGTCAGCTGCGCCGTCAGGTCGCCTCGAACATCAACCGCCTGCGCGAGATCGGCAGCTACCGCGGCATGCGCCACCGGCGCGGCCTCCCGGTGCGCGGCCAGCGCACGCGTACGAACGCCCGCACCCGCAAGGGTCCGCGCAAGACGGTCGCCGGCAAGAAGTCCGTGAAGGGGATGAAGTAACCCGCCATGAGCAAGGCAGCAGCAGTCAAGAAGAAGATCAAGCGCAACGTCGCGCGTGCCGTCGTGCACGTGAAGGCGTCCTTCAACAACACCCACGTCACCGTGACCGATGCCAAGGGCGACGCGATCGCCTGGGGCTCGGCCGGCATCGTGGGTTTCAAGGGAACGCGCAAGAGCACGCCGTTCGCCGCCACCCGCGCCGCTGAGCACGCCGCCCAAGGGGCGATCCGTCAAGGCGTTCGCGAGGTGCTGGTGAAGGTGCGTGGCGCTGGCTCGGGCCGCGAGTCGGCCATCCGCGCGCTCTCGACCTCCGGTCTCAACATCCTCGCCATCGAAGACTGCACCCCGCTGCCGCACAACGGCTGCCGCGCGCGCAAGCGTCGCCGCGTCTAGTCCCGCGCACAGGCTCACAAGGAAGAACACATGGGTCGTTACGTAGAAAACAAGTGCAAGCTGTGCCGTCGTGAAGGCATGAAGCTGTTCCTCAAGGGTCAGCGCTGCTTCACGGACAAGTGCGCCGTCTCCCGCCGCGACTATCCGCCGGGTGTCCACGCTCAGAAGCGCGCCAAGGTCACCGACTACGGTGTCCGCGTTCGCGAGAAGCAGAAGCTCAAGCGCATCTACGGCGTCTGGGAGCGTCAGTTCAAGCTGTACTTCCAAGAGGCGGAGCGCATGAAGGGCAACACGGGTGAGAACCTGATGGTGCTGCTCGAGCGTCGCCTCGACAACGTGATCCTCGCCGCGGGCTTCGCTCTGTCGCGCAACCACGCGCGTCAGCTCGTGAACCACGGACACTGCGCGGTCAACGGTCGCTTCGTCGACGTGGCCTCGTTCAGCGTCCGCCCGGGCGACGTGATCTCGGTCCGCCAGAAGGAGTCCGTGCGCAAGCAGGTCGCCGAGGCCCTCGAGATCAACAAGTCGCAGCCGGTGCCGGCGTGGCTCGACGTCAACCGCGACAACCTGACGGTCCGCGTCGCCGCGCTGCCCAAGCGCGAGGACGTGCCGCACCCGATCCAGGAGCAGCTGATCATCGAGCTCTGCTCGAAGTAACGCCCTGTCCCACGTCCCTCACCGCCGCATTCAGCCCCGCCTCGCAGGCCCCGCCTCGCAGGCCCCCAAGACAGGATCCCACGCACCATGAGAATTCGTTGGCGCAACTTCGAACTGCCCAGCAAGGTCGTGCCCGACAAGGCGACGCTCACCAAGGAGTACGGTCGCTTCATCGTCGAGCCGTTTGAGCAGGGCTTCGGCCACACCATCGGCAACGGCTTGCGTCGCGTGCTGCTCTCGTCGATCGAGGGCACCGCGGTGACCGCCGTGCGCATCGAGGGTGCGTCGCACGAGTTCGACTCGCTCTCCGGCGTGCTCGAAGACGTCACGGACATCATCCTGAACGTTAAGCGGCTGCGGATCCGCCACGACGGCAACGAGCCGATCACGTGCAAGATCCACAAGAAGGGCAAGGGCCCCGTGACGGGCGCGGACGTTCAGTGCCCCGGCGACGCCAAGGTCGTCAGCACGGACCTGCACCTCCTGACCCTGACGGGCGACCGCGAGTTCAAGATGGAGCTCGACGTCAAGAAGGGCCGTGGCTACGTGCAGGCCGAGGAGAACATGGTCGACAAGAACCAGCTGGGTACCATCCCGGTCGACTCGATCTACTCCCCGGTCCACCGCGTGCGCTACTCGGTCGAGGCCACCCGCGTCGGCAAGTTCACCAACTACGACCGCCTCGTGATCGAGGTCTGGACCGACGGCACCGTCGCGCCGGATCTCGCGCTCACCGAAGCGGCCAAGATCTACCGCAAGCACCTGAACCCCTTCGTGCTGTTCGAGTCGAGCCGCGACGAGTCGCCGCTTGCCGAAGAGCCGAGCGCGTCGCCCTACGCGGAGCGCAACCGTGAGCAGACCAAGGTCTCTGCGGTGCTCTCGGCCTCGGTGGCCGAGCTCGAACTGTCGGTGCGCGCCAAGAACTGCCTCGACGGCGCGAACATCACGACCGTCGGCCAGCTCGTCGCGATGAGCGAGAACGACGTCATGAACCTCAAGAACCTCGGCAAGACTTCGCTGACCGAGATCAAGAACAAGCTCGCCGAGCGCGGCCTCTCGCTCGGCATGAAGACCGGCAACTAGACCGCGCTGCGGTCCCAACACTGGAAACGACAACGCCATGCGTCACGGACGAGCAGGCAACCACCTCTCCCGCACCAGCGCCCACCGCGATGCGATGATTCGCAACCTCGCGGCGAGCCTGATCACCCACGAGCGCGTGAAGACCACGCTGCCGAAGGCGCGCAACCTGCGCCCCTTCGTCGAGAAGCTCGTGACCCTCTCCAAGGAAGCCACGGTGCACCGCCGTCGTCTCGTCCAGTCGCGTCTGGGCGACACGGGTGCGACCAAGAAGCTGTTCGAGGTCATCGGACCGCGCTTCAAGGCCCGTCCGGGCGGCTACCTGCGCATCCTCAAGCTCTCCAAGCGTCGTCTCGGCGACGGCGGCGAGCAGGCGATCATCGAGTTCGTCGAGCGCACGCCGAAGGACGAAGCGGCACCGGCCGCCGAGACCACCGCGGCGAAGGCTCCGGCCAAGAAGAAGGCCGGCAAGGCCGCCGCGGGCGCCTGATCCGCGCGCAGGGTGAGCCCACCTCCGCGAGGAGGTGCGTGCGACGCTCCGCGCACCCTGAACCCAACTGCGAAGGCCGTCCACCGAGAGGTGGGCGGCCTTTGTGTTTTTCCGCGGCGCTTTCTGCGGTGGGGGGAAGCGGGGCGGAACTCGCGAGGGGCTCGCCCCTAGAGTCGCGCGAGCCGCATGCGGCCCTTGCCGAGCAGCTGGTCCACTTGCTCCGCGAGCTCGGCCGAGATGCGCACGTGGCAATCGGCGGCCGTCCGGATGCGCCGGATCGCACCGTCGCTGCCGCGCACTTGGAGGTACACCGGACGGCGTCCCGTGTGGCGCCGCAGCGTGTCGCGCAGCGGCACGAGCAGGCCGGAGTCCTCCGGTTCGACGTGGACGATCACGCCGCCCTCGAAGCGGGCGAGCGCCTCCTCGATCGTCAGCACGTCGCTCAAGAGCAGGCCGGGCTCTTCCGAGCGCTCTTCGACCTTGCCGCGCACGATCACCACGCTGTCCTCGACCAGCTTGTGCTTGAACTGCTCGAAGGCCTTGGGGAAGACGGTGACGTTCACACCGCCGTCGAGGTCTTCGAGGCGCATGCGGGCCATCTTCTGGCCGGCGAGCTTGCCGTTCTTCACGACCGTCGCCGCGAGCGAGACGATCAGGCCCGCGATCTGGACCTCGGTCTCGGGCGAGCGCTCGGAGAGCTGCGCGGTCGAGCACGAGGAGAGCATTGCGAACAGCCCCGCGCGCTCCTCCAGCGGGTGGCCCGAGAGATAGAAGCCCAGCGCGTCGCGCTCGGCCTTCAGCGTGTCGCTCTTCGACCAAGCCTTCGAGTCGTCGATGCCGTCTCCGCTCTGCACGGCAGCCGCGCGCGCCGCCGGCGCGGGGCCGCCGAAGAGCGAGCCTTGGCCCGAGCGTCGGTCTGCGGCCGCGCGCTGGCCCTCAGTGAGCGCGACGTCGAGCGCAGCGAGCACGGCGCCGCGGTTGTGGCCCGTGAAGTCGAAACCGCCCGCCTTGATCAGCGTCTCCCAGCACAGCCGCGCGACTTCGGAAGGGTCGCACTCGCGCGCGAGCTCGAGCAGCGAGAGCGACGCATTGCGCCCCTCGAGCTTCGCGCGCGCGCCGAGCAGCGCCGCCACCGCGCGCTCGCCGGTGCCCTTGATCGCGCCCAGCCCGTAGCGAATCGAGCCGTCCTCGGGAACGAAGTGCCAGCGCGAGCGCCGCAGGTCCGGCGGCAACACGGGCACACGCGAGCGCTTGGAGTCGTCGATCAGCGCCTTCACCTTGTCCGAGGACTCCATTTCGCAGGCCATGTTGGCCGCGAGGAACTCGACGCGGTGGTTCGCCTTCATGTACGCGGTCTGGTACGTGATCAGCGCGTAGGCCGTCGAGTGCGACTTGTTGAAGCCGTAGCCGCCGAACTTGACGATGTTGTCCCAGATCTCGCGCGCGGCGGCCTCGGCGCAGCCATTCTTCACGGCGCCCGCGACGAACTGCGCCGCGAACTTCTCCATGATCTCGGGCTTTTTCTTGCCCATCGCCTTGCGCAGGTTGTCGGCTTCGTTGAGCGAGAAGCCACCGAGCGCGCTCGAGATGAGCATGACCTGCTCCTGATAGACGATGCACCCGTAGGTGTCGCGCAGGATGGGCTCCAAGCTCGGGTGCGGGTAGCTGACTTGCTCTTCGCCGTGCTTTCGGCGCGTGAACATCGAGTCCATCCCCGACTCCAGCGGGCCGGGGCGGTAGAGCGCGAGCACCGCGATCAGGTCCTCGAATCGGTCGGGCTTGATGCGCGCGAGCAGCTTGCGCATGCCCTCGGATTCGAGCTGGAACACCGCGAGCGTGTCGCCCGCCGTGAGCATCTGGTAGGTGCGCGGGTCGTCCGGCAGCTGATCGAGGTCCGGCACCGGCTTTCCGGCGGCGCGCAGATACTCCAGCGTGCGCTCGAGGATCGTCAGCGTGCGCAGGCCGAGGTAGTCCATCTTCAGCAGCCCGAGCTCTTCGAGCTGCGGTGCGGGCCACTGCGTCACGACGTCGGTGTCATGCTTGGCGAGCGGCACGTAGTCGACGATCGGACGATCGGCGATCACGACGCCTGCGGCGTGCGTCGAGATGTGGCGCGCCATGCCCTCGAGCTTCGTCGAGAACTCGAAGACCTCGGCGAACTCCGGCTTCTCGTTCTTGATCGCGATCAGCTCGGGGTCTTTCTCGAGCGCCTCGGCCAAGGACGGTGCGTTCGGGCCCGCTTGGATCTTCTTCGCGATGCGGTCGATGTCCTTGAGCGGCACGTCGAGCACGCGTCCCACGTCGCGCACCACCGTGCGCGACGCCATGGTCCCGAAGGTCACGATCTGCGCGACGTTCTCGTCGCCGTAGCGCCGGCGGGTGTAGGCGAGGACCTTCTCGCGGCCCTCCTTGCAGAAGTCGATGTCGATATCGGGCATCGACACGCGCGCGCTGTGGAGGAAGCGCTCGAACAGCAGGTCGTACTTGAGCGGCTCGACCTTGGTGATGCCGAGCACGTACGCCACCATCGCGCCCGCCGCGGAGCCGCGG
>CAIYPP010000050.1 GCA_903928115.1 uncultured Planctomycetota bacterium
CCAAGCCTCGTCCGGCCGAGGTGCCGCAGGTCGATCGCTCGAAGCTGCTCGATCGGCGGGGTTCTGCGACGGCGGAGATGTTGCTCGCGCGGCCCGTTCCCGAAGAGCTGTCGGCGGAGTCCCTCGCGACGCTCGCCCGCGAGAGCGCGGACAAGGGCGAGCTCGCCTTCGCTCGCCAGTGTTGGCTTGCCGCGAGTCGGAAGTTGCCGCCGAGCGATCTGCGCGACGACTACATCGGCGAGGCGCAGGACCTGCGCGCGCGACTCGCGCTGCGCGCGGAGCTCCTCGACGCGTTCGACGCCGATCCGGCGCCGTTCCGCAACTTTGGCGTCGAGCAGATGAGTGCGGAGGGCTGGGTCGAGGGCGGCACGCTGCGCGCGTGGAGCGGCCAGTACCTCGACATGTACAAGCGCGTCGGTGCGGCGGTGGAGCTCTCGGCGATGGCGCGGCGCGGCATCGTGTGCGAGATCTTGCGCTCGGGGGACGAGGCCGAGCGCGAGCGCGCGTTCGCCGACCTCGGGCGCATGGTCGAGCGCGGCGAGCTGCCCGCAGTCGACGCTGCGAACATCATCGCGCGCGCGCGCGGCGGACTCGGCTCGAACGAGCGTTATCTGCTCGAAAAGGGACGCTGGATCACCGGCGAGCAAGCGGCCCGCGCCGTGAGCGCCGAGACGGACGACAAGCTCTCGAAGGCGTTCCTGAAGGCCGCTGCGGCGAACCGAGATGCGGCCTTCGAGGCGCTGCTGGCGGGCGCCAGCGAGACGGCGAGTCGCGCGGCGCTCCACGCGCGCACGATGGCTGCGATCAAGGACCTTGAGAAGGACCGTACCGCGCAGTCGCTGCGCTCGCTCGCCGACGTGCGGCGCGAGCTCGACACGGCGCGCAAAGCCGCGCTCGACTTGATCTTCGACGAGGACGTCTACTTCTACCCCTATGCGCCGCCCGAGCCGCCGCACACCGCCGGCGAGTACGCGCGCGCCCAGCAGAAGGTCGACGAGCTCGTGTCCGCGGTGCGTGCGGTCGAAGCGCGTGCGAAGCCCGTGAAGCTCACCAAGGAGTTTCAGGTCCTCGCCGAAGAGTTCGAGTGGTGCCGCGCGGCGCACATGGACCTTGGGATCGAGTTCGCGTGGACGGAGAGCGCGCCGGAGTTCCTACTCATGCAGCCGCGCAAGCAGGCCGAGGTGGACTTGTTGTCGTTTGCGTGGAGCGCCTCGGAAGCCGAGGACCTCGCCTACGACCGCGCGGTGGTCGCCTACAACGAGCGCCAGTTCGCGGGGTACGCCAAGCGCAAGGATGCACCGGCTGCGGAGCTCCCGAATGTCGCCGAGCAGGAACAAGTGCGCATCACCAACCGCTACCGACGCCTGATGGGGCGGCGCGCTGTGGCGTGGAATGCTCGCATCCAGAGTGCGGCGCAGGGGCACTCGGAGTACATGGCGAACACCGGCGACTTCGGTCACTTCGAGCAGGGCGACCCGGCACGTCGCTCGCCCTTCGACCGCATGAAGCTCGCTGGATATCCGCGCGGTGTCAGCGAGAACTGCGCGATGGTCGGTGGCGATCCGCAGGCCGCGCACGACGGCTGGTTGCACTCGAGCGGCCACCACAGGAACATCCTGATGGCGGGGCACCGTGAGATGGCGAGCGGCAGCGCCTCGAACTACTGGACCCAGAACTTCGGCGCGGACACCTCCTTCCAAAAGGAACTGGAACCATGACTCGCTTCATCGTCGACGAGGGCGGCAAGCGCCGCGGATTCAAGGCCAGCGAGGGCGTGGTCACCATCGGCAGCGGCGAGCGCGCGATGCTCAAGCTCGCGTCCGCCGGAGTTGCCGAGGTGCACGCGGAGCTCGTCGTGAAGGGCGGGGTGATCCAGCTCAAGGCGAAGCCCGGGGTCGTCCCGCCGCTCGTCGATGGCGCGCCGATCTCGAGCGAGTGCACGCTCGCGCCCGGCATGAGCTTCAAGCTCGGCGAGGCGACGATCTCGATCGAGGCCGAAGCGGGTGCCGCGGCGCCCGCGGCACCGACGCCAGCCCCGCATGCCCCTGCGGCACCCGCGCCCGTCGTGCGCAAGCCTGTGGCGAGCCCCGCGAAGAGCGCCGTGGCGCCGAAGGCCGGAAAAGCGCCGATTCCGGCGGGCAAGGCTGACACGCGCGAGAAGCAGGCTTGGGAGCGCTCGTCGCGCGAGCTCTACAAAGACAAGGGCATCAAGCCGCTGCACGTTCTGCTGCTCTTAGTGCCCGTGGCGGTGATCGCGTTCTTCCTGCTGAAGCGCGGCGCGAGCCAGAAGATCGACGACTCGCTCAGCGGTCCGCAGCAGGTGTTCCTCGCGGAAAAGGCCGCGGCGGAGACCGTGTGGGATCAGGCCGAGGAGGCGCTCGCCAAGATTGGGGATCGCTCGAAGCTCTCGACCGACCTGCAGGCTCGTGCGCAAGAGGTCGATCGCAAGATCAAGGAGGGGCGCGCCGCGGGCGCGCTCGCCGCGGCGAACAGCGCCGGTGACAAGTACCTCCAGACGCAGCTCAAGAACTTCGAGGAACAGCGACTCGCGGGCGCGAAGGTCGACCGCGCGGTCGTGCGCGTGTTCATGAAGCGCATCACCGAGTTCGAGCGGCGCTGGCCGAATCACCCCGACATGGACTGGGTGCGGCGCAAGAAGGAGCGCTACGGGCCGATGGTCGACCTGACCAAGCCCGGCAGCTATGCCGACATCGAGTTCGAGGTGAAGTCGATGACGTGGGACAACCCGCGGAACTACCGCGAGGCGTTCCTCGTTCTCAATCGCTGGCTGGAGACGTCGGGCGGAGACGAGCGCGGCAAGGGGCTCGCGCTGCTCGACAAGCTGATCAAGGAGCGCGAGGAGTGGTTCGACGATCGCCTCCAAGAAGCGGCGCACCAGTACAAGAAGGGTCAGCTCGGCCAGTCGATCCAGTGGCTCGCCGTGTTGATCACGTACTCGGGCGACGACGCGATGAGCAACCGCGCGGCGCAGGACCTGATCAAGTTCCACGGCAGCGAGGCGCCGACGGGCGGTGCCATCGACCTGCGCGATCAGCTCCGTGGCTACCGCAGCGGCCTGCCCGACTACTGGAAGGTCATGGAAGCGAACAGCGTGCTCGCGGCGTGGATGCGCGAGAACCCGATCGACGAGTGACGACCAGCGTCGCCTAGCGCGAGCGCGGCGTGCGTGCCGAGAGCGGCGCGCGTGCCGCGAGTCTTTCCCGAGCTTCTTGCGGCGGCTCGCTCCAGCGCGGGCGATACCAGACCCACTGCTCGGGGTCGCGGCGGATCCAGCGCGAGTACGTGTCGTTCAAGCGCTCGAGCAGCGCCTCCTCGGCCGCGCGGCGATCGGTCGAGCGCTCGAGTTCCAGCGGGTCCTCGACGCGCAGCTCGTAGCCCTCGCCGCGCGCGACGCAGCGCAGCGGGATCAACGCAAGCCCGCTCGCCCGAGCCAGGGCCGCTGGCGCGGTCATGGTCAAAGCCGGTGAGCCGAGGAAGGGGAGCCATGTGCCCGAGAGGCGCTTCACTTCCAGATCGCAGAGCAGCCCGAGGCCGCCGCCGCTGCGCAGGACGCCGAGCAGCTCGCGCGGCGAGTCGTCCTGCGCGAGGCTTCGTACGCCGAGCGAGGCGCGCATTTCGACGAGCCAGTCCGCAGAGGAGTCGCGGCGCTTGCGATAGCCGACGACCGCGCCGTCGAAGCCCTCGCGTCGCAGCCGCGCGGCGAGCAGCTCCCAGTTGCCGATGTGCGCAGTGCAGAGGAGCATTCCGCGTCCGCCCCGCGCGTGCTCGCGCAACCGCGCGACGCTGTCGCCGAGGTCGACCATATCGAGCAGCTTCGGTGCGCGAGGGGTCGAGAGCACGAGCCACTCGTGGAAGATGCGTCGCGTGTGCGTCCACATCGCGACGCGCACGCGCTCGCGCTCCTCTGGGCTGCGCTCGGGCAGGGCGAGGGCGAGGTTGCGCCGTACGAGTGCGTCGTAGCGCGTGAAGCGCGCGCCGAAGGCGATGCTCCAAAGCGTCGCGCGCACGAGCGGGTCCGCCGGACTTCCGGCGAGCTGGGCGAGACCCGCGAGCGCGCGAGCCCGCAGCCGACGGCGCCACGGCTCGGGCGGCGTGCTCTCAGCCATGACGCAGCTGCGCGGAAAGGGCGCGTCGTGCCGCACCATCGAGGCGCGAGCCCGCGAGCAGTCCAGCGGCGAAGGCCGCGCGCTCGCGCACGGAGAGCTCGGGCAGCGAAAGTCCCGCGAGCGAGAGCGCACGCACCGCGTCGATACCGCTCGCTGGAGCGCGTTCCGTGTCGAGTGCGCTCAGCGTTCCGAGGAACACCTCGCCGTCGGGCGTCAACCAAAAGAGCGGGCCGATCGCAGGCCGCGGTCGCAGTCCGCGATCGAAGAGCGAAGCGCACAGACGGCCGAGCGAATGGAGCGTCCGCGGGGCACGCAGGGCCTGCGGCACGGTGGCGGGCTGTGCGTGAGGCGGAACTTCGAGCGCGACCCACGGTCGAGGTTCGAGCGAAAGCGCGAGCGGACGCGGAGTTGCGAGGCCGTGCTCGGCCGCGCGAGCGGCGCAGCACCACAGCTTGCGCGCGAGACGCTCGCTCGGACCGGTCACGAGCAACAACCCCGGCTCTGCGAGCCCCGCAAACTCTCCTGCACCGCGGGCGAGCGCCGTTCGTGCGATGCGTGCAACTCGCTCTCGATCGACGCCGTGGCGTACGAAGCCGCGGAACTCCGCGTCGACGCGTGCACACGCGGTTCCATCGCGCAGCCAGCGCGCGCGGCGCTTGCGCACGTACTCGATGCGCTCGCCGCGCGCGCGTGCCTCGACGTCGCGCGCGAGCTCCCAGAGCGACGCACTCGGCCGAAGCTCGAGCGGCAGCGCCGCGCGCCACTCGCAGAGAAAGCGGGCCCTCTCTCGCACGCTGGTCACTTCGCGAGCACCCGCGCAGAGCTGACGATGTCGCGCAGGAGAGTGCGCTCGCGCAGGCGCTTCACGCGGCGCGCCTTGTGGAAGTCGATCGCGAAAGCGCGGCCGCTCGAGTCGAGCAGGGCATTCCCATTGTGGAGGTCGGCGTGGTCGACGCCCGCGGCGTGGAGCGTCGCGAGGAGTCGAGCGAAGGCCCGCAGTCCGCCCGCGCGGCCGTGCGGCCATGCGGCCTTGCCGGAGAGGAGCTCCGCGGCGTTGGCGCTGTCGCCGAGCCACTCCATGCGCACTTCCCAGCCGCCGTCGACCTGCGCGACTCCGAGCGGGCGGGGGACGGAGACGCCGCGCTCGAGGAGCTCGCTCAGCATGCGGTGCTCGCGCGCGGCGCGCGCGCGGTCGAGCGAGGCCGCGGCGAAGCCCTTGGAGGCGAAGCGCTTGACCACGCTGCGCGCGCCGTCGCTGGCTCGTTCGAGCCGCACGCTGCGGCGCAGTCCGGCCTTCAAGACGCGCTCGAGATGCATCGCTGCCACGCCGGGATCGTAGGTATCGGCCGGCGAAAGTCCACACGACGCCCGCGTGGTCGAAGTGCTCTCGCCGGATCGCTAGCATCGCCGTCGTGACGTTGGAGCTCTACCTCTTGCGGCGCCTCGTCGGCGGGCTTCTCTTCGCGTACGGTGGCATGGCGCTCGTTGCGGTTCCGTGCGTGCTCGTCCACGCCGTGCACAAGGTGGCCGGCGTCGGAATGGCGGCGGTCCTCGGCTATGTGCCGATCCTGATGCTGGAGCTCGCACCGTATCTGTTGCCGATCGGCTTCCTCTTGGCCGTCGTCTCGACCTACGGTCGCCTCGCCGCAGACAATGAGTGGACCGCGATCTCGATGGCGGGCATCCATCCCTTGCGGATGGTGCGCCCAGCGGCGCTCTTGGCTCTCGCACTCTCGGTGGGGCTCTACTTCGTAGAGACGCGGCTCTCGCCGTCGCTCAACTACCAAAAGCGCAGTTACGGCAAGAACTCGGCGATGCAGCTCCTCAAGTCGTTGAATCCTGGCCGCACCGAGCTGCGCTTCGGCGAGTTCTACCTCTCCGCGGCCGAGCGCGACCCGGACGACCGCAACCTGTTCCGACAGGTGTTCTTGCACCTGCCGCCGTCGGAGGGGCGTCCGGCGCAGACGATCTATGCGCAAGAAGTACAGATCGCGGTCGACGGTTCGATCTTGTTGGTGGACCTGCGCGTGCCGCGCTGGGCGGACGAACGCTACGACATGCGCGTGGGGCGTCTGCAGGTGAAAATGGACCTCGATCAGGCCTTCGGCACGCAGGGCAAGGACCGCGAGCACTGGCGCTTTCAGGAGTCGACCGAGCTCGCTTCGCGCATCGAGCGCACCGAGCAGCTCCTCGCGAGTCCGGCGGGCGCTACGGCGCTCGCCACGATGGGGCACGCGGATCGGATCGTGCCGCCTCAAGATCTGCGCTCGGCCGCCTACATATTGCGAGCGCGAGACGCGTTGGCGCTGATCTGCCCGATGTTCCTGCTGCTCGGCGTTCCGACGGGTCTGTTCCTGCGGCGCGGGTCGCAGCTCGCGGCGCTCGCCGTCGCGATCGGCTACGCGCTGGTGTACTACTTGGTCTCGATGCGGCTCGGCAAGTTGCTCGCGAACAACGAGGTCGTGCCGGTTTGGTTCGCGGCGCTCGGCACGAGTATCGTCGGGTCGCTCCTGGGGCTCGTGCTGCTCGCACGCGCCGTGCGGACCTAGGGGGCGCGGATGAGGATCGGCGGACTCGAGCTGGGCGGGCGCCTCGATCGCTATGTGGGGGCGCTGTTTGTCGGCGCCTACGCGACGTCGCTCTTTCTGATCGTCGGCCTCGCGGTGATCATCGACGTCGCGACCAACCTGAGCTACTTCGAGACGTGGGAGGACGGCACCTCGGCGCCGCTCTCGACGATCCTGCGCTTCTACCTCCTGAACGTACCGTTCCTCTACCTGCAGGTCGCGCCGTTCGTCACGACCGCGGCGGCGCTGTTCACGCTCTCCAAGCTCTTGCGCTACAACGAGCTCGTCGCAGGCCTGAACGCGGGCGTCAGTGCGCAGCGCGTTCTGCTCCCTATCCACCTGGGAGCCCTTGCCGTCGCGCTCGGGATGTTTGCCCTGCGCGAGGGCGCCACGAGCGCGCTCGGGGAGCAGCGCGCCGCGCTCAGAGACTATCTCGACAAGCACCGCACCGAACGTGTGATCGAGGACGTCACCCTGCGCGACCTCGCCGGGAACATCGTGGTGATCGAGAGCTTCGCGCCGACGACGGCGACGATCCGCGGGCTGCAGGTGGCAGGTCTGCGCGGCGACAGTCTGTTTTTCGTCGTGGCGGACCGTGCAACCTACGACCGCGCCCCGGACGGAGCCGCTCGCTGGCGGCTCGTGGGCGGGCACCTGCGCACCACCACCGGCGATACGGCGGTCGCGCGCGCCGTTGATTGGCTCGACGTGGTCGACTTCTCCCCGCGCGACGTCTCGCTGGCGAAGAAGGGCGACATCGCGCCCATGGAGCTCTCCTTCTCCGAGCTCGGCCACCTCGCCGCGCGCGACCCCACGAACCTCGAGTACCAGACGCTGTTTCAGTACCACCTGACCTTCCCGCTCGGAAACCTCGTGCTCGTGCTGCTCACCACTCCGTTCCTGCTCGGTCGCGAGCGCGGCAAGGCGACCGAGGGCATGGTCGCCGCAGCGCTCGCGTGCGTCGTGTACTTCGCGGCGGACTTCGTCTGCCGTTCGCTGGGCATGGAGGGCACGCTCTCACCCTTGTGGTCGAGCTGGCTGCCGATCCTGTGCTTCGGGAGCCTCGGGGTGGCGCTCAGCGAAGGAACACGGACATAAACTGTTTCCAGATAACAGCTTACGATACATTTGGTTGGCCGCGCCGAGGCTCGCGTCTCGGGAAGGATTGGCGACCTCGCGCGTCGATAACCATGCTCCGGCTCCACAGGACTCCTCGGATGAATCGCCCCGCACACCGCGTTCTCGCCTCCACGTTCGCTCCCGCCCTCGCCCTCGCCCTTCTCGGCGCCTGCGCGAGCACCGACCCCTACGGACCGCGTTCCGAGGTCGATCGACTGGTTCGCAGGGGAGAGTACGTGCGCGCCGTCGAGCTCGCGCGCGAGCGCGTCGACGCCGAGCCCGGCGACGCGATGCGGCGCGAGGAGTGGCGGCTGGCGAGCGTCGCGCTCTTGCTCGACGAGGGGCGACAGCTCTCCTTCCGGGACCGCGACGACGAGGCGCTGGCGAAGTTCCTTGCGGCATGCGCGTTGGTGCCGGAGGTGCGCCAGGCGGTCGAGTGGCGCGAGTCGCAGCTCGACAAGCTCGCCAATCATTGGGTCACGCTGGCGATCGAGTGGCACAACAAGGATGAGCTCTCGAAGGCCTCGGAGTGCTACGAGAAGGCCCTGACGTACCGGCCGGACGACTCGCGCGCGAAGAACGGTCTCGGCCGCGTGCTCGTGCAGCTGAACTATCGCCGCGGCATGGGCGAGAAGTACTACAAGGGTGGCCTCGAGGCACTCGCGGACTACTGGCTGGATCAAGCCGCGCACCACTTCTCCGCCACGGGCAAGTACGACACCGAGAACGAGCGAGCGTCGCGGCGCCGTGCTCAAGCCGATACGCTGCGCGCGGACGACCGCGTGCTCCAAGCTGCGGAGTTCGAGGCGCAAGGCCAGTTCGGTGCCGCGCGCAACGAGTACCGCTTCGCGACCCTCTTCGACCCCGAGCACAAGGCCGCGCTCGAAGGCCTCGAGCGCACGCGCAAGGAGGAGCAGGCCGCCGAGCTGCTGCGTGAGTGTGAGCGCAACATCCTGCGCCGCAAGTTCGATGATTCGGCCGTGGCGCTCGAAAAGGGCGAGGCGCTGACGGCGCGCCAAGCCGACGCCTTTGCCGCGCAGCGCGAGCGTTTGCACGAAGCGCGCCTGCAGGTCGACTACGAGGTCGCGCGCGCTCTCGAGGTGGATCACCAATACGAGGCCGCGATGGCAGCCTACGCTGCGATCGTCACGTCGTCGCACCAAGGGTTCTTCAAGGACGCGATCGCGCGCCGCGACACGCTCGACGATCTGATCAAGAAGGCTTCGAGCCTCTACGAGCGCGCGCAGGTCGAGTCGGACTCGGCCGCGAAGGCGAAGCTGCTCGAGCAAGTGGAGCTCGTCTATCCCGAGTACCGCGACACTCAGGCGCAGCTCCGTGCGCTGCGCGACCCTGCGGCTTCGACGCCGACTCCCGCGGTGAGCGGCGACACGCGCGACTGAGCGCTGCGTCCTCGGCGCTCAGGCCGCGGAGGCCGCGCTGCGACGCTTGAGTGCCAGAAAGGTAACGACGGCGCCGGCGAGCGACAGTTCCACCCACGGGTGCACGCTCATCTGTCCGAAGTCGCCGCGCCAGACCACGACCGACCAGTACAGGTACGGCAGCCACGGCGCGATCAAGAGCGTCAGTCCGTTGCGCAGGCTGACGAAGGGCGCGGGCGGTGGCTCCTCCGGCGGCGGAAGGCCCGCGGCTTCCTGAGCTCGATCGAGCTGGTCGAGCTCGCTCGCGGCGCGGTCGACGAGTCGCTGGTTCTCCTTCAGCGCGCGCAGCTCCTCTTGCAGCGCCCAGAGGTTCAGCGCAACGGTGGCGAGGCCGATGAGCCAGTGCCAAACCGGCGAGATGCCGAAGCCGCGCGAGCTGTAGCCGAGCACGCCGGTCGCGACGATCGAGGACGCGCCGAGGCCGGCGAGCGGGTAGGCGCGCTTGCGGGCGAAGAAGGCGTTGAGCTCGCCGAGGAACTCGTCGGAGAGGCGGCGCGCGCGGATCGCTTCGCGCAGCACGCGGCCGGTGACGAGCATGAACAGGATCACGAGCGTGTGGACGCCGACACCGAGCGTGGCCGTGAAGAGGCCCGCCCAGAGGTGCTTCTTCGTGCCGTCGAAGGCGACGCCGAGCAGGGTCGTCGCGATCAGCGCGGGCGCGAGCAGGAGCGCGCCTGCGAGGAAGTAGTGCCACATCCGCATGGGGGCCGAGATTATGGACGGCAGACGCGCTCGAGCGCCATGCGGACGTCCGCGGGAGCGATGTCCCGCATGCAGACGGGGCCGGAGGCGTGCGAGCACGTGCGGCCGAAGCAGGGTGCGCACTCGGGCTCCACTCGCGCGCGCACGGCGCTGTGCGGCGAGGGCATCTTCGAGGGGGCGGCGACAGGCCACGGACCCGTGCGCGTGTGGCTGTGGGGGCCGCAGAGGACCGTGACCGGCAGACCGCAGGCCGCTGCGAGGTGGGTGGGGCCTGTGTCGCCGCCGACGTAGCGGGCGCCGAGCTCGGCCGAAACGGCGAAGAAGGCCGCGAGCTCGCGCAGGCCGCGCTGGTCGATCCAGTGGCGCACGGAGGGCGACTCACCGACGCGCGTGGCGAGCTCCGCGCCTTCGTCGCGCTCCGAAGGTCCGGACACGACGATGCAGCGCGTGCCGTGCGCTGCGGCGTCGCGAAGGAACTCTTCGTAACGCGCGAGCGGCCACGCGCGGATGTCCGCTTGCGGCGAGAGTTGCACGAGCACAGTGCTCGCGTCGACCTCGAGCTCGCCTGCGCGTTCGCGTGCGCGCGCGAGCTCTGCGCGCGACAGTCCGGGGTCGCGGCGAACGGTGCCATCGACGCCGAAGTATCGGCACAGCGCGAGCGTGCGCTCGAATGCGTGGGCACCGCGCGCGGGAGACGCGGACTCGGTGAGCGCGAAGCGACCGAGAGGCTCGCGCCAGTCCGTACGCGCGAGACCGACGCGGCGCGGCGCGCCGCTGCACGCGAGCGCGAAGCCGCTCTTCACGTTGCCCTGGGCGTCGATGGCGAGGTCTGGCGCGAACTGCGCGAGCTCGGCTCGGAGCGCGAGCCAACCGCGCAGGCCCGCTCGGCGCTCGAAGCGGATCACGCGCGCGAGCCCCGGCAGGCCCTGGAGCAGGGAGGCGAACTCCGACTGCACCACCCAAGCGAGCTCCGCGGACGGAAAGCGCTCTCGCAGCGCATGGAAGAGTGGCAGCGCGAGCACGACGTCGCCCAAGTGCGAGAGGCGCACGAGGGCGATGCGGCGGGGGAGCTCGGACGGCGGAGTCGACAAGGCGCGGCGGTTGCGGGCAGGCGTCGGGAGTGGGATGCTCGCGCGATGATACGCCCGAACTGGGGCGTGTCGCTCCGCGCCGTGCTTCGCCGCATCTCGACCAAGTTCTTGCTCGCCGTGCTCGCCGCGGTCGTCCTGCCGTTCGTCGGGCTCGCGGTGTTCGTCGAGACGCAGATGGCGGGGCGCCTCTCGAAGGACGTGGTGCTCTATTCGCTCAAGAGCCTCGCCGCGGACCTCGCGGTGCGCGTCGACCGCGACATCGAGGAGTTCAACTCGAACACCGCGCTGCTCGCGGCCGATCCGGGCAGCTATCTCGCGCTGGACGAAGCGCTGCGCGAGCGCGCGGGCGAGCTCGAAGGCGAGCCGGAGGGCGCCCGTCGCTTGATGCGCGACACGCAGGTCCAGCAGTTCCACAACTGGGTGCTGTCCAAGCGCGACTACGACCTTCTCTTGCTCGTCTCGGCCGACGGCCGTTTCGTGGTGTCGAACACCGTCGGCCGCTCGGGACTCGGGCTCTCCGAGGAGGTGCTCGCCGGGCTCCAAGAGCGGGACTACTCCAGCGAGGTGTGGTTCGAGGCCGCGCGCAACGGTCAGCCCTTCCGCGTCGATCAGCATCGCTCGGCGCTCCTGCCGCCGCGCCACACGGACACGGTCCACCCAGAGAACTTCCACATCGGCTTCTCGGCGCCGGTCTACTGGCCGATCGACGAGGCGCGGCCAGAGCGCTCCGGACAGTTCCTCGGCGCGCTGTACGTGCTCGTGAACTGGAGCCGCATCCAAGAGGAGGTCGAGAGCCCCGTCCTCAAGAGCTACTTCCAAGGGCTCGTCGGGCCCGACGAGTTCCCTTCGGCGTACGGCTGGATTTGGGCGGCCGACGCCGACACGATCCTCGCGCACCGCGACCCGACGCTGTACGGCGAGAGCGTGTCGACGAGCCCGCGCATCTCGCTGCCGCAGATGAGCGTCGCCGCGCGGGGGTCGGACTGGGGGCTCTATCCCGAGTACGAGTTCGCAGGGCGCCGCAAGAACGCCGCTTTCAAGCACACGCATGGAATCGGAGCGGACGGATTCGGCTGGATCGTCGGCGTCGGCATCGACAACGACGACATCTTCGAGGGTGTGCGCGAGCTGCGCGCGCAGCTGTTTCAGGTGACGGCGGTGGTGCTGCTCGTGAGCGTGCTGTGGACGATGCTCGTCGCGCGCCGTACGACGGCTCCGGTTGTCGAGCTGCGCGAACAGGTACTCAAGGTCGCCGGCGGAGACTTGGAGGCGCGCAACTCGGTGCGCAGCCGCGACGAGCTCGGCGAGCTCGGGCGCGAGCTCAACCGCATGACCGACGAGATTCGCGAGAGCCGCGAGAAGCTCGTGCGCGCCGAGAAGGACGCCGCGTGGCGCGAGATGGCGCGGCAGGTAGCGCACGACATCAAGAATCCGCTGACGCCCATGCAGGTCTCGGCGGAGCTCTGCAAGCGCGCCCACGACGAGAAGAGCCCCGACTTCGAGCGCATCTTCGAGCGCACGATCGAGATCACGCTGCGTCAGGTGGCGCACCTGCGCGAAGTTGCGGGTGACTTTCATGCGCTCACGGGCGTGCGCAAGAGCGCGCTCACGCGGGTGGACGCGGGAGCGATGCTCGCCGACGTGATCGAGCTCCATCGTGCACTCGCGGCGGAGCGCAAGGTCGAGCTCGACGTGCAGCTCGACAGCGCTCCCGTGACCGCGGACCCCGTCGCGCTGCGGCGCGTCCTGCAGAACCTCGTCACCAATGCCTTCGAGGCGATGCCCAGTGGGGGACGGCTCACCGCGCGATCCGCCGTCGAAGGGGACGAGGTTCGGTTGGAGTTGCGCGACAGCGGCGAGGGGCTCTCGGCCGAGGCGCAGGCCAAGCTCTTCGAGCCGTACTTCACGACGCGCTCGAAGGGTACGGGGCTTGGGCTCGCGATCGCCAAGCGTGTGATCGAGGATCTCGGCGGGGAGATCTCGCTCGCCAATGCGCAGCCGGGGCCCGGCGTCATCGTGCGCGTGAGCCTGCCTCGCAGGAGCGAAGCGTGAAGCCTGCGGTGCTCGTCACCGGCGCGACGGGCTTCGTCGGCGCGGAGCTCGTGCGACAGCTGTGCGCTCGGGGGCACGAGGTCGACGTGCTCGCGCGGCGCTCTTCGGACCGAAGTGTGCTGGCGGGTTCGCCGGTGCGCTGGCACGAAGGAGACCTCGACTCGACCGCGGCCCTCGATGCGGCCGTGAAGGCGCTCGTGGCGCGCGGCGGGCCCACGTGGGTCGTGCACTCCGCCGCCGTGATCAGCTACGCGACGCGCGACCGCGAACTTCAGCGTCGCGTGAACGTGGAAGGGACGCGCCATGTGCTGGACGCTTGTCGAGCGCACGGAGTGACGCGCGTGCTGCATGTGAGCTCGGTCGTCGCGGTCGGGCACGCGCGAGACGCGAGCGAGCTGCTCGACGAGGACGCGCCCTACAACAATGCTGCGTTGCGCTGCGACTACGCAGACACGAAGCGCGCAGCAGAGGAGCTCGCGCTGGAAGCAGCCCGAGAGCTCGACGTCGTCGTGGTGAACCCGGGCGCGATCTTCGGGACGTCTCCGCGTGCACCCAACACGATCAAGTTCCTCGACAAGCTCGCCCACGGGCCGCACATCCCCTTCACGCCTCCGGGCTCGCTGTCGGTGGTCGGAGTTCGGGACGTCGCGCTCGGCTGCATCCTCGCGCTCGAGCGCGGACGTCGCGCGCGGCGCTACCTGCTCTGCGAGTCGGCGTGGACCTCGCTCGAGTCGTTCCAGCTCGCGGCGCGGCTCCTCGGAGTGCGCGCGCCGTCGCGCTCGGCTCCGCGCTGGCTGTGGAGCGCGCTGGAGAGGGGGGCGCGTGCGGTCGACCTCGTGGCGCCGCCAAAGCTCCTCACGCCGACGGCCGTCCGCATGCTCGGCGCACACTTTCGCTTCGACTCCGCTCGCGCGCGTCGGGAGCTCGGCTGGGAGCCGCATCCCTTCGAGGAGGTTCTCGAGACGACGATCGCGGCGCTGCGCGAGCGTCGCGAGATCTAGCTCGCGCTCGACTTCGGAAAGGCGCGCCGCAGCGCTTGGCGGACTCGGTCCGGCAGCTTGCGATCGAGGGCGTTGATGGTGCGTGCCATGCGCACGCTGGCGAGTCCGAGCAGGACGAAGCCGGCGATGTAGAACGGGATGCCGGTGACGATGGGCATGAGCCAGCCGATCACGCCGAGCACGATGCACAGCGCGCCGCCGACGAGGAGCGCCGTTCGCTTCCAAGTGGGGTAGCCGTTGTCGCGCTCCGGCACCAGATCGGGCAGCTGCACGCAGACTCTTCGGACGCAATGCGCGTTCGGACAAGCCCGCCGGGTGGGCAATTTGGCGTAAATCCCCGCTGCCGGCGCGTCCCGCCCGCGTGCAACGGCCTCGCGGGGCGCTCGAATGGCTAATCTAGGCCCGATGCGGAGCGTTGGATCGAGCGGTCCCCGGAGCGGACGTGCGCGCATGCTCGCGTTGGCGTTCGGCGCCATCGTCTGCACGCTGCTCGCCGTCTGGTGGAGCCTTCGCGGCGGCGCAGCGCCCGCCGAGTCCGCCGAAGCAGGCCATGCGGTCGTCGCTGCGCCGACGGAAGCCCCCGCGACCGAGGCGCCGAGCGAGGCACTCGAAGCGGAGCGCAAGGACACGCTCACCCCGCCTGTCTCGGGAGATGGCTTCACGGTCGAACCTCGCGTGCGACTCTCTGGCTCGGGCCGTCTCGCGGGCCGCGTACTCGACCGCGCGAGCGGCGAGCCGGTCGCGGGCGCCGCGGTCGAGCTGCTGACCCTGCCGCCCGTGGGGCAGGAGTTCTTCGGGCGCATCTTGCGCATGGCGAAGACGAGTGCAGCCTACGCGAGCCGCACCGACGCCGTTGCGGTTGCAGCGAGCGGTCCCGATGGCAGTTTCGAGTTCACGGGTGTGCGCACGGGCACGTACTACGTGCAGGCGCGCGGCGCGTGGTCGGTGCCCGACAACGTCGCGCGCGCGAAGGTCGCGTCCGCCGAGAACGGTCCGGGGCTCGACGTGTTCGTGCGACGCGGCGGGCGCGTGATCGGGCGTGTCCTTCAGCCTGGAGGCAAGCCAGTCGCGGGTGCGCAAGTGATGCTGACGCTCGGTCCGGGGAACGCCATCGAGAGCCTGCGCAGCGGCGACATGTGCTTCGCGAAGGCGCGCACCGATGAGTTTGGAGGCTTCATCCTCGCAGGCATTCCCGCGGGCTCGGGCTACGACTTGACCGCAGTGGGGGCGGGGTTCGCGCTCTCCCACTCGCTCGACATCACGGTGCGAGCCGGCGAGGACACGCTCGCGGTGATCGAGACGCGTGGCGGTGGCGGCGTGGCGGGCCGAGTCGTGTCGCGAGCGGGCGACGAAGGATCTTCCGCGCGTCCGATCGCAGGAGCGCACGTCGCGGTCGTTCCGCGCGGACTGCGCGACTTGCAGTTCGCCGAGGAGTTGCTCCGACAGTCGCACGTCGTGACCGCAGCCGACGGCACGTTCCGCATCGAGCACGTGCCGCCGGGCGAGTTCGATCTCGTCGGTGTCGCGGATGCGCACGTGCCTGCGAAAGGACCGCGCGCGCTCGTCGCGGACGGAGCGACCGCGCGCACGGAGGACTTCGAGCTCCCGACGGGGCCGATGGTGAGCGGGCGTGTGCTGGACAGCTCCGGTGCACCGCTCGAGGGCGTGACTGTGCGCTGGAACTCCGTCGACTTCCGCAACTTCGACTTCGACTTCTCGTTCGCGCCGTTGCTTGCGACGGCGGTCGAGGGCTTCGAGTATCCGAAGACCGACGCCGAGGGCCGCTTCACGGCGGGCGCGCTCGGCGGCGACGCTCCCTATCGCATCGAGTTCTACAAGTCGGGTTTCGAGGACACGAACCATCGCTGGGACCCGACCGCGGAGCCCGAAGGGTTCGAGGTGCGCATGGAGCGCGGCGGCGCGATCGAAGGCATCGTGATCGACGCGGCGCGCAAGAAGCCGGTGACGAGCTTCACGATCGAGACCTCGGATCGCGTCGAGGTGCAGGCCGACGCGCCCGGCAACATGAACCCGTTCTCGGGCGGGATCTTGGTCGAACACCCGCAGGGAAAGTTCCGGCTCGATCCGATGAAGTGCAACGAGAAGATCGAGCTCAAGTTCCGAGCGAGCGGCTACGCCGAGACCGTGCTCGCGGACCTGAAGGTGAAGGAGGGGGAGACGCGCCGCGGCGTGATCGTCGAGCTGAAGCCCGGCGGCACCGTGCGCGGATTCGTGCGCGCGTCGGATGGCCGTGCGGTCGCGGGCGCGCAGGTGTTCGCGCTCCCCGCCGACAAGTCGTCGACGTTCGAGCAGGGAGAGCGCCGCCCGCGAGGCGCACCGCAGCTCGAGCAGCTGCCGCCCGGCTTCCGCGACTTCGCCGCGCAGCTCGGCATCCTCGGCGATCGAGCGGTGACCTCGGGGCCTGACGGTGCGTACGAGCTCGTCGGACTCGAGGCCGGCTCGACGGTGGTGCTCGCATCGCACCGCGACTACGTGATCGGTCGCTCCGAGTCCGTGATGGTCGCGGCCGGAGAGGTCGCGAGCGCGGACGTCGAGCTCTCGCAGGGCGGCGGCGTGCAGGGCGTCGCGCGCGACCGCTTCTCGCGGCCTGTGCCCGGCGCGATCGTCTTGGCGCTCTCGCCGGCGAACCTGTCCGGCGAAGGACGCTCGAACGGCGGCGGCATCTATCAGTCGCGCACGGACGAGAACGGTGCGTATCGCATCACGCGCATGGTGGGCGGCGGCTACTTCTTGCTGCTCACGCGCGGTGACGAGGCCCTCAATCCGATGAGCTTCCTCGGCACGCTGAACTTCGACATGGTCACGGTGCCGGACGATCAGATCATCGACTACGACATCGTCGACACGTCCTCGGGCGCCACGCGCGTCTACGGAACGGTCACGGACGACGGACGTCCGGTCGGTCGCGGCAACATCACGGCGCTCTCGTTCGAGTCGGAGGGGATGCTCGGCGTCGACCTGAAGATTGCGCAGATTCAGGGCGAGGGCCGCTTCGAGTTCGCGGGGCTCGCATCCGGCGAATACCAGTTCAACATCGACTCTCCGGGCGATGGCCGTCCGCCGGTGCGCATCGTCGCGGAGATCCCCGACACTCCGGAGTATCGCCTCGACCTGCGCTATCCCTTGGGCGCGGTCGAAGGACGCGTGCTCGGCGGCGAGGCGCGCGAGCCGCTCTCGGGCGTGGAAGTCACGCTGCGACTGGCGGATCCGTTCGAGTCGAAGGGCTGGCTCGGTCGGGCGCTCGCGCAGGAGGTTGGCGTGCGCCGTGAGCGGACCAACGAGCGCGGCGAGTTCCGCATCGGGTCCCTCGGAGCAGGCCGCTATTCGGTCGCGGTGCGCGCCCCGACGCCGCGCGAGGACGGCCCGCGCTACGCAACGGTCGCTGCGATCGACGTCGAGGTCGGTGAGGACCGCACGAGCGGCGGGCTCGACATCGTGCTCCCGGCGGCGCTAGAGCTGCAGGGACGCGCCGTCGACGGCGCTGGGAATCCCGTGTCGGGCGCCGAGATCTTCGCGCGTCGCGCTGGCGTCGAAGGCGGCGTGCCCGAGCGCGCGCGCAGCGGCGACGATGGCAGCTTCCGCTTTCGCGCGCTGGCCGCGGGCACCTACGACCTAGCTGCGACCGCGGACGGCTTCGCGGACGTCGAGCGCAAGGGCGTCGAGGTCGCGGCCGCGGGAGGCAAGCCCGTCGAGCTCGTGTTCGCGCCCGGAATCGAGGTGCGCGTCAAGGTGCTCGGCTCCAACGGTCAGCCGGCGAGCGGCGCCACCGGGCGCCTCGTGCCCAAGGGCCGCGCGGCGGTGGTCGACGAGCGCGATGTGGGCCGCGCCTTCAACAACATCTTTTCCGGTCGCGGTGTCTCGGACACCAAGGGCATGCTCGGGCTCGGCACCTATGGCGCGGGCGAGTACGTGCTCGAAGTGCAGCGGGGGACCGAGCGCGCGAGCGAAGAGGTGACCCTCGGCGGTTCGGCGCCCGTCGAGCTCAGGGTCCGCTTGCGCTGAGGCGTATCAGCGGTTCGCCGCGCTGCGTAGCATTTCGACCATGCTTCTCGCCCCGCTCTTGTTCCTCGCCCAAGCTGCGGCGCCGTCGCAGCTCGAGCTCGTGGAGACGATGCCCGTCGAGACGAGCCTCGATCACGCGGATGTACGCGACGCGCACGTCGTCTGGCTCGAGATGATCGCGGGTGCTCGAAAGAGCATCGACTTGGCGCACTTCTACGCGTCGAATCACGACGGCGGCCGTTTGGAGCCTGTGATCGCAGCGCTCGAAGGAGCCGCTGCGCGCGGAGTCGCGGTGCGCTTTCTCGCAGAGGAGAAGTTCTACAAGACCTACCCTGAGACGCTCGACCGACTTGGCAAGGTGCCCGGGATCGCCGTGCGGCGATTCGATGTCGCGCGAGCGTTCGGCGGAGTGCTGCACTCGAAGTCGCTCGTCGTCGACGGCCGCGAGGTCTTCGTCGGCAGCCAGAACTTCGACTGGCGCTCCTTGGAGCACATCGTCGAGCTCGGGCTGCGCATCGAGGCGCCGCGCTCGGCCGAGGCCTTCGCTGCGATCTTCGAGTGCGACTGGAAGATTGCAGGCGGCGTTCCGCTTGCGGACGCGCTCGCACCGCTGCGTGGGCTGCCCGCTCCCGTCGATTCCATCGAAGGCGCGACGATCGAGACGCGCTTCAGTCCGCTGAGTGGCGTCCCGTCCGAGGCATGGTGGGATCTGCCGGAGCTCGTCGAGCGCATCGACTCTGCGAAGCGAACGCTGAAGCTCCAGCTCCTCACCTACAAGATGGTCGGACGCGACAAGGAGTACTTCGCGGAGCTGGAGAACGCACTGCGGCGGGCCGCCGCGCGCGGAGTGAGCGTGCGCTTGCTCGTCGCGGACTGGGGCAAGCGCAAGGGCATCGTCGAAGGCTTGCAGGCGCTCGAGCCGCTCGAAAACGTCGAAGTACGCTTCATCACGATTCCGGCGCACTCGTCGGGGCACATTCCGTTCGGACGCGTGCTCCACGCGAAGACGTTGACGGTCGACGGCGAGCGCCTGTGGCTCGGGACGAGCAACTGGGAGCGGGACTACTTCCACCAGAGCCGCAACGCGAGCCTGTTCGTAGACGGCGGCAGCATCCCAGCGCGGGTCGATGCGCTGCACGACGAGCTCTGGGCGTCGAGCTACGCGACCGCGGTGGATCCGGCGGCCAAATACGTGGCTCCCAAGTACGGAGAGTGATCGTGCTCGGCCTCTTGCTCGCCTTCTTCGCGCAGACCTCCTCGCTCGTGCGGCCGCTGGAGCTCGGCGAGCGTCCGCCCGAAACACGCGCGGTGGCGTTGCTGCGCTTTCGCGCAGGTCCGGAAGGGGGCGATGACCCCACCGGCTGGGAGCGCGCACGAAAGGCGCTGAGGCTCGATGCTCTGCCCGAGGATCTGACGGCGATCGCCGCCGGTGCGGCAGCGAACCCGACGAAGGAGCTGCGCGGCCTCGTGGGCACGTTCTGGCCCGCGATGCTCGACGTGGAGGTCGCGAAGCGCCTCTTCGATCCAACGTCCAAGGGCCGCGGTCCGTTTCTCGGCGCCGATCGGCACGGGTACGTGCTGCAGCCCTTGGAGCGCGACGCCGCGTGTCGACAGATCTTCGTCGCCGGCACGGACGCCGCGGCGCGCGCGAGAGCGGAGGGAATCGTGCGAGAGCTGCGAACGGGTGCGGACTTTGCGCAAGTCGCGCGCGAGCGCTCGCAGGATGTCACCACGGCGCTGCGGGGCGGCGACCTTGCGATCTTCGAGCGCGGACGGCGCGATGTGCTCTTGCGCGCAGCGGCGTTCGGCGCGCGCGTCGGGGAGATCGTCGGCCCCGTGGAGACGCCGCTGGGATTTCACGTGCTGCAGCGCGTCGGCGTCGACGCAGTGTCGCCGCGACTGCGCGACGACGCGTGGGCGCGGGTGCGAGGCATCTTGATCGCGTTCTCCGGTGCGCAAAACGCGGCGCCGAGCGTCGAGCGAGAGCACGACGAGGCCGAGTTGCTCGCTGCGCAGCTCGCGGCACGGATTCGCAGCGGAGAAGACATGGCGTCGCTCGCCGCGGAGTTCGACGACGATCGCGACGGGCGCGCACGGCGCGGCGACCTCGGCTGGGTCCGCCGCGGCACCAGCGACATGCCGCAGTTCTTCGACACGCTCTTCCAAGAGCCGCCGCGCGAGTTGCTTGGGCCGATCGCGACACGCGCGGGGTTCGTGCTCCTGCGCCGCGAAGACCCGGGGCCGCGCACGCGCCTCGAGGTACGCAAGAGCGCGCTGGCGGACATGGTGCAGTGGACGCGCTCGAAGGCGTCCAGCGACGCTACGACGCCGCAGCCGGAGTCGGTCGCCGCAGCTGTCGCTGCATCCCGTGCGTTCTTCGCGGACGACGCCCGCGCGTTTTCAGTGCTGGCGACAGCGCTGGATCGCTGCACGAGCGCCGCCGAGCTCGACAGCTGGTGCGCTCGGCTGCCGGAGCCCACGCGGGAGCTCGCACTGGGCTTCTCGCGCGCGCTGGTTGCCATGGAGCCTTGGTTCTTGGCCGAGGTCTGGCCCGTTCACGAGCGAGAGATCGAGGCGCGCTTGGGACCGCTGCGCGAGCGTGTGGTCGCACTTGGAGACGCGGCTCTCGAGCTCGTTCTCAGCGACTACGGCATCGACGATCCGCGGTGCGTCGCGAGCGTGTTGCTCGTGCATCGCGCGGGGAGCGATTGCCTCGCGAACCCCACGGACCGCGGAGGGATCGCGCTCGTCGGACTGGAGGACACGCAGAGCTTGCAGATCGAGGCGGTGCTGCGAGGTGTCGCTAAGGTTCTCGACGCGGCGAGCGGGGATTCCGTGTTGGCAGGGCTGCGCCGCGCTCGGCCCGAGCTCGCTCCGCACGCCGTGGAGCGCCTGCATCTCGTCGAGGGCGCGAGCGTCGTGCAGCGGCTCTTCGATCCGGCACATCCCGTTCCCGCCGCGCTCGACGCGGAGGATGCGCGACGGATCGAAGTGTGGCTGAGGCACACGCGAGAGCGCACCAGCTCGGCCGACGTGCTCGAGCAGCTCGCGCGCGATCCCAGCGGGCGCTAGCTCACTGCTTGGCGGGCTGCGCGCCGGGCTCTTCGCCCGTGAAGCCCCACGTCCCGACGATGCGGACGTAGCGCACTCCGATGATGTCGAGGAGCCAGTCCCAGTCGCCTAGGTCGGGGCGGCGGAGGATTTCGGTCACCTGCATGTTGGTGAGGCGCGCGTCCGCCGCGTTGTCGCGCGCGATGTTGAGCGCAGGCTTCGGGACGTCGATCGAGAGGATCGTGAAGGCCGTGCCTGTCGACTCGAAGTGACCGGAGGTCTGGGTGTCGCGCGTGATGTCGATGCTCGCACACGAGCCGAGCAGCGCGAGCGACAGCGCAGCGAGCGGGGATGCGCCCGTGGGGAGAGGCCTCGTCATGCGGCCGACGATAGCGCACGCGGCGCGGACGGTCGAGTTGGACGGGGCGTCGGGCTATGCTCCGAGCGGAGATGCGAGGCAACGAAGGCACGAGCGAGGGGCGCGCTCCGCTGGAGCGGCGCCTGCGCGAGCACCGCGAGGTGTTCTGGGAGACCTTCGGCCGTCCCGCGGACCGACCGCGGCTCTTCTTCTCGCCGGGGCGCGTGAACCTGATGGGCGCGCATCTCGACTACAACGGCGGACCCGTGATGCCGATGGCGATCGACCGCGGGACGTTCTTTGCGGTGCGGCCGCGGAGGGACCGGCGCGTGAGCTTCGCCTCGACGCTGGAGCCGGGCGAGGTCGTCTTCGATCTCGCGCGGCTCGACGCGGCGCGCGCGGGGCGCTGGTTCGACTATCCGCTCGGCGTGTTGCGGCAACTCGCCGCTCGCGCGCAGCCGGCACACGGGGTCGACGTGCTCTTCGGCGGCAACCTGCCGGTCGGCGCCGGGCTCTCGAGCTCGGCCTCGATCTGCGTCGGCACCGCGTTCGCGCTCTCGCAGGTCTGGGACCTCGGGCTGGAGCGGCGCGAGCTCGTCGATGTCGCATTGCGCGCGGAGCGCGAGTTCGTCGGGGTGCAGTGCGGCCTGATGGACCCGTTCGCGATCGGCATGGCGAGCGGGGGACACATCCTGTGGCTCGACTGCAAGGATGCGAGCTGGGAGCACCTGCCGATCGATCACGCGCGCTTTGCGATCGCCGTAGCTGACAGTGGCGTTCGGCGCGAGCTCGCGCAGGGCGCGTTCAACCAGCGCGTCAGCGAGGCCGCGCAGGCGTTCGCGCAGCTCGCACCGTTCGCGCCCGGAGCGCGCGTGCTGCGCGACGTCCCGCCCGCGGTCGTCGAGGAGCACGGCGTGCGCCTCGAGCCGCACATCGCGCGCCGCGCGCGGCACGTCGTCGACGAAGTGGCGCGCACGTTCGCGGCGCGTGCGGCGCTGCTCGCGGGCGACGTCGCGAGCTTCGGCGCGCGCATCTTCGAGAGCCATCGCTCGCTGCGCGACCTGTACGAGGTCTCGGTGCCCGAGCTCGACTGTCTCGTCGACTCCGCACGCAGCGCGTCCGGCGTACTCGGCGCGCGCCTCACCGGCGCGGGGTTCGGCGGCTGCGCGGTGGTCTTGCTCGAGCGCGAGCGCGCCGATGCTGCACTCGCGCAGATTGCCGAGGATTTCTCCGCGCGTTTCGGTCGCACTCCGAGCGTGCGCGTCTTCGGCGGCGACGCCGGTCCGCGCGAGCTCGCGCTCGACTGACGCGAGGGGGAAGAAAGCGAAGGGCGGGCCGCCGCGCGCGCGACGTCCCGCCGATGTGGAGCTAGCCGCGATTCGCTCAGCGCGCTTCGAGGGCGGCCTTCGCGGCGCCGAGCACGCGCTGCCCCGCCGACTCGGCGCGCAGCTCGGCGCTCGAGCCCGACTCCAAGAGGTCGACCGCGAGGTCGGGTCGCTGCGAGAACAGATAGTTCGTCGCGAGCAGGAGCCGCGCGTCGACGTCGGTCGGGCGCTCGGCGAGGAAGCGCTCGAGCAGCATCATGTGCTCGTCGAACTCGCGCGGATCGCGGTAGAACTCGCGCTTGTCGAGGTCGCTCTGCGCGAGCGATGGGTCGAGCTCGAACGCGCGTCGCAGCGCGAACGCGCCGTAGTGGTAGTCGCCCGTGGCCAGCAGCGCGTCGGAGAGCACGAGGTAGAGCACGCCCTCGTCGGGCTTGAGCTCGATGGCCTTGGCGTAGTGGTGCGCCGCATCGCCATAGCGACTCTCCCGGAAGGCCGCATCGCCCGATGCGAGGTACTGCTGCACCATGCGCATCGCAGTGTCCGGGCCGTTGCCGCCGAGCACGCCCGCGACCGTAGGATCGACCGCCTTGGCCGGCGGAGGCTCGTACTGCACGCTCTCGCCGACCGCGACGGGCTGAGATCCGCCTTGGCGCACCTCGACCGTCCCGCCGCGCACGACGATCTCGCTCGCATCGTCGGAGTCGTAGATCACGACCTGACTCGGGCTGTCGTAGACGCTCGCGTAGTACACCGGCGGCGCCCAGGCCGTCGTCACCCACGCCGACGGCCACCAGGTGCGGTAGTTCGGCCAGTAGCCGTAGTTCCAGCGGTAGCTCCACGAGAACGGATGGCAGAGCCACGAGTACGAGTAGCCGCCGAGGCCCCACCAGTACCAGTAGTTGTTGCAGC
>CAIYPP010000051.1 GCA_903928115.1 uncultured Planctomycetota bacterium
GCCTGCAGCGCTGGACGTCGGATGTTTGGACGAAGGCCAAGAAGGGCGAGCGTCGCAAGAGCTTTGCCACGCCCTCGGGGCTCGAGCCCGCACCGCTCTACGGCGGTGCGCCGGACGGCGGCTTTCCGGGGGAATACCCGTACACGCGCGGCGTGCGTGCGACCATGTACCGCGGGCGCCTGTGGACCATGCGGCAGTACGCGGGCTTCTCGAGCGCGCGCGACACCAACCAGCGCTTTCGCGTGCTGCTCGCGAGCGGCCAGACGGGGCTCTCGACGGCCTTCGACCTGCCGACGCAGATCGGCTACGACTCGGATCACCCGCTCGCGGCGCCGGAGGTGGGCCTCGTCGGCGTGCCGGTGAACTCGCTCGCCGACATGGAAATGCTGTTCGACTCGATCCCGCTCGGCGAGGTGTCGACGTCGATGACGATCAATGCGACGGCGCCGATTCTCTTGTGCATGTACGTCGCGCTGTGCCGCCGCGCGGCCGTGGCGCCGGACAAGATTCGCGGCACGGTCCAGAACGACATCCTGAAGGAATACGCGGCACGCGGGAACTACCGCTTCCCGGCGGGGCCGTCGATGCGGCTCGTCACGGATCTGATGAGCTTCGCGCGCGAGCACGCTCCGGCGTGGAACACGATCTCGATCTCCGGCTATCACATCCGCGAGGCGGGCTCGACGGCGGTGCAGGAGGTTGCGTTCACGCTCTCGAACGGCCGTGCCTATGTGAAGGCCGCGCTCGAAGCCGGACTGCCGATCGACGAGTTCGCGCCGCGGCTCTCGTTCTTCTTCAATGCGCACAACCACCTGTTCGAAGAGGTCGCGAAGTTCCGCGCGGCGCGGCGCATGTGGGCGCGCATCATGCGCGAGGAGTTCCAAGCCAAGGACCCCGAGAGCTGGATGCTGCGCTTCCACACGCAGACTGCGGGTTCGATGCTCACGAGCCAGCAGCCCGACAACAATGTCGTGCGCGTCACCGTGCAGGCTCTTGCGGCAGTCTTGGGCGGCACGCAGTCGCTGCACACCAACTCGCGCGACGAGGCGCTCAGCCTGCCGACCGAGGAGTCCGCGCGGCTCGCGCTGCGCACGCAACAGGTGCTCGCGCACGAGTCGGGTGTGGCGGACGTGATCGACCCGCTCGGCGGCGCGCCGTACATCGAGGCTCTGACCGACGAGCTGGAGCGGCGCGCGTTGGAACTGATGGCCGAGGTCGAGCAGCGCGGCGGCGCCGTGCAGGCGATCGAGCAGGGCTTCGTGCAGCGCGAGATCCACAAGAGCGCGATGGCATGGCAGCGCGATGTGGAGTCCAAGTCGCGCACGATCGTCGGCGTGAACGAGTTCACCCAGACCGAGCCCGCGCCGCGCATCTTCCGTCCCGATCCCAGCGCGCGCGAAGCGGTGCTCGCGGACCTCGCACGGGTGCGCGCGAGCCGCGACTCGCTGCGCGTCGCCGCTTCGCTCGAAGCCGTCGAGCGCGCTGCCGCGGGCAGCGCCAACCTGCTCGAAGCGATCCTGCCCGCAGTCGAGAGCTACGCGACACTTGGCGAGATCTGCGCGATCTTGGAGCAGCGCTTCGGGACGTATCAGGCGCCCGACGTGCTCTAGCCCCGCCGCTTCACGAACGCTCGCCGCCCCGCTCGTCACCCATGGAGTCCACGATGAACCCCCAATCGCACCTCGCGCCCCTCGTGCGCGGCATCCACCACATCGCCATCGTCGTGCCGTCGATCGCGGCGGCGCGCAAGGTCTACGAGGGCGTGCTCGGCGTGAGCGCGGGCGAGCCGGAGTTCGTCGCAGATCAGAAGGTCAACGTGCTCGTGACCTACGCGGGCGCGCAGCGCATCGAGCTCGTCGAGCCCGCGAGCGAAGACTCGCCGGTGTCGAAGTTCCTCGCCAAGACCGGCGGCGGCATGCACCACGTCGCCTACAAGGTCGACGACGTCGCCGCGGCGATCGCGGCGCTGAAGCAGGCGGGCCTGCGTCTCATCGACGAAGCGCCTCGCAAGGGCGCGCACGGAACGACGATCGCGTTCGTGCACCCTTCCGCCACCGGCGGCGTGCTCACCGAGCTCGTGCAAGAGCCCGCGCACGCGCACTGAGGCTGCGCGC
>CAIYPP010000052.1 GCA_903928115.1 uncultured Planctomycetota bacterium
CTTCCTCCAGCGCACGGAGCAGGCGACGATCACGGCCACGTACACGAACCCCAGCTACATCGCGGACGCCGTGGCTTTGAACGTCACCACGAGCATGGGCATGCTCGGCATGGCCGTCACGCACGCCGACGGCGCGGTCACGCTCAACTCCGGCAACGCTCCGGTGCTCGGCAATATTGCTCACGGCTCGTCGCGCACGGCGAGCTGGAGCGTCTACCACACCGTCGACCGAGTGGCGAATGTCCATGTCCAAGCGATCTCCGACACGGCGGCCCTCGTGAGCGATAGCGTCGTCATCACGATCGACAGCACGGATCCGGGGCTCGCGACCAACTTGAGCAGCAGCTCGCACGTCGCGGGGACGTGGTCCCGCAACGGCCAGTTCCAGTGCAGTTGGACCGCGGCCACGGACAACCTCGCGGGAATCGACGGCTATGGGACACTCGTGACCGCGAACTTCGCTGGACTTCCGAGCACGACCAAGGACATCGAGCAAGTCACGAGCTACTCGCAGGCCATGAACGACGGCGCTTGGTGGTTCAGCCTGCGTGCGGTCGACAACTGCGGCAACTGGGCACCGACCGCTGCGTCCTTCGGCCCGATTCGCATCGATCGCGTGGTTCCGGGAGCCGTGACGGGTCTGGGCTCGAGCACCCACACCGTCGGCGTCCAGAGCTGCAACACTTCGGTCACCGTGAGCTGGAATGCCGCCAGCGACGATCGCTCGGGTGTGCAGGGCTACGCAACCCTTTGGAACCTCAGTCCCTCGACTCTGCTCACCAACACGCCGATCTCGACCAGCGGACTCTCGTCCACCTCGGACATCGGCTCCACGCTCCTTCCGCGCTGGTTCCACATCGCCGCCGTCGATGCGGCCGGAAACTACGGCCCCACCACGCATCTCGGGCCGATCTATGCGAGTTCCGCCTCCGTGGCGACCTACTGCGTCGGCAAGGCCAACTCGCTCGGCTGCACGCCGGCGATCACCCACAACAACGTGCAGCCGTCGCGCTCCGCCGGCAACTTCACGGTGGGCTGCACCAACGTGCTGAACAACAAGTCGGGCCTGCTCTTCTGGGCCTTCCAGAGCGCCAGCGTTCCGTTCCAAGGCGGCACCAAGTGCGTCGGATCGCCGACGCTGCGCACGGTCGCAACGATGAGCGGCGGCAACGCGAGCGGCAACAGCTGCACAGGCACCTACTCGTTCCCGTTCACGACGAGCTACATGACGCAGGAAGGCATCGACCCGGGCGAGACGATCTACGCCCAGTGGTGGATGCGCGACCCCGCGAGCCCCTCGACCACGGGCCTCTCGAACGCACTGCGCTTCACGGTGTGCCAGTAGGCGACGATCGGCTCACAGACATTCCCGCGGCCGCGTCGGACTCCTCCGGCGCGGCCGCCGCGCTTGCGCAAGGGAGGGTGGGCCATGCAGGACTCGAACCTGCGACCAAGCGATTATGAGTCGCCAGCTCTAACCGACTGAGCTAATGGCCCGCGCGGCGCAGAGTGTACTCCAAACGGGCGCGAATTCAGGGCGACGCACGCAGCACGACCGTGCGCACCTCCGTGAACTCTTCCATCGCACTGCGCGGCCCCTCGCGACCGATGCCGGAGTGCTTGGAGCCTCCGTAGGGCATCGAGTCGATGCGGAACGAGCTCGTGTCGTTGACGATCACGCCGCCGAAATCGAGCTTTCGTGCTGCGAGCAGCGCGCGAGAGAGATCGTTGGTGAAGAGCCCGGCCTGCAGGCCGTAGCGGCTCGCGTTGCAGCGCTCGAGGACGTCGTCGAAGCTCCGGAAAGACTCGACGATGGCCACCGGCCCAAAAATCTCTTCGCTGCACACGCGCGCATCTTCGCGGACATCGGTGAGCACGGTGGGCCGCACGATCCGGCCCTCGCGAGTACCGCCGGAGAGGAGCTTCGCGCCGCTCGATCGAGCTTCGGCGATCCATGCGAGCACGCGCTCCACCTGCGCGTCGTCGATCAGCGGGCCGACGATCGTGCGCTCGTCGAGCGGATCGCCGCAGGGGAGCTTCCCAGCGAAGGCAACCAGCAACTCGACGAACTCCGGGAAACGCGACTCGTGCACGAACAGGCGCTGCGCCTTGACGCACACCTGCCCGGCGTAGCCGAACGCCGCGAGTCCCACGGGCTTTACGACGGCGCTCCAGTCGCACGTCTCGTCGATCACACAGGGTGCGTTGCCGCCGAGCTCCAGCGCGACGTGCTTCCGCCCCGCCACCGACTTGAGGTACCAACCGACGCGGTCGCTGCCCGTGAAGGAGAGCACCGCAACGCGCTCGTCGCGCACCATCCGCTCGGCGATCGCGGGCGCGCAGTGGATCGCGGAGAGCGCGGCGGGCGGGCAGCCGAGCTCCAAGAGCCACTCGACGAGCGTGAGCGCGGTGAGCGGCGCTTGCGGCGCGGGCTTCAAGATCACAGGTGCTCCGACCGCGAGCGCCGGCGCGAGCTTGTGAGCGACCAGGTTGAGCGGGAAGTTGAACGGCGAGATCGCCGCGACCACTCCGCGCGGCACGCGCAGCGTGAACGCGAGGCGGCCCTCTCCGCGCGGCTCGAGGTCCATGGGGATGACTTCACCGCTGAAGCGGCGCGCCTCGGAAGCCGCGACCTCGAACGTGATCGCAGCGCGCGCGACCTCCGCGCGGGCGAGCGCGATCGGCTTTCCAGCTTCGAGCGCGATCCCCCGCGCGAGCTCCTCTGCGCGATCCCGGATCCGCGCGGCCGTCTGCTGCAACAACTGTACGCGGGCATGGAGCGGCCACTCGCGCAGCGTCTCGCGCGCCGCGAACGCACGCTCGATCGCGTCGTCGATGTCACGCGCATCCCCGACCGCGACTTCACCGACCGCGTGCCCATCGAACGGGCTCTTCACGGTCTCGAAGCGCTCCCCAACACGGCGCTCGCCGCCCACGAACATCGCAAATCGCTTCATGCGGTCTCCCAACGCCGATCGTAGCGCGCAGGTGGCTACACTTCGCGCCATGAAAGCCCGCCCCGCGCTCCTCGCTCTCTCCGCTCTCGCGACCCTGCTCGGTTGCGCAACGGCGCGTCCTGCCCCGCTCTCCGCCGTTGCACCGCAGGAAGCGCGCGACTCCTCCAAAGCCGATGTGCGCCTCTCCGCGCCGGAGGAACACAACTACGAAGTGCCCTTCTTCGCTGGCTCGACCTATGACCCCGCCATCTCGGCGCCGCGCGCGCTCCTCGGCTTCGAGATCGGCGACCAGCCGGCCTCGCACGCGCAGGTGCTCGCCTGTTGGCGTGCATGGGCTTCGCAGTCCAAGCGCGTGAAGCTCGAAAGCTACGGATTCACGCACGAAGGCCGCGAGCTCGTCCACGCCGTCGTGACCAGCGAAAAGAACCTGCGCGAGCTCGACTCGATCCTCGCACGCATCGGGAAGTTGGCCGACCCGCGCACGCTCGGCGAAGGCGAAGGAGCCGCGCTCTGCAAGGACACTCCGGCCGTCGCGTGGCTCGGCTACTCGATCCACGGCGACGAGCTGAGCGGCGTCGACGGTGGCCTCGCGCTCGCGCACCACCTCGTCGCAGGGACGTCGAAGGACGTGACCGACTTGCTCGAGCGCGTCGTCGTCGTGATCGACCCGATGCAGAACCCCGACGGCCGCGAGCGGTTCCTGTCGCTGCTGCTGCAAGCTGCCGGCGCGACAGCGGTGCTCGACGGCGAGGCGCTCTCGCACGGGCGCTGGCCGAACGGCCGTGGAAATCACTACCTGTTCGACATGAACCGCGACTGGATCGCGGGGACGGCGCCCGAGACGCGCGGGCGCTGGAAGGCCGTGCAGCGCTTCCATCCGCAGCTCTTCGTCGACGCGCACGAGATGGGGCGCGACGACAGCTACCTCTTCTATCCGCAGGCCGATCCGATCAACCCGCACCTGCCCAAGCAGCTCGTCGAGTGGCAGTCGCGCTACGCCGCCGACATCGCGAAGGCTTTCGATGCGCACGGCTGGAGCTACTACACGCGCGAGTGGGCCGATGGCTGGGGACCGTTCTACACCGACTCGTGGGCGAGCCTGAACGGCGCGATCGGCATTCTGTACGAGCAGGCGCGCTACGACGGCCAGACCGTCGAGCTCGAGAGCGGCGAGATCGCGACGTATCGCTCGGCCGCGCACCATCAAGCCGAGGCGAGCCTCGCAAACCTGCGCACTCTCGCGGCTGCGCGCGAAGAGGCGCTCGCGCATTACGCCGAGTTCCGCCGCGCCGCCACGTTCGGCGACGGCACGCTGGAGCGCCCGTTCTTCGTCGTGCGACAGGGCCCGCATCGCGAGCGATTCGAGCGTCTGCTCACGCTCTTGGCAGAGCAGGGCATCGAGTACGCGCTGGCGAGCGACGTCGAGCTGAAGGACACCGTGAACTCGCTCGGCGGCAAGAGCGAGTCGACGCTGGCGGAGAAGGACTGCGCGGTGATCTCGGCGATGCAGCCCCAGGGCGCGCTGGTTCGAGCCTACTTGGAGTTCGACACGCGCTATCCGAAGGCCGATCTCGAGCGCGAGCGCCGCGAGCTGGAGCTGAAGAACAGCTCGAAGATCTATGACACGACGGCGTGGAACCTCGGCCAAGCCTTCGGGCTCGAATGTTGGTGGGCGAAGTCGGTCTCGAGCTCGACGAAAGCGCAGAGCGTTCCTCCGCCGCCCCGTCCGAGCGGCGTCGTAGCAGCGCCGTCGGAAGGTCCGATCTATGGCTGGCTCGTCGACGGCATGGACGACGCGTCCGTCGAGTTCGCGGCACGAGCGCTGCAGGCAGGCCTCGCGCTTTCGATCAGCGACGAGCCCGTCGAGAGCGCGGGGCGCCGTTTCGCGCGCGGAAGCCTGCTCGTGCGCCAGCACGAGAACAAGGACGACATCGCAGCACAGGTCGAGCGCATCGCGAAGCTTGCGGGCGTGCAGGCGTTCGCAACGACGAGCGCGCGTGCCCCCGGCGAGGGTCATGACCTCGGCGGCCAGCACTTCGATCTGCTCGAACGCCCGCGTATCGCGATGGTCTCGAACGCGCCCGTGCAGAACACGTCGTTCGGCCAGCTCTGGCACTCGCTCGACTTCGAGCTCGGCTTGCCGGTGTCGCTGCTCGACGCGCAGGACCTCTCGGGCTACGACCTGCGGCGCTACAACGTGCTCGTGATTCCCGCCGCAGGCGGCCTCGGCGCCCTCCTCGACGATGCGGGCGAAGCGCTGCGAGCTTGGGTCGAAGGCGGCGGCACGCTGATCGCCGTCGGGAGCTCCGCGGGTGCGCTCGCGCGCGAGTCGGTCGGACTCAGCAGCGTGCGCCGGCGCGAGGACGTGCTCGCGAAGCTGCCGGAGTACCTGTTCGCCGCGCAGCGCGAGCGCGCGGCGAGCGAGATCGTGATCGACGAGGCATGGGTTTGGGACGGGGTGCGCCCCGACTCGGCGGCGCCGAAGAAGGAGGAATCCGCGGAAGCCGCGAAGCCCGTGGTCGATCCCGACGCCGAGCGCGAGGAGCGTTGGCGCCAACGCTTCGCTCCGCAGGGAGTGATGCTCCGCGCTCACGTGCGCGAAGACCACTGGCTCACGGTGGGCGCGGGGGCGCAGCTGCCGGTCTTCTTCGACGGCTCCCTCTCGCTCTGGGCCCGCTCCCCCGCCGCGACTCCGGTGCGCCTCGCGCCCGCCGCCGAGCTGCGACTCTCCGGTCTACTCTGGCCTGAGGCGCGCGAGCGGCTCGCCGAGAGCTGCTACGCAACCGTCGAGCGCCGCGGCCTCGGACAAGTGATCTTGTTCGCGTCGCAGCCCGGCTTTCGCGGCTTCCAGCGCTCGACCGGACGCCTGTTCCAAAACGCCGTGGTCTACGGGCCCGGCGTCGGGGCGAATCCGCCTCGACTGCGCTGAACTCGCCGCTCGGCGCGCCCCTCGCCCTTGGGGTGCGGGCGTTTCGACGCTAGAAGCTCTCGGTCGATGCTCCGAACCTCGCTCCGTCTGCACTGCGGACTTCTGCTCGCGCTGCTCTGCGCCTGCGGCGACGACCCCGTCGAGCCTCCGACCGCGCCCATCGCGCAGCCGGGGACGTTCGAGGAGCAGTGGCCGAGCTTCGAGACGAGCACGCCGCGCACCGCAGCCCGCGACCTCGGTCAGGTCCGCGATGGCAAGGTGACCGAGTGGCACACCGGCGGGACGAAGAGCGGCGAGGGCGAGCTGCGCGACGGGCTGCGCAGTGGCCCGTGGAGCTTCTACCACCCCTCCGGCGGCCTGCGCTGGCGCGGCACCTTCGAGAAGGGCGTCGGCGTCGGTCCCGAGGCCGCGTGGCACGAAAACGGCGTGAAGATGCTCGAAGGCACGCTCGTCGAGGGCCGCCGCGAGGGCATCTATCGCTTCTGGTACGACAACGGCCAGCTCGAGCTCGAAGTGGAGTTCCGCGCCGACCTGCGCGACGGGACCTGCCGGCGCTGGAGCCGCGACGGCGCCTTCGATCGCTCCGCGAGCGGCACCTACGCCAAGGGCCGCAAGGTCGCCGAGCTCTGAACGCCAGCGCTCAGCGCGCCGACACGCGACCGTCGGACGGCGCGCGCCGTGCGCGGCGGAAGAGCTCGAGCCGCTCGCGCAGCTCCGCGGCCCACGCTTGTCCCTCGGCGAGCGCGACGGCTTCTTCTTCGGTCGCGATCGCGAGCGCGACGGAGCCGCGCTCGAAGTGCACCACGGCGAGCGTGTCGAGGATCGCGGGGTTGCGGCGCTCGGTGAGCTCGGCGGCGCGCTCTGCCGCGGCCAGCGCGAAGTCAAGGTCGCGCGAGCGGCGCGCGGGCACGCGCGGGTCGACGACCGTCCACGCGATCACGTTCAGCGCCAAGGCGTCGTCCTTGAGGAGCCCCTCGAGCGCCTGACGCCCGAACGCCCACGCTTCTTCCTCGCGGCCGAGGTTCAAGAGCGCCGTGAAGCGCCACACCGCCGTGCGCGCTTCGGTCTGCGGATCGAGCACGCGCATCTCGTCGATGGCTTCGAGCACCTTCTCCCACTGCTTCTCGCGCAGGAGCACGTTCAGCGAGGCGCGCAGCGCGTGCACGCGCACACGCTTTTGATGCTCGACCTTCGCCTGCGCGAGATCCCACGTGCCCGCGACAACCTGCTCGAGCGGCCGCTCCACCGAGAGCGTGTCGCCGATCCAAACGATCGTGCCGGAGCCATCGACGAGGAACGCGGTCGGCAGCGAGGTCTCGCCGCTCGGCCTCAGCCACGAGAGCACCATCGCGCCCTGCGACGCCGTCGCGCCGTCGAGCACCGAGTCCGTGGCCACGCTGTAGCCCATGCGCTCGCCCTGCCGCGCGACGTAGTGCGAAACCTCGCAGGGCTTGTCCTCGAAGACGCTCACCCCGAGGACGCGCACGTTTTGCTCTGCGAAGCGCGTCTGCAGCGAGGTGAGCAGCGGGATCGACTTCTCGCACGGCCGACACCACGTCGACCAGAACTCGACCACGTACACGCGGCCCGGCTCGAAGGCGGACACGGCGTCCCCCTTGAGCCACGAACCTACGCGGAGCTTGGGCGCGGCATCGCCGACGCCGAGCCCCTCGCCGAGGCTCGGCGGGAGCGGACGCAACGCGCCATCGTGGCACGCGCGCTCACGCCCCGCGCCGTCGTGAGCGAACGCATGCCGCGCCGCGGAGCCGAGCGGCGCCGAGGCGAGGAGGGCGACGAGCGCGGTCGCAAAAGCTCTCATGCGAGCTCCCAGACTAGCGCCACACGCTCCGACCGCGGTCCGCGGTCGCGTCGCGACTTCGCAAGAGTTGCGTCTCGAACGACCGAGCCGCCCGCGAAACAAAGCGCAGAGGCGTTTTCTCAGGCGCGGGCCTGATCCGCCAACACGCTCGCCACACAGGCCGTCAGGCGCTTGCCCGTCGGGATGTGCAGGAACTCGTTGGGGCCGTGGGCGTTCGAGCCCGGCCCGAGCACGCCCGTGATCAGGAACTGGGCCTTGGGGAACTTGGCGCCGAGCATCCCCATGAAGGGAATCGAGCCGCCCTCGCCGTTGTAGACCGCCGGCTTGCCGAAGTACGTGCGCGAGGCGCGGTCGACCGAGTCCTCCAGCCACTTCACCATCGCCGGCGCGTTCCAGCCCGAGCCCGCCTTCTCGTAGTTGAAGCGGACCTTGGCACCGTAGGGCGGATCCTTCTCGAGGATCTGCTGGAGCCGCTTCGCCGCGGCCTCCGCGTCCATCGTCGGCGGCACGCGCAGCGAGAGTCGCGCGACCGTGCGAGGCCGAAGCACGTTGCCCGCGCTCGAAGTCGACGGAATGCCATCCATGCCGACGATCGAGAGCGCCGGACGCCACGTGCGGTTGAGCACGAGCTCGACCAAGTCGCTCGACATGGGCTGCATGCCCTGCACGAACGGGAACTTGTCGTAGATCTCGCTGCCGAGCACCTCGGCAACCTTCTTTGCCTGAGCGAGGCGATCCTTCGGCACCTCGACGTGGAATTCCTTCACGCACACGCCCGTCTGCGGGTCGTCGACGCGCGCGAGCAGCTGCCGCAGGATGCGGAAGCTCGACGCGACCACGCCGCTCGCGTCGCCGGAGTGGACGCCCTCGGTGAGCACTTCGACCGACAGGTCGCCGCCGACGAGGCCGCGCAGCGAAGTCGTGCCCCACAGCTGCTCGTAGTTGCCGCAGCCCGAGTCGAGGCACACGATCAGACTCGGAGTGCCGATCTTCGGCGCGAGGTGATCGACGTAGGCCGGGAGGTCGTAGCTGCCGGACTCTTCGCAGCCCTCGATCAGCACGACGCAGCGCGCGTGCGGGATCTTCTGGCGCTCGAGCGCCTCGATCGCGGTAAGCGACGCATAGGCCGCGTAGCCGTCGTCGGCACCGCCGCGGCCATAGAGCTTGTCGCCGCGCAGCACCGGCGTCCAAGGCGAGAGCCCCTCGCTCCAGCCCGTCATCTCCGGCTGCTTGTCGAGGTGCCCGTAGAGGAGCACCGTGTCGTTCGTCTGGCCGGGGATCTCCATGAAGATCACCGGCGTGCGCTCCTCGCCCTTCTCGTTCTTGAGGCGCACGACCTCGAGCTTGAGCCCCGGGATCGGCCGCGCCTTGCACCACGCGGCGATCAGCTCGACCGCGCGGTCCATGTGCCCGTTCTTCTTCCAGTCCTTGTCGAACGCGGGCGACTTGTTGGGGATCGCGATGTACTCGGTGATCGACGGGACGATGCTCTTGTCCCACGTCTCCGAGACGAAGCTGTCGACGGCCTTGGTGTCGAGCGCGGCGGCGGTCTGAGTGCTCTGCGTCATGGTGAGCGCAGGATACTGCGCCTTTCCCGACACCGCCACGCCGCCGCGCTCGTGGAACCGATCCTCACGGAGTCAGCGTGACCGTGTACGCGTTGGTGAGGTTCGCGCGGCCGCCGCACACGCCTTGGTGCGAGCTGTCGCGATACCAAACCTGCGCGTTCCAGGTCTCGCCAGCGTTCAGGACCACGCCGTATGTGGCGTAGATCGTGTACAGGTTGTCGAACACGACCTCACCCGCCTGACCGCCGTTCAGGTGCGAGCGCAGGCGGTGCATGTACGGACCGACGCAGAGGCGACCGTCGTCGAACGGGATGTTGCGCTGGTTCGCGCTGATCACGAGCAGGGAGAGCGACGAGGTCGGCAGATGTGTCGCACGGAAGGCGAGGTCGCCGCTGGAGACGCTGGTCGAGCCCGTTGCAGTGAGGTACGCGCCGACGCCCGAGGTGTTGACGCAGCCCGCGGAAGCGTCGTTGTTGCCACACGGGCAGTTCGTTCCGAAGCAGTAGGCCGTGCCGAGCTCCGCGCTCTGGAGCGGGGCAATGGAGAGCGCGGCGAGTGTGCTGGCTGCGAGGAGGAGGTGTTTCATGGCGAGCTTTCGTTGGTTTCGAAGTCGAGGTGACGAGGGGGCCGGGTGAGAAAGTTCGTAGGCCGCGTTCCCGCGCCGCAGCAGCAGGACAAGCTCGGCACACTGCCCGCGAAGTCAGCGCAGGAGCGGCAAGCCTTCGGGCGCAGAGGCGACGGAGTTTCCGCTAGGCTCGTACTCCGCGATGTCGCACTGGTACGAAGAGCGCGTCTTCAATCCGCTGATGGACTGGGCGCTGCGCACGCCCGCCGTGAGAGAGCTGCGCACGCGTCTCCTCCGCGAGTGTCCCGACGATCCGCTGGAGATCGGACCGGGAACCGGCCTGAACGTTCCGCACTATCCCGCAACGGTCCACCGCCTTCGGCTCCTAGCCCGCGAGGCGACGCTCGATCAGCGCCTGCTCGATCGCGCGGCGGAACGAGGGCTCAAGCTCGTGCACGTCCACGGCGACGCCGCGCGGATCCCGCTCGCCGACGCGAGCGTCGGCACGCTCGTCTGCACGTTCGTGCTGTGCTCGGTCGAGGACCCTGCGCGGGTCCTCTCGGAGTTTCACCGCGTGCTGCGTCCCGGCGGGCGGCTTTTCCTCATCGAGCACGTCCGCTCACCCCGCAGCTTCGAGCGCTTCGCGCAAAGAATGCTCACTCCGTTGCAGCGCCGCATCGCCTGCGGGTGCGAGCTCGACCGCGACCTGCTCGATGCGCTGCGCCACGGCGGCTTCGCGACCGAAGAGCTCGCCTGCGAGCGCTCCGACGCTCTGCCGTTTCCGGCGAGCGAGCTGCTCTCCGGCGTCGCACGCCGGGCTCAGTAGCCGAGCTCGCGCAGCTCCTTGAGCTCGTCCTCGGACGGCTCGCGGACCTCGACGCTCGCGCGCGATCCCGCGGCGCGAGCTTGAATGCGGGCGAGCGTGTCGAGCAGGAGTTGCGCCTCCTTCGGGCGCTCCGCGAACAGGTTGCGTTCCTCGCGCACGTCGGTCGCGAGGTCGTAGAGCTCGTGGCGTCCGTCGCTGGAGCGGATCACCTTCCAGCGCTCGAGGTAGAGCGCGGAGCGCTCGCGCAGGAAGCGCTCGCCCCACGGCGCGGCCATGTCCTTGCCGCGGCTGTAGTTGAGCTCCGCGAAGAGTCCGTGCACACCCTTCTGCCCGGGGAACTTGCCCTCGTAGCGAGCGCGCTGCGCGCGCGGCAGCTCCGCGAGCACCATGCCGGGCACATCGGCGATCGACGCGGGCTCGTCGATCACGCGCCCTGCGCTCTGACGCGGATGCTTCACGATCAACGGCACGCGCAGCGCGGGCTCGTAGACGTCCTTGCTGTGCTCGACGAGGTCGTGCTCGCCCAGATACTCGCCGTGGTCCGCGGTGACGATCACGAGCGCCTCGTCGAGGAGGCCGTCCTTCTCAAGCAGGTCGAGGAGCTCCCCCACTCCGCGGTCGGCGTGCGCGATGCCGCGGTCATAGGCGTCGATCGCCTTCTGCAGGAGCGCAGCGTCGGGCGGCGCGTCGCTGGCGTAGATCTGCTGGTAGAGCTCGTCGAGCAGTGCGCTCGGGTTCTCCGCGGGCGCCGCGGGCAGCGCGGCCTCGTTCGGTCCGTCGACCGGCGCGACGTTGTAGGGCCGATGCGCATCCATGTAGTTCACGAACAGGAAGAACGGCTTCTCCGCGGGCCGCGCCTTCACCCACTCGTGCGCGAGCTTCGACATCTCGACGCCGGGGCGACGCTCGTTCACGAACGTCTCGAAGCCCTGCGTGAGCCCCATGCGCTCGTTGACGTAGCCGCGGTTGGCCGCAAAGGCCGCCGTCGCGTAGCCCTCCGCTGCGAGGGCCTCGGCCAAGGTGAGCTCTTCCGGCGCGAGCGGGCGCGCGTCGTTGAACACGGCGTCGACCAGCTCGGCGTCCGCGTGATGCTGGAACGGGAACTCGCCCGTGAAGAGCGACGCGTGGCTCGGCAGGGTCCAAGGTGCGGTCGAGCGGGCGACAGCGTGGCGATCGGCCCGCTCGCACAGCGCGGCGAGGCGCGGCGAGGTCGGTCGGCCGTACCCGTAGCACGAGAGGTGGTCCGCGCGGACGGTGTCGAGGACCACCAAGACGACGTTGGGGGGCGTTTCAGGGCCGCCGCAGGCCGCCAGCAGCAGGCCGAAGACGAGGGCCAACCCCGTGAGGGGGTGTCCGAGGGACCTGCGGAGACGGCTCGCCATGCGCCGTCGAACCTTAGCACGGGCCCCTGCGGGCGGATGCGCACGGTCTATTTCATATATGAAATACAAGGCACAGATAGGTCGCGCACCGGCCGGCGACCGTCGCTAGGATCCCCGTCGACGCGCACCTTCAGCGGCCCTCTCCGCGAGGCCGAAGAGGTCCGATCCCCACTCCGAAGCTCGCACTTCGGCTTCCCATGGAGTCCCCGTCCCCGCGTCCTCCGCATCCGGTCGCCCCGCTCAAGCCGGGGGATCGTGTCCTCGTAGTCGGTGGAGGCCCCGCAGGCTTGACGGCCGCGTACCTGCTCGCGCAGGCGGGTGCGCGCGTGACCGTCTTCGAAGGCACGCAGATGCTCGGCGGCATCTCGCAGACGGCGCAGTACAAGGGCTACCGCTTCGACATCGGCGGCCACCGCTTCTTCACCAAGGTCGAGCCGGTCGAGCGACTGTGGCACGAGATCCTCGGACCTGAGTTCATCTCGGTGCCGCGCCAGTCGCGCATCCACTATCGCGGCAAGTACTTCGACTATCCGCTCAAGGCGTGGAACGCGCTCTCCGGCCTCGGCCCGCTCGAAGCCGTGCGCATCCTCTGGAGCTACGCGGCCGCGAAGCTGCGCCCCAACCCGATCGAAGAGAACTTCGAGCAGTGGGTCTCGAATCGCTTCGGCAAGCGCCTCTATCAGATCTTCTTCAAGACCTACACGGAGAAGGTCTGGGGCATCCCGTGCACGGAGATCCGCGCGGAGTGGGCGGCGCAGCGCATTCAGAACCTGAGCCTCGCGAAGGCGGTGCTCAACGCGGCCTCGATCCAGCGTCGCTCGACGAAGATCAAGAGCTTGATCAACGAGTTCCAGTACCCGCGACTCGGCCCCGGGCAGATGTGGGAAACGTGCGCGGAGAAGCTCGTCGCGATGGGCGCCGAGGTCAAATTGCGTCACAAGGTGCGCGGGATCGAGCTCCGCGACGGGCGCGCGGTGGCCGTGCGCTGCGAGACGCCGCAGGGTGAAGTGCGCTTCGAAGGCGAGCACGTGATCTCGACCATGCCGGTGCGCAGCCTCGTGCGCGCGCTGGGCAGCGCCGCACCGGAGCCCGCGCGAAAGTCCGCGGAAGGCCTGCGCTACCGCGACTTCCGCGTCGTCGCTCTCATCCTCGACGAGGAGAACCTCTTCACCGACAACTGGATCTACATCCACACGCCCGGCGTGAAGGTCGGCCGCATCCAGAACTTCAACAACTGGTCCCGCGCGATGATTCCCGACGCGGGTCGCACCTGTCTCGGGATGGAGTACTTCTGCTTCGAAGGTGACGGCCTTTGGAGCGCGAAAGACGAGGAGCTCATCGCGCTCGCGACGAAGGAGCTCGGCCAGCTCGGACTCGCGGACCCCAAGCGTGTCGTCGATGGCACGGTCGTGCGCATGCCCAAGGCGTACCCGATCTACGACGCGGAATATCGCGGACACCTCGAATGCGTGCGCGATTTCATCGACGGCATCGACAACCTGCACCCCGTCGGTCGCAACGGAATGCACAAGTACAACAACCAAGACCACTCGATGCTGACGGCGATGATGGTGGTCTGGAACATGCAGGGCGCGAAGCACGATGTGTGGGAAGTCAACACGGACTTCGAGTACCACGAAGAGCAGCGCCTCGAGCCGCAGAAGTCGCCGGGCGCGGCCGCGAGCTGAGGCGTCATGGCGGCCAGCGAACTCCAAGGCAGCGCGTACGTCCGAGACTTCAACCGGTACGAGCAGAAGTATCTGTTGCGCGTCGAGGACGCTCGCGCACTGCTCGTCGAGCTCGCCGACCACGCACAGCCCGACCCGCACTCGGGCACCGAAGGCTATTCGATTCACTCACAGTACTGGGACTCGCCCGAGCTGCGCTTCTTCTGGGAGAAGCTCGACGGCCAGAAGTTCCGACGCAAGCTGCGGCTGCGCCGCTACGCGCAAGGCGACGAGGCGTTCGTCGAGATCAAGCAGCGCATCGACCGCACCGTGCAGAAGCGGCGCGCGCGGCGCAGCGTCAGCGAGCTGATCGCGCTGTTCGGTTCGGGCGCGATCGACACCGAGCGCGAACGCGCCGAGCAAGATCCGGTCGTGCGCGAGGCGCTGGTCCTCTGTCGCGAGCACCGCCTCGCGCCGAAGCTCGCGGTCAGCTATCGCCGCCAAGCGTGGTTCGCGCGCTTCGAGAACGACCTGCGGATCACGCTCGACACGCGCCTGCAGTACGACGTGCACTCGCTCGACCTCACGCGCCCCTTCGAGAGCGGAAGCTGGATCCTGCCGCCGGAGCTCGCGGTGCTCGAGCTCAAGTACAACCAGCGCGTGCCGCTGTGGCTCGTCGCTCTCGTCAAGAAGCACCGGCTCGAGCTGGTGCGCTTCTCGAAGTACTGCGCGGCCGCCGACCTCGCCTTCCACGGCGGGCGCCACGCGCTCGCGCCGAAACCCCGCTGAAAACGGAGTCCCCATCGTGAACGAAGCCCTCGACCAGCTCACGCGCAACACCGCGGCCATCGGCGGCGGCGCGGCGCTGTGGCATGTGCTCTACGCGCTCGCACTCAGCTTCTTCCTGTCGCTCGTGCTCGCGTGGGTCTATCGCCAAACTCACCGCGGCATCAGCTACTCGGTGTCGCTCGTCCACACGATGATCCTGATGGCGATCACGACGGCGCTCGTGATGGAGATCATCGGCTCGAACATCGCCCGCGCATTCAGCTTGGTCGGCGCACTCTCGATCATCCGCTTCCGCACGGCGATCAAGGAACCCCGCGACGTCGGCTTCCTGTTCGCGTCGATGGCCGTCGGCATGGCGTGTGGCACGGGCTTCTTCGACCTCGCGGTGCTTTTCACGCTCTTCCTCTCACCGGTGATCTACTTCCTGCACCGTTTCCAGATCGGCGCGCAGCCTACGAGCGAGATGCTGCTCAAGGTGCAGCTCGCGGACGGCGTAGACCATCGCACGGCGTTCCAAGAGCCCTTCTTCCGTTACTTGCAGGACCACTCGCTCCTTTCGGTCGAGACGATCCAAGGCGGGAGCGCGCTCGAGCTCGTGTACTCGGTGCACCTCAAAAAAGGCGCGAAGGACGCGGAACTGATGGACGCGCTGCGAGCCGCCAACGGCAACCGCAAGGTCGTGCTGCTCACCGGCGCCCAAAACATCGACGTCTGAGCATCTCTGCGCGATGGCGGCGAATTCCCCCATGGCGGCGCGCTCGACTTCGAGCTTCGTGGTGCGCCACGAGCGCCTGCTCATCGGCGCGTGGCTCGCGCTCTGCGCCGCCGCGTTGGGGGCGATGGCCGTGTGGGGCATCGCTTGGAACGGCGCGGAAAGGCTCATCGACGCGCGCAGCGAGGCGTGGGTGGCGGAGCTCGAAACGGCGCGAGCGCTGCTCGACTCAGGCGCGGATGATCGGGCGCTCGCCCTGCTCGAGCGGCTCGACCGCGAGTGCCCTGCGACATTCGTGAAGCATCGACAGGACCGTGAGCGCGAGCGCTTGCTGGCGATGCTCGGAGAGGCCAACCTGCGCCTCGATCGCAAGAAGCGTGCGCTCGAAGCCTTCGCGCGTGCCGCGCAGTTCGATCCGAAGAACTTCGCGAATCACTTCCGGCTGGCCGAGGCTGCGCGCGAGCTCGGCGAATCCGACCTCGCTCGCACGGAATACGCAGCGGTGCTCGCGATCCATCCGACGCACACGCCCTCGGTCGCGGCGCTCGTCGACATGAACTATGACGCGGGCAACTACGCGCCGATCCCGGAGCTCTTCGAGCGCTACATCGACGCGTGGATGCTCGCGACCGTGCACGTGGAGCTCGGCACCACGCGCGTGGCGCTCGATCTGCCGGTCGACGGCTCGCTTCATGAAGTTCGAGTGCCGGTGAGCCTTCCGGCGGACTGGAAGGGCGAGGCGCGCGTGCTCACGCACGGCTACAGCGCGCGCGTGGAGTCGCTTCGACTCGTGGCGCCGCTGCTCGCGGGACGCTACGGCGAGCCAAGTCACGTGGAAGTGGACTGCACACGCACGGGGGCAGCGAGCGGAGGCACTCGGACGGAGAACGGCGAGCTCGCGGCGGAAAGCACCGAGTCGGCGCTCGCACTCGGGCAGATCTCCCTGCCGCAAGGAGCCTCGCGCGCCGAGCTGAAGATCGCGCTCTTCCGGCCGATTCCTCTCGAACTATGGAAGCAGGCGGAGAAGAGCTTCTCGAACCGCCTGCTGCTCCCGCGATGGCGCGAGCTGCAGGCAAGGATCCGCCGGAGCGGCGCCCCCGAGGCGGGCGTCGTGTTCGAGGACTGAACCCATGTCCCTCGCGCGCCTCGATCGCATCGAACGCACGGCCGCTGCACTCCTCGCGGCGCTCGCGGTCGCGTACGTTGCGACCGAGCGCTCGCCCGCGCCTTGGCTCTACAACTGGAGTCAGCGCTGGAGCGTGCTGCTCTTCGTGACGATCGCGCTCGCCGTGCTTGGACTCGCGTCCTACCGCTGGACCGCACCGCGCGGCATCGTCGCAGCGAGGCGCGTCGCCGTGCTGAGCGCATCGAGCGTCCTGCTCGTGCTCGTGGGCGTCGAAATGGGACTGCGCTCCACGGACAAGCCGACGTTCGAGGAGCTCGACAACTCTGGACGCCACGCACCGGACCCGGATGTCGGACACGTGTATGTTCCAAATCACCGACAGACGCTCCAGACGCGCGAATATCGCGTCGACTGGGCGAGCAACGCTCAGGGCGTGCGCGCGGAACGCGACTATGGGGCGAAGGCGCCGAATGTGACCCGCGTTCTCTGCGTCGGCGATTCGTTCACCGCGTGCGATCAGGTTCCCTACGCGCAGAGCTGGCCCGCAGTCCTCGAAGCGAAGCTCAACGCGCGTCTCGCGAACTCCGGCCGCCGCGTCGAGGTCGTCAACGCGGGCTTCCCCGGCTTCTCGACGGCGAACGAAGCGGCGTGGCTCGCGAAATTCGGCGCGGCGTTCGCGCCCGACATGGTGCTCGTCGCGACCACGCCCAACGATCTCTCCGAGAACCCATTCCCCCTGCAGTACACGGCGCGCGACGGTCGCATGGTTTCGGCCCGCGCCACCGAGCTCGACGAAGCGCGCTACGAACACCGCCGCAACCGGTGGTGCATCGGAGGTGCCATCGAGCGCTCGCTGCTCGCGCAGCGCGTCACCGCTTCGAGTGCGTGGGCATCCCTGCTCGGACGACCGCCGTTCCATCACGTCGAGGCGTACGAGGTCCCGCCCAGCGCGAAGGCCGAGCGGCTCTATGCACTCGCGAGCGAGGCGATGTCCGCAGCGGCCGGAACGGCGCGCGGTCTCGGCGCTCGGTTCGGCATCGTCGTGATTCCCTACAGTCGGCAGTTGCGCGGCTTCGGGCCGGGGCTCGATGGCGGCGCGTACGGCGCGCACTGGCTCGACTTCGCGAAGCAACATTCCGTCGACTGCGTCGACGCTCGGCCGCTGTTCCTCGCAGTTGCGGGGAGCGAGCCTCTCTACTGGCGCGAGGACAACCACTGCACGGCCGCGGGCTACGCGCTCGTCGCGCAGGCGGCGGAGTCGCTGGTCTGGAGCCGCGCACAGGAGCTTGGGTGGACGCCATGAGCACCTCCCAACCTTCCGAGTCGCGCGGTTGGCGTCGGCTGACGCTCCGAGACGTTTTGTTCCTCACGTTGCCGCCGATGGCGCTCGCGACGTGGCTCTTCGTCGCGTCGGTGAACGACTACTCGAACGCGCGGCAATACGACGACTGGTGGTCGGCGCAGACGAGCGTGCGCAAGTTCGGTTGGAATCGCATCCGCACCGCACTCGACACCGTCGCGCTCACCGAGATCGAGTCGCGCATGGATCCCGAGCGCGACGATATTCCGCAGCTGCGTCTCTACGTGGACCGCCACGACTTCGACCGCATCGACTCGGATGTCGGCGGTACGTGGGGTGAGTGGGTCGACGTGCAGGTCGACGACCACGGCGATCGGATCGACGCCGAGCTGCGCTTCCGCGGAGACGGCAGCGCGCACTGGACCACCGAGAAGAAGTCGTTCACGCTCAAGACCAAGTCGGGCTCGCTCTACAAGGGCTTCCGCGGAATGGCCTTCAGCGTGAAGGACGTGCTGCCGCAGTATCTCGCGGCCAGCCTCGCGAAGGATTTCGGTCTGCTCGCGCCCGAGCAGCAAGTCGTGCCGGTGTTCCTGAACGACCGCTTCTACGGCCTGCACCGCTTCGTCGAGCCGATCGACGAGAGCTTCCTGCGCCGCAACCTGCGCATGCCGGGCAACGTGTTCCGCGCCGACACGGCGGAGCGCGGCGACTACTTCAAGGACCTACCGCGCGAGGTGTTCCGCAACCCGTACATCTGGGATCGCGCGGCGAACAACGACCGGCCCGGTGCGTTCGGCACGAAGTTGCTCGGGGATTTCCTCGCGGACCTGAACGACCCGTCGCCGGCCGCGCGCGAGCGCCTCGACGGCTGGCTCGACGAGGACGAGCTCTCGCGGATGCTCGCGTACCTGCTCGTGGTGGGCGATCCGTACCACATGAGCGGCGTGCACAACCAGTTCTGGTACGAGGATCCGGTGTCGGGCACCTTGCACCCGGTGCCTTGGGACGTGCGTCTGCTCGACCTCGAGAAGCCGCCGCGCGGCTCGAACATCAACCGCTTCTGGCGCATCGCGCTCGAAGATCCGCGCATCTGGGCCGGCACGATGAAGGTGCTCGCGGAGAAGCTGAAGGACGACTCGCTGTTGAACGAGGTCGAAGCGCGCCTCGCCCTCGTGCAGGAGCGTTTCGACGACGCGATCGAATACGACCAGCTCAGGAGCGGCATCATCCCGCCCATCGGCGACGCGAAGCAGGCGCTCGCAACGCTCCGCAAGAACGTCGAGACGTTGCGGGGATGGTTCGCGGATCCGAAAGTCAGCTATTTCACGGCGAAGTCCGACGACGGGAACGTCTTCACGATCGACGTCGTGCTCGAAGGGCGCGCACCGGTGGAGCTCACGCATTTCACGGTGAGCGCCAGCAGCGACGCGAGTCCGTTCTTCGATCAATTCTGCGTCGACAGCAATGCGAACGGCGTGCTCGACGATGAGGATCGCTACCTCGGCTACGGGAACATGTTCGATTGGCCGGGAGGCAACTTCCCCGAGCATCCTCGTTTCAACCTGTCACCCGGTGGCACCGGCTCTGAACTCGCCATCGCACCATGCCACATTCGCTTCTTCTGGAGACCTGAGCTCACGAAGGGCAGCTGCTCGGACGTGGCGGTCCACTTCAAGAATGCACTGACGGGGGCGTGGATCGTCGCAACGGAGCTCGCTCCCCTCTCCGCTCTTCCGGAGAGGCAATGGGAAGAGGCCGTTCCTGCCGAGAAGACGGTGCTGGCAAATCGATTTGGCGATCCGAGGGGCAGACCGGACAACTTTGTGGGCCTCGGGCGCGATCAACATCTGAAGCAGGACCTACTGATTCCGCCTGGCACGACGCTTCGCATCGCGCCCGGCACGACGCTCAAGCTCGACCCGGACGTGTCGATCGAGTGTCGCGGCAAGCTCGAAGCGCTCGGTACGGCGGAGCAGCCGATCACGATCGAACGCGCGAATCCCGACTTGCCTTGGGGCGTGTTCGCGCTGCAAGGGCCAGGCGCCGATGGCTCGCGGCTCGAACACGTCAAGTTCCTCGGCGGCGGAGCGGGCCAAGTTGGGCGCGTCGAGTACAAGGGCGCTGTGTGCGTGCACTACGCCAAGGGCGTCGTGTTCGACCACTGCGAGTTCGCCCACAACCAGCGCTGCGACGACCTGATCAACGTCGTCAAGGGCGATTGCTCGATCACGAACTCGCACTTCCATCATGCCAACGCGGACTCGATCGACTACGACATGTCCGGCGGCCTCGTCGCGTGGAACCTGATCGAAGGTTCGGCCAACGACGGCCTCGACCTGATGACCTGCTGGCCGCGCGTGATCGGCAACCAGATCCTCGACTCGGGCGACAAGGGCATCTCCGTCGGCGAGAACAGCGCACCGCTCGTGTTCGCCAATCGCATCGCGGGCTGTGAGCGCGGCATCGAAGCCAAGGACCGCTCGGAGCCGTTCGTGCTGCACACGTCGCTCGAGTCCAACAAGCTCGGCATCTACGCGCACATCAAGAATTGGCGCTACGGCGAGGCGGGCTGGCCCAAGCTCGTGCGCTCCGTGGTGCAGGGCGGAGAGCAGGTGTGGCGGCCGGAGAACGGCGCCAACCTCACGTTCGACGACGCACGGCTGGGCGATCAGACGGCGCCGCCCAGCGAGTTGGAGTGGGCCTATCGAATGTGGGGCGTGACTTCGAGCGACGCGACGCCGGGGCTCCCCCGCGAATGGAAATCGACGGTCCCCCTCGCGCCGCTCGCGCAGCAGACGTTCGAGGCAAGTTTCTCGGACACCCAAGCCGGTTGGCGCGGGGTCGGATCCGTGCGTCGCGTGTGCGTGCGCGAGCACGACCTCGAAGTCACGCTCCGCACGGGCTTGGCGCGGGTGGAGCGCGAGGTGCAGTGGAGCGTCTCTCCGGCGGAACACGAGGCGTGGCTCGTCGTGGAGCTCTCGGGCGAAGACGTCACCACGGTCGAGCTGCTCGCGCGCTCGTCGACGGGAAGCATCGCACGCCAAGCGGAACTCTCCGGCGATCGCCACGAGTACCGCTTCGTCACCTTGCGACTCCCTGCGGGCCAATACGAGCTGCTCGGCATCGCCGCGAACGCGAAAAAGAGCGGCGCACGCTTTCGAATTCACTCGTGGCGCGTGGTCTCATGGCCATCGGAGCCGCGCTGATGCTCGCCGCCCTCGCCCAGTCCTTCACCTTCGCCGTGCTCGGCCACACGCGCGGCGGACCCGACGATGGGATGCTGCCGACCGCGCGCTACGAGGAGCTCGTGCGCGAGGTGCGCAGCGCGCAACCCGACTTCGTCGTTCTCACGGGCGATCTCGTCTACGGAGACTTTCAATCCCCGCAAGTCGACCGCGCCGCCGTGCTGCGCGACTGGGAGGCGGTCGATGCCGTCTTCGCCAAGCTCGGCGTGCCCGTCCATCGCGTTCCGGGCAATCACGACCTCTGGGAGAGCGTGACGCGCGATCTCTGGATCGAGCGCTACGGGGCCCTGCAAGAGAGCTTCGAGTACGAAGGTTCGCTGTTCCTCTTGCTGAACTCGTGCTGGATGCCCGCGGCCGGCGATGCGTCGCACTGCCCGCCCAAGTACATCCGCGGCGTTCAGCTCGACGAGGCTCGCCGCGATTTCCTTTCCAAGGAGCTCGCCGCGTATCCGCAGAGCTCCCACGTCTTCGCCTTCCTCGGCCACGTGCTCTGGTGGGAGGAAGACGCCGCATGGTGGAGCGAGGTTCATCCCCTGCTCGCCAAGTCCCCCACCCGCGCCGTGTTCTCCGGGGACCTTGGACCGTGGAAGTTCAGCCACCAGCGCCGCGACGGCATCGACTACCTGCAGACGTCTTGCGAGTTCGTCCCGGCGCCGCTGGAGATGCAGCGCAATCGCGAGTCGATCCGCGCGCTGAGCGAGCAGCTCGACACGTGGGCGTTCGTCACCGTCGACGGCCCGAGCATCGACATCGACGTGCGCACCCTCGGGGCGCTCGAGTCGGGCAGCTTTTCGCCCGAGAAGTACCGCGCTGTCCACGAGTTCGACGCCGACACCTTCGAGCGCAAGGTGTTCCGTCGCATGGACAACCCGACGAGGCTCACCGACTGGCTGTGGAAGCTCGGTATCGCTGCGGCCTGCGGCGGAGCCTTGATCGGCGCCGCAGCGGTGTGGATCCTCCGCCGACGCCGATGAGATTCGGAATCGACGCTACGTGCTGGGCGAACGTGCGCGGCTACGGCCGCTTCACGCGCGAGCTGTGCAGCGCCATGGTGGCGCTCGCGCCCGAGCACGAGTTCGTGTTCTTCGCCGACGACGCAGCCGCCAGTGTCTTCGAGCTCTGCGCGCCCAACGTGACGCTGATTCGCGTCGCGCAGACGGTTGCGCCCACGAAAGCAGCCTCCGCGGACGGCAACCGCTCGCCCTTCGATATGCTCAGGCTCACGCGCGCCGTCTCGCGTGAGCGGCTCAACGCGTTCTTCTCGCCTTCGGTCTACACGTACTTTCCGCTGCCGCCGCGGCTGCGCGCGCTCGTCTGCATCCACGACTGCATCGCCGAGCGCTTCCCCGAGCTCACGCTGCCCTCGCGGCGTGCGCGCTGGTTCTGGAACGCCAAGGTCAAGCTCGCGCTCTGGCAAGCGCGGCTCGTTCTCACCGTGTCCGAATATTCGGCGCGCGACCTCCAACGTGTCCTCCGCGTTCCGAGCGACAAGATCCGCGTGAGCACGGAGGCACCCGCTCCGGCCTATCGGCCGAGCGCGACGTCCGTGGAGATCGTCCGCGCTGCGGAGCTGCTCGGACTGCCCCGCGAGGCCCGCTGGTTCACCTACGTCGGCGGCTTCAACCCGCACAAGAACGTGGAATCGATCGTGCGCGCGCTCCACGCGATTTCTCGCAGCGAATCGCGCGATCCGCACCTCGTGCTCGTCGGTCCGACGTCGACGGATGTCTTCCATGGAGAGCAGGGCCGCATCCGCAAAGCGGTCGCCGAGCTCGGTCTCGAAGCCCGCGTCCACTGGGCCGGATACGTGCCCGACGAGGAGCTGCGACACCTTCACTCGGGTGCGATCGCGCTGCTGATCCCGTCGCAGTGCGAGGGCTTCGGCCTGCCGGCGGTCGAAGCGGCGGCGTGCGGCACGCCGGTGATCGCCACGACCGAGAGCCCGCTGCCGGAGCTGCTCGCAGAGGGCGGGATTTTCGTGGAGCCAGGCCGCGTCGAGCCGCTCGCCGCAGCGATGCGTGCGCTCTGCGACGACACGGCGCTGCGAGAGCGCCTTGCAAAAACTGCAAAGCAGCGTGGGGATGCGATGACGTGGCCGCGCGGAGCTCGCGCCGCGCTGGACGCGCTGGTGGAGTGTGCACGATGACTCTGCGCGTCGCCCACGTGACGACGTTCTACCCGCCGTACAACTTCGGCGGAGACGGCATCGGCATCCAGCGCCTCGTGCGCGCACTCGCGCGCCGCGGCGTGCACAACACGGTCATCCTGGACACGGACGCATACTCCCAGCTGTCCGGCGAGAGTCCGGAACCGCCGCCGCCGGAGTCCAACGTGGAGCTCGTGCGGCTGGAGAGCAGCTTTCCGCGGCTCTCGCTGCTCGCCACCCAGCAACTCGGGCGTCCGGTCGCGCACGCGCCGCGCCTGAAGGAGCTCCTCGGCGACAACAAGTTCGACGTCGTGCACTTCCACAACGTCAGCCTGATCGGCGGACCGGCGGTGTGGAGCTACGGCGACGCGCTGAAGCTCGACTTCGCGCATGAGCATTGGCTCGTGTGCCCGAGCCATGTGCTGTGGCGGCACGGACGCGAGCTGTGCACAGGCCGCGAGTGCTTCCGTTGCCAGTTGAATCACCGTCGCCCTCCGCAGCTGTGGCGCCACACGTCGCTGCTCGAACGCCACGGCCGCTCGATCGACGCCTTCGTCGCGATGAGCGAGTTCAGTCGCGCGAAGCACCGCGAGTTCGGCTTTCCTTTCGAGATGGAGGTGCTCCCGTACTTCCTCCCCGACGCTGCGCCGAGCACGCCGAGGCCACGCCCCCAGCAACGTCCGTACTTCCTCTTCGTCGGACGACTGGAGCGCATCAAAGGTCTCGACGACGTGATCCCGCTCTTCCGAGAATTCACGGACGCGGACCTCTTGATCGCCGGCCGCGGAGAGCACGAGCACGCGCTGCGCGAGCTTGCGGGCAGCAACGAGCGGGTGCGCTTCCTCGGGCGAGTGTCGAACGACGAGCTGCGCGCGTTGTACGAGCACTGCGCTGCGCTGATCGTTCCTTCGATCTGCTACGAGACCTTCGGGATCATTCTGATCGAGGCGTTCCAGAACGGCGCGCCCGTGCTGGCGCGCCGGCTCGGTCCGTTCCCAGAGATCCTCGAGGCCTCGGGTGCCGGCGAACTCTTCTCCACAACGGACGAGCTGCGGGCTCTGCTCCCTACGTTCATCGACGCGCGACAGCTGCGGGAGCGACTCGTCGCTGCGGGTCGCTCCGCATTCGCGAGCCGCTGGAGCGAGTCCGCCGTCCTCCCGCGCTACTGCGAGCTCGTCGGGCGGGTCGCCCGCCGCCGCGGGCGCCACGAAATCGCCGAGGCTTTCTCCGCGCTGGTGCCGGAAGGAACCTCGCCGCGCTGAGGGCGGCCGCTCCCCTCCCTCCTTCGGACTGGTAGATTCGACCTCCCGATGCGCTCCGTCCCGCTCTCTCTGTGCTTGGCTCTGACGGCCCTGGGCGTCGGCGCGGGCGTGTGGCGCGCTCTGAGTGCCGCCTCGGCTCGCGACATCGCGACCCACGCGCGCGCGGCCCGGAGCAAGAGCGCGGCGACCGGACCGCGGCTGCTGCGCGATGTCACGGCGGAGTCCGGCGTCGACTTCGTGCACGATGCCGACTTCCACGGCCGCTTTTGGCTGCCTGAGGAGATGGGCCCGGGTGCCGCGCTCTTCGACGCGGACAACGACGCGGACCTCGACCTCTTCGTCGCCGGCGGCGGCTCGATCGACGGCAGCGGGCCCGAGCAAGCCTGTCGACTGTGGCGCAACGACGCGGGGCAGTTCACCGACATTTCGCGCGAGAGCGGCGCCGCGCTGCCCGGGCCAGCCTACGGAGTGGCCACGGCCGACTACGACGCGGACGGAGACGTCGACATCTTCGTCGCGCGCTTGGGGCCCAACTTGCTCCTTCGCAATGAGGGAGGGCGCTTCCGCGATGTCGCGAGCGAAGCGGGCGTTGCCGACGCTGGGTTTGGGACCGCGGCCGTGTGGTTCGACATGGACGGAGACGGCAAGCTCGACCTCTACGTCTGCAACTACGTCGACTGGTCGCCTTCGATCGAGAAGCGCTGCTACGCGAGCGGAGTTCCCGACTACTGCGACCCCAGCGCGTACGAGGCGGCGGGGCAAGATCGGCTGTACCGCAACCTCGGCGATGGCCGCTTCGAGGACGTCACCGCGAGCGCGGGGATCCTCGGCGCGCGCGGTCAAGGCCTCGGCGTGGTCGCGGAGGACTTCGACGGGGACGGCGCGTGCGACCTCTATGTCGCGAACGACTCGACGCCCGCGATGCTGTGGCGCAATCGAGGCAACGGACAGTTCGTCGATGAGGCGCTGAAGTCTGGCTGCGCGTACAACGCGCTCGGGGTGGCGATCGCCGGCATGGGCATCGCGTGCGAGGACCTCGACGGCGACCTCAAGCCCGATTTGCTCGTCACCAATATCCGCAACCAGAGTCACCTCGCGCTCGTCTCCCGCGGTGCGCGCTTTGAAGATGCAAGCGCGCGCATGGCGCTCCCTGCGTGGTCGACCCCGTGGACGGGCTTCGGCGTGGTGCTCTTCGATGCGGATCACGACGGAGCGCTCGAAGGCTACTTCGCGAATGGCGCCGTGAACCTCGCGCCGAGCCGCGTCGGCGAGCCGCGTCCGTATGTCGAGCCCGACCAGCTCGTGCGCTTCGAGAAGGGCGTGACGCGCGACGTCACCGCGGGCTCGGGCGCAATCGAAGACGAGTCGTCGCGCGCGCTCTGCAGCGGCGACATCGACGCGGACGGCGACCTCGACCTCGTCGTGACCGCGTTCAACGGCCGCGCACGCGTGCTTCGCAACGAACAAGCAGGACAAGGCCACTGGATCATGCTCGACGTGCGCGACGAGCGCGGCTGTGCGGCGCTGGGCGCGCGCGTGGAGGTCCAGACCAAGAACTCGCGGCAGATGCGCGTGGTCCGCGCTCAGTCGAGCTATCTCTCGAGCAGCGATCCGCGCGTGCACTTCGGAATCGGAGCAGATGTACGCGTGGAGCGCGTGAAGATCTCGTGGCCGGACGGCTTGGTGCAGCAACTCGAATCGCTGGACGTCGATCGCCTCGTCGTCGTGCGTCGGGAGGCTTCCAAGTGAGTGCCTTGAAGCTCGGCGCGTTCGCGCTCTCCCTCTGTGGTGCGGGCTACGCGCTCTTCGCACGAGGCGGCGCGCTCGCTGGCGCTCTCCCCGACTTGCCGGTACCGACTCGAGCCGAGGGCGAGCTCGGCGCCCCGATCGCGCGCTGCGACTCCGCTGCTTGGCTCGCCGCCTGCGCGGCTTCCGACATCCCGGACATTGCGCTTCCGGCGGAGGTCGAGTTCGAGCCGATGCAGCGCCTGATCGCGGAGTCGCGGGCGTGGACGCGCCAGCGAGACGGCGACGCGCTCGGACGGATGGGCGAGATCGCGCTCGCGCTCGACCTCGGTGATTCCGCTGCCGACCTGTTCTCCGCGGCGGCGCAGCTCGGAGCTTCGCGTGCGCGCTGGAACTACCTCCTCGGCGTCGCGCTTCAGCAGCAGGGTCGACTGGAAGACGCCATCACGGCACTCCGAGCTGCGCTCGCGCTTGCGCCCGAGCTCGGCATTCCGCGCGCTCGGGTCGCACGAGCCCTCTTCGAGTTGGGACGGACCGACGAAGCCCGAGCGGAGTTCGACGCATGCCTGCGTGCCGATGCGACGCGAGCTCTCGGACACATCGGTCTCGCGCGGATCGAACTTGCCGACAACGACGCTGCCGCGGCTCTGAAAGAACTCGACTCCGCGGCCGCGCTCACCCCCGGCGACTACATCGTCTGGACGCTCCGCGCGCAGGCCCTCGCACGGCTCGGGCGCGCGGAGGACTCGCGACGCGATGCCGAGCGTGCCGCGAAGTTGCCGCGCTATCGCGGCTGGCTGTCGTTCGACCCCGTGCTGCCCCAGTGCAACGAGCGAGCTCGGACGCTCGCGCATGTGGAGGTGATGTTCGGGCAGGCTCAGTCGCGCAACGACGTCGCCCAGCTTGCGAGCCTCGCCGATGAGCTGACCCAGCGCGTCCCGCGCGACCCGGAAGCCTGGCGCCGCGCTGCCGCGGCTTCGGTGGCCGCCCAGCGCATGCCCGCCGCGCGCGAGCGCATCGAGCGCGCAGTCGAGCTGGCCCCGCAGTCGACGCCGGTGCTGTGCACGGCTGCGGAAATCGCGATGGCGTCGAGTGACCCTCGGCGCGCGCTCGAACTCGCACGCCGCGCCATGTCGAGCGATCCGCGTTCGGCCTTCGCGCACGAAGTGCTCGGTCGCGCGAGCTTCCTCACTCAGGACTACGGCGCCGCGATCACGCACGCGCGCCGCGCCGTCGAGCTCGCGCCGGCGGACCTCGACAAGCGTCAAGTGCTGGTCGAGATCCTGCTCGCCTTGCAGCGCAAAGACGAAGCCCTGCTGGAGCTCGAGACGTTCCTCGCAGTGTCTCCAGCTCACCCGTGGGCCAGCGCCCAGCTCTCGTCGCTGCGCGGATCGCGCTAGAGTCCCCCCATCGTGCGCGCGATCCTGACCTATCACTCGATCGACCCTTCGGGATCTCCTGTCTCGGTCGACGAGCTCGTGCTTCGACGCCACATCGCGTTCCTGCGCTCGGGGCGCGTGGCCGTCGTGCGCCTGGAGGAGTTGGCGGAGGTCCCCGCCCATCGCGACGCCGTCGCGATCACCTTCGACGATGGTTTCGTCAACTTTGAGCAGGTCGCGTGGCCGCTGCTGCGCTTCCAAGATTTTCCGGTGACGTTGTTCGTCGCGACGCAGCGCGTCGGAATGGACAACGCGTGGGGTGGCTCTCCCGCGCCGAAAATCCCGACGCTGCCGCTGCTCGGTTGGGACGCGCTGCGCCGCATGCAGCGCCAAGGACTCACCATCGGGTCGCACAGCCGCACGCACGCGAAGCTCACTTCGCTCGACGATGCGCGGCTCGCGGACGAGCTCGATGGCTCGATCGCGGACCTCGAGCGCGAGCTGGGCACTCGGCCGACGAGTTTCTGCTATCCCTACGGCGACGTGGACGCCCGCGTCGCGCGCGCCGTGGCCTCGCGCTTCGATCGGGCCTGCACCACCGAACTCGCCGTGCTCCCTGGGTCGCCGCAGCCGCAGCTCCTGCCGCGGCTCGACGCCTACTACTACCGGGCCCCGGGGCGTCTGGAGAGCTTCGGGAGCCGCGGATTCCGGGCCCACCTTTGGCTCAGAGCCTCGCTGCGCCGCCTGCGGCCGAGCTAGGCCCCCTCTGTGCCCCTCCCGACGTCCCTCGAGCCGAGGCGTCGGCTCCGTCCCTGCATTTCGAGCGGACGCGGGGTGGTTCGAACTCGGGTTTTCGATCTAACATTCCGAAGTCTGGCGCATGACCTCCGCAGCACCCCAGTCCGAACGCGTCGATCCCGAGCTCGAGAGCCAGTTCGAGCTCGCGTTCGCACCGCTGCACAAGCGCTGCCTCGGACAGGCGGTCGGCGCGTTGTTCGCCGTGCTCGTCGTCTCGGCGACGGTGCTCTCGGCGCTGCGCTCGCCCGAGCGCGACTATCCGATGATCCTGCTGCGGAGCTTCTTCCCGGGCTACGACGTGTCGTGGTTCGGCGTGCTCGCCGGCGCGTTCTGGAGCTTCTGGCTCGGCTTCGTCGTCGGCTGGAGCTTTGCGTTCCTGCGCAATCTCACGCTGGCGATCACGTCGTTCGTGTTCCGCGCGCGCGTCGAGCTCGAAGAGAGCCGCGGGTTCCTCGACCACATCTAGCGCGATGAGCCAGAGCCGCGACACACTCGACAAGACTCTGCATCGCGCCAGCGCGCGAGCTTGGGGCATCGCGACGGGACTCGTCCTCGGGCTCGGCGTCCTCGGCGCGACGCTCTGGATCGTCGTCTCCGGCGGCGAAAATCCCGGCGCGCACCTCGGTCGCCTCTCGCACATCTTCCCGGGCTACGACGTCACGGTCCGCGGCGGTCTGCTCGGCTTTTTCTACGCGTTCGTCGTCGGCTACGCGCTCGGCCGCGTGCTCGCGCCGCGCGTCCCGATCTCACGCGCCGAGCGCGAGGCCGAGCTCGACAAGCACGTCCGACTCAACGCTCGCGCGTGGAGCTTGGCGCTCGGTGCGCTGTTCGCAGTCGTTCTCTCGCTCGTGACGATCACGCTGTTCCTGCGCGGCGGCGAGCGCCCCGGCGACATGCTGGAGCATCTCGACATCTTCTTCCCCGGCTATGCGATCTCGTGGTCCGGCGCGTTCATCGGCGGCGCGTGGGCCTTCGCGGTCGGCTGGATCTCGGGGCAAGTGCTGGCGTTCGTCTACAACCGTGCGGTCGTCCGCGCGGAGCAGAAGGTCGCGCGGGCCTGAGCTCGCCCGGCCTCAGGGGGCGGGCTCGAGCACGAACACGGCGAGATAGTCGTCGACCTTGCGCTCGACGGCGATGCGCCGCCCTTCGAGGAGCCTCGTCCAGCGCGCGTCGCTGAGCGGAATGCGACCCCGTCGCAACACCACGACGGGCCGCTCGAATCCGACCTCTCCGCGCGTCGGCACCGCGGAAGGCTCCGCGCGCGGAAGCTCGCGACCATAGGCGTCGTAGGGCAAGGTGTGCGGGAAGAGCGACGGCTGCACCATCAGTCCGGTGTAGAGCGTCCCTGCCCGCTCACTGCCGAGCTCGCGCGCGAGCGCCACCGCGCCGCGCATGTCCTCCATGTTGCGGCCTCCGGCTTGCGCGACGCCGAGCGCCAAGCCTGCTAGCGCGAGCAAGCCCGCGAACTGCGGACGAGAGCGCTCGGGCCAGCGCTCCGCGAGCAGCGCCACGATCAGCGGCAGGACCCATGCCACGGGCGCGAAGTACTGCAGCGGCAAGCGATCCCAGCGATAGAAAGAGAGAGCGAACACGAGCACGAAGCAGGTGACGCTGCAGCACAGGAGCGCGCGCACCGGCGCGGGCTGCGGCGAGCCTTCGCGACGGGAGCGCCAGAAACGGACCACTCCCCCGCTGAGCACCAGAAAGAACACGAGGGCGCCGAGCTTGGCGAGCAGCGCCCACACGCCGCCGAGCGCACCGAGGAAGGGCGCGAAGAGCCGCGTGGGCAGGACGAGCGCTTCCATCACCAGCGCGGGGCGCAGCACGAAGCCGCCGACGTCGGCGTGGTAGTCCATGCGGTCCGTTGTCGCCTTCTCTGCGTAGGCGAGAAGCCACGGCACTTCGGGCGCGACCGCGAGCGCCCCGGCGCCGACGAGCCACGTGAGCGGCAGCATCTCGCGGCTGCGCACACAGAGTCGCGCGAAGCCGATCGAGAGCACGACCACTTCCATCACGCGATGCGTCATCACGCCCGCCGCAACGCACAGCGCGAACAATGCGAGTCGCCCCGCGCGCGAGCCCTGCTCCGCGAAGGCCGCCCACATCGCTCCCGCCGCGAACACCGAAAGCCACGCGTAGGGCCGCAGCTCCGTCGCATAGTGCACCTGATACGGCAGCACCGCGAGCAGCCAAGCCGCGAGTGCGACGCCCCGCGCACCGAGCCCCGCCGCGCGCGCGAACGCGACCAGCGGAACGAACAGCAGGAGGCTCGACAGCACCGGCAGCAGCCTCAGCGTCGTGCCCTCCTCCCAACCACCGAACATGTGGACGCAGCCGAAGAAGAGCGGCTGGTGCACGACCTCCGCGCGCACATGGTCCACCACTGCGCCAAGATCCGGCAGGCTCGCGTGCGACAGCGTGTGCAGTTCATCCAGCCAGAGACTGGACTCCGCAGCCTCCCAGAGACGCAGCACGAGACCGACGAGCACGGCGAGCCACACCCAGCGCCCCGCCGTCCTCTCCGCCCCAGCCTGCGCCACCTCCATGGAGGCTCACAGTAGGGAGGCCCCACGCCCGCGGAAAGGCCCGCCCCCACGGCATCACCCCCAAAAGCGCAGCAGGCAGCCCCCGAGAGGACTGCCCACCATCATCGAGCCGCGACCCGCCGTCGGGTCAACGGAAGATCACGGACACAGGTTGAAGCCGATGCCGTTGGAGAGGTTCGTCGTCTTGGCCGCAGGCGGGTCGCGTGAGGTAAGCCCGTCCGTCGCGCGC
>CAIYPP010000053.1 GCA_903928115.1 uncultured Planctomycetota bacterium
ACAGCGACCGCGAGCTCATCGGCATGGCCCGCGACAGCCTGCGAGCCTACGCGAACTTCGAGACGCGCCACGCGCGCCCGATCGGCTTCACGCGCTGTGGCGTGCTGACGATCGGAGGCCCGCGCCAGAGCTCCACGCTGGACCTCGTGCGTCGCAACGTCGAACTCATGCGCGAGTGCGGCGCCGAGGTCGAGCTCGTCGACGCGCCTACGATGCGTCGGCTCGTGCCCGGCATCGAGGTCGACGATCGCGCGCTCGGCGCGTGGGAGCCCGACTCCGGCTACGTCGATCCCCAGCGCACCGTCGACGCCTTCGTGGCGGCCGCGCGCGGCGCGGGCGCGATCGCAAAGCAGAGTGTCGAAGTGCTCGACATCGTCACGGACGGAGCACGTGTGGTCGGAGTTCGCACGAGTGAAGGTGAGCACACCTGCGAGCGGCTCGTCGTCGCGGCGGGGCCGTGGACGCGCCGTCTGCTGCTGCGTGCGGGTGTCGACCTTCCGCTCAAGGTCGTGCGCCCTGAGCAGCACTTCCTCGCCATGCTCCCAGAGCGCATGAAGACGCGTCCGGCTGTCTCCGGCGCCCTCGACGCCGAGTTCGACGCGCGCTTCGCCGCGTCAGCAGAACCCGAACCTGCGCATCCGGTTCTGCTCGACATCGAGCTCGGCTACTACACGCGCTGCGAGCCGCAGCGCGATCGCACGCGCGTCGGCGGCATGGACTACGAGCGCGACCGCGTGCTCGAAGACCCCGACACGTTGGAGGAGCAGGTCTCTGCGGAATTCTCGCGCTGGTCCCGCGATGTGCTCGCCGAGCGACTTCCGCGCTACGCGGCCCAGCCGGACGCGGGCGTGCTCGCTGCGTGGTACACGCTCACCCCCGATTCGCAGGCGCTGATCGGCCGCTGCCCGGGCTTCGAGAACCTGATCCTCGTATCCGGCTTCTCAGGCCACGGCTTCAAGCTCGCACCATCCGTCGGCGAGGGCGTCGCGCGCATGCTCGCGGGCGAGCCCGTCGGCAGCTTCGACACGCGCTTCTTCGACCCTGCGCGATTCTCGGCGGGCGCCTCGGCGCGAGTCGGCGCGTTCGGGCTGTGACGGGGCGCTACTTTTCGACGTAGCTCTGGTGCAGCTCGACCGGCGGCTTCGTGGTCTTGCGCAGCCGCAGGTTCAGGATCTCGACGAACAGCGAGAACGCCATCGCCGTGTAGATGTAGCCCTTGCTGATGTGCTGGCCGAAGCCGTCGGCGATCAGCACGACGCCGATCAGCAGCAGGAACGACAGCGCGAGCACCTTCATCGTCGGGTGGTGCTCGATAAAGTTCGAAATCCGCCCTGCGAACACCAGCATCACCAGCACCGCCGCGATCACCGCCGCGATCATGACGCCGATGTGCTTGGCCATGCCGACCGCGGTGATGACGCTGTCGAGCGAGAACACAATGTCGAGCATCACGATCTGCGCGAGCACCGCCGCGTAACCGGCCTTGCGCGCTCCACCGCCTTCGCCGTGCGTTCCGCCTTCGAGCTTGTCGTGGATCTCCCATGTCGCCTTGCCGACCAAGAACAGTCCGCCGAGGACGAGGATCAGATCGCGCCCGCTGAACGGATGTTCGACGACACTGAACAGCGGCTCGGTCAGGCTCATCACCCAGCCGATGGCGAGGAGCAGCGCGATGCGCATGCCCATCGCCAAGACGAGCCCCGTGCGACGCGCCTTCGCTTGCAGCTCCAGCGGCAGCTTGCCGGTGAGGATCGAGATGAAGACGACGTTGTCGATGCCGAGCACGATCTCGAGGCTCGAGAGCGTGAGGAAGGCGATCAGGTTCTCGTAGGTGAGGAGCGAATCCATGTGGGTAGAGCGCGTCGAGCGCGCGGGCGGAGACGATAGCGGGAAGTCGAGCTTCGCGTGTCTCCCGCAGCGAGCCAACTCGCGCACTCCGCCTGCGCGATCCGCCCGAAACGAAGCCGTCCAGCCGCTAGGGGGCCGGACGGCGTGAACGAGGAGCGAATGAAAGCTCAGGGAGTGTTGAGAATCGCCGTCACGCGCACGCCGTAGGCGCCGTCGATGGTCACGACCTCTCCGCGCGCGACGATCTTGCCGTTGACGAGGATGTCCGCAGGCTCGTGCGACTCCCGGTCGAGCACGAGCAGCGAGCCGGGGCCGAGCTTGACGAGCTCTCCCAGCGGGATGCGCGTGCGCCCGATCTCCACCGTCACCTTGACCGGCACGTCCATCAAGTTGGCCAGTCCGATCGGCTCGCCCGAAGCCTTGCCGGCCCCGAGCTCGTCGAGCCGCGCGGTGCTGACGCGGACCGCCTCCGTGGCGGCTTCGATCGCGGTCTCGATGTTCTTGATGTCGCTCATCGCAGGTCTTCTTTCGGTCGCTCAGGCGTCGATCTTGGGACGCTCGGTGGAGGTGACGCGCAGCGCGATTCGACCTTGGGAACGGCCGAGCGTTGCGCGCAGGCAGGGCTCGTTCTCAACCAAGACTTCGAGCTGCGCACCCTGCGGCAGCCCGAGCGGGATGACGTCTCCGACTTCGAGTGCGAGCAGCTGCGCGAGCGGAACTTCGCTCGCGCCGAGCCGCGCGTGAACCTCGACCGCGATCTCACCCAAGTGGGCGGGGAGGGCGGGCGCCTTGTCGTTCTTTGTGGCCGCGCGGGGTGCGGGGCCGACTCCGGGCAGGAGGACGCGCCATTGGCTCGTACCGCCGGGGCCCTCGATCGCGAGGGTCACGCACAGGCGCTGGGGCTCGGCCTTGTCGCCGCCTTGGCGCCAATGGCCGACAGATTCGTGCAGTTGAACGCAGGTGAAGTTGCCGACGTTGAGCCCGAGCAGCTTCGCGAGCTTGGTGAGCGCTGCGGAGGCGATGCGCGGGAACATGGCGCGCTCGATGCTCGTGAAGGCGCGCGGCGAGCTCTCCGTGGACTCGGCGGCACCGAGCGCGATGTCGAGCGTCGCGAGCGCGGCCTTGCAGTCCCACACCATCCAGCCCGGCTGGCGATCGACCTCGAAGCGCAGCAGCGCGAACGGCTCGACGAGCCCTTGGGCGATGGTCTCCGCGTGGACCTCGGTGACCTCGACGAGCTCCATCGCAGGAGCGCCGCGCATCGCCGGAGCGAGCTCACGCGCGATGTCGGGGAGTGCCTTGCGCAGGCGCTCGCGCAGCTCCGCGAGTTCGGTGACCGACAGGCGCTGAGGCCGATCGAACTGTCGCGGCTCGACGTGCGAGGAGCGCGTGCCCGACGCCGTCTCGTCGGCGAAAGCCGTCGAGAGCGCGCGTGCCTCCTCGGGTGTCAGGTTGCCGGTCAAGTTCGTGGTCCTCGATGGTTCGGAGCAGATCCTGCGCAGGAGTTACTGCAGCAAGACTTCGTTCCACAGCACGCGGCGGGTGCGGCCCATCACGCCGACGTGGACTTCGCCTTGAAACGTCGGTTCGAGCGAGGTCACGTCGATCCAGATCGACGTCCCGTCCCCGCACGGAACTTCGAGGTTCTGCTCGTCGCCCTTGAAGCGCACTTCTGCGCCGCCATCGAACGTCGCGAGCTTCTGCAGCGCGTCGATACGCAAGGTGTGATCGGCGTGCAGGCCGCGGAACTGGGAGCTCTGCATCGAGTCGCCCGGCGCGATCTTCGAAATGCTGTCGGCGCTCATCGGGTCCGCGGCGTCGCCGAAGTGCACCGGGAAGACGAGCGGCTCGATCGCGTGCCGAACTTCCTCGAGGAAGACCGGCTTGTTGACCTTGTCGGTGACGTCGCTGCGCGACTTGGCGGAAGCGATGGTGACCAGCGCGTCGCGGATCTCGGCCTGACAGACGGCATCTTCCGCGCGCTTGCTCAGGTAGTCGGGCGCATACGCGTCGTGCAGCAAGTTGAGCTGCAGCACGAGGTAGGTGCGTCCGTCGCTGAGGTTGACCTGCACCTTGTTCGGCGTGATCGGGCCGACGTAGGGGCCAGCGAGCTCCGGCGTCGGCGCCTCCTTGGCGGGAACTGCGAAGGTCGCGGCCACGAAGGCCAGCGCGAGGCCCGTCACGGTGCCGCCGATGGCGAGCAGCTTGCCCTTCGACTTCGCGGGCGCCTTGTCGTCCTTCTTCTCGTCCTTCTTCGGGTCGCTCATGGGGTGCTCACTTCTTCTGGCCAGCTGGGGTCACCAGACGCGCGTCGACGCAGCGCGTACCCGCGCCGGCCGGCTCGACCTCGATGAACCACGAACGTGCCTCCACCCTGTCGGCAGAAAATTCGTGTTCCTTGAGCAGGTACTCCCGCACGGCCCGCGACCGTGCCAAGGCCAGTTGCTGGTCGTTGGGCGCGCCGGGGGCATCCAAGCCGTGTCCTTCGAGCACGAGCAGCTGGCCCCTGCTGGGTCGCAGCGTCTCGGCGAGTCGGTCGAGGTAGCGTCGAGAAGGCGCGGTCAGCTCCGCGCTGCCCGCCTCGAACGCGGCGACCGCGGGCTGGAACAGCTCATCGTGGGGCCGCAGCGCCTGTGCCGCAGCCGCGCGGACGAGCTCCATGTCGCTCGCGTTCATCATCGTCTCGCGCCGCAGCGGGTCCTCCTCGGGCGGCAAGTTGAAGCGCACGCGGAACTCGTTGAAGATCGCGATCTTCTCGTCTTCGCTCATCATTCCCGGAAGACCGTGGGACTTGAGCGCGACGACGAAGGAGCCGAGACCGCGGGCGATCAGCCCATAGTCGCGCTGGTGCGCCATCGACACCATCAAGATGAAGAAGGTCAGCGCGTTGGTCATCATGTCGCCGAACGACACGAGCCACAGCGGCACGACCGGCTTCGGATCTTCCTTGAACTCGGCCATGCCTAGCGCTCCGTCTCCTCGTTGCGCTCCCGAGCTGCGTCGAGCGCGCGCGCGCGGGCCTTGGAGAGCGAGAGCACGCGGACCTCGACTCGGCCAGGCGGGAGCGGGGCGCCGTGCTCATCCTCGCGTGGACCGCCGTCGCCGAGCCCGCTGACCTGCACGAGGTCGCGGCTCATGTCGTTGGACTCGAGCAGGATGCGCGCGGCGGCCGATGCGCGTGCCGCAGAGAGCGCGAGCGCGTCCGGGGTCGCGGCGGTCGGGACGAAGCTGTCTGCGGCGTAGCCTTCGACCACGACGAGATGGGAGTAGTGCTGCAGCACGTCGCCGAGCTCGCGCAGCGCCTTCGAGAGCTCCGCGTTGGCGCGCGCCGAGCCGGGTTCGAACGAGGAGTCTGCACCGAATCGAATCAGGAGCCCGTCGGTCGCGGCCGTGAAGTCGACCTCGACGTGTTCGGGCGTGCTTTTCTGCCCCATTTCCTCGATGTTCTCGGGCAGCTCTTCCGCGGGCCGAGAGTGGGGGACGTCGCCGCCGCGCAGCGGGTTGGTCGCGAGCATGCGGTCGCGCGGAGGCTCGCTCACGGCGCTCGACGGGCCGCCGTCGAGGACGCCGCCCGAGCGCTCACCGAACGCACCGACGATGATCGCGGCCTCGTTCTCCTCGATCGTCGAGAAGCTCATGAGCATCACGAAGAACGTCACGAGCAGCGAGATCATGTCGCTGAACGTGACGATCCACTCCGGTGCGGACTGGGGCGGATCTTCGGGGACGTCGTGCTTGCCCACGCGGAGCCTCTTGGATCAGGCGGCGACCTGTTCGCGCGCGCCCGGCGGGAGGAAGCCCTTCAGCTTTTCCTTGATGAGCTGCGGCTTCTCGCCGGACTGGATCGCGACGATGCCTTCGATCATGAGCGAACGCAGCAGCGCCTCTTCTTTGGCGCGCAGGTCGAGCTTCGCGGCGAGCGGCAGACAGATCACGTTGGCGATCACGGCGCCGTAGAACGTCGTGAGGAGCGCGACCGCCATGCCCGCGCCGATCGAGCTCGGGTCCGACATGTTCGCGAGCATCTGCACGAGGCCGACGAGCGTTCCGATCATTCCGAACGCGGGCGCGAAGGTGGCGATGGTCTCCATCATCTTCTTGCCCTGAGCGTGGCGTTGCTGCTGGAAGCTGTGCTCGAGGTCCATGATGTCGCGCACGGTGTCTGCGGCGAAGCCGTCGATCACGAGCTGGATACCCTTGGCGAAGAACTTGTCGTCGACCTCTTGCAGCTTGGCTTCGAGCGCGAGCAGGCCCTGCTTTCGAGCGAGGTTGGCGTAGTTGATGATCCGCTCGATCTCTTCCTGCGGCGTCGGCAGCTTGAAGAACAGCGCGCGCAGGCCGACCTTGGCGAAGCTCTTCAAGTCCGACGGTCGGTAGCTCATCACCGTGACGCAGGCCGCGCCACCGCACACCATCACGACCGACGGAAAGTCGTAGAACAGCTTGAGCGGCGCGCCGAGCAGGATGGACCAGATCAGGAGCGCGATGGCTCCGACCAGGCCGATGAGGGTCATGAGGTCCATGGGGCGTGTTCAGGCTGGGGCTTGCGGTGTTTCGCTGCCGAACTATCGAGCGGATGCCGGAAATGCTTGACGGCCGCCACCGCCGGGCCGGAGCGCGCTCCGGGGGCGGGGACGGCCGTCCCGAGGGTGGGAAGCGGTTCCCAGGGCTCAGTCGCGCGCGGAGGTCTCGAGCAGGCGGTAGGCGTCGGCGTACTCGCGCCACTTGGCGGCTCCGACGTTCTCTAGGAGCTCCTTGGCGCGCGCCGGCTTTAGCGCCTGCAGGATGCGCGCCGCGTCGCCCGGGGCGTACTCCGCAAGGCGCGCGCCGAGCTCGGTCGCGTCGCCATCGGCAAAGAGCTTCGCCAGCTTGACCCAGCCCTGCTGCTCGCGCTCGAAACGGCTGCGGTCGCTCTCCGTCGCGGTGGCCTCGCGGCCAGCGAGGTCGCGCTCTCGCTCCTCGAGGGACTGCCGCAGTTGCTGCAGCTCGGCCGAGTGTTCGTCGAGCTGCTCGGAGCGCAGCTGCATCGCTTGTTCGCGCTTCGCAACCTCTGCGAGGCGCGTGTCGAGCTCCGCCGACTTGCGCTTGAGCTCGTCGGCGAGTCCTTGGAGCTCGCCGGACGCATAGGGCGACTCGATTTGGAACACGTCCATCAGGCCCGCGCTCACGGTGCGCGTCTCCGTGCGCGTGGGGGCCGTGCTCGGTGTCGACGCGACTTCCGCGCGGGGCGCGGGTGTTTCCTTTGCTTTCTCCTGCGGCTGCGGGAAGACGGCGCCGACCACCGGGATCTGGTGCGGCGCGGCGCCCATCATCAAAGCGAACGTGACATAGGCCACGAGGAAGCCCCCGAGCCCACCGGCTGCGTACAGACCGAGCTTGGCGTTCTTGTTCATCGCGATTCTCCGACGTTTCCAGCGCTGTCGATCGCCGCCTTGCGGTCGACGATCTCGGCCAGCACCTTGTCTTCACGCCCGCGTTCTTCCTCACGGAAGACATCCCGGGCTCGTTCTTCGAGCCGCTCCAGCGCACGCACTTCGATGCGGGCGGCCTGCCACGCTGCGCGCGCTTCGTCGACGGCTTTGGCTGCGACCGTGACTTCAGCGCGGCGTTCTGAGGTCCGCGCGGACAGCGCGGGAAGCGTGAGCTGCGCTGCGAGCACTTCGCCCGGAGCGAGCTGTGCGTCCGCCTGCAGGCGGGCGATGTGAGCTTCGGCGCCGCGCAGCTCGCCGCGCGCATGTTCGAGCCGCGCCTCCGCTTCGTGCAGAGTCGACTCGGCTGCGAGCAGCTCGCTGCGCGCGAGCTCTTCGCCGAGCTCGCGCACGCGCTGCAGCCGCGCCAACGGAAACTGGAAGCGGCGCATGGACTATTTCTTTCCTCGCGCGGGGGCACTCGGCGCGGGCCGGGCGTCGCGGGCCTGCTTTTCCTGAGCCGCAGCCGCGCGCGCGAGCTGACCCACGAGGTCGCGCGTCTCCGCGAGCGGAGTCGTCTCGTGCGTGCCTTGGCGCAGCAGCAGGTCGAGCGCGGGTCGCAGCGCGATCGCCGCGTCGAGACGCGCGTTCGTTCCCGGCTTGTAGGCACCGATCTCCACCAGATCGCGACCTTCCTTCCATGCCGCAAGCAGCCCACGGACGGAGCTCGCTTCGCTGCGCTGGGCCTCGCTCGAGAGCGCCGGCAGGAGTCGCGAGAGGCTGGCGAGGACGTCGATCGCCGGATAATGGCCGCGCTGTGCGAGGTCGCGCGACAGCACGAGGTGACCGTCGAGCAGACCGCGCAGCGTGTCGGCCACGGGGTCGTTCACGTCGTCGCCGTCGAGCAGGATCGTGAGCAGCCCGGTGATCGAGCCCTTGCGCGTGCGCCCCATGCGCTCGACGAGCTTGGGAACCGTCGCAAAGAAGCTCGGCGGGAAGCCGCGCACCGTCGGCGGCTCGCCGGCTGCGAGGCCGATCTCTCGCGAGGCCGCCGCGAAGCGCGTGACCGAGTCCATCACGAGCAGGACGTCGAGGCCCTGATCGCGGAACCACTCGGCGACCGTGACCGCAACGAAGGGCGCCATGAAGCGTTCGATCGGCGGGCGATCGGAGGTGGCGACCACCATCACGGACTTGGGAGTGTTCTCAGGCCCGAGCACTTCGTCGACGAACGCGCGCACCTCGCGGCCGCGCTCGCCGACCAAGCACACCACGATCACCTGCGCGTCGGTTCCGCGCGTGATCTGGCCGAGCAAGGTCGACTTTCCGACGCCCGAGCCGGCGAAGATGCCGAGGCGTTGGCCGCGGCCGAGCGTGGCGAAGCCGTCGATCGCGCGCACGCCGGTCTGCAGCGGCTCGTCGATCGGCTTGCGCGAGAGGGGGTCCGGCGAGTCCGTGCGAACGTTGCGCAGCTCGAGCTCGGGGATGCGCGGGCCTGCGTCGATCGGCGCGCCAAAGCCGTCGAGCATGCGGCCGAGCAGCTCGCGGCCCACGGGGACGCAGAAGGGACGCTTCAGCGCGATCACGGGCTGGTTCGGGGCGATGCCGACGATGTCACCGTGAGGCATGAGCAGCGTGCTCGCGCCGCGGAAGCCCACAACTTCTGCGTCGACGAGCGCGTTGGGGCTGTCGACAGGTCCGCGCCGGATGCGGCATAGCTCGCCGATGGCGGCGGGCACGCCCGTCGCTTCGATCATCACGCCCGAGACGTTCTCGACGCGACCGCGAAAGTGGGGGGCAGCGGCCTCGGTGATGGCGCGTCGGCAGCGCTCGAGGTCGAGCTTCACGAGAGCTCCCCGAGCAGGCGCTCGTGGATCGAGCGCAGCGCTTCCGAGGTCTCGCGCACGAGCAGCCCGTGAGGCGTCTCGACGTGGACATCTCCGCGCGCGACGGCTTCGTCGGGCTCGAGCTCGGTTCCCGCGCGGAAGCGCACGCCTTCGAGCGCCGCGATGTCCGCGGGGTTGAGGTGCACCGTGCACGGGCCGCGGCCGGCGCCGGACGCTGCCAGCGCCTCGCGCACCATGGATTCGAGGTTGTGCGTGCCCGCGATCAGCTCCTTGCGGACCAGCGTGCGCGCGATCTCGACCGCGAGCTGGACCGTGTTGCGCGCAAGCGCGGCCTGCGCCTCTTCGCGAGCGCGATCGAGGCGTTCGGCGGCGAGCTCGAGCGCGCGCGCAGCCTTGGCGCTCGCCGCTCGCTCGCCTTCGGCGCGTGCGAGTGCGACGCGACGTTCGATCAGTCCCGCGAGCCCTCCGCGGCACAGGTTCACGGCGCGCGGCGCAACGCCGAGCTTCACGACGAGATTTTCAGGAGACAAGCTCTTCTCCTGCCCGTGCGGGGCGGAACTCACCGGACTCCATCAGCGTCCGGACAGCCTTCATGACCTCGGCGCGCGCGGCTTGGATGTCTCGCACCGTCATCGCACCAGCGATTTCGCGCTCGTCCTTGACCATGTCGCGGACGCGCGAGCTCAGGTTGGCCATGATGTTTTGCTCGACGGCCGCCGACGAGCCCTTGAGCGAGATCGCGAGGGTGCGCGTGTCGATCGAACCGAGCACCTTCTGCATCGCGCGGCTGTCGAGGTCCGCGAGGTTCTCCCAAGTGAACATGAACTCGCGGATGTTCGTCGCCATCTTGGCGTCGTCGCGGTGGATGCCGTCGAGGACGGTCTTCTCGACCTCGGGCTGGCTGTAGTTCAGCACCTCGGCGATCGTGCGCAGGCGCGCGCCGGTGTCCGGAGCCACGGGGCCGCTCGCGGCCTCGCGCACGCGGGCCTGCAGGTCCTGCGCGATGGCGACGAGCGTGTCGAAGCTCGGCGGCACCAAGGTCGCCATGCGGCGGATCATGGACAAGGCACGCTCGCCGTCCATGAGGCTCAGGAGCTCGGCGGAGAGCGACGGATCGAGGTGGGCGAGCACGAGTGCGGCGACGGAGTCCGATTCGCGCTCGAGAGCTTTGTGGATCAGCTCCGCCGGCTCTTTTTCGATCGCGAGGAACGGACGCTCGTGGAGCAGACGCTGCTGGATCTTCTTGAAGAGCTCGCCGGCCTGCGACTTGCCCAGCGTCTGCTCGAGCATCGTGCGCAGCTCATCTTCGCTGCGCAGGCGCGTGGCGCGCGGCTTGCGGAGCGTCTTCACGAACTCGCGGTCGAGTGCGCGGACGGCCTCGACGGCGACCATGTCCGCCTCGAGTCGCGCCATGGCCTCGACGACCTCGACGATCACCTTCTCGTCGATGTGCTTGATGATGTTCGCCGCGGCCTCCTTGTCGAGGCTCATCAGGAACGCAGCGGCTTTTTGCGCGCCGCTCATCTCCTTCGAGGAAGCCATGGTTCAGACCTTCGCCGTGGACTTCTCGTCGACCCAGCGGGAGAGGATCTCGCCAACCCGTCGCGGGTCGGTGCGGACGAGCTCTTCGATCTGCGCGCGGGCGAGTGCCTCGGGGTCGATGTTCGTCTCGCCGCTCGGGCCGCCGGCGGTCGCGGCGGCGGGCGCGCCTGCGAGCTCGGAGGCGTTGTTCTTGCGCGAGCCGCGCAGGCTCGTGAAGAGCAGCGCGAGGAACGCGACGGCTGCCGCGATCTCGACGCCGCGCTCGAGCAGCATCTGCGTCATCGCGCTCGGGGCGTCCTCTTCGATCGGAGCCGCGCCGCTGCCGGTCTCCGCCCCCGGGGTGGCCCCCGTTGCGACTTCAGGGGCCGCGAACGCGGTCGTCGTGACGCCGATGACGTCCTGACGGCTGGTGTCGAAGCCCACGGCGGCCTCGACGATCTTCTGGATCTCCGCGCGGCGGGCCGAGAGGCTCTCGTCGAGCGTGAGAGACACGAAGAGCCGCTCGAGGCGCGGGACGGTGCGCACGGTCTGCGTGCGCGAGCGGCTCGCCTCGTAGGTCGTCTTTTGGTCCTTGGTCTTGGAGGCCTGCGTGCCGCCGGTCGCCACCGGAGCCGTCGGAACGGCCGCCGACTCGTTGCCGAACTCGGTCGGAGCAGTGGCGGCGACACCCGTCACGCCGCCGACGCCGGAGGCCGAGCCGAGCGGCGTGGTGGTCTCCTTGGTGTCGACCTGCAGCGCCACGGTCTCAGGGTCGATCTTCTCGTCGATGATCGTGCTTTGGTCGTAGTTCCACTGCGACGTGACGGTGACGAGCGCCTTGCGCGCGCCAAAGGTCTGCTCGAGGTGGCGATTGGCCTTCGCGGCGAGCTCGCGCTCGTAGTCCTCGGCCTGCGCGAGGAACTCGCGCGACATGCGGCCGTTGTCCTCGTCGGCGGTCGGGTCGTGCAGGGTGCGGCCCGATTGGTCCGTGATGATCACGTTTTCAGCGGGCACGCCGAAGCGGAAGCGGACGAGCTTCGCGACGTTGGCAGCTTGCTCCGCCGTCAGGTCGCCTGCGCCCTTGAGCGCGAGCGCCACCGAGACTTGCACCGGCTTCTTCGCGCGCAGCGGCGACGTGTCGGGCATCGACGTGGTCACCGTCGCGTCGGTGACGAACTCGAGCTGCTCGAGGAGATGCTCGGTCTCCTGCCACTCGCGCTTCTGCATGCTCTGCGCGCGCTCGCCGGCGGAGAGGAAGATCGTGGACGCGCCCGAGGCCGAGGAGTCGATGCCCTTGGGTTGCGTCTTGAGCGACTCGGAGAGCGCGACGGCGATCTGCGCCTGGTCGAACTGCGGCTCGTCGACGTAGATCACGAACGGGCCGGGGAAGTCGCTGACGCGGTAGCGGATCTGCGCCTCGGCGAGCGACTTCTCGACCGCGACACGCTCCGCGTCGGAGAGCTCGGTGTAGAGCTTCACGAAGTGGGGGCGCGAGGAGAGCCAGCTCCCGATGCCGAAGGCGCCGAGCACGGCGACGAGCGAGAGGACCACCACGAGCTTGGTGCGCGCGGGGGCCTTCAGAGCGGCGTCGAAGAGGTTGTTGAGTTCGAAGTTCATCCGGTCCTACCTCAGACGCTCATCCGCATGGTCTCGCGGTACGCGTCGATCAGCTTGTTGCGCACTTCGAGGCTGAACTTGAAGGCGAGCTCGGCCTGCTTGAGCTGCCCCGCGACCTCGTGGAAGTCGCCGACCTTGCCCGTGAGGAGGTCGACCGGCAGCGTCTCCGAGGCCTTGATCGACTCGTCGGCCTTGGCGATGCCCTGCGTCAGGGCGTCCGAGAAGCTCGGCGCGGGCGCACCGGCGGCGAGGGCTCCCTCGGCACCGCGCGCGGTGGCGCCCTCGGTGCGCACCCCACGCTGCTGCATGGAGGCCAGCGCGGCCTCGATGGCCGCCTTCGCGAGTCCGCCTTGTCCGACGCCTTGGATCATGCGCAGATGCCGTGTTCAGGTCACTGGAGGAGGCGCAGGGCGCGCTCCGCCATGCGCACGAAGCCGTCCTGCGCTTGCAGGTTGGCCTCGTAGGCACGCATGGCAGTGATCAGATCGGCCATCTCTCGCGTGGTGTTGACGTTTGGGTACGAGACCCAGCCCGCAGTGTCAGCATCGGGATGGGAGGGGTCGTTGACCCGCTGGAACGGGGTCTGGGTGTCCTCGGCGACGGCCCGCACCCGCACCCCGGCGTTCTGGACCTCCCCCCCCTCCAGCTGGCGTAGGATGGGCTCGAACTCGACCACCTGACGGCGGTAGGGGGTGCCCTCGGGGGTCTTGGTGACCGAGGCGTTGGCGATGTTCTTGGCGACCGTGTCGATGCGCACGCGCTCGGCCGACATGCCGGTCGCGGCGATGCGCATCCCGCTGAAGAGGTTGTTCACGCCGTCCATGGCTCACCTGCGGCGCTAGCGGCCGCTCTGGATCGAGGTGTCGATCAGGTCGTAGTGGCTCTGCAGCATCGCCGCGTAGGTCTCATACAGGAGGCGGTTCTGCCGCTCGGAGTTGAGCTCGAGCTCCAAGTTGACGTTGTTCCCGTCGGAGCGCGCCGGAGTGAGCGTGTCCTCGACGACGGCCGGCTGCACGCCCTCGAGTCCGCCCTTCCCGGACTCGAGAGCGTCGCGCAGCAGGCCCTCGAACTGCACCACCTGACGCCGGTAGCCGGGCGTGTTGACGTTCGCGATGTTGCTCGAGATGACGCGCGACCGCTCGGCGGTGGCGCTCATGAGCCGCATCAGGAGGTCGACGTTGCCCGTGCTTCCGGCTTCCATGGTGGTGCGCTCGCCTCTGGGTCTCTCAGGCCACCAGACCGAGCTGGCGCCAGAGCTTCATCTTGTTGGACAGGGTGCGGGCGCTGACGCCCATGCGGCGCGCGGCCTCCGTCTTGTTGCCGCCGGTCGACGCGAGCGTCTCGAGGATCGCTTCGCGCTCGATGTCGGCGAGCGGACGGTTGGCGAGCGACGGCAGAGCCGAGGCGACCGAGGCGAGACCGCCCTGCAGCACGCCGACGGGGCCGGTGGCGGCGCCGAAGACGATGTCGGTGGGCTCGAGGGTCGTGCCTTGGCACAGGACCACCGCGCGCTGGAGCACGTTCTCGAGCTCGCGCACGTTGCCCGGCCACGTCCACTGCAGGAGCTTTTGCTCGGCGGCGGTCGAGAGGTTGAGCTCGTTGGTGCCCTGCGTGCGGGCGAAGTGCGCCAGGAAATGGCGGGCGAGCGGCAGGACGTCCTTCGAGCGCTCGCGCAGCGGCGCGATGTGAATCGGCAGCACGTGCAGGCGGTAGTAGAGATCCTCGCGGAAGCGACCGGCCTTGACCTCGGCGGCGAGGTCGCGGTTGGTGGTCGCGATCACGCGCACATCGACCTTGATCGTGGCGGTGCCGCCGACGCGCTCGAACTCCTCCTCTTCGAGGACGCGCAGCAGCTTGGCCTGCAGCGCGGGCGAGATCTCGCCGATCTCGTCGAGCAAGAGCGTGCCGCCGTCGGCGAGCTCGAAGCGGCCTTCGCGGCTCTTGATGGCACCCGTGAAGGCGCCCTTCTCGTGACCGAAGAGCTCGCTCTCGAGCAGGCTCTCGGAGAGCGCCGCGCAGTTGACGCGCACGAAGGGCGCGCTGGCGCGAGTCGATTCTTGGTGGATCATCTGAGCGATGCGCTCCTTGCCGGTGCCGCTCTCGCCGGTGACGAGCACCGTGCCCTTGCTCTTCGCGATGCGCTGGGCCGCGCGAACGGTCTCCTGCATCGCAGGGCTCTCGGCGATCGTGCGGGAGCCGCTGCCGAGCATCTCCTGACGCAGGTACTCGTTCTCGCGCTCGAGCTTCGTCGTGCGCTCGATGCGGCGCAGCACGAGCTGCAGCGTGTCGGCCGTGCAGGGCTTCATCAGGAAGTCCACGGCGCCGCGGCGCATGGCCTGCACCGCGGTCTCGACCGTGCCGTGCGCCGTGATCACGACCACCGGCAGACCCGGCATCTCGTTCTTCAGGCGCTCGACGAGCTGCAGTCCATCCGAGCCCGGCATGCGCAGGTCCGTCAGCACGATGTCAGGGCTCGCGTTGCGGGCCTGCTCGAAGCCTTCATTGCCGTCGCGGGCGATGGCGACCTGGAAGCCGAGGCTCTTGACCGCCTCGACGAGGAACTGGCGGGACAGGTTGTCGTCGTCGACGACGAGGATCTTCTGGATGGACATGGCGAGTTTCAGTTGCGGAAGGGAATGTGGAGGCGCACTTCTGCGCCGCCGAGGGGGGACGACAGGGACGAGAGTTCGACGCGCCCGCCGTGGAGGACGGCGATGCGCTGGACGAGGGCGAGTCCGAGGCCAGTGCCTTCGGCGCGCGTGGTGAAGAAGGGCTCGAACACGCGGCGGGCGAGCTCGCGCGGGATGCCGGGGCCGGCGTCCTGCACGCGGGCGACGACCTCGTCGCCAGCGCGTTCGATCGAGAGGTGGACCGCGCCGCCCTGCGGCTGGGCCTGCATGGCGTTCGCGAGCAGGTTGCGCAGCGCCTGGCGCAGCTTGATGCGATCGCCCGCGAAGTTCGGGCAGTCGACGCTGCTCGTGAGCTGGTGGCGCGCGGGACCGTCGCGCTCGGCGTCGAGACGCGCAAGGCGCAGCGCAGCGCGGGCGAGTTCCTGCGCGTCGACCGAGTCGAGCGTGAGCTTTTCGGGGCTGGCGAGCGACATCATGCTCGTCAGGATCGAGTCGGCTTCGGCCGAGCCCTCGGCGATCAGGCCGGCCCAGCGGCGCTCGTCGCTGCCTTCCGGCAGGCGCGGCGCGAGTAGCTCGGCGAAGCCTTTGACGGCCATCATCGGATTGCGCAGCTCGTGCGCGATCCCGCACGCCATGTCTCCCATCGCGGCGAGCTTGTCGAGCGTATGCAGGCGTTCGGAGAGCTCGACCACGCGCGTGCGGTCGTCGAGGATCTCGACCGTGCCGGCAAACTCGCCGCCTTGGCGTAGGTCGCGGCCCACGATGGAGCGGCGCGAAGCGACCACGCGACGCGAGCCGTCGGAGCGCAGGCTCTCGTGCTCGGTCCACTCGTCGACCTTGCCGTCGAACTCGGTCGTAGAGGCGCCGAGAACGGATTCTTCGTCGCGGCCGAGCACTGCGAGTGCCGCGGCATTGGCGCGCACGATGTGACCTTCTGCGTCGCGCACGAGCACGCCGGTCGGCAGCGCTGCGAGCACGGCCTCGAGACCGGCTTTGACTTCGTCGAGCTCGGCGACCTTGCGCGCAAGCTCGCGGTTCGCGACGGCCAGCTCTTGCTCGACGCGCTGCGCGCGCGCTTCGAGCGCGCGGTAGCTCGTCGTCAAGCTCGCGCCGAGTTGCTCGAGCTCGCGCACGGCGTGCTCGAGATCGAGCTCGGGCAGAGAGGGTTGGCTGGTCGGCGTCACGGGCGCTTCTCCGCAGGCTTGCTGCGCTGCTCGAAATCGACACGCCACTGCAGGAACTCAAGGTCTTCGCGCGCGCGCTCGGCGTGCGTCCCAGCATCCTTGCGAGCGATCACGGCGCTGTAGCCGGCGAGCGCTTCGGTGTCGCGGCCGAGCTTCTCCAGCGTGCGCGCGCGCCAGTAGGCGCACTCGACGTCTTCGAGGCGCTGCTCGAACGCGGCGAGCGCCTCGGCGTAGCGGCCTTGGCGGTAGCAGGCGCGGCCAAGCCGCAGGGCGTCGGCGGCGTAACCGGCGGGCTCGAAGGCGCGCGCGTTCGAAGCGCGCGAAGGAGCGGCCGCCGCAGGTGTCGTGATGGCGGGGGTGCTCGCCGGCGCTGCGGCAGCGCCGACGCTGCGAGCGAGCTGCGCGCGCAGCGCGTCGTCGAGCCCGGTCGTCGCGGCGGGAACTTCGGTGGTCGTGGTCGCCGCGCTGCTTTCGGCGGCGGTGTTCGTGGTCGGAGCGGAGCTCGGTAGGGCGGCGCTCGCCGGGCGGCTCTCGAGCTGTTCGGCTTCGCTCTGGAGACGCGCGACGTCGTGGCGCAGGCTCTCGAGCAGCGCGTCGCGTGCGCCGGGGTCCTCCGCCGGTGCGGGGAGAGGAGCCTCGGTCGCGGCGAGCACGGTCGGAATCGCCGTTGCGTCGCCGTTCTGGAGACGCTCTTCGACGGCCGCGAGCTGGTCGAGCGCTTTGAGCGTGCGCTGCAACGTGGCCTCGAGCGAGTCCTCGCCGCCGGAGCCGAGCGTGACGGCCGGCACGACGAGCAGCGTTGCGAGTCCGAGGTTGAGCGCGTAGTTGAACTTGAGCATCAGATTCGCCCCCGGTAGGCCTCGATGGCCTCGTCGATGCGACCAGCCTGCTCCAAGAGCTCGCCGGCGAGGATGTAGAGTTCGCGGCGAAGCTCGGGCTGCGACAGCCGTGCGAGTTCCTCGCGCAGGCACGTGAGTGCCGTGTCGATTCCGACCTCGCGTGCGACGGAGCGCGCTTGGCAGCGCGCGAAGCGCGCGCGCATCGGTTCGTCGAAGCTCGGCGCGCTGGATTCCAGCGACTGGAGCAGCTTCAGCGCGTCGGCCGTAGAACCGCCGTCGCAGAGGCGCTCGGCGCGAGCCAGCGTCACCGAAGTGTCCGCGGTCGCGGGCTCTTGGTTCTCCAGCGTCAGTGCGGCGCGCGCCTCGCGCGTCACACCGTCGAGCTCGATGCCTTGCTTGTGCGCGGCTTGGGCCACGAACAGCGCGCCGACTTCGTCGTTGGCGGCGAGCGCGTGGGTCGCGGCTTCTTGCAGCGCGTGTTCCTTGTGCGGGCCGTCGCAGAGCTGCGCGAACGCGAGCCATGCGCGCGCGGCGTCGCCGTGACGACCAGCCGCCGTGCAGGCCAGCGCACGTAGCTCCAGCGACTCGGCGCGATCGGCCGGAGTCGCGAGGCGAGCGTCCACTTCGTCGAGCAGCTTGAGCGCCGCATCGCCGCGGCCGAGTCCTGCAAGCGCTCGCACGCGGACCTGAGTCCGGCGCAGCTCCTCACTCCGAGACGCCGCTGCGTCGATCGAGTCGAGCGCGTCCATCATGTACAGCGCACGCTCGTGTTGGCCGAGGCGCGCGACGCACCACGCGAGCTCGAGCCGCGCGGGGACTTCGAGGTCGTGCTCGCGCTCGCTTCGCAAGAGCTCCGAGAAGCGGTCCGCTGCGTCCTGCCACGCTTCTTCGCGCATCAGGAGCTGGCCCGCGGAGAACAGTGCGTCCGTCGACAACGCCGAGTCGGGATAGCGCTCGACCAGCTGGTCGTAGCGCGCGCGGGCTGACGCCGGACGCCCTTGGCGTTCGTCGAGGACAGCCTGATTCCGCAGGGCTTCGGGTGCGAGCGCGTGATCGGGGAAGTCGCGCAGGGTCGCGCCAGACACGGCGAGTGCCGCGTCGCGCAGGAGCGCAGGGTCGGCGCTCTCTTCGAGCCCGGGCCGCAGCACGAGGATGCCTTGACGCACCTCGGCTTCGAGGCCGACCGAGCCCGCGATGAAGGTCACGGCTTGTCGCAGTGGACGCTCTCGGAGGTCGATGCTCACCAGCGTGCGACGCGTGCTCGCGTCGAGACCGTCGACGGAGATTTGTGCCTGTTCGGCGAGGTCGCGCAGGACGTCGTGCAGGAGCGCGTTGTCCGCGTGGATCGTGCAGAAGCGCTCGCCCTCGCGCTCGAGGACGGTGAGCTCGTGGCGCGCCGAAGGGTTCTGGGGCGCGAGCAGCAGCAGGGCAGCGATCGCGAGCTTCATCGCTTGGCCTCCCGCGGCTTTTCGAGCGAGTCCGCTTCGATGCGGTAGCTGTCGGCGATCAGGAAGCCCGCCTGCGCTTCGAGTTCTTCTCGCGCGGGCGGTTCGATGCGGTCGATCACCGCGAGGAGGCCGTACAGCATGCGGCGCGCACGGGCGTGCTCGCCTTGAGCGATGCGCTCACGTGCGAGCTCGAGAGTGCGGTAGCCCTCGGGAAGCGCGCCAAACGCGGGTTGGCTGGCCTTGGCGGCCGCAGCGCTGCGCTGGCTCGATTCCTCGCGCAGGTCCGCGCTCGCCTCGCGCACGTCGTGCGCGACGTCGAGCACGAGATCGCGCGTGGCGCTCACCGAGTTCCACGCGAAGAGCATCAGCGCGACGTTGGCCGCGATCAGCGCACCGAAGAGTCCGGCGGCGAGCGGGGTCATCGAGAAGCGAGTTCCTGCGGGCGCGAGCACGACCTGAGGCGTGCCGGTGAGCGAGGTGGCGGGGGCCGGTTCCGTCTTTGGCGCGTCAACTTGAGCGAGCGTCGAGGGCGCGCTGTCCTTGGCGGCGGGCGCAGCGGCGGGGAGCGCGGGCTTCGGAGCGCTCTGGGCCAGCTCGACGAAATTGAACAGGTCCTCGTCCGTCTCCGGCGGAGGCGTGCCGGTAGCCAGCAGCTCGTGCAGCTTTCCGGGATTCGTACCGAGCGGTTCGGGGACCATGACCCCGTCGAGTTCGGCCACGGAGCTTTTTTCCTTGAAGCTCCGACTGACCCACCCGGCAGGTTCTTCCTGTTTCGGGGACGAACTTCCGGGTCCGCGGCGCTCAGGAAGGGCGCGTCGGCCCTAGCCCGAGGGCGCGGAGCTTGAGGTGCAGCGTCGCTCGGTGAAGTCCGAGCACGGCCGCCGCGCGGCTGCGATTGCCGCCTTGCTCTTCCAAGACGCGCCGGATCAGCGCCGCTTCGACCTCGCGCAGCGAGCGGGTCGACAGGGTGAGCTCGGTACCCTGCGGCACGGGCGTCGCCGCGCCGCCCGGGAGGTGGTGCTCCTCAACTGTGTCCGAATCACAGACGAGCGCGGCGCGGGCGACGGCGAGCTCGAGCTCGCGTTCGTTGCCGGGCCAGTCGAGCTCGAGCAGGCGGGAGCGGGCCGCCGCGCTGAAGCGCAGGCGCGGCGCCTCGCGCGCGAGGACGGCCAGCGCGAGCTCCAGGAGCTCACTGCGGCGCTCGCGCAGCGGCGGAATCGTGAGGCTGAGTCCGTTGAGGCGGTAGAGCAGGTCTTCGCGCAACTGGCGCGCTTCCTTCAGTTTCTCGGCGGCGACGGGCAGGGTCGCGATCACGCGAGCTCGGCTTGCACCGGTGCTTCGCCCGCCGACGAGCGCGGTAGCGAGCGCCACCTGCTGGGCCTCTTCCGCGAGCTCGACGCGCTCGATGAACAGCGTCCCCGACTTGGCCGTGAGGAACGCCGCGCCGAGGTCGAGGTGGCGCTCGCGCACGCAGTCCACGTGGACGAACTCGTCGCCCGCGCGCGGCGAGAGCGCGTGGATCGTGCGCGCAAGCTCGAGCGCGGGCGTGCCCGGCGGCGCGATGACGAGCACGCACGAGCTCGCCGAAGCCGCCGCGCGCGCAGCGTTGGCGCGCAGTTCTTTCCATGTGCAGGCCTGCGGCGCGTTCATGTCGCTCTGCCCCAGTGAATAAGGAGTGGCGCGCTAGGCCACCGCGAATTCCCCAAGAATTTCGGCGGCGAGGCTTCAGGGATCGCAGAGCCCTCCGAGAACCGGGCGTGCTCATCGCCGGATCGGACCGGGCGGGCACGGACCACACAGCGACAACCCCAACCCCAAGCACAGGAACTTCTCATGGGCCTCCGAGTCAACACGAACATCGCCTCGATGAACGCTCAGCGCAACCTCGGCTCCGTCAGCACGCGTCTGATGGGCAACTTCAAGCGCCTCTCGAGCGGTCTGCGTATCTCCACCGCGTCGGACGACGCCGCCGGTCTCGGCATCAGCGAGCGGATGCGCTCGCAGATCCGCAGCTACGGCGCGGCGCAGCGCAACGCGCAGGACGGCATCTCGCTCGTCCAGACCGCGGAAGGCGCGCTCAACGAAGTCAACAGCATCCTGAACCGCATGCGCGAGCTGTCGATCCAAGCCTCGAACGGCACGCTCTCCAACGCGGACCGCGCGACGCTCGACACGGAATATCAGGAGCTGATCAGCGAGATCGGCCGCATCGCGAGCACCTCGACTTTCAACGGCGTGCAGCTGATCGACGGCAGCACGACCGCGCTCGACCTGCAGGCCGGCATCAACTCGGCCGAAGTCATCACGGTCTCGCTGCAGGACTCGACCGCGACGGCGCTCGGTCTCGCGGGCCTCTCGGTCGCGACCGCCTCGGGCGCCTCCTCCGCGCTCTCCGTGATCGACGCCGCCGTCGACTTGGTCACGACCGCGCGCGGTGCGCTCGGCTCGGCCCAAAACCGCCTGCAGTCCGCGATCTCCTCGATCGCGAACGCCTCCGAAAACCTCGCCGCAGCCGAGTCGCGCATCCGCGACGTCGACGTCGCGACCGAGACCGCGGACCTCACCCGCAACACGATCATGCAGCAAGCCGCCGTCGCCATGCTCGCGCAGGCCAACGTGCAGCCGCAGCTCGCGCTCAGCCTCCTCCAGGGCGGTTGATGC
>CAIYPP010000054.1 GCA_903928115.1 uncultured Planctomycetota bacterium
GCCAGCGCGGGCGGTTGAACTCCGCGGCCTTCTTGAAGGCCTCGTCGCGCGTGAGCACGCCCTCGCGGATCATGTTCGAAAGCATGACCTCGTCTTCCGAGAAGCCCGCCATCGTCATGTAGATGTAGTTGTAGAACGGCGCGGTGCCGTCGCCGATGCGCCAGGTCGTGGTCGTGTCGGTGGCGACCTCCCAGTCGTACTCGCCGCGGATCGTGTCGACGATCGTGCGCTCGTCCCACTTCAAGTAGTGGTAGAGGTACAGGAAGTCGTCCTTGACGACGAAGGTCTGGTAGTACGCGTCGAGCGTGTCCTTGAGCGACTCGTTCCAGTAGCCGGGGTTCTTCAGGTAGTTCTTGAAGTAGTACCAGAGCAAGCGGTACTCGTCCCACTGGTGCAGGCCCGTGAGCGTCATGCCGTGATCCTTCTCACGGATGCCGCAGAGGCCCGTCTTGTAGGGCGTGTCCTCGATCATGTTGCCCGTGCAGAAGATGACGAGCTTGATGCCCGTCTCTTTGCGCAGGTCGCGCGCGTACTTGTAGAACTGCTTGTCGCCCGCCGTGAACAGCGTGACCATGCCGAGCTCGGGCTTCTTGAGCCACGCCTCGACGTTCTTGCGCACGTAGCGACGCTTCGTCGGGATGTCGGCCGAGCGCAGGATGTGCTCGACACCGAGCTTGCCGCACAGCCGCGCCTGATTGCGGCGCGCGAGGTCGGTGACGAGGCCCCAGTCGTACGTGAACGCCACCGGGTTCATCCCGAGGTTCTTCTTCACGTAGTGCAGGCCGTAGGCGCTGTCGCGGCCGCCCGAGAAGGCGACGATCACGTCGGGGCTGCCGTCCTTCGAGCGGTAGGGCGCGACGGCTTCGAGCAGGGCCTGCTCGCCCTTGACCTCGATCTTGCGCCAGTTGCGGCAGTAGCGGCACACGCCCTCCGCGTCGAAGTCCATGAAGGGATACGTCGCCGGCAGGATGCACTTCTTGCAGCGCCGCAGGTCCTTGCCCGTCTTCGTGTGGTCGTGGATCGCGATCTTCGAGTGCACTTCGGCGCTCGTCGCGCGCGGCGCGTCGCTCACGGGCTTGCCGAGGCTGTTGAAGGACTCGACGCCGAGGTCTTGGAGCCCGACGAGCATGCCCGTGCCCGCGTGCAGCTGCTCGATCTCGCACTTGCCGACGTGCTCTTCCACGCCGTGCGACTCCAACAGTCGCTGCAAGATGAAGCGCTCCGAAGCGAAGGCGAGGAACGAACGCCGCTCGTTCACGGCGAAGAAGAGTGAGCCCGTGTTCGTCGCGAGCAGGAGGTTCGACACGTCGTCGAGGAAGCACGCGACGCTCGCCGCGCCCTCGATCTCCGCAAACGTCTTGCGCGTCGCCCAAGCGATGTCCTGCGACGACTCGAAGTGCTTGCGAAGGATGCGCACTAGCACCTCGGTGTCGACCTCGGACTTCCGTTCCAAGTCGCTGTGGCGCTGCCAGAGCTTCGCTTCGTTGACGATGATGCCGTTGTGGATCATCACCGATCCGCGGGCGATCACCGGCTGGTTGTTGTCGCCCTCGGTCTGCGCGCCGTTGGTCACGAGCCGAGAGTGGCCGGTGAACGCGAGGGTCGCGGGGCGCCCTTCGCGCACCGCCGTACTCCAGCTCGCGAGCGCCTTGTCCATCACCTCGCCGTACTTCGGGTTGGCGAGGAACTGCTCGACCGAGCCCGCCTGCTTGAGCACTTGGATCGACTCGCCGTCGTGCACCGCGAGACCTGCGGCTTCGCGACCGCGCGCCTCGGAGCAGCGGAAGAGGGTCTCGACGACCGAGCCCGCAAACGACGCGTCGAACGACGCGTCACGTCCGTAGACGACTCCGAAGATGCCGCACATGGGTTGGGGTTGGGGCTCGCTGGCTAGCTTGAGGGACGGCCGCGGCTAGGGCGGGGACCCCGGCGGCCGCGGGGAGTATCGGCCCCAGACTCCGCAGGACTCCATCCGAGCCGCGCGGGAGCCACGGACAGCTCCCAGTCGTCACCTAGCGCGGGAGAGTCTAGCGTCGGCGCAGCCTCCCCCCCTCGGAAGCCCTTTCCAGGTGGACGGGCTGGCGTGGAGCCATGCGGCACTCCCAGCAGATCCGCGCGTCCCGCAGATGCGGCCCGTGCTCGCCGATCCGGCGGTCCGCTAAGCTCCCCGCATGTTCGCCCTCGCCTTCCTCGCGCTGTCGTTGCCGTGCGTCCCGCAGGTGATCCAAGTCGACGGATCCGCTCCGCCCGAAACTGGGCTGATCACGCAGGACCGCCTCATGGCGCCCGGCTACGTGCTCTTCGCACCGCTGCGCTCCGGCACGATCTACCTGATCGACGAGAGCGGGAAGCCGGTGCACGAGTGGAAGCACGGGCTGCCTCCGATCACGGTGTACCTGAAGGACAACGGCAACGTCCTGCTCGCCTCGCGCATCGACGAGAACCCGACGTTCTTCGGCGGCGGCCTCGGCGGTCGCATCACCGAGTACGACTGGGACGGCAACCTCGTCTGGGAGTACGTGCTCTCCGACGACAAGCGCTCGCTGCACCATGACCTCGAGATCCTGCCCAACGGCAACCTGCTCGTGATCGCGTGGGAGCACCTGAGCGCGGCGGAGGCGATCGCGCTCGGACGCGACCCGCGCTTCGTCGAGGACAAGGGCTGGTGGCCGGACGTGATCCTCGAGCTCAAGCCCGAGGAGAAGACCGGAGCCTCGGTCCAGTGGGAGTGGCGCGCCCGCGACCACCTCGTGCAAGACTTCGCGCCGACGAAGGCGAACTACGGCACGGTCGCGGATCGCCCGGAGCGCATCGACATCAACGGCGACCACCGCGACCAGCCGCCGCTGACCGACGCCGAGCGCAAGCAGCTCGCGGAAGAGGCGCGGAAGCTGCGCGAGCTCGGCTATGCGGGAGGAGACGAGGAGAAGCACGCCGAGAGCGGCGACGCACCGCGCGAGCGCCGCGGCGACTTCCTCCACGCGAACTCGATCCACTACCTGCCGGAGCACGACCTGATCGCGCTCTCGACTCCCCACTTCCACGAGCTGTGGATCCTCGACCACTCGACCACGACGGCGGAGGCGCGCGGCTCGAAGGGCGGACGCTGGGGCAAGGGCGGGGATCTGCTCTACCGCTGGGGCAACCCGCGCACCTACGGCTGTGGCAGCGCCGCGAACCAGCAGCTCTTCTTTCAGCACCAGCCCGACTGGATCCCGGCGGGCTTTCCCGGCGGCGGCAACATCCTCGTCTTCAACAACGGCACGCGCCGCGGCGAGGTCGAGTACAGCTCCGTCGACGAGCTCGTGCTGCCCTTCGATCCGAAGAAGGGCTTCCGTCGCGAGCCGGGCAAGGCCTTCGAGCCCGCGGCGCCGACGTGGAGCTACAGCGCGCCGGAGAAGACCGACTTTTTCTCCTTCTTCATCTCGGGCGCCCAGCGCCTCAAGAACGGCAACACCTTCATCTGCTCCGGCAAGCAGGGACGCTTCTTCGAGGTCACGAAGGAAGGCCAGATCGTGTGGGAATACAAGAACCCCTACGGCGGCGAGTTGCCCGTGACCGCGGGCAACGCCGCGCCGCCGCCCAAGGGACCGAGCCCCGTCGAACTGACGAGCTGCTTCCGCGCGACTAAGTTGCCGCCCGACCACAAGGGGCTTGCCCGCCTGCGCGGCGCAGCGAACGGCGAGCCGCAGGAGCGCGGCGAGGACGCGGGCAAGTCCACGGGCAAGTAGGACGACGGTCGTGAGCTTCCCGCCGCTCGGGCCCTCGGACTTCACGGCCGATCTTTGGAGCGCGCTGCAACCGAGCACGAGCGAGCGCGGCCGCGGACTGCGCGCGCTGTGCGGCGGTGCGTACGCACTGCCGCTGCTCGTTCCGAGCGCCTGCGAGCGCTGGCTCACGGAGATTGCGCAGGCCCGCTCGCGCGCCCCTCACTCGGAGCCCCCCAACTCGATGCACGACCACGGCGTCGACCTCGTGCCGCTGGGCTTCGGGCCACGGCTGGACGCGCTGCTCTTGCGCTTGCAGCCCCTCCTCGCGCGACTCTACCCCCACTTCGACGGAGCGCACCTCGATGCCCATCACAGCTACCTCGTCGAATACGGTCGCGACCTCGACGAGTCGCTCGCATGGCACGCCGATGACAGCGAAGTGACGCTCAACCTCTGCCTCGGCGAGGAGTTCAGCGGCGCCGAACTCACCTTCCTCGGCCTGCGCTGCCGCGAGCACATGCAGACGCGCCCGAAGCCGGAAGAAGTTCTGAGCATCGAGCATGAACCCGGGACCCTGATCCTCCACGCGGGACTCCACCGACATCGCGTCGAGCCCATCGTCTCCGGCACGCGCCGAAACTTGATCGTCTGGGCTCGCTCCACGCGCCTGCGCCGTGGCACGCCGCCGCCGGCAGCGAGCTATTGCCCGCTGCACGCCTGAGGTCCAACCGAACGTCTCAGCGCGCAGGCGGTGCGACTTCCGCGATGTGCGCGCCCGAGCTCTCGCTCGAGACAAGCACCGCGTAGCGAGTCGCATCGTTCGCGCCATCGCCGGACATCGACGCGTAGTCGAAGCGTCCGCGCAGGTCGGTGTAGCCATCCTTGTGGAAGCGCACCTGACCGTTCTGGAGCTTCGCGTAGACCTTCACGTACACCTTGGAGAGCGCGCGACCGCTCGCCGAGTCCGTCACGGAAACTTGACCCGAGCGCTCGAGGAACTGTGCGCGCAGCGTGCCCTGCAGGCACGGCTTGCGGCGCACGAGCGAGCCCGCGCGAACCTCGACGAGCAGGTTCATGCCGCGCAGCTCCTCGGGCACCTCGATCGACGTCGAGCGTGCCTCCGCACGCAACGCGACGACGTCCCTGCGACGCGGGCGAATGAACGCGAACTCGCGAGAGTCCTGCCCCACGAACGGGTTCGTCGAGAACAGGAACTCGATGTCCATCGGGAAGTAGCTCACCTCGCACGACTCGAGGTTCGCGTGCTCGAGCGACAGACGCGGGCCTTCGACCGAGAGCTCGAGGGCAGGTTCCGCAGCCGCGAGCGCCGCTTGACGGGTGTCGCGCTCGCTCGACTCGCCAGAGCGCTGTCCCTTGCCCGCGGCTTCGTCGAGCTGAGCAAGCACCTCGCCGAAGCGCAGGCGCCAACGTTCCACACCAGAGTCGCGATAGCGCTCCGCGATCGCGCGCGCCGACTCCGGATTCTCCGAGAAGAACGCAACGTACGCGCGGAGATAGTCGAGCTGCAGCGTCTCGATCACGGACGCGGCATCGACCTTGGCGAAGGACGCGAGTGCCTCTTCCGTGCGATCTTGCAAGAAGAGGTGGTACGTGACCGCCATCCAGTCCTCCGCGGAGAGCTTCGGCTTCAGGCACAGGATCGACAGCAGCGCGCGCCACTGCGCCTCGACCTCTCGATTGCGAACTTCCCGCGCGCGGCCGAATGGGTGGACGCGCGGATTGACGAGCGGATCGAACTCGATGTGCTCGTAGGCACGCTCCAACGTCGGATCCAACTTCGCGAGCGGAGACTCCAGCCACTGCCCGACGCGCCACGCACCGAGCGCGCCACTCTCCAAGTACTCGCGCGTGCCCGCCTCGTCGCGGTGCAACAACGCATAGCTCCACAAGTCCGCGTCGTAGCGCAGTCGCTCGCGGAGAACGCCGAGCACCGCGTCGTAAGCCTTGCGGTCCTTCATACGCCACGCGATTCGCGCCAAGTCCACGCGCTGCAAGTTGCTCCTACCGAGGTACGCGATCGTCTCGTCGAGCGTCCCGCGCTGCGAGAGATACGACCACGATGTCGTATCGACGGACTTCGGCTCCGCGAGTACTTCGAGTGTCGTCGCGTCCGCGTAGGCCACGAGCGCCTCGCCCTCGGAGACATGCACGGGGTAGTGCGCAAACTTGCCCGCACGAGGGAAATAGAACGTCGACTCGATCGCTTGCGTTGCATAGGGCGCGAGGATCAAGCGCTGCCCGCGCGTCGCGCGCGCGCCGCCGAGCGGCACAGAGCCCGCGGGAACTTGGAGCAGGAGCTCGATCGGTCGCTGCGCCGATGTGGGATTCGTCACGACGACGCGAGTCCCGTAGGCGACGTTTACGAGGTACTCGCCACGCACGAACTTGTCGACTCGCTGCGAGCCGCTGTCGTCGAAGCGATCGTCGTGCCGGAAGTAGTTCTGGCTCACGAGCAGCGGCGCGGCCTCCGTGGCTTTCTCGCTCGCCCGCAGCTCGCGTCGCACCGCGAGCAACGCCGTCGTCGACTTCAGCTCACGCTGATCGCCCTGCGTCTCGCGCTGCTGCTCGCCCGCCACGAACGGCAAGTCGAGCACCGCAAGTGCCAGCAGCATCTCCGTCACGCTGCGCGTCGCGAGCGTGAAGTGCGTCGAGAGGAAGGTCGTGCCCGCCGGCGTCTCCATGTAGTCGAGCCAGAAGCGGCTGGGCGACACGAGGTCGCTCGTTCGCGATCCCTGCGGAACCTTCCAATACTGGCTCTCCGCAAGCCGCTGCGTCTGCCCGACCGGAACGTACAGGCTCAACGCCAGCTTGCGTTCCTCGAGCCCCCCCGGACCGCCACCGCCGCCTCCGACGTAGCCGAGCCCTCGAAGCAGCTTGTCCTGCGCCGCGCCGTCGTTGGATTCCTCCGGCGCCTCCGCATCCTTCAGCGGCGCGTCATCGAAGTCCGCCTTGGCCTTTTCGGCCTCCGCGCGGAGCTCGGCGCCCTTCAGGCCACCGACCTCGCCCGCCGCGGCGGACTCCGGTGCGCGACTCGGCGCGGGTCCGGGAGAAGCCGGAGCCCCGGGCGCCATGGGCTTGCCAGCCTGACCGAAGAAGAACGCATCGCCTCCCTCTGCGAGCGAATCTCCCGCAAGCACGGTGGAGAACGCCTGCTCTTCGGATTCGACATCCACCGGCAGAAGCTCGACCGCATCGCGAACCAAGCGCACGCCGCTCTTGCTCCGTGCCGGCAACCTCTGGAGCAAGAGCGCGAGCTCGACCACGTTGAGCTGCGAGATGCGCTGCGGCGTCGCGAACTCCGCGAGGTCCTCGCCCAACAGCCAGCGATCGAAGAACTCCTTCTCGAGCTTGTTCGCGAGATAGGGCCGGACGACCTCCGCGAAGAACTGCGGATCCTTGCGATACAGGAAGAAGTGCACTTCGTGGCAGGCATGCTCCGAGTACAACGCACGCTTTTCCTCAGCGCGGAGCGTCGGCCAACGCGTCAGGAAGCTGAAGCGCTCGAGCTCCGCATCGCCGGAGCTCGTCCGGAAAAAGCGGAACACGCTCTCGAGCGTGTCGTAGAGCTGCACAGCGTCGGTCGAGGCCGCGTCGAAGCGCAGCGCCTCGCCCGCGCGCACGACGTCGATCGTGCGCCGCTCCGCGAAGTGGCGCTGGGTGTCGAGCGCTTGCGCCAGCCGCTGATCTCGAACGGTGAGCGCAACGGAAGCCGTCGCAAGCGAGCGCTGCGCTTGCTCTTCGCCCTGCAGCGCGATCGCGTGAAGCCACTGCCCGTCTCCGAGCTGTGCGCGAGGAACGCGCACGACACCGCTGCGATCCACGGTCAGGTTCAGGGCCTTGCCGCGCAAGCCCGCGAGGAAGTCCAAACTTGCGAACTCGCTCGCTTCGCTCCCCCATGCGCCCCGACCACCGGCCGCAACACCTCCGCGCGCCTTCGAGTCCCGTCGACCCCCGGCGCGACCTCCGAACGAGCTGCCGGAGCCCCCGCCGGTCGCGAGAACGGTGTCGCTCTCCTCGAGGCTCCACGGATTCAAGAGCAGGCTCGGCCGCGCGAGCATGTTGCCGGGGAACTTCTTCGCGAAGCGGCGCTCCAAGATGTAGCGATACTCATCCGAGAGCTCGCGCCCCGCGCGCAGATCACTCTGGAGCGTGCCGAGCTCGACATCCTGCAGCTCTCCCGTGGCGGGACGCCAAAAACCGTAGCGCCCCAACGACGGCATGTAGCGCGTCGCGAACACGTGCACACGCGCGGCCTCGCTCGCGCCGGAGAGCGTCACGACGACATCCGAGCCATCGAGCGCAAGGCTCTGGATCGCGAGCGGCATCTTGGGGCTGAGCTCGATCACCCGCGTCCTCGCTGCGACCCATCCTTGGCTCGCGAGCCCTTCCGCGACCACCACGGCGATGCGGGTGCGCAGCTCCTTCAGCTCCAGCTGATAGGTTCCCGCAGAGAGTCCGCGGAGCTCGAGATACTCGCCCGCCAGCGCGAGCTTCGCCGACTCGTCGCGCACAAAGGCGCCCTCGATGTTCGTGAGATACAGCGTCGCAACTTCGCGACGGACGCGAGTTGCCGCACTGCCGTGCAGCACGCGCAGCGTCTCACCCGCGAGACCGTGCAACCGCATCGGCTGCGAAGGCTCCGGCTGCGTCAACGTCCACCCGCGCACGCCGTCGAAGCCGCTGCAGCTCAGCCACTCGACGCCCGGGAGCTCACCCAAGCGTGCGCGACCCGCGGCGTCGGCCCGCAACTCAATCGAAAAGGCATCGTCGTAGTCGCGATGGCGCAGCTCGACCGAGAGCACGCTCCCAGCGAGCGCCTCGCCACTGCGGCCCAGCACTTCCAGGAACCACCCTTCGCTGTCCCGTCCCAAGAAGGGACTGCCGATGTGCTGCGTCCGCAGGATCTCCGAGAACTTGCCGCTGAAGAGCGTCTCGCTCAGGCGCAGCTTCTCTCCGTTCGAGAGCTGCTTCACCTCTCCCGACAGGATCACCTCCATCGTCTGGAGGCGCTGCGGCACCGTGATCTCATGGACGAGTTCGCGGTCGTCGCGGAGCTCCAGCCCGCGCACGTCGACACTGACCGGAGTCCCATCCGCGTCCGTGGTACGCACCGTCAGTACAGGCTCTTCGAGCACCTCGAGCTTGACCGGCTCGCCTTGAAGCAAGAGCCACGGGCGAAGGACCAGCTTCGCGCGCTCGCCAGAGCGCAGCTCTTCGCGCTCCACCAGCGCCGTCCCGCGCAGAGAATAGGCTTCCTTGCGATGCCGGAAGCTCGCGAGCGCCGCGCGCGTGCCGCTCTCGAGCACGACGTTCTTCGTCGCCTCCGACGATGTGAACGGCACTCGCACGCGGCCTTGCGCGTCGGCCGCGTAACGCCGCCCATCGACATGCACGGCCGCCTTCTCCTGAACGACGCCGCGCTCGTCGAGCACGACCAGCTCGTGCCCCGCGGCCCCACTGCGCTCGACGAGCTTGAGCGTCCCCTTGCGAACCACCGCACGGCTCGCCGTGCCGTTTCCGATGAACTCGACGACGTATGTGCCAGCGCTGCGGAGCGCCGGGAACTCGAACGTGCGCCGCACGCGTCGCAGCGACGGCTCGCCGTACTCGAACGTGCGCTCCTCGTTGGCGACGAGGCCATCGAGGTCGATCCCAGCGTCGACCTCCTTGCCCTGCGAGGTGTACCAGTTGAGCGCGTGAACCTCGAACACCTTCACGAGCAGAGTCGGGACGTTCTTCACGTCGACTTCGAGCGTCACGGGCTCGTCCGCGCCGTAGTACTCGCGCTGCGTGGGAGCAAAGCGTAGCTCGACACGCTGCTTCAGCCGCTCGTAGTACTCGGCATCGTCCAGCAGCGAGTACCAACGCTCCATGTCGCCCTTGCCGGCGAGGATCTTGGTCTCCGCGAACACGCGCGCGAGGTAGCGCGGCTCGACGAGCTCCTCGAACGCGCGTGCATCTTCCGCGTCGACGAGAAACGCCTCCAGATAGGCGCGCACGAGCGCCTCGTCCTCGCGCACGCTCGGCAAGCCCGTCGCGAAGCTCGCGCCGAACACGACCTGCTCGCGCAGGCGCGTCGCGTCTTCGAGCCGACGCGGCGGGACCGTCGGGCTCGGCCGCGGGAGCCGCAGGTAGCGCTCGAAGCGCGCGCGGTCCGGCGCGTCGGTCGAAAGATCGAGCACCAGCCGGTGGTACAGCACGTGGGCCTTGAGTGAGTTGAACGCACCCGACAGCCGCCCGACGAACGTCTCCAGCCGATCCAAGTGGGCGCGCTGCACGTCGCGGTCGCGCTCGACGTCCTCCAGTCCACCCGGCGCGAGCTTGGAGAGCCACGCCGCGACGAACCGCTCGTCGCCGAGGAGCTTCGGATCGAGCCGCGCGCACTCCTCCAGTTGCGCCAGCGTGAGCACGCCGTGCAGCGCAATCGAGCCGAAGCCGCCGCTCGTGCGCAGCGCGAGGTGCCGCACGACGAGCTCGCTCGCGCGCGCAAAGTCCGCGTGCCGCAGCTGCGGCATCACACTGGCGAGAAGCTCGTCGCTGAGTTCCTCCTGCGCCAGCGCATCGAGCGCGGCCCACTTGAGCCCCTCCGCCGTGCCCGGATGGAGCTCCAGCGCGCGCCGCCGCCACGCCGCCGCGCTCACCGCCTGCGGATCGAGCACCGTCGGGACGTCCGCCTTGACCCCGGGCAGCTCAGGCTGAGCGTCGAAGCGCGCGCCCGTGATCTCGGTCAGCCACTGCCACGTCGCGGCCGGATCCTGCTTGTACGCGAGCAGCATCTGCCGCGCCTTCGCGCGCTGCCACCGCTCGCCCTGCCCGTGCCGCTCCGCCCACGTGCGCAGGAGCTCGGCCGCAGCCGCGAAGTCCCCCGCCTGCTGGCGCTCCAAGGCCGAGTAGTAGTACGCATCCTCGCTCCCCGGGATCAGCTGCGCGAGCAACGCCCTGCGATCCGCCGCGAGCGCGAACTGCTCCTCGAAGTCCGCCTGCCGCGTCGCCTGCCCGAGCGCCACCGCCGCCATCGAGGCCCACACCACCCACGCCGCTCCCAATGCTCGGATCTGCATCGCCAACGTGCTCCTTCGCCGCGGACTCTACTGAACGCGCGTACCTAGGTCCCGAGCAACGCCGCGGCCACGCGGCCGGTTGGCACTTTCCGTCCGAAATCCGTCGTAGAGAGAGCCCCGGACCCCGCGCTAGGCCTGCTGCGCCCCCCACGCATCCTCGGCGAGGGCCAGCGCCCCGCAGACGCCCGCGTTGTCGCCGAGATCCGGCGGAACGAGGAAGCCCGCGATGCGCCCGGCGTCGAGCTCCGGCGCTTGGATGTATCCCGCGAGCGCAGCGCGATAGTGACGCCGCATGGCCTCGAAGAACGCGGATTCGCCCAACCGACCGCCCTTGCGCACGCTCCCTCCGAGGAGGATGCGCCGCGGCGAGAGCACGCAGGTCAGAGTCACGAACGCGTGCGCCATGTAGCGCGCCGTCAGGTCCCACGCCGGATCGTCCGGCGCAAGCTCCTCCGCAGCGCGCCCCGTGCGCCGCTCGATCGCCGGTCCCGAGCACAGCCCCTCCCAGCAGCGCCCGTGATACGGACACACGCCCTCGAAGGTGTCTCCGTCGAGCATGGGCATCGGAATGTGCCCCATCTCGGGATGCAGCAGCCCGTGCAAGAGCCGCCCGCGCGCCACCGCGCCGCCGCCGATCCCGGTCCCCGCGGTCACGTACACGAAGTCCTCCAGCCCGCGCGCCGCGCCGTAGCGTCCTTCGCCGAGGGCCGCGCCGTTCACATCCGTGTCGAACCCGATCGGCCGCCCCTCGAACGCGCGCCGCAGCGGCCCGAGCACATCCGTGTGCGCCCATCCGCGCTTGGGTGTCGTCGTGATGAACCCGTACTTCGGCGAGCGATCGTCGAGCTCGACGGGCCCAAACGAAGCCACACCCAAGGCCGCGAGCCGCCCCCACTGCTGCTCCCGCTCGCGCAGCCACTCCACCACCTGCGCGAGCACCACCTCCGGCCGATCGCCCGTCGCAAACTGCGCCCTCTCGACCACCGACCCCGCACGCCCCACCGCGCACACGAACTTCGTGCCGCCCGCCTCGATCGCCCCCAACATCCCACCCACCTGCGCCGCTCTCCTCCGCCGCAGCCTACCCGAACGCCCCACCCCGTCGCACCGTCGCGAGCCCTCCATGTCCAACTTCCAACGCCGAGGAGCCGCGATCCGCGCCGCTGCGCGCGCTACGATTTGCGAACTCCGGCTCGGCGCCTCCAAGCGAGTTCGCGCCCCCGGAAGAGTCCCCCATGCCCGAGACGAATCTCTCCGCATTCATCTGGTCCGTCGCCGATTTGCTCCGCGGCGACTTCAAGCAATCCGATTACGGCAAGGTCATCCTTCCGTTCACGGTGCTCCGCCGCCTCGACTGCGTGCTGGAGCCCACCAAGGACGCGGTGCTGAAGGAACTGGACCTGCGCACGAAGGCGCGGGTCAGCCCGGATGCCTTCCTGCTCAAGAAGTCCGGTCTCGGCTTCTACAACACCTCGCCTCTCGACCTGCGCAAGCTCCTCGGCGACCAAGACCACATCGGCGAGAACCTGCGCGCCTACGTGCAGGGCTTCTCCGGGCCCGTGCGCGACATCTTCGAGCGCTTCGACTTCGCGACGCAGATCGACCGGCTGCAGAAGGCCAAGCTCCTGTACTTGGTCACCGAGAAGTTCGCGCAGATCGACCTGCACCCCCACCGCGTGACGAACGCCGACATGGGGACCGTCTTCGAGGAGCTGATCCGCAAGTTCGCGGAACTCTCGAACGAGACGGCTGGAGAGCACTTCACTCCGCGCGAGGTGATCCGGCTGATGGTCAGCCTGATCTTCATCGAGGACGACGACATCCTCGGCAAGCCCGGCGTCGTGCGCTCGATCTACGACCCCACCGCGGGCACGGGCGGGATGCTCAGCGTCGCGGGCGAGTACCTCCACGGCCACAACCCGGCCGCGCGGCTCGTGATGTACGGCCAAGAGCTCAACCCCGAGTCCTACGCGATCTGCAAGGCCGACATGCTGATCAAGGGCCAAGACATCGGGAACCTGATCCTCGGCAACACCCTCTCGGAAGACGGCCTCGTTGCCCAGCGCTTCGACTACATGCTCTCCAACCCGCCGTTTGGCGTGGAGTGGAAGAAGATCGAGCGCGAGGTGCGCCGCGAGGCCGAGGAGAAGGGCTTCGACGGCCGCTTCGGACCCGGCTTGCCGCGCGTGAGCGACGGCTCGCTGCTCTTCCTCTTGCACTTGGTCAGCAAGATGCGGCCTGCGAAGGACGGCGGCAGCCGCTTCGGCATCGTCCTCAACGGCTCGCCGCTCTTCACCGGCGGCGCGGGCTCGGGCGAGAGCGAGATCCGCCGCTACATGCTCGAGAACGACCTCGTCGAGGCGATCGTCGCCCTGCCGACGGACATGTTCTACAACACCGGCATCGCGACCTACGTGTGGGTCGTGAGCAACCGCAAGCCCAAGGCGCGCAAGGGCAAGGTGCAGCTCATCGACGCTTCCAGCTTCTGGCAGAAGATGCGGAAAAGCCTCGGCAGCAAGCGCAAGGAACTCTCCGAGGCGCACATCGACGACATCACGCGCGTCTTCGGCAAGTTCAAGGAAGTGACGCGCGACGGCGTGCCGATCAGCCGCATCTTCAAGAACGAGGACTTCGGCTACCGCACAATCACGGTCGAGCGCCCACTGCGCGACGACAAGGGCAAGGTCGTGCTCGGCGCCAAGGGCAAGCAGAAGGGCCAGCCGCAGCCCGACGCCAACCTGCGCGACACCGAGAACGTGCCGCTCAGCGAGGACGTGCAAGCGTACTTCGAGCGCGAGGTCAAGCCGCACGCCGCCGACGCCTGGATCGACCATGAGAAGACCAAGGTCGGCTACGAGATCCCGTTCAACCGCCACTTCTACGTCTTCAAGCCGCCGCGCCCGCTCGCCGAGATCGACGCCGACCTCAAGGTCGTCACCGACAAGATCCGGGTGATGCTGGAGGAGCTCTCGAAGTGAGCTTCCCGAGGTACCCGCGGTACAAGCCGAGTGGCGTCGAGTGGCTCCGCGAGGTGCCGGAGCATTGGAGCGTGATTCCGTTGAAGCGAGTGCTTCGACTCGAGAATGGCGCGGACCACAAGCCCTTCGAAGCAGACGATGGCTTTCCCGTCATCGGCTCCGGTGGACAGTTCGCGTGGGCGACGCAGTTCATGTTCGACGGTGAGTCTGTGCTTCTTGGCCGAAAAGGCACGATCGATCGCCCTCTCTATGTGAACGGGCCCTTCTGGACCGTCGACACCATGTATTGGAGTCGCATCCACCCCTGTGCGTCAGCCCGTTTCTGCTACTACGCGGCGCTCACGATCCCGTTCGGCATGTACTCCACCAACACGGCTTTGCCGAGCATGACCAAGAGCGACCTTGAATCGCATGCGCAGGCGACGCCACCACTCGCCGAGCAACGCGCCATCGCCGCATTCCTGGACCGTGAGACGGCGAAGATCGACGCGCTGATCGCGGAGCAGGAGAAGCTGATCGAGCTGCTCGCGGAGAAGCGCCAAGCCGTCATCTCCCACGCCGTCACCAAGGGCCTCAACCCCGCCGCCCCCATGAAGCCCTCCGGCATCGAGTGGCTCGGCGACGTCCCGGAGCACTGGCAAGTGGTTCAGTTTCGTCGATGCATCATCAGTATCGAGCAGGGATGGAGCCCGGAGTGCGAAGCGGACGCCGCCGGAATCGGTCAGTGGGGCGTTCTGAAGGTCGGCTGTGTAAATGACGAACAGTTCGACCCCCGCGAGAACAAGGGCTTGCCGGAGGGCAATACACCTCCAGAGGCGTTAGAAGTTCGGGCTGGAGACCTCTTGATGAGTCGAGGCAATACTGAGGAGCTGGTAGGGATGGCAGCAACTGCCAGCACATCCGATTCTCGCCTGCTTCTTTCCGACCTTCTGTATCGCGTCCACCTGAATCCGGAGCTTGCCGTCAGTAGCTACTTTGCTGTTCAGCTTCGATCAATCGGATGCAGGCACCAAATTCGGTGTCTTTCGACTGGGACAAGCGCGTCGATGAAGAAGGTGTCACAAGCCGACATCCGCAACATTTCAGTGGCGGTTCCACCGCTGAACGAGCAGGCCGCAATCACGCAGGAGCTGAATCAGCTTGGAAATCAGGCTCGACGGGCCCGCCACGAGGCATCGACGGCTGTGGCTCTACTTCGCGAACGCCGCTCCGCCCTCATCTCCGCCGCGGTCACGGGCCAGATCGATGTCCGCAACGCCGTGCCGGAGAACGCAGCATGAACCTCCACAAGGAGATCAGCTTCGAGGTCGAGATCTGCGAGCACCTCGGGCGCCACGGGTGGCTGTACGAAGCGGGCGACGCGGCGAAGTACGACCGGGCGCGGGCGTTGTGGCCCGAGGACCTGACCGCGTGGGTGAAGGAGGCGCAGCCGGAGACTTGGGAGGCGCTCGCGAAGAACCACGGCTCGAAGGCCGAAGCGACGCTGCTCGATCGCGTGCGGGAGCAGCTCGACCAGCGCGGGACGCTCGACGTGCTGCGCTTTGGCATCGACATGCTTGGGCTGCGCAAGCCTCTGGCGCTGGCGCAGTTCAAGCCCGCGTTCGCGCTCAACGCCGAGATCCTCGCGCGCTACGGCAAGAACCGCCTGCGCGTCGTGCGGCAGGTGAAGTACTCGCTCGCGAACGAGAACTGCCTCGACCTCGTGCTGTTCCTCAACGGCCTCCCGGTCGCGACGGTCGAGCTCAAGACCGACTTCACACAGAGCGTGCAGGACGCCATCGACCAGTACCGCTTCGATCGCGAGCCGCGGCCGAAGGGACAAGCGGTCGAGCCGCTGCTCTCGTTCCCGCAGGGCGCGCTCGTGCACTTCGCGGTCTCCAACCGCGAGGTCTACATGGCGACCCAGCTCGTGGGCGCCGCGACGAAGTTCCTGCCGTTCAACAAGGGCGACAACGGCGGCGCGGGCAACCCGCCCAACCCGACGGGCGGCCATCGCACCGCGTACCTGTGGGAAGAGGCGTGGGAGCGCGAGGGCTGGCTCGAGATCCTCGGGCGCTACCTGATCGGCGAGCGCGACAAGAAGCAGCAGCCGTCGCGCACGATCTTCCCGCGCTACCACCAGCTCGACGCGACGCGCAAGCTGCAGGCGGCGGTGCTGCGGGACGGGCCGGGAACCAAGTATCTGGTCCAGCACTCGGCGGGCTCGGGCAAGACGAACTCGATCGCCTGGACGGCGCACTTCTTCTCGGAGCTGCACGACGCGCAGGCGAAGAAGGTGTTTGACAGCGTGCTGGTCGTGTCCGACCGCAACGTGATCGACGCGCAGCTCCAGGACGCCCTCTTCAGCTTCGCGCGCACGACGGGCGTGGTCGCGACGATCACGGGCGAGAGCGGTTCGAAGAGCAAGGAGCTGGCCGACGCGCTCTCGGGCACGAAGAAGGTCGTGGTGTGCACGATCCAGACCTTTCCGTTCGCGCTGGAGGCCGTGCGGGAGCTCGCTGCGACGAAGGGCAAGCGTTTTGCGGTGATCGCGGACGAGGCGCACAGCAGTCAGGCGGGCGAGGCGGCCGCGAAGCTGAAGGCCGTGCTGTCGGCGGAGGAGCAGAAGGAGCTCGAAGACGGCGGAGAGGTCAGCGGCGAGGACGTGCTCGCGGCGCAGATGAGCTCGCGCGCCGACGACCGCGGCATCACGTTCGTGGCCTTCACGGCGACGCCGAAGAACAAGACGCTGGAGATCTTTGGGACGCGGCCGGACCCGACGCGCAAGCCCGCCGGCGACAACGTGCCGAAGCCCTTCCACGTGTACTCGATGCGGCAGGCGATCGAGGAGAAGTTCATCCTCGACGTGCTGCGCAACTACACGAGCTACTCGGTGGCCTTCAAGCTGGCGCACCGGGGCGAGGAGCAGGACTCGACCGAGGTCGAGCGCAGCGCGGCGCTCAAGAAGCTGATGGGCTGGGTGCGCCTGCACCCCTACAACATCGCCCAGAAGGTCGAAGTGGTCGTCGAGCACTTCCGCTCGCACGTGGCGCCGCTGCTCGACGGGAAGGCCAAGGCGATGGTCGTGGTCGGCAGCCGCGTGGAGGCGGTGCGCTGGAAGCTCGCGATCGACAAGTACATCCGCGAGAAGCGCTACGCGATCGGCACGCTGGTGGCATTTTCCGGCGAGGTGAACGACAAGGAGTCGTCGCCCGATGCGGTGAGCGAGCACTCCAAGCTCCTCAATCCCAGCCTCAACGGGCGCGACATCCGCGAGGCGTTCAAGGGCGACGACTACCGCATCCTGCTCGTCGCCAACAAGTTCCAGACGGGGTTCGACCAGCCGCTCCTGTGCGGCATGTACGTCGACAAGCGGCTCGCGGGCATCCAAGCCGTGCAGACGCTCTCGCGCCTCAACCGCGCGCACCCGGGCAAGGACACGACGTTCGTGCTCGACTTCGTGAACGACCCCGACGAGGTGTTGGCGGCGTTCCAGACCTACTACGAGACGGCCGCGCTGGAGACGACGACCGATCCCAACCTCGTCTTCGACCTGCGGGCGAAGCTCGACGCGACGGGCTTCTACGACGACCACGAGGTCGAGCGCGTCGTCAAAGTCGAGCTGGACCCGCGCGCAAGGCAGGGCGACCTCGTGGCGGCGTTGGAGCCGGTGTTCGACCGAGTCATGAAGCGCTATCGAGCGGCGCGCGAGGCGCTACTGCTCGCGCGCTCGGCCGCCGACTCCAAGGCCGAGGCCCATGCGCAGGAGGCCCTCGATGTCCTCGTGCTCTTCCGCACGGACATGGGCTCCTACGTTCGCCTCTACACGTTCCTGTCGCAGATCTTCGACTACGGCCAGACCGCCCTCGAGAAGCGCGCGATCTTCTACCGGCGGCTCGTGCCGCTGCTCGACTTCGAGCGCGAGCGCAGCGGGATCGACCTCTCCAAGGTCCAGCTCACGCACCACGCCCTGAAGAACCGCGGCAGCGGAAACTTGGGTCTCGTCGCGGCCGCAGGCGAGGCGCTCGCTCCGATCACCGCCACGGGCGCCGGTACGGTGCAGGAAAAGCAGAAGGCGTACCTTGCCGAGCTGATCGAGCGCGTCAACGAGCTCTTCTCCGGCGAGCTCACCGACAGCGACAAGCTCGTGTACGTGCAGGAGGTGCTCCGCACCAAGCTCCTCGAGTCCCCCACCCTGCGTCAGCAAGCCCTGAGCAACACCAAGGAGCAGTTCGCCTCCTCCCCCGACCTCTCGAAGGGCCTGCTCGACGCCATCATCGAGACCTACGACGCCCACACCGCCATGAGCCAGCAAGCGCTCGCCTCCAAAGCGGTCCAAGAAGGCCTCCTCCGCCTCCTCCTCGACTACTCCGGCCTCTACGAGAGCCTCCAAGCCACGGCCGCCCGATAGCGGCGTGCACCTTCCGCAGGCCTACTCAGCCTGAGAAACCAACCGCCGGGGCCGAACTCGGCGCGCCAGACACGCGGCGCACGCAGCCCGAGTTGCGTCAGAGGTACGTCGGAGCTACGCGCGCGGAGGGTTGGAGGCGGCACCCGGGATCGAACCGGGGAATAACGGATTTGCAATCCGTCGCCTTACCGCTTGGCTATGCCGCCTCACTTGGCTTGGGACCGAGGCTATCGGTCCCGCGGGGCCGCGAAGGTTAGCGCGCGGCTGGCGGGCGGTCCACAGGTGGGGCTCGCGATCGGCCGCGCAGGGAAGCACTTTCCCGTCTGCGGGCCTAGCCGTAGGCGTGGACGTACAGGTACAGCGCGCGCAGGAAGGCCCACAACGCCAGGGCGGCAAAGACGAGCTTCAGGCCTCGCTTCACCTTAGGGCGGCGCACCAGCCACGCGGTGGCGAAGAACGCGAGGCCGAGGACCGAGCCCATGCGCCACGCCTGCGTCAGCGGGGCGCGATCGGGATCGTCGGGCGCGAGGCCGTCGAGGTAGCTCCAGCCGACGAGGGTCCACAGGAGCGTGAACCAGAAGATCCACGGCAGCGCGCGCTTCTTGAGCAAGCCCAGCACCCCGAGGAAGGGCAGGAAGAGCAGCGTGAAGAAGCCGACGACGGACTGCAGCGCGGGATCCACGCAGGGATGGAACCGAGCGCAGCGCGCGGATGCAAGAGCGCGGTCCAGAGAGGCACGCCGCGCGAGCAGGCTGGCGGAACCTCAGGTTCCCACGAACCACGCGCGGATGCGCGCGAGCGAGTCGGCGGGCACGTGCTTCAGGAACACCTGCTCCTGCTCCGGAACGGGGATCTCGTACTCAGGCACGCGCTCCCACGCACCACCGCCGAGGTCGCGGCGCGAGTTCTTCTCCCACAGCTCGTGCAGCTCGCGCATGGCCGTGTCGAGCGCCGGGCCGGAGTGCTCGCACAGGTACGCCATCGTCCCCCACGCCTGAAGCGCCGCTACGTCCTCAAAGGAACCGCGCCGCAGCGTCGCGAGCTCCGTCAACTTGGGCTCCGGCTTCTCGCGCCACAGCTTGCCGAGGCGCGCGCGCCAGCCGGTGTGCTCGCCCGCGCGGACGAACCCCGTGCGATACGGAAAGCAGTAGATCCCGCGGCAGAGGCTCTGCTCCGCATGCCACGCGAAGCCCTGCAACATCCAGTACGGCTGGCGACCGAAGCGGCGGTGGAACGCGAGCTCGGCGGCACGGTGCACGAACTCGTTGTCGGCGTTCCACTCCTTGTTTTCGGGCAGACCGAGCACGACCGCGCCCGCGAGCGGCTCCTCCAGCGCGAATCCCGGCGTCGGCGTCGAGCCCTTCGCCCAGCTCGCGAGGTAGGGCGAGAGCTCCGCGAGGCGCGCAAGCAAAGCGGGGTGATCCTTCGGCGTGCGAACGACGGCGAGCACGAACGTGCCTGTGTTGGGGACACGCGCACCGCTGCCCCACGCGACGGGACTGGCCGTCGCCGTGCCCGAAGGCTCCTCGTTCGACGCAGCACCCGCGCGCCCGTCGAAGGTCTCGTCCGCGAGAGCGAGCACGGCTTCCGCGCGCTTCACCCACTTCGCGCCGTCCTTCGCCGAAACGACGAGAGCGCGCGCCGAAGTGTCGAGATCGAGGCGGTAGTCGTGCTCGGCGGCCCACGCGGAGAAGCTCTCGACGGCCACGCGTGCGTCGGCGGGCAGCTCGGGCGGAAGCGCTGCGAGGTCGAGCTTCTTGCCACGCCATGTGAGCGTCGTGTCCGCGGCACTCGCAACCCAAGCCAGCGCAGCGACGGCGAGCGCGATGCGCGCGAGCAATCTCACTTCCGCTCCCCCATCCAGCGCACGAGCCGCGCGTCGAGCTCCGTGGGGCTCAACTGGAGCACCTCAGAGAGCGCCTTGTCCGCACCCGACGCGCCGATCGCCGCATAGAGCGGGCCCACCGCGTCCGCACGACCTTCGAGCAAGTACGCCGCAAGCGCGTAGGCCGTGAGCACGTCGTCGACGCCGAACTTGTCGATGCTGCGCGTCGCGAGCGCCTCGATCTTCGTGCCCTTGCCGCGCTTCGAGCGCTGGAACGCTTCGTTCAGCCAATTGGCGTCGCCCATCATCAGCTTGCCGAGCAGCTCCTTGCTCTCCGCGTCGCCGCTCGTCGGACCCGTCGAATACCACGTGTAGTGCGTACCGACGAGCTCGCGCGTGAGGTACAGACCGAAGCCTTCCCATGCCCACGCGCACTTCTGGTGGTCGAAGCCAAAGTTGTAGAGCGTGAGGAGACCGAGCATGTGCCTCACGGCACCATCGAGTCGGCGAGGTGCATCGACGTCCCAGCGCGCGTGATGAATTTCGTTGGGGAGCCCTGTGCCCGCCCAGCTCTTCATGCGCGTGCGCTCCTCGGCGCTCCAACCGGGCCAGGCCGCGAGAAACGCGTCGCGCGCCGCCGGTGTCGTCAGCAGATAGATGTCGACGACGTCGGGCACATCCTTCGGCGCGGCCGTGAGCTTGCGGAAGAGCTCGACCGCGGCGGTGCACTGGATCGCGACGTTCTTCGCTTCGTCGGCAGCGCCACTAGAGAACACGCGCACCTTCGGCGTCGCGACGCACGCGGTCCACGTCACACCGAGAGGCTTCTCGCGCTCGCGCGGCTCGATCGCGCTCGGCGCCGCGACGGCGCCGACGAGCTCCTTCACGAGCGCCTTCAGCTCACCGCGACGGGCCTTGGCGGCGACCGTCTCTTGCAGCACCCACGCATCGTCGCGCCGCGCTTCGCCGAGCAGCGCGCGCGAAGCCTCGTCATCCGGCTCAATCGCGAGCAGGTCTTCGTACAACGCGCGACGAGCCGTCGCCGCGAGCGAGTGCGCCTCGCACAGCGCCATCAAATCCTTGCGATAGCCGGCGGCGACCTCGAGGCGACGGCGCGTGCATTCACTCAAGTCCTTGGAGAGGTTCTTGGATTGCGTCGGCTTCTCCGGGACCTTCCACGAACCGTCGCGCTGACGCTGATGCTTGAGCCCCTTGTGCGCGGCTTCGTTGCTCGGGTCGAGCCGCAGGATGGCCTCCCACGCCTTGTCACGCTCGGAGTAGAGCTTCGCGGTCGCCGTCCATTCGACGAAGCTCTCCAGCTGCGAGACCGCGGCCTTCCGCGCGGCAGCAAGGTCCGCGTCCTGCGAGCCCTGCGCGCGGGAGAACGGGACGAGAAGGATGCAGCAGAGGGCGAAGGCTTGGATCAGGCGCACGGCGGGCTCCGGCGGAGTTTGGGGGCAGAGAAGGTAGCGACGCTGGAAGTGGCGCACTACCGGCTCCGGCCAAGATGAACCCAACCGTTGCGCAGCAGTTCCGAACGTGGCCCCGGATTCGGTCTTGAGTCGCGATTCGCTACCATCGTCCAAAGTTCGTTCAGCGGGGAAGTGGCGGAACCGGCAGACGCAGCGGACTTAAAATCCGCAGCCCGCAAGGGCATGAGGGTTCGAGTCCCTCCTTCCTCACCCCCGCTCAGCGCCGCGCGCCGCGGAGCCTCGCGAACCACTGGGACACGTCGTCGAAGAGCGAGTAGGCGACGGGCGTCACGAGCAGCGTGAGCAAGAGGCATAGGCTCTGACCGCCGATCACGACAACCGCGACGGCCCGACGCTCTTCGGCTCCCGGCCCCGAGCCGAGCGCGAGCGGCAGCATGCCCGCGACGAGCGCGAGCGTCGTCATCAGGATCGGGCGCAGTCGATCGCGGTTCGCGCGCAAGATCGCCTCGCCGCGCTCGAAGCCCTGCGCTCGCAGCACATTCGTGTGGTCGATCTGCAGGATCGAGTTCTTCTTCACGACACCGAACAACACCAAGATCCCGAGCGCCGAATAGAGGTTCAGCGTGCCGTCGACGAGCCACAGCGACGCGAGAGCGAACGGTACCGACAGCGGGAGCGAAAGCAGGATCGTGAGCGGGTGGACCAAGCTCTCGAACTGCGACGCAAGGATCAGATACATGAACACGACCGACAGCACGAAGGCGATGAGCAGCTCATCGAACGTGCGCTGCAGCTCGCGGCTACGTCCGAGCAACGTCGTCGTGTAGGCGGGCGGCATCGCGAGCTCCTCCGAGGTCGCTTGCAAGAGCTCGAGTTGATCGCCGAGCGCGAAGCCGGGCGCCACGCCCCCGCGAACGGACACCATGCGCTGCCGGTTGAGACGGTCGATGCGCGAAGCCGCGAGCGCCGGCTCCACGGCGGCAAGGTTGGACAGCTCGACGCTCGCCCCTTCTCGACCCGGCAGCAGCAGTCGATCGACAAGCTCTGGCCGATCGCGATCCCCTTCTTCGAGGCGCAGGCGCACGTCGTAGCTCTCGCCCGTCTGCGGATCGCGAAAGCGCGAAACCTCCTCGGCGCCGCCGACGAGCAAGCGCAGCGCCGTCCCGATGTCGCGCGCTCGAACGCCCAGGTCCGCGGCTCGCTCGCGATCGATCTCGACACGCAGCTCCGGTCGATTGAGGCGCAGCGACGTGTCGAGGCCGCGGAAGCCGCCCTTCTCGTTGGCACGGTTGCGCAGATCTTCCGAGTAGCGCGCGAGCTCCTCGAGCTCCGGCCCGCGGATCACGAAATCCACGTCGAACGGCCCGCCACCGACCGAGAAGGACTGGAAGTTGCGCACCTGACAGCGCAGGTCTCGATAGCGACGCAACTTCCCGTCGATCGCGGTCATCACATCGGCTTGCGTGTAGTTGCCCTCGAACGCCGCCTTGGGGTTCCCATCGAGCGTCGCGCGCCACAGGCGTGCAAAGCTGAAAAGCCGTTCGTCGTGCGGCGCGATGCGTACGTACACCGAGCCCGTGTTCGTCTGACCGAGGAAGCCTCCGCCGTTCGTCACGAGCACGTCGCGCACGCCGGGTGTCGCTCGAATGTCGGCCTCGACCGCCGCGAGCACCTCGTCCATCGCGGCGACGCTCGTCCCTTCGGGAGCGTTGACGTTGACCGAGAACTCGGCCTCGTCCGCATCCGCGGGAACGAACTCGCGCGGCACATTGGCGAGCAACGGGAACGACGCGGCGATGACTCCGAGCGCGAGCACTGACAACACGAAGCGATGCCGCATCGAGCGCTTCAGTAGCCCCTCGTAGACGCGCTCGATCCACGCATAGAAGCCGCGACGCGATGCGGGCTGTGTGCCGTGAGCGACCGAGGGCTTCAGCATGCGCGCGGCCATCATCGGCGTCAGCGTGAACGAGACGAACAGGCTGACGAGCACGGCGACCGCCGCCGTGATGCCGAACTGATAAAGGAAGCGCCCGGCGATGCTCGACATGAACGCGACCGGGACGAAAATGACCACGAGGCTGAGCGTCGTCGCGAGCACGGCAAGCCCGATCTCGCGCGTGGCCTCGCGCGCCGCCTCCATCGGCGCCATCCCCTTCTCTTCCACGAAGCGGAAGATGTTCTCCAAGACGACGATCGCGTCGTCGATCACGATCCCCACCATCAAGACGAGAGCGAGCATGGTCACGCTGTTCAGCGTGAAACCAAGCGCCCACATCGCACCGAACGTCGCAACTACCGAGGCTGGAATCGCGATGGCAGCGATCACCGTCGAGCGCCAGCTGCGCATGAAGAGCAGCACCACGAGGCTCGCGAGGATCGAGCCGAGCACCAAGTGCACGTTGATCTCGTGCAGCGCCGCTTCGATGTACTGCGACTGATCTCGCGTGACCTCAAGTCGAACGTCGCTCGGCAGCTGCGGCTCGACCACGGCGAGGATCGCCTTGCACTTCTCGATCACGGCGATCGTGTTGGCGCCGGACTGGCGGACGATCTCCAGCACGACGGTCGGGGTTCCGTTCCAGCGCGCGCTGCCACGGCGCTCTGCCGTCCCGTCTTCGACTCGCCCGAGATCCGCAAGCCGGATGGGCACGCCGTCGATCGTCGCGACGACGAGTGCCTCGAACTGCTCGCGGGTCTCCAACCGACCGAGCGTCCGCAGGGTCTGCTCGCGCTCGCGCCCTGTGACGTTTCCGCCGGGCACGTCGGCGTTCTGCGCAGCGATCGCATCCCGCACGACCGTCACGGGCAAGCCGTACGAGGCGAGCTTGTCCGCGTCGAGCCAGACGTTCATCGTGCGCTCGGTGCCGCCCGTGATACGCACCTCCCCCACACCCGACGCGCGCTCGAGCTGAACACGCACGAGCTTGTCCGCGAGCTCGGTGAGCTCGCGCACGGAACGCTCGCCGATCAACGCGACCTGCAGCACAGGCTCCGAGTCGTTGTCGACCTTCGCCACGAGCGGCGGGTCTGCCTCGTCGGGCAGGTCGCGCAGGACCGACGAGACGCGATCGCGCACGTCCTGCGCCGCGAGGTCGATGTCGCGGTCGAGCTCGAAGGTCGCGAGGATGATGCCGTTCCCCGATCCGGAGATGGAGCGCAGCTGCTCGACGCCCGCGACCGTGTTGACAGACTCCTCGAGTCGCTCGGAGACCTCGGTCTCGACTTCTTCGGGGGAGGCGCCGGGCAAGCGCGTCTGCACGCGCACCGAGGGCACGTCGACCGACGGATAGCGGTCCACGGCGAGGCGGAACCAGCTCACGCCGCCGACCACGCACAGAGCGAGGATCAGCATCGACGCGAAAACCGGCCGACGAATGCAGATCTCAGCGAGCTTCTGCACGCTCTCCCTCCGGATCGATCGGCCGTTCGAGCCCGAGCCACGCGTGCAGCGTGCCCGTCGCCCGCAGGAGGTCGAGCCGGAAGATCCCGAGCTCGAGCTCTGCGTTCTCCAGTGCAAGCGCCGTGCGCAGGCGCTGATCCTGCGCCGTCACGCGCTCCAAGTTCGTCGCGAGGCCCGCATCGTAGAGAGCCTCCGCCTGCGCGAAGGCCTCGTCCGCTGCCGCGAGCTGCAAACGCAGCGCCGTGACGCGCTCCTTGCCCGTCGAGAGATTCGTATGAGCGACCTCGACATCGCGCCGGATCGAGCGCTGAAGGAGCGACTGACGCAACTTCGCTTCGCGGAGGAACGAGAAGGCATCTGCGATGTCCGCGCGGATCTTGCCGCCCTCGAACAGCGGGAGCTGTACGCGGAACAAGCCCGTCCAGTCGATGTCGGAGGGTAGCGAATCCCGCGCGAGGAATCCGGCGAGATCGACCGAGAGCCGCGGCCACCACTGTGCCTGCGCGACCTCGATCGCATGCCCCGCCGCTTCGACCTCGTTCAAGATCGCCGCGAGGTCCGGTCGCTGTGCGAGCGCCAGCGCTTCGAGTTCGTCCACGCTGCGCAGCTCCTCCGGCAATTCGAGCGTACGGACGAGCACCGCCCCGTCGATAGAAGCACCTGTGAGAAACGCGAGAAGCGAGCGGCCATTGCGCGCCGAGCGCTCCGTATTGATCAGTGCGACACGCGCGTCCACGAGGCTGGACTCGCTGAGCGCCACGTCGAGCGGACGAGCGACGCCAACCTCGTTGCGAGCGCGCACGTCGTCGACACGCGCTTGCTGGAGCGCCAGCGAGCCTTGCAAGACGACGCGCGCACGCTCCGCCTGCAGCACCCCGAAGTGGGTGCGAGCGACGTCGATCAAGAGCGTGTCCTGCGCAGCGTAGAGCAGCGCAAGCCGCCGCCGAGCCTCGAAGCGCGCGCGACGCTGCTCGTTCTCTACGCCATGCGGATTGACCTCGTACGTCGCGACGAGCGGTAGGTCGAGCCCGTTGTCCGGTCCCGTGCCGCTCTCGCGCAGGAAGTAGCTCGGCGTGAGATTGAGGCGCGGGAGCCACGCCGCCGCGGCGCGCCTGCGGTCGTTCAGCGCCCGCAGATAGCCCTCGCCTTCGAGCCCGAGGCGCTCGTTGCGTGCGTTCGCGCAGAGCATGGAAGCACGGACATCGACGCCCGCTTCGAGCGTCGCCAGCTCGACGGGCTCCGCCGGTGCGCCCGCATCGAGCGCGAAGCGGTAGCGCTCTACGGCGTCGCCGGAATCGTCCACCGTCGTCTGGCACGCCGCCAGAATCAGCGCGAGAGCGAGTCCCCTCACTTCGCCGCTTCCGCCGCCGCTTCGCGGATCGGCACGCCCGTCGCCAGCCCAGCCGGAGGGCGACGCACGATGCGTGCATCCGCCTCGAGGCCACTCGTGAGTTCCACGCGACCCCCTCGCACGGGCCCCAGCTCGACGATGCGCTCCTGCGCCTTGCCGTCCTTCAGCGTGAACACCTTGTGCACGCCCGCGAACACGGCCACCGACTCGCGTTCGACTTCGAGCACTTCGTCGATCAGCGAAGTCTCGACCTCCGCAGTAGCAAACGCACCTGCGCGCAGCCTGCCCGACGGATTGGGCACGCGGATCTCGACCTCGAACGTCCGAGTGCGCACATCGATCGCAGGGTTGATGCGCACGACGCTTCCCTCAAAGCGCTCGTCGAACGACTCGACGGAGATCCACACGGGGCGCCCCGTCTCGACGTGAGCGACGTGCCGCTCCGGCACGCGCACGCGGAGCTCCAGCGGATCGGTGTCGAGCAGCTCGAAGAGCGGCGCGCCGACCGTCACGTAGTCGCCTACCGACACCCGACGAGCCGTGACGGAGTACTGTGCCCCGACGCGACCGGCGCCCGGCACGCCATGCAGCGTGTCCGCCAACCGCTGCGCCGCGGTGTCGAGCTGGGCCTTCTGCGCCCGCGCCTCGGCGAGCTGCGCGCGTGCGTTCAGCTGCGCGATGCGATGATCGGCCTTGGCCACCGACCACGCCGTCTGCAGGTCGAGGTAGTCCTGCTCGCTCATCGCGGGCGGAGTGCGCTCGCGCAGGAGCCTGCCGCGCTCGTAGCGCGCAAAGCCATTTTCCGCTTGGAGCCTCGCACGTTCGACGGCCGGCAGCTTCTCGACGTCGACGTCACCCTCGGGCAAGGCCTCGATTCCGAGCCTCGCCAGACTCTGCTCGAACGCGCGGCGTCGCTCGTTCAGCGCGAGCTCGTAGTCGATCTTCTCCAGTTGCACGAGCGCCGTCTCCGGCGCGAGCGAGTCTCCCACGTCGTGGAAGAACGCCGCGACGCGCCCAGGCACCTTCGCAGAAACGGTCGCTTGTTCTTCGCCGAACAGCGTGCCCGTCGCTCGCACGGTCCGCTGCACGCGAACACGCACGGGACTCGAGAGCTCGAGCGAGAGCGGCTCTCGCGCAGCGACCTGCGTCGCCGGCGCACCGGACTCGCGCGGCTCGGGCGCGCAAGCACCGAGCAACGCGAATCCCGCGATCCACAGCGCGCCGCGGAGCGCGCTCACTTGCCCCCGTGGGTCTCGAGCCAGCGCAGGAGCAGGCGCACGCCGACACCCGAGCCCATCGGACCGCCGACGTAGTCGCGGTTCGCGCCGCCCCACGCCACACCGGCGATGTCGAGGTGAACCCACGGCGTCGAGCCAACGAAGTGCTGCAGGAACGCCGCGCCGATCGAGGCTCCGGCGCCCGGATCGCCGAGCGCGATGTTGCGGAGGTCGGCGACCTCGCCCTTGAGCGCGTCGCGATGCAGCGCATCGACCGGCAGCGGCCAGCACTTCTCGCCCGTCTCGTTGCCGGCCGCCACGAGCTCGTCGCGCAGCACGTCGTTGTTCGTGAAGAGACCCGTGTACTCGTGGCCCACAGCGATCACCACGGCGCCGGTCAGCGTCGCGAGGTCGATCACGCAGTCAGGCTCGACCTTCGAGAGCACGTAGCTGATCGCGTCGCACAAGATCAGGCGACCTTCCGCGTCGGTGTTGAGCACTTCGATCGTCGTGCCGTTCATGGCCGTGACGAGGTCGCCCGGCTTCACCGCGCGCCCGTCGGGCAGGTTCTCGCTCGCGGGCACCACGCCGTGCACTTCGAACGGGCAGTCGAGCTCGGCGAGCGCATGGAACACGCCGAGGACGGCGGCGCCGCCCGACATGTCGTACTTCATGTCCCACATCTTGCCCGCGGGCTTGATCGAGATGCCGCCCGCGTCGAACGTCAGGCCTTTGCCGACGAGCGCCACGCGGCCGCGCGCGCGGCGCGGCGGCGTGTACGTGAGATGGATCAGCTGCGCCGGCTCTTCCGAGCCCGCGCTCACTCCGAGCAGCGCGCCCATGCCGAGCTTCGCCATCGCCTTCTCGTCGAGCACCTTGCAGCGGATGCGCTTGCTGCGCTTGGCGAGCTTGTGCGCCGCCGCGGCGAGGCCGCGCGGAGTCATGCAGTTGCCCGGCTGGTTTTGAAGGTCGCGAGCGAACGAGTTGGCCTGCGCGAGCACTTCGCCGCGCTCGACACCGTCGGCGAAGTCACGGCCGTCGCCGCTCAGGATCGCGAGCTTGGTCTTCGCGTCCTTCGCCTTGCTCTTGTACTGCAGGAACCGGTAGAGCCCGAGGCCCGCGCCCTCCGCAGCCGCCTGCCCCGCGGCGCGCGGACCGCCCGCCGCGGCGCACACCTCGGGAGCGAACCACAGGTTCACGCTCTCGCAGCCCGCCGAGTCCGCGCGCTGCACCGCGAGCGCCGCGACGCGCCGCAGGCGCTCGAGGTCGAGCTCCGCACGCTTGCCGAGGCCGATGACGGCGACGCGCTCGAACCCGCCCTCCGCCGCGTCGGTCAGCTTCACCTCGCGGAAGTCGCCCTGCACGCTGTCCTTGAAGCGCGCGCCGAGCTTGACGGACTTCGGAGTGAGCGGCGCCTCGCCCGCGAAGGCGAAGCACACGAGGAGCGCGGCGCGCGCGGGCGTGGCAGACGTGGAGTGGAACGAGAGCTTCATGGGAGTTCGATTCTTCTTGGGCTTCGGTGTGAGCGCGCGGCGCGCGCTCACATGTCGATGTACTTGGGGCCACCGCCCGCTTCGGGCACGATCCACTCGATCACCTGATACGGGTCTGCGATGTCGCAGGTCTTGCAGTGCACGCAGTTGGACGCGTTGATCACGGGGCCCGCGGCGCGATCCGTGCCGTGGCCCGCGGGCCACTCGTAGACCGCCGCCGGACAGAAGTGCTGGCAGGGGTTGCCGTACTCCTTCGTGCAGCGGTCGACACAGATCGAAGGATCGGTCACGACCAAGTGCGACGGCTGGTCTTCCTCGTGGATCGCGCCCGACCAGTACACGTCGGTGAGCTTGTCCATCGCGTTCGAGTCGTTGTACGCAGGCTTTTGGAGCCGCGACTCGCTCACCGGACGCATCGTCTCGCAGTCCTTGTGGCTGTGGCGATGCGCGACGAGGCCGCGGCCGCCCGTGAGCATTTGGACGCCGACATCGAGCGCGCCGGCGAGCATCCCGCCGTCGAACGCCTGATGGAAGTTGCGAACCTTCCAGAGCTCTTCCTTGGCCCACGAAGCCTCGAAGAGCTCCGTGTAGCGCGCGAGCGACGCCGCGCTCGTGTCGCCCTTTTGCAGCGCGCCGCAGATCGCCTCGGCCGCGAGCAGGCCGGACTTGATCGCGAGGTGGATGCCCTTCAGCCGTGCGGAGTTCAGGAAGCCGGCGCTGTCGCCGACGATGCAGAAGCCGTCGCCCTGCAGCTTGGGCATCGCGAAGTAGCCACCGTAGGGAATGGTCTTCGCGCCGTAGCGCACGACCTTGCCGCCCGCGAGCAGCTCCGCCACCGCAGGGTGCTGCTTCCACTGCACGAACAACGCGTGCGGATCGAGCTTCGCGTCGTGGTGCGAGAGCCCGATCACGTAGCCGATCGAGAGCTTGTTGTCCTTCTGTCCGTAGATCCAGCCGCCTCCGTAGCCGTCGAAGCCGATGGGCGCGCCGGCGGTGTGGATCACGTGGCCGAGCAGCTTCTCGCCACGCTCCGCCGGGATCTCCCAGATTTCCTTGATGCCCGTGCCCCACGTCTGCGGGTTCTCAGGCCGCGCGAGCTTGAGGCGCTCGATCAGGTGCTTGGCGAGCGAGCCGCGCGTGCCCTCGGCGAACACCGTCACCGCCGCGCGGATGTTCGCGCCGGGCGTGAACGTCCCCTTGGGCTCGCGCTTCTTGTCGATCCCCGCATCGCGCGTCTGCACGCCGACGACACGGTCGCCGTCGAACAGGATCTCCGCGCCCGCGAACTGCGGGAACACTTCGCAGCCCTCCGCCTCGGCCTGTTCCTTCAGCCAGCGCACCACGTGGTACAGGCTGACGATGTAGTTGCCGTGGTTGTGCAGAGTCGGCGGGACGAGCTTGCCGGTGAGGCGCGTCTTCTTGCCGTTCTTGCGCAGGAAGTCGAGGCAGTCGAACTTGACCTCGCTCTCGTAGGGACAGCCGCGCTCCTTCCAGTCCGGAAAGAGCTCGGCCATGCCGCGCGGGTCCATCACGGCGCCCGAGAGCGTGTGGTAGCCGATGTCCTCGGCCTTCTCGAGCACGAGCACGCTCTTGTCCGCCAGCCCAGCGGCCTTGAGAGCCCGCTTGAGCGCGATGGCGCAGGCGAGGCCGGCCGGACCTGCGCCGAGGACGAGCACGTCGACGTCCATCGAGTCGCGCTCGGGGACGTCGGCCTGCCAGGAGACCTGTCGGAGGGGCGTGTCTTGGGGGCTCATGGGGCGAGCAGATTACCCCTGCGCACGGGGGCCCTGCCACGCTCCAAGGCCGCAGAAAACCCCTATTCCAGCCCCTAGGAGCGCTCCCCGACCCAGTGCTCGCCGTCGGGGTAGTGCTCCTTCTTCCAAATCGGCAGGGAAGCCTTCAGTTCGTCGATCAGGAAGCGCGCCGCGCGAAAGGCCAAGTCCCGGTGCGGGCTCGCGACCGCGATCACGACGCTGGGCTCACCCACGCCGACGGTGCCGACACGGTGCTGCACGAGCATCCGCAGCGCCCGCGCGCCTTCATCCGCGCCGAGCTCGGCCGTGCAGCGCGCGAAGATGCGGGCCATCTCCGGCCCGGTCATCGCGTCGAAGGCTTCGTACTCGAGCTTCACGACGCGCTTGCCGCGGTTGTGGCCGCGCGTCGTGCCCGTGAACATGCACACCGCTCCGCAGCGCGCGTCCTCGACGCGGCGCTGAGCCAGCGCGGGATCGAGCGGGCTCGCGCACAGCTCGAACACGCCGCGCGCGAGCTCCGCAGGGTCATCGGGCGCGCCACCGGACACCGGCGGAAGCAGCGCCACGACCGCACCGTCGCACAAGGGCGTCGAATCGGCCACGTAGCAGGTTCCGATCACGCCGCGCACGAACGCGAGGTCCCCGAGCTCGGGATGGCGTCGCGCGAGCTCACGCTTGAGCCCCGCGACGTCGAGCGGCCCCTCGAGTGCGTCGAGCGCGAGGGTCGAACGACCCGCGCGCTCGCGCAGCGATGCGAAGAGCTGGATTTCCAGCCTCACGGCACGAACTCGCGCGTGCGCGCTTAGAACGGCGTGTCGTCGACGTCGATCGGGCCAGCGTCGTTGCCGCCACCACCGCCGCCGCCGCTCTGGGCACCGCTGTAGCCGCCGTAGCCGCCCGAACCTTCGTCGGAGCCACCCATGTCGCGGCCGCCACCGCCGCCCATGCCGCCACGCTCGCCCGCGCCGACGAACTGCCAGTCGTCGCCGACCACGTAGAGCTTCGAGCGCTTCTCGCCCGACTGCTTGTCATCCCACTGATCGAGGCGCAGCGAACCCTCGATGAAGGCCGTCTTGCCCTTGTCGTGGTACTTGGCGAAGGCCTCGCCGCGCTTCCCGAAGAACGTGACGTCGACGAAGGTCGCCTCTTCCTTCCACTCGCCCTGCGCGTCCTTGAAGCGGCGGTTCACCGCCAGTCCGAACTTGCAGACTGCATTGCCGTTGGGCAAGTAGCGCACGTCGGGCTTGCGCGTCAGATTGCCCATCAGGATCACTTTGTTGTAGCTCGCCATGACTCGACTCCGTTCTCCGCTCGTCGGACTAGGTAGGGAAGGAATTTCTAGGGCTCGGGAGTATAGCCGCGCGGGGTGCATGGACAGTTCCGCCCCGCCGCACTTAGGATGTTTCCATGGCTCACAGCGACACGTCGACGGGCGGCAAGCGCGGTGCGGAGCGCCGCCGCTATCCGCGCGCGGAATCCGAGTTCCCGATCTCCCTCGTCCTCGACGGCAAGTCCTACGAGGCCCGGGTGCGCGACGTAAGCCGCGCGGGCGTGTGCTTCTACCTCGAGCGCTCGATCCCGCTGATGACCGTGCTCGCGCTCGACTTCGCGCTCAAGGTCAACGGCAAGTCGCACCGCGTGCGCGGCAGCGGCGCCGTCGTGCGCTGTGAGAAGATCAGCCCGACGCTGCAGCACTTCGAGTGCGCGGTGTTCCTGCACGACGCGAGCGAGAGCGACCGCGAGGTCATCGACGCGTACGTGAAGTCGAAGCTCGCGAGCTGAGCTCAGACGCGCGCGCGGACCTCGAGCACCCGCTCGATGCCCGCGAAGTCCTTGTGGAGCCGCGCGTCGTGCTGCGCGGCGAGCGCGAGCGCCCGCGGGCCTTGTCGATGCCCGAGCTCCACGAGCAACGCTCCGCCCGGAGCGAGCAACGCCATCCCTGCGGCGAGCAAGCGCCGGAGCCAGTGCTCGGGATCGCCGCGCGGGGTGAAGAGCGCGAGCTCGGGTTCGTGGTCTCGCACGTCGGGAGCGAGCGACGCGCGCTCCTGCGGCTCGATGTAGGGCGGGTTCGACACGACGAGGTCGAAGCGCGGCGCCGCCGCGAGCGCCTCGGGGCCGTCGCCTTCGACGAACTCGACCGCGGCGCCGAGCGTCGCGGCATTCGCACGCGCAACCTCCAGCGCGCGCGGCGAGATGTCGAGTGCCGTCACGCTCGCGCTCGGAACTTCGAGAGCCAGCGTGATCGCGATGCAGCCGGAGCCCGTGCCGATGTCGGCGATGCGCACGCCCTCGCGTCCCTTCGCACGTTCCCGCGCGAGGTCGACCAAGAGCTCGGTCTCCGGCCGCGGGACCAGCACGCCGGAACCCACGCGGAACGAGCGTCCGTAGAACTCTCGCGAGCCCGTGATGTACGCGACGGGCTCGTGCTTTCCACGGCGAACGAGCAGCTCCCGAGCCCGCGCCACCTCGGCATCGACCACCGGCTGATCGAGCCGCAAGAAGAGCTGCAGCCGCGAGAGCCCGAGGGCGTGCGCGACCAAAAGCTCCGCCTCGAGGCGCGGCTCGGCCGTGCCCTTGCGCGCGAGGAACTCCCGCGCGCGCGCGAGCATTTCGCCCGCGGTGCGCGGAGACTCGCTGACCACGACGAGCGCCGACTAGCCGCGCTTGGCGCGGCGCTCGGCCATGCGCGCCTCGGACGCGGCGCGCTTCTTCGCCTCGCCGTGCGCCTTGGCTTCCTTGATCGAGACGAACATCGTCTGTCCCGCGAAGCCGCCCGCCCCGGCGACACCGAGGGAGCCGAGGATCGCAAGGGCCTTCGCGAGGCCGGGGACGTCGAGGCCGAACACGACGAAGATGTTGACGAGCGCCGCGAGGCCGAACATCGGGATGATCAACGCCCACGTCGGGTTGAACTTGCCGCCGAGCGAGTAGCCGTGCACCTGCGTCCACGCGAGCGCCGCGACGGCGAGCGCCGACACCTCGATCATGCCCTGCCAAGCGTCGGAGAGCTGCGTGAGGCCGATACCCGCGAGCAGGAGGAGGTACGACAGGATCGGCAGCGCCAGCTTGTTCGCGTTGCCGACGCCATCGAGCGGAGTCTTCTTGCCGTGGGCGTGCTCGGCGGCGCAGTACGCGACGTAGCCGCCGATCAGCACCACGACCTTGCCTACGAGGCGCCACATGTCGAAGCCCTGCGGCACGAGCCACGGCAAGAGCGCCGAGATGCCGAGCACCATCGACGCCTGCTGCAGCATCAGCGGCGCCTTCTCGATCGGCCCGCGCCCCGCCGCCTTGGGGGCGTCCGCGGAGCTCTCCGTCGGCAGTTCGGGCAGCGGCTCGAGTTCCTGGAAGTCGGGCTCGTTGGCGTTGGACATCGGGGGCTTCTAGGGGTTGGAGGCGTTGAGGGAGGGCTCGAAGGCTACCGCAGGGCCCGAGAACGCAGGAGGGCCGCCCCGGTTCGCGCCCGGGCTCTAGCCCCCCATCCGTCACAGGTTGCGGATGCGCTCCTCGCGGTCCACGGAGATCATGGCGTCGATGAGCGGGGTGAGCTTACCCGCGAGCACCTGCTCGAGGGAGTAGTTCTCGTTGGCCCGATGGTCCGTGACGCGGTTCTGGGGGTAGTTGTAGGTGCGGATGCGGGCGTTGCGATCGCCGGTCCCCACCTGCGTCTTGCGCAGCGCCGCACGCTCGGCGTCCTTGCGCGCCCGCTCGGCCTCGAAGAGTCGGGAGCGCAGCACGCGGAGCGCGCGGGCGCGGTTCTTGTGCTGGCTCTTCTCGTCCATGCACACCACCACCGTGCCGGTCGGGAGGTGCGTGATGCGCACGGCCGACTCGGTCTTGTTCACGTGCTGACCGCCCGCCCCGCCCGCGCGCATGGTGTCGATGCGCAGGTCCTGCGGGTTGATGTCGATGTCGACGTCCTCGGCCTCGGGCAGCACCGCCACGGTCGCGGCCGACGTGTGGATGCGGCCCTGCGCCTCGGTCGCGGGGACGCGCTGCACGCGGTGGCCGCCGGACTCGAAGCGCAGCTTGCGCCACGCACCATCGCCCTCGACGGAGAACACGATCTCCTTGAAGCCGCCGACATCCGAGCGCGCGACATCGAAGACCTCGTGCTTCCAGCCCTGCGCGTCGAAGTAGTGCTCGTAGATTCGGTACAGGTCGGCCGCGAACAGGCTGGCCTCATCGCCGCCCGTGCCCGCGCGGATCTCCATGATCACCTTGCGGCGCTCGTCGTCGTCTTCGGCGATCAGCGCGTCGACGACCTCCTCGTCGAGCCGCTTGAGCTCCGCCTCGATCTCGGCGAGCTCTTCCTTCGCGAGCGCGGCCATCTCGGCGTCCGACAGCATGGCCTGCGCGTCCGCACGGCGCTGCTCGAGCGCCTCGATGCGCCCGAGCAACTGAACGCGCTTCTCGAGTCCGCCGCGCTCCTTGAGGATGCCGGGGATCTTCTTGCCGTCGACGGCGCCGCCCTCGGCAGAGAGCACCGCGGTCAGCTCGTCGTAGCGAGCCTTGGCCTCACGCAGCTTCGTGAGGAGCGCTTCGGCGAGGGCCATGTCTCAGGCCGAGGTCCGCGAGCGACGCTGGGGCACGCGCGGAGCGCGACCGCCCTCGCGTGCTCAGGCCTTCGGCTTCGCGCCCGCCTTGTTGGCGTAGCGGCGGTTGAAGGAGTCGATGCGGCCGGCAGCGTCGACGAACTTCTGCTTGCCCGAGTAGAAGGGGTGGCAGACCGAGCAGATTTCGATGCGCAGCTCCTTGACCGTGGCGCGGGTGACGAAGTTGTTGCCGCAGCCGCAGTGGACCTTGCAGTCGAAGTACTTGGGATGGATGGAGCTCTTCATGGCAGTTGGGTGCGCCGGGCGTTGTCGGCGCGGGGCCGAAGTTCGGTTCGAGGGGCGAAGAGCATAGCGCGACGGCGGGTCATGGGGCAAGGGCGGCGCCGGCGCGCACCAGCAAGGCTCGCGCCAAGGCCACGGGGAGCCCGACCACGTTGTCGAATCCGCCCCCTTCGAGACCGGTCACGAAGCGATCGGCGCTCTCCTGAATGGCGTAGCCCCCCGCCTTGTCGCGCCACTCGCCCGAGGCGACGTAGGCGGCGCGCTCCGCCGGAGAGATCTCCCGCATCGTCACGATCGTGCGCTCGAAGGCGCTCCACGAGGACAGGTCGTGCGTGCGCACGACACACACGCCGGTGAGGACCTCGTGGCGCGAGCCGGAGAGGGTCGCGAGCATCGCCTCGGCTTCGCGCTCGTCCGCGGGCTTTCCGAGCAGCGAGTAGCGGCCGCCTCGCTCGAGCGCGACCACCGTGTCCGCTCCGAGCACGGCCCACTCTTCGCCTGCGTCCGCACGCAGCCGCGCCGCGGCGAGCGCCTTGCGCGTCGCGAGCTCGACCGCCGCTCGCGCGGGATCGGCGAAGGACTCCAAGTCCTCGACCACCGGCACGGGGCCGAGCGTGAACGCGATCCCAGCCTGCGCGAGCAGCTCGCGGCGGCGCGGCGAGGCCGACGCCAGCAGGATGGGCGCGCCCGCCACGGCCTAGCGCTTCTTGGCCTTCTTCTTCGCCGCCTCGGCCTTTTTCTTGGCCTCGAGCGCCTTCTTCTCGGCGGCCTTCTTGTCCGCGAGCTTCTTCTGCTCGGCCGCCTTCTTCTCCGCGGCCTTCTTGGCCTCGAGCTTCTTGCGCTCCGCCTCCTTGCGGCGCAGCTCCTCGGCCTTCTTGCGCTCGGCGATCTGCGCGAGGCGCTTGTGCTCGAGCTCCTTCTGCTTGCGCAGGCGGTCGGCCTGTGCCTTTGCCTTCGCGTCGGCTGCGGCCTTCAGCTTCGCCGCGCGCGCGGCATCTTCGGCCTTCTTGCGCTCGGCGATCTTCGCCAGCCGCGCCTGTTCTTTCGCGCGCTTCTCGGCCTCGACGGCCTCGCGCTTCTTGCGCTTCTCCTCTTCCTTGCGGCGCTTCTCGTCTTCCTTCTTCTGAAGGACCGCCAGCCGCGCCGCCTCGCGGGCGCGCTGCTGCTCGAGGCGCTCCTGCGCGATCTTCCAGTCGCGGAAGGCCTTCTTGCCGTGCTTGCAGTCGTCGACGAGCACGCACTGGTGGCACAGGGGCTTGCGAGCGTCACACCAGCGCGAGGCGACCTCGCCGAAGCGCACGGCGAACTCGAGTTCCTTGCCGTTGGGGACGATCGGCTCGATGGCCGCGCGCGCCTTCTTGGGGCTGGCGGTGCGCGACACGAGGCCGACGCGGTCGAGGACGCGCATCAAGGCCGGCGTGACGGGCAGCTCCCCCTTCGATGCGAGCCACAGCAGGTAGTGCGCCGTGCCCATCCCGATGAAAGGCAGAATCGACACGAAGCGCTGGGTGCCCTGCGCATCGTCGCGCAGGAACTCGAGCTCCATGCCGTGGCTGCGCTGGAAGACCTCCTGCAGGTACTCGCGCACGTCCGCGGCCGCCGCCATGCCCTTCGCACCGAGCGAAAGGTGGCCGTTGATCTCCTGCGCCTGACAGATGCGCAGCTCGTTCCAGTCCTGATAGGCCGCGCGCAGGCGCTGCACCGTGTCCTTGGCCTCGTTCGGCGTCAGGCGGCGCAGCAAGATCGCATAGAGCCCCTGCTCGAGCAGGTTCGCGTCCTCCAAGGGCTCCGGCAGCGGGTGCTGCGTGTGGATCTTGGCGAGGAGCTTGACGGTCAGGTCGGACTTCTTGGACACGCGGCGGCTCGTGGGACGAGGGTCGATCGGGTGGCGCTGCGCAAGCGCGCAGCGGCGTCGGCACATCGCGGCCACGGGCGCCGCGAAACACACCGCGCGCGGCAGGGACCGCGCGCGAGGGACTTCCCGCCGCGCGGCGCGCGGCCGCGCGCGGGAGAGCTCAGGAACACGGGCGCGGAGCGAGAGCCCGCGCGCGTGCGATCAACCTTCGGCCTTCGCGTCCGTCTTCGGCTTGCGGCGGTGCGCCGGACGGGCCGCCTTGCGGCCAGCGCGCGCCTTCTTGGCGGCCACGCGGCGGGCCTTGGTGGCGGTCTTCTTCTTGCGGCCGTCACGGTCGCGGGCCACGTTCGCCTTGACGCCCTCGATCACCTTCAGCTGGCGGAACAGCGAGGCCACGGTGTCGGAGACGATCGCGCCTTCCTTCATCCAGTGCTTGGCGCGCTCGGCGTCGACCACCAGGCGCTTCTCGGGGGTCGAGGCGCGCGGATCGTAGTAGCCCAAGTTCTCCAGCGACGCACCGTCGCGGGCGCTGCGGGTCTCGGTGACGTGGATGCGGAACGAGGGAAGGTTCTTGCGACCTTCGCGCTTGAGGCGGATGGAGACGGACATGCGATGACTTGGTTTCGTGCGGGGCCGTGGAAAGGCGCTGCCGGAATTCGAAGGGCGCAGAGTGTAGGGAGCGGGCTCGGCCGCGGCAAGCGTCCGCCCCAGTCCCGGGGGACCTAGCGGCGCTTCTTGCGCTTGTCCTTCTTGCGCTTGGAGCCGCTCTGGCGGGTCGGGGACGAGCCCATGGGACGACCGAGGCCCCCCATGCCACCCATGCCCCCCATCCCCGGAGGCAGGCCGCCGCCCTTGGGGCCGCCGCCAAAGAGCCCTCCGAGGCCTCCCAATCCGCCGAGGCCCCCGAGACCTCCGAGGCCGCCACCCCCGAAGAGCCCGCCGCCCTCTTTCGAGGCGAGCTCGCCCGTGGGCGACATCGAGCGCAGGGACTCCTCCTTGGCCTTCGCTCCGAGCTTGGCGCCAAGGCCCATGCGGTTCATCTCCTTCATCATGCGCTTCATGGCCTGATGGCTCTTCAGGAGCTCGCCGACGGCGTTGGGGTCTTGCCCCGCACCGCGCGCGATGCGGCGCCGCCGCGACATGTCGATGATCTCAGGGCGCAGGCGCTCGCGGCGCGTCATCGACGTGAACAGTGCCTCCATGCGCGCGAAGCGCTTGTCGTCGACGAGCTTGTCGAGGTCCCCGAGTTGCCCCATGCCGGGCATCATCGAGAGCACCTTCTTCAAGGGTCCGAGGCGCTTGATCATGCGCAGCTGCTCGAGCATGTCCTCAAGCGTGAAGTCGCCCATGACCATCTTCTCGAAGGAGGCCTGCGCCTCCTCCTCGGAGATCTTGGACGCCGCGGTCTCGACGAGGCCGACCACGTCGCCCATGCCGAGAATGCGCCCCGCCATGCGCCGCGCGTGGAACGAGTCGAGGTCGTCGATCTTCTCGCCGACGCCGACGAACAGGATCGGCCGTCCGACGATCGACTGGATCGAGAGCGCCGCGCCGCCGCGCGCATCGCCGTCGAGCTTGGTGAGCACGACGCCGGTGAGCGCGAGCTTCTCATGGAACGCCTGAGCGGACTTGACCGCATCTTGGCCCGTCATCGCGTCGACGACGAGCAGCTGGTTGTGCGGACTCGTGCGCCGCGCGACGTCGGCCACCTCCGCCATCATCTCCTCGTCGACGTGCAGGCGGCCCGCCGTGTCGAGGATCACGAGGTCATGCCCGTTCGCGCGGGCGAAGTCGACGCCGCGCGCGCACACCTCGGGCGCGCTCACGCCGGCGACGTGGAACACGGGCACGCCGATCTTCTCGCCCAAGATCTTGAGCTGATCGACGGCCGCTGGACGCTTGACGTCCGCGGCGACGAGCAGCGGTCGGCGCTTGAACTTCTCCTTCTGGAGCTTGGCGAGCTTGGCGCAGGTCGTCGTCTTGCCCGCACCCTGAAGGCCCGCCATCAGGATCACCGTCGGCCCGCTCTTGGCGAGCTCGAGCGAAGACTCCTCGGGCCCGAGCAGCGCGACGAGCTCTTCGTGGCAGGCGTGGATGAACTGCTGGGACGCCTCGACGCCCTTCAGAACCTTCTGCCCGACGACGCGCTCGCGCACGCGCTCGGTGAAGTCGCGCGCCACCTTGAAGTGGACGTCGGCCTCGAGCAGCGCCGCGCGCACCGCGCGCAGTCCCTCCTCGATGTTCTCGGGGCTGAGCTCCGCGCTCCCCTTGAGGAACGAGAAGGCTCCGGTCAGTCGTTGGGTCAGCGTCTCGAACATGGTGTGGGCCCCGCGCGTGGAGGCGAGAGATTATGCCCGCGGCCGGCGCCGCTGTCGCGCGGCGTCGAGCTCAGGCGGCAGGCAGCAGAGGCTCGCGGCCGCTGCGGCGCAGGTAGGCGTAGCAGAGGGCGACGTAGAGCATCATCGTCGCCGCAGGGATCGTGGCGAGCACCCCGACACAGCACAGGAGTAGGCCGAGGATGTAGGCCACGACGAAGAGCACCATGACGAGCAGGCCGAAGAGCACGAGGACCCAGAGCTGTCCCGCCGTCAGGCGCCAAGAGATCCCAAAAGCCTCGAGGACGCCCACCGACCGCTCGGCGATCGCGGGCAGCAAAAGACACCAACGCGCGCTGAAGAACAGCGAGCTTGGCACGAAGACGAGGGCCCCGCCGACGAGGAGCGCGATCCCGACCCAATTCGGCTCTGCCGCGTCCGCCTGCAGGTCTCGCACGAGCAGGAAACCTCCCGGCAGGAGCAGGAACGCTGCACCGATCACGAACGCCACGAACCACACGAGCTGGGCGCCGATCATGGTGAACAGCCCCTCGGCCCGGAACAGCTGGGCGAGGTCGGGCCGCTCGCCCCGCGCGAGCGCGAGCGCCACGCGGACCTGTCCCAGTCCCATCCACGCCTGCAGCGGAATGTTGAACAGGAACACCGCGGCGTAGATCACCCACCCCAGCCAAACGAGGCTCGTATCGGTGGCAGCGAAGTACTGCGGGGCGAAGCTCGCGATCGACGGCAGCGCCGAGCCGATCAGCGTCGCGAGGAGCGCCGTGAGGATGTGGATCGGCTGGCGCTTCACGCACTCGAAGCCAAAGCGCAATGCCTCGACGGGCTCCCACTCCAGCGGCGCGCCGTCCGCACCCCCGCTTGGCACCGAACTCGACACGGTCTCCGAACGAGGTGCCTTGTAGGGATCGACTTCGCCAAACTCTGTCATCGAACAAGACTCCTCGGGACGTTGTCGGGGGCTCGTAGCCAGCGCAAGAAAGCACGCCGCCCGCTCCCGCAGACTCGCGGAAACGGGCGGAGGTCGAGCTCCGCGCCGAGAGCTTAGCGGCTCCCGCGCGCGCTCAGAAACTCTGGCGCTAGCGCCGCGCCGCCTTGGGCCGCGCCGCGGGCTTCTTCGGCGGAGCCTTCGTCGGCGCGCTGCGAGCGGTGCTCGGCTTGGGCAGAGCGACGGCCTTCGCGGGCGTGAGCGTCTCCTTCGCCGGCGCCGTGTCCGTCGCGATCGCGTCCGGATCGTCGTCGATGCGCGCGATGTTGGCGCCGAGCTCCGCGAGCCGCGCCTCGATGCGCGCGTAGCCGCGGTCGATGTGGTACACGCGGTGCACTTCCGTGGTGCCCTCGGCGACGAGGCCCGCGAGCACGAGCGCCGCCGACGCGCGCAGGTCGGAGGCCATCACTTGCGTCCCCTTCAGGTTCGCCGGTCCCATCACGATCGCGCTCGCGCCCTGACGGCGGATGTTCGCGCCCATGCGCATCAGCTCGGCCACGTGCATGTAGCGATCCGTGAAGATCGTCTCCGTCACGAGGCTCATGCCGTCGGCCGTAGTCATCAGGGCCATCCACTGCGCCTGCAGGTCGGTCGGGAAGGCCGGGTGCGGGAGCGTGGTGACGTCCGTGGGCTTCGCGCGCTTCTTGCGCTGGTCGAAGGCCATGGTCTCGATCCAGTCGTTACCGAAGTGGTGCGGCAGCTCGGCCTCGCGCATGCGCTCGAGCAAGATCATCAGGTGGTCGGGGCGGCAGCCCTCGACGCGGATCTTGCTGCCCGTGATCGAACCCGCGATCACCAGCGTGCCCGCCTCGATGCGGTCGGGGATCACGGCGTGGGTGCAGCCGTGAAGCCGGTCGACCCCCTCGATCTCGATGCGCGGCGAGCCGAGCCCCGTGATGCGCGCGCCCATCTTGACGAGGCACTCGCCCAAGTCGACGACCTCGGGCTCGCAGGCGGCGCCGTGGATCACGGTGCGGCCCTTGGCGAGCGTCGCGGCCATCATCACGTTGGCCGTGCCGAGCACCGTCGGGCCCTGCGCGCCGCCCAAGTACATCTCGTCGCCGCGCAGGCCGCCCGTCGCGGCCGCGATGATGTCCCCGCCGTCGAGCTCGACCTTGGCGCCGAGCGCCCGCATGCCCTTGATGTGCAGGTCGACCGGACGCACGCCGATGACGCAGCCGCCCGGCAGGCTGACGCGCGCGTGCTGGGTGCGCGCGAGCACGGGACCGAGCACCGCGACCGAGCCGCGCATCTTGCGCACGCAGTCCCAGCCCGCTTCGTTGTGCGGGACCGGCGCGGAGCGCACGGTGAGCACGCCGTCCTTCGAGCGCTCCCACTTCGAGCCCAGTCCTTCGAGGACCTTGAGCATCTGCCGCACGTCGGAGACGTCCGGCGCATTCGGTATCACGACCGGCTCGTCGGTGAGCAGCGTCGCCGCAAGCACCGGAAGCACCGCGTTCTTGGAGCCTGAAACGCGCACACTGCCCTGCAGCTTGCGCCCGCCTTCGATCACGAACTTGTCCATGTTTTCCCCTCTGCGCGCACCTCGCTGCGCGCGTCTCACTCTCTTCCGAAATGCGCGCGCTCGATTCAAGCGCCTCGCGGAAATTTCGCGCGCGTCGCGCACGCGTTCCGCACGAGCGACGCGACACTCACGAGCCGAGCATGCGGCCGAGGCGGCGGCCTCCGACGACGTGCAGATGGAGGTGTTCGACCTCCTGTCCGCCGTCGCGGCGCGCGTTCGTGATCACGCGGAAGCCGCGCGCGAGCGAGCGCAGTCGCGCGACCTCCGCCGCGGCGAAGAGGAGCTCTCCGGCGAGCGTCTTGTCGTCGAGCTCGAAGAGCGAGTCGACGTGGCGCTTGGGGACCACGAGCACGTGGACCGGGGCCTGCGGGTGGATGTCCTCGAAGGCGAGCACGTGCTCGCTCTCGAACACCCGGCGAGCCGGGGCCTCCCCGGCGACGATGCGGCAGAAGATGCACTCCATGGAGCGCGCAGCGAACGCCTCGGGACCGCGGAGATCAAGGGACGGCCCACCGGCCGGTCAAGTTGACGCCCTGCGGCGCCCATCGGTATCCTCCCCGCCCTTCCAGCCCCACCCGGGGGGTCGGCGGACGCGTCCCGCTTGGGACCGCGGCCCCGATCGTCCGTTGGGCGCCCGCTCTCCCCTCTGCCTGCCTCCCACCGACCGCCCGCTCTCCAACCCTGCGGCTCCGAAGCCGTGCAAGAAGCACCGATGACCTCCAGCACTGTCGAGATGTCGGCCACCCCCGAGGCCTTCGACCTCAAGAGCGCCTCGATCCCCAACTTCACGACCCTGGTGCAAGCGCGCGCGACGGTCTTCAAGAGCCGCGGTGCCCTCGAGGCCTTCGCGCGCATGGTCGACGGGCTCTCGAGCTCCGGTGAAGAAGGCCGCCGCAAGGGCCTCGGCCTGTGGATGGTCGCGCGCTACGAGGCGTGCGCCGCGCAGCTCTCGGGCTACGAGAAGACCGACGTGGTCGCGGCGTTCACGCGCGGCAGCGCGCTGATGTCGATCGGCCGCTGGGCCGACGCGCTCGCGATCTTCGAGCGCCTCTCGTCGCAGTACCCCGAGGAGCCGCGCCCGCGCGGCAACAAGATCGAGGCCCAGCTCGAGATCGACCTCGCCAAGGGCGATCACGACGGCGCGCTCGCCCGCGCCCAGCAGGAGCTCGACCACGCGCCGGCGTCCTTCGCCGCGAGCGCCGAGCACAGCTACCTGAAGGGCCGCGTCGCCGAGCTGCGCCGCTCGCCCGAAGCCGCGCTCGACCTCTACGCCGCCGCGCGTGAGATCGACCCGACCCACCGCACGAACCTCGCGCGCTTCGCGGGCCTCGCCGAGCGCTGCGGCCTCGACGAGCTCGCACTGCAGGCTTACCAGTCGCTCGCGTCGATGCTGCCGATCGACCGCAACGTGATGTTCAACCTCGGCGTCCTCTACGAGGACCTCGGCCGCGATCAAGAGGCCGCCGCCTGCTACGACGTGATCGCGCGCAACGACCCGACCAACCGCCGCGCGCGGCTGTACTTGGAAGACGCCCGCTCGGGCATCGACATGTACTACGACGAGGATCTCGAGCGGAAGGAAGACCGCCTGAACCAGATCCTCAAGACGCCGATCACCGACTTCGAGCTCTCGGTGCGCGCGCGCAACTGCCTCAACAAGATGAACATCGTGACGCTCGGCGACCTCGTGCGCCTGTCCGAGCAAGAGCTGCTCTCCTACAAGAACTTCGGCGAGACCTCGCTGAACGAGATCAAGGAGATCCTCGGCCAGAAGGGCCTGCGCCTCGGCATGAAGCACGAGGAGGCCGTGGCCTCGATCGAGGCTGCCGCTCGCCCACGCGCCGGGACGGAGACCTCCGAGGTCCTGAACACGCCGGTCAGCAAGCTCGACCTCTCGATCCGCGTCCGCCGCGCCGTCGAGAACTTGGCCTGCCTCACCTTGGGCGACATCCTTGCGCACAGCGAGGAAGAGCTGCTCTCGATGCCCAACTTCGGCCAGACTTCGCTGATCGAGCTCAAGCGCAAGATCGGCGAGTTCGGTCTGTCGCTGAAGAAGTAGTCCGCACGCCGTGTACGACTTCCTCGATGGCGAGGTCGCGGGCCGCTCGGCGGCGCGGCTGGTCCTCGACGTGCGCGGCGTGGGCTACGAAGTGCTCGTGCCTCCGGGCGCGAGCTTCCCCACTCAGGGCCGACTGCGGCTGTGGACGCACCTCGTCGTGCGCGAGGACAGCCACGCGCTCTACGGGTTCCGCGACGAGGCGACGCGCGACATGTTCCGCGCGCTGCTCGGAGTCACGGGCGTCGGCCCCAAGGTCGCGATGGCGGTGCTCTCCGGGCTCTCGTCGGACGAGCTCGTCGCCGCACTCGTCGCCGGTGATGCCAAGCGGCTCACCAAGGTGAAGGGCGTCGGTCAGAAGACCGCGGAGCAGATCCTGCTCGACCTGCGTGGCAAGGCCGCCGCACTCGCTCCGGCGGGCGCGAACGCGGCGCCCTCCGCCCGCGGACCGGCGCAGCTCGAAGACGCGGTCACGGCGCTCATCTCGATCGGCTACTCCGAGAAGGACGCGCGTCGCCAAGTCGAGCGCGCGTCGAAAACCGTCGATCCGGCGAACCTCGAGCTGCTCGTCCGCACCGCGCTGCAGGGCTGAGTCCAAGGGCGGATCGAACCGCGCGCGCACGCTTCCTATGCTGCGCGCGGAGGAGCCGCACCATGACGACGCCGCTGCAAGAAGCACCCGCCCCGCACACCGCGCCCCCCGCGCACCGCGCCGATCGGATCCTGATCTGCGACGAGCTTTCGCCGGAGGCGCTCGAGGTCTTCGCGGCCCACGGTCTTCGTCCCGAGGTCTGCACCGGCCTCAAGGAAGCGGAGCTCATCGCGCGCGTCCACGACGCGGACGCGCTCGTCGTGCGCTCGGCGACGAAGGTCACGCGCGCGATCCTCGACGCAGCGCCGCGACTCAAGGTCGTCGGCCGTGCAGGCGTGGGCGTCGACAACGTCGATGTCGATGCGGCGACGGCGCGCGGAGTCGTCGTGATGAACGCACCCGCCGGGAATACGACCACCACGGCGGAGCTCGCGATTTCTCTGATGCTCGCGCTCGCACGCAACGTCTCGCGCGGTGACCGCGCGGTGCGCGCGGGCGAGTGGAAGCTCCGCGGCAAGCTGCTCGGCAGCGAGATCTCGGGCAAGACGCTCGGCGTCGTCGGCCTCGGACGCATCGGGCGTGTGGTCGCGACGCGCGGGCTGGGGCTCGCGATGAAGGTTGTCGCGTACGACCCGTACCTCTCGGGACAGCGTTCACCGCTCGAAGGCGTGGAGCTCTTGGCGCTCGACGAGCTGCTCGCGCGCGCGGACTTCGTCTCGCTGCACGTCCCCTACAGCGACGAGACTCGCAACCTGCTCTCGCGCGAGCGGCTCTTCGCGATGAAGCCCGGCGCGCGCCTGATCAATTGTGCCCGCGGCGGCCTCGTCGACGAAGTGGCTCTCGCCGAAGCGCTGGCTGCAGGTCGCCTCAAGGGCGCTGCTCTCGACGTGTTCGAGAGCGAGCCGCCGCCGAAGGAACACCCGCTGCTCACGCGCGAGGACGTCATCCTCACGCCGCACCTCGGCGCGTCCTCCGAGGAGGCCCAGCGCAACGTGGCGCTCGAAATCGCGCAGCAGGTGAGCGAGTTCCTGCTCGAAGGAGTCGCGCGCAACGCCGTCAACTTGCCCGCGACGAGCTCGGCGACCCTGAAGGAGCTCGCGCCGTGGGTGCTGCTCGCCGAGAAGCTCGGCTCGACTCTGGCACAGCTCTGCGACAGCCCGATCCGCACGCTGGAGGTCTCGCTGTCGGGAGAGATCGCCCGCAAGGACACGAGTCACGTGAAGCTCGCGGTGCTCGTCGGCGCGCTGCGCAAGGGCTGCGACACGCCGCTGAACTTCGTCAACGCGCCGCGCCTCGCTCAGGAGCGCGGCCTCGCGCTCCACGAGCGACCGGATGAAGAGTCGCACTTCCTACACAGCCTCGTGAAGGCGCGCGCCGTATCGCGCGATGGCGAAGTGCACGTCGTCGGCGGCAGCGTCTTCGGCCGCGATCCGCGCATCGTGCGCATCGACGAGCACTACCTCGACCTCGTGCCCGAGGGTCCGCTGCTCGTCACGACGCATGTCGACCAGCCGGGCGTGGTCGGGCTGCTCGGGACCGCCCTCGGCGCCGCGAAGATCAACATCCGGCGCTTGGAGCTCGGCCCAGCCTCGCGCGCCAAGGATGGCCTCGCGCGTGGATTCCTCGCGCTCTACGACCAGCCCTCGGCGCAGGTCCTCGAGACACTCGCCAAGCTCGAGCCCCTGCGCTCCGTGCGCCTGATCCAGCTCTGACGATGGCCCTTCCCGCACGCATCGACGACTCCGCGCCGCCCTACGGCACGCTGGTGTTCGACTGCGACTCGACGCTCTCGTCCATCGAGGGTATCGACGAGCTCGCGGGGCCGCGCAAGCCCGAGATCGCGGCGCTGACCGAGCGTGCCATGGCGGGCGAGGTCCCGCTCGAAGCGGTCTACGGCAAGCGCCTCGAGCTCCTGCGGCCTTCGCGCGCAGCGATCGAGGCACTCGGCGCGCAGTACGTCGCGACGGCTCTCCCCCACGCGGTCGAGCTCGTCAGAGCGCTTCGCTCGCTCGGGAAGCGCGTTTGCATCCTCTCCGGTGGCATCCGACAGGCCGTCTTCGCGCTCGCGGACCATCTGGGCGTCGATCCCAGCGATGTGCACGCCGTCGACGTCTTCCATGGACGTGACGGGAGCTACGCGGGCTTCGACGATGAGTCGCCGCTCGCTCGCGCCGGTGGCAAGCTCGAAGTGCTGCGCTCGATCGCGCGCGTCGATCGACGCGGAGGCGTCGTCCTCATCGGCGACGGAGCGACCGACCTCGAGGCCGCGCCTTCCGCGCGACGCTTCATCGCCTACGGCGGCGTCGTGCGTCGCAAGGACGTCTTTGCGCGCGCGGTCGTCACCTGCGACGCGCCCGACCTCGCGGCGCTCCTGCCGTTGCTCGTCGCCACCGACGAGCTCGAGGTCTTGGCCCAAGACAAGCAGCACCATCCCCTGCTCGTCGCCGCGCGCGTCGCGCGCTGATCCAAGCGGAGAAGTTCCCATGAAGCTCTGGATTCCCGGCCCCACCGAAGTGCGCGCTTCGCTGCTCGCAGAGTGCGCGCGTCCCATGATCGGCCACCGCTCCGACGCGATGGCCAAGCTCCACGACCGCATCGATCCGCATCTGCGGCTCGCGTTCGGCCTCGATCCCTCCGCGGGCTCCGAGGCGGCGGTGCACACGTGCAGTGCGACAGGGCTCATGGAGGCGAGCCTGCACGGCACGGGCTGCCGCGTCCTGTGCGTCGTCAACGGCTCGTTCTCCAAGCGCTGGGCCGAGATCGCGCAGGTCCTCGGCTTCGAAACCGTCGTACTGAAAAAGGCCTTCGGCGAGGCGGCAAGCCCCGAGGAGATCGACCGCGCGCTCACGGAGAAGGGCCCCTTCGACGCTCTGACGCTGATCTCGAACGAGACGTCGACGGGAGTCCGCACGCCGCTCGCGGGCGTGGCCAGCGTCATGCGCCGACATCCGCAGACCCTGTGGCTCGTCGACGTCGTGAGCTACCTCGCGGGGATGCCGCTCGACTTCGATGCGCACGGCATCGACTTCGCGTTCGCAGGCTCGCAGAAGGCGCTCTCGTTGCCGCCGGGGATCACGGTCTTCGCAGCATCGAAGCGCTACCTCGAGCGCGTGCGCAAGGGACGTCGCCCGAGCTACTACCTCGACGCGGTGCGCGTCCTCGACGGTCACCGCGAGCGCAAGACTCCCGCGACCCCGTGCATTCCTCTCTACTTCGCGCTCGCGCAGCAACTCGAAGACATCACGAATGGCTTGACCCTTCCCGAGCAGGGTCGCTCTCTCAAGGGCCACGCCGCATGGAGTGCGCGCTACGCAAAGCACGAGCGCATGTACCGCGCGACCGAGGCGTGGGCTGCGCGACACGGGCTCGAGTACGTCCCGGCGAGCGAGCACCGTTCGTGGACCGTGTCGTGCATCAAGAAGGGCCCGCTCGACGTGGCCAAGCTGCTCTCCGAACTGAAGAAGCGCGGCCACACGATCTCGAACGGCTACGGGGACTTGAAGGACGTCTCGTTCCGCATCGGTCACATGGGAGACCACACCGAGGCGGACCTTACGGCGCTGCTCGCCGCGGCCGACGAGGTACTCCTGAGCGGGACCGCGCGATGAGGTTCATGCGCGCACTGCTGCTGACGTCGCTCGGCGCGTGCGCAACGCCCGAGCCGCTCGCGCCACAGTCTCTGGCGCTCTTCAACGGACGAGATCTCTCGGGCTGGCGTGAAATCGGCGACGCGCGCTGGGAAGTCGACGGCGGCGAGCTCGTCGGCTCGATCGGCGGCGGCTCGCAGAGCTTCCTCGCGACCCAAGCGGAGTACTCCGACTTCGTCCTCGAGCTCGAGCTCTGCAACGAGCTGCCGGGCAACTCCGGGATCCAGGTGCGCTCGCACCAAAACGACAAGGGGCGAGTCTACGGGTATCAGATCGAAGTGGACCCGTCGGAGCGCGCGTGGTCTGGCGGCCTGTATGACGAAGGGCGGCGCGGCTGGCTCGTGAACCTCGAGGGACGCGCTGAGGCACGCGCGGCCTTTCGCAAGGGCGAGTGGAACCGCTACCGCATCGAGCTGCGCGGAATCCGCATCCGCACTTGGGTGAACGACATCTCCATCGTCGACACCACCGACGATGCCGATGCGTCGGGCTTCATCGCGCTCCAGGTTCACTCCGGAAACAACACGCACATCCGCTTCCGCAACGTTCGCCTGACGCCGCTCGACTAGCGCGTCAGGGGAGCTCGCTCACGTGCCACGGTCCGCGGCGCGCGGCGGTCTCCTCGCGGACCTTGCGCACGAGCTCGGGCGCGACAGGATCCGCGCCATGATTCCATGCTCTGCGGATGTAGGTGAGCACGCTCGCCGTGTCCTCGTCGTCGAACGAGTGCGAAGGCATCTCGGAATCCCACGTCCACCCCTCCAGCGTCAGGGGACCCCGAAGGCCATTCAAGACGAGCTTGGCCGTGCGCTCCGCGGGTCCGAGCACCCACGGCGAGTTGCGCAGCGGCGGCGCGAGCGCCACGTCGCCGCGCCCCGAGACCTGATGGCACGCCGCGCAGGTCTGCTCATAGATCGAGCGGCCACGCTCGAACCGCCCGTGCTCGATCGCGTCCAACTCACGGGGGAAAAGTCCTTCGCTTCCAGGCTTCCCGCGCCAGACGAGTGCTTCGGCGAACGCGACCGACTCGGGCAGATCATCGACGCTCGGCGGAGGCGCCTCTGCGACGAGGATCGGACGGAACTGCCCCTTCGCGTCCTTCGCACGTGCGCCGAGGGCACCCTTTGCGAGTGCCTTCCGCCACTCCACCGGCACGCGCAAGTCCCGCAGCTCTCCCAGCAGAACGCCGCGCACGAGCGCCGCGAGGAGCGGCCCGCTTCCTTCGTTCCCAGCACAGGTTCCGATGAGCTCGACGAGGGCCAATGCATCCGGAGTCGTAGGAATCGGAACCTCCGTACGCGCAAGCGTGCGCTGCAGGAAGTCGAGCTCCCGTCCGCCGAGCCCCGAAACGACCGCGCCGCGTCGGGTCGCATCGAGCCCGCCACTCCAAGCGACCTCGACGAGCGCGTCGAGTGCCTCAGAGCTGCGGAGATCGCCCAGCGCGAGCACGAGCGCGAGCGTGTCCAGCTCGCGATTCACTTCGGACAGCGCCGAGGCTCCAAAGGCGCGAATCGCGCTCAAGTGGCGCTTGGCAGTCTTTTCACTGCGCGCCGCGACCTCCCCCAATACCTCCGCTGCGTCGCGCGAGCTCGCCCCTTCCTCCGAAAAGAGCCGCTGCGCCGTCTGCCGCGTCCAACGATTCGTGGACTCGAGTGCCGTGCCGAGCTCGGTCCACGAGCACTCCGCAAGCTGCGCTCGCTTTTTCGGCTCGGCGTCCCGCGCGGTCACGCGCCAGATGCGCCCACGGTCGGTCGGCTCTTCGAGACCGCGCTCTTCCATCTGCGCGCGCAGCCAGGACGTGACGAACAGCCGGTGTTGAATCACACCGCGGTACATGTCGACGACGTACAGCGCGCCGTCGGGCCCCTCTGCGAGGTTCACGGGCCGAAAGCGCTCGTCGTGCGACTCGAGCAACACGCCGCCGCCGGGCGCGGTCTCGACCTTCGGCAGGTCCTCGCCGCGATGTTCGAGCTCGAAGTGATGCACGAGGTTCGCCGTCACCTCGCACACGAACGCATCGCCGCGATAGCGCTCCGGCAGGGCATCGCCTTCGTACACGAGCGGCCCGCAGGCGCCCGTGAACTCGTTGAGGCGACCGTCCACGAGCGTGGTTCCCCGATAACCGCGGTTGACCCCCGGAGTGAGGTGCGTCGGGTTCGGCTTCATGCCGCGCACGAGCGACACGCCCATCCCGTGCGCGACGCCGAGCGCCGGGTTGCGCACTGAATAGGACGATGGATATGCGTCCGTGCGCAGCGCGGTCGAGTTGTCGTTGAAATAGATGCGCCCGAAGCGATCTTCGGTGAGGCCCCACTGCCCCCCGCCCGCAGTGCGACCACGCACGAGCTGCTCGCCGCTCCAGCGGTAGCGCCAAGGCGCATTCGCACACCAAAACCAGCCGTCGCTCGCGTACCACAGGCCGTTGATCGCGTGCTCCGGGCTCGCGACTCCCTGCAGCCCGGTGTCGACGATCTTCACGTCGTCCGCACGCCCGTCGCCGTCGGTGTCGCGCGCGAACAACAGGTTGGGTGGGGAAAGCACGAGGGTTCCACCGCGAGTCGGAGCGACCGCGCGCGGCAGGACCAGCGAGTCGAGGAACACACTCCGCTCGTCCATGCGCCCGTCGCCGTCGCGATCGCGCAAGACCACCACCGCATTCTCCGGAGCTGCTTCGCCCGTTCCGTCGGCATCTCGCATGTAGGTGCGCATCTCGCAGACCCACAGATCACCGCGTTCATCGAACGTCGCGCACACCGGCGCCACGACCAGCGGCTCGGCCGCCACCAGCTCGACGCGGAGCCCCTCCGCGACACGGAAGCTCGCGAGAGCCTCTTCGGGCGAGAGAGGCTTGGGAGCCGGAACCCGCCAAGCCTGCGGAAGCGGCGGCTGCTCCTCTCCTTTCACATCGCCCGCTTGCGGCGCGAGCGCGGCGAAGAGCAACGCGAGGAGCATCGGCGGCGCGCCCTCAGCGCTTGATCATCAACGGCGGCGACTGGCACTTGCCGCAGCGGGACTTCGGACCTTCGAGGATCTCGTCCATGTGCTCGGGGCACGTCCAGCTCCACGAAGGATCCACCGTCTGACCCGAGGTGTAACCGAGCTCCGCGAGCGCGCGCTTCGAGGCCTCGTCCTGCTCGGCGCCGTCGGCGCTCTGATAGGGACCGGGCACCCACGGACTCGTCTTCGCGAGCTCGCGGCGCAGGCGCGTCGCCAGCGCAGGCTCGCTCTCATAGAGGTTGCGAGCCTCGTCGGGATCCGCCGCGATGTCGTAGAGCTCGGAGCGCTCGGGGTGCAGCGGGCGATAGATCAGCTTGTGCGGCCAGTCGATCACCATGTAGAGGAACTGATCGAAGCGTCGGTCCTCGCGGTACGCCATGCCCGCGTTCGTGTCATAGCCATTGATCTGGTCACCGAACGCGAGACGTTTCTCGTCCGCGCCGCCCTCGATCAGCTTGCGCAGCGAGCGGCCGTCGAGCGGCTTCTCCGGCGCGATGCCGCAGTAGTCGAGCACAGTCGGCACGACGTCGATCGTGCGGACGAGGTCCTTCACCGCGGCGGTTTGCGGCCCCGTCGGCAGCTTCACGATCAACGGCACGTGGACCTGCTCCTGATAGAGCAGTCGGTGCGCGGCCCAGCCGTGCTCCATCAGACCTTGGCCGTGATCCGCGGTCACGACGACGATCGTGTTCTCCAAGAGCCCGCGAGCCTTCAGGCCGGCGAACATGCGCCCGATCTGCTCGTCTTGGTAGCGCAGCTCGGTCTTGTACAGCTCGATGCCGGGTCGGATCGGGTTCCCCTCGGCGTCGTAGTACTTCTCCTTGGGTTGGAGGAGCTCCTCCGGAGGAAGCTTGTCCCAGTCGTGCGGATCCCAGTAGTGGATCCACAAGAAATAGGGTTCCTCCCCCTTCAAGCTCTGCTCGACCAAGTCGCTCGTCGCGTCGGAGCGCCGCTGGAAGTTCTGCACGTCCCACAGCGACTTGACCTGCCCCTTGTCGGTCTTGATGTGGTGCATCTCGGTGTTCAGGTCCTCGAACACCTCGAAGCCGCGCTTGAAGCCGAAGTGACGCGAGACCGGAAACGCCGAGTGCACCGCGACGGTGTGGTAGCCATTCTTCGCGAGCGTCGTCGCCAGCGTCGGCACGTCGTCGGGCAGCGTGAAGCCGCTCGCGGCGGAGAGCACGCGCAGCTGGTGCGTGTGGTTGTTCATCCCCGTCAAGATCGACGCGTGCGAAACCGGGGTCACGCCCGCGGTGCTGATCGCCATGTCGAAGCGCGTGCCTTCGCCCGCGAGCGCATCGAGGTTCGGTGTGACGCCCGAGTGGACCCCATAGCACGACACATAGTCCGCGCGGGTCGTGTCGAGCGTGATCAAGATCACGTTCGGTTTCGACGGAGCGCGCTCCCCACAGCCGAAGAGCAGGGCCAGCGGAGCGAGCGCGAAAAGGACGTGTCGCATCGATGAGATGTGCGCCATGAGCGTGGGATTTAGCATACGTCGCGCGCGCTTCAGCGCTCGAACAAACCCTCGCGGCGCGCGAGCTCGCGGGCGAGCCGACGCACCGACTCCGGCCGAAGGTGGTGCAGTTGGTGGCACAGCACGTGGCGCGGCGAGAGCTCGGGCCACGCCGAGGGATCCCGCGCGAGCTCGGAGTCGAGCAGGGCGATGAAGTCGTCCAAGAGCTCGCGATAGGCATCGCCGTGCGGCGTGATGTCATTCGCGCCGCCCTCCGCCGAGCGCAGCACCGAGACGAACGGCACGCGCGGATCGCGGACCTCGCACAGCGCGACCAACTGCGCGCGGTACTCGAGCCGACGGGAGATCCCTTCGGGCGAGAGCCCGCTTCGAACGGCGAGCGCGATCAGGCGGCCGAGGTTGCGCTGAAGCGGCAGGAAGCGCGTGCGATCGCACAGGTGGGCCTGCTCGTGAATCGACGTCGCCTCGAGCAGCTCGTCGAGCGAGATGCCCATGCCTCGCGCGCCGCTCGCTCGCCGTTCCGCGAGGACCGCAAGTCTCACGCGGTCCGATTCCTGAAGCAGCGCCGAGTCGTCGCGGCGCGCGCGGCGCATCGTAGGCCCGTCCCCTAGCGATCCGTCGAGTTCGAGCCCGCGCGTCGCGAGAGCACGCGCGATGCGAGGCTCCGCGTTCGATCCCCACATACGCCGCTCCAAGTCGACCCACGGCGCACGCTCGCGCCGGAGCGAGTCGATGTCGACCCAATAGCCCTCGTGCAGCGCGGCGCCGGAGATCTCTGCGCCGAGCCGCCCCGCGCGGCTGCGCAGGTCGGCCCCCTCGCACCACACGACGGTCCCGCTCCACGGCACGCCGAGATGCTCGCCTTCTCGCCGCTCGGCGAGTACACGCGAGAGGATCGTCCCATCGACCTCATCGCCGACGAGCTTCCCAAAGAGCCCGAAGCGACCGAGCCCATCGAGCAAGCTCGCGAGTCCGCCGACACGCTCGCCCTCGCGTCCACGCCCTTCCGCTTCGTCGAGCGCCGAGAAGCTCGGACCGGGGTGCACCAAGGTCGCGAGCGCTGCGTACGACATCCGCGGAGACGCCGCGAGCTGTTCGCTCAGCCGCTGCGCGTCCGTCTCGCCGCCGCGCAGCACGTTGGCGCGCGCAAACGCCTCGGCCATGTTCGCGAGCAGAAGATCGAGGTCCGAGGGTGCCCGCGGGTCCGCGGTCGCGGCTGCGCCCTCCTTGCGCCCGTCGATCGACGCGAGCGCCAGATCGGCGAGCAGCTGCTGGCTCGCGCTCGCGGCGTCGTCGAGCGCAAGCGCGCGATCCAAATCCGCCGCCGCAAGAGACGCGGCGACCGCGCGCGCTTCGCGGAACCATCCGGCCGCGAGCAGCGCGCTGCCGAGCCGCTCGAGAGCCTCGGAACTCGAGTCCGCTGTCGTCGCACGGGCCGCCTCGACAAGGGTTTTCAAGCGCGCGTCGCGCGGCTCGCCCTGCTCGTCGAGCACTGCGGCAGGCAGATCGGAGAGCCATTCCTCGACGGCCACGGCGAACTGGCCCGCAGCGAAGCGCGCGGCGCGCAGGAGCGGTCCCGTGCCCGCCGACGCACCGTGCCCCGCGCGACGCAGCAAGCCCAGCGCAAGCGCGGAGGGGCGCTGATCGAGCAGGATCTCGGCGCGCGCGCGGTCGCGTGCAGCCCCCGAGCGCGACGCCAGAGCGAGCTGCAGCTCGAGCAACGCCGAGTCACTGCTGCGGAACATGCGCATGCGCCGCACGAGCTCGTCGACTTCCTCGTCGGTGAGGTCGCTCTCCCGCAGCAACGCGAGCGCGCGCTTCCAGCCGCTCTGAAACTCTGGCTGAAAGTACATCGAGAGCTCGATGGCCGCGGTCTGCACCGTCAGCTCGACGCGATCGAGCGCCGACAGGTCGGGAGCCTCGAGGCGTTCTCGCAGCACTTCGAGCGCCTTGCGCGGCGCCTCCGCCAGCAAGTGATAGCGCGCGATGGCGGCCGTGAAGTAGCTGCGCTCCCACGGATCGCGGGCGAGCTCGACGGCGCGCGAGCAGTGCGCGATCGCCGCGGCGAAGTCGCGGCGCTGTGCGGCGCTCCAGCCGAGCCCGTGGTGTGCCCACGCCAGCTCGGGCGCGACGCGCGCTGCGAGCTCGAAGCGCGTGGCCCCGTGCTCCCCCTCCAAGCGCCCCACGAGATACAGGCGCAGAGCGTCCTCGGGACTGCGCGCGAGATCCGAGCGCCGCGCGACGAGCGCGTCGAGGCCGAGGAGGTCCTCGGTGTCGAGCGCGTCGGCCATGCGCAGCGGCGCGACCCAGTCCGGCGCCGCGGACGCGGCCCGCGCGAGCGCGTCGCGGGCCCGGTCGCGAGCCACCGGATCGTCGCTGCGCGCCCAAGCCCGCGCCTCCTCGAACGCTGCCGAGGCCTCGCTCGTCACTGGGTCGTGAAACTCAGCGACGCGCGGCCCCGCGCAGGCACCGAGGACGAGCCCAAGCCCCACCGAAGCGAGCGCCCAAAGGGCTCGCCTCACAGGCCACAGACAGGCTCTCTCGCGGGGCTGCATTCTGCGCACAGTTACGGATCTCGGACCACCCGGGCTAGAGCGAATCCACGGCGCGCGCGCCTCCCAGCCCGATCCCGGCATTTCGCGCCCCTCGCGCGCTTGCGGAAGCTCGGGTCGCGGTTGGAAACTGGTGCCCATGTGGAAGACAGCGCTCTCGGGGTTCCTCGCAACGTCGATCTTCGCGCTCGGCGCCGCCGGGTTCCAGAGCAAGAAGCCGACGTCCCAAAAGCTCGTGGTTCCTTTCGCCGGCTCCTACGAGGAGGCGCTGACGCGTGCGGTCGACCGCAACGTCCCGCTCTTGCTCTTCGCGTTCCACGTCGAGCCCGGCGAGACCCATGAGGACGTCGATGCGTATCGCAAGGAAATCTTCGCGCGCCCCGACATGGCGGCCTTGGCATCGCAGCTCGTCCTCGCCGTCGGCGCGACGGGCGTGCACGAATCCACGGCGCTCGACGTAGAAGTCGACGGGGCGAAGACGAAGCTCTCCGTCTGCTCGCAGTACCGCAGCGAGACCTGCCTGCAGCACCAAAAGCTCTTCGACAGCATCTACAAGGAGCACAACGTCGAAGGCGAGCTGAAGAGCCCGGCCACGATTCTGATCGGCCCGGATCGCAAGGTCGTTCAGACGTGGCTCACGGGCAGCGCGGCGAGCTGGGACGACGTGCTCACGGCAGTGAAGCAGGCGCAGGCGAAGGCCGGCGAGGGGCTCACGGACGTGCAGCTCACCGAGGTGCGTGCGCTGCTCGCGCGCGCCGCGGGCGAGCTCGACAAGGGCGCGTACGGCGCGGCGTGGTCGAGCTACAGCCGCGTCCTCGGCATCACGACGAAGACGACGTACGCGCAGAGGGCCCGCGAGGGCGAGGCGAGGGCGCGCGAGTCCATCGAAGAGGCACGCAAGTCGGCGCGTGCGACCTTTGCGGAGGGCAAGCACGTCGACGCGTACCGCGCGCTCGACGAGCTGCGCGCCGCGCTCGTGGGGACTCCGCTCGAGAAGGAGCTCCTGCGCGAGCTCGCCGCGATGGAAAAGGACAAGGCCGCGAAGGACGCGATCGCGGCTTGGAAGCGCTCGCAAGAAGCCGAGAAGCTGTGGAACGAAGCGCTCGAACTCGACGCTCGCGAACCGAAGAAGGCCGAGGCCAAGCTGCGCACCCTGCTGCGCAAGTTCGCGGACACTCCCGCAGGCCAGCGCGCGGCCGTCCGCTATCCCGAGCTCGCGGCCGACGAGGCGCGCAAGAAGCAAGACGCCGGCGGCGGCTGAGCCGCGCTCACTCGCTCGGCAGCACGAAGCTCTCGAGCACAGCGTCGGCAGCGACCTCGCGGTCGAGGCGTTCCGCAAGCCGCATGCGCGTGAACCACGGCGCCATCGTCGGGCCTTCGCCGCCCATGACATCGCCCGTGTAGACGCGCACCTGATCGACGAAGCCGGACTCGAGGTGGCGCGTGAGCAGCTGCGGCCCCGCCTCGAGGAGCACGCGTCGCACTCCCTTGTGCCAGAGCCACTCCTGCACGTCGCGCAGCGCGACGTGGTCCTCTTCGCTGGAGTGCAGCCCCGTCACCTTGGCGCCCGCCGCCTCGAGCGCGCGGTGGCGCGCGGCGTTCGCGCCCGCTTGGCAGAGGATGTGCACCTCGCCCGCGCCCTCGCCCGGCCCCGGCGGCGCGAAGAGCTTGCAGTCCGTCGGCGTGCGCAGATAGCTGTCGAGGATCACGCGCAAGGGCGGCTTCGACGGATCTCCCGGCGGCCGCACGGTGAAGCGCGGATCGTCGTGCAGCACGGTGGTGACGCCGCTCACGATCGCGTCGACGCGACCGCGCAACATCTGTACCTCGCGCAGCGAGTCCGGTCCGCTGATCCAGCGCCCACCTCCGACCTGAGGCGGAGGCGAGAGCTGCCCGGAGCGCGTCTGCGCCCACTTGGCGATCGTCCACGGCCGAGGACGGCGCTGACGGTCGATATCGACCCAGCGCAGGAAGTGCGGCGCCGTGCGCTCGAGCTCGCTCGCGCGCGGCACGAACTCGACCTCGATGCCCGCCTCCTGCAAGAGGCGCAGGCCCGCGCCGCGGTGGCGCGGATCGGGGTCGAGCGCGCCGACGATGACGCGCCGGATGCCGCTCCGCAGGATCGCCTCGGTGCAGGGCGGCGTCTTGCCGGTGGTCGAGCAGGGCTCCAACGTGACCACGAGCGCCTCCCAGTTTTCGGGACCGACGCCGCTCGCGCGCGCCGCGCGCAGCGCCTCGACCTCGGCGTGGGGCCCGCCCCAGTACTCGTGGAAGCCGCGGGCGAGCACCTGACCGCCCGCGATCACCGCCGCGCCGACGCAGGGGTTGGGCGCGACGTCGAAGCGTCGACGCCGGGCCTCCGTCGCGAGGTCGACGAGGATCTCGCGCAGGCTCTGCTCGCTCAGGCTGGTGGTGGCCATCTCGCTCATCGGGACCGGCGCTCCTTCACGGGCCCTCTTCTGGCCCCCGAAGCCCGACGATCCAAGCGCCTCATCGGCCAAAGGACCGCCGTGGCTCCAAGGTAGCGTCCGGCGCGGACGGTTCGAGCGCCCAGCGACGGGATCCCCCCGCGGAGGCCTGCGCACAAGGGCCCACAGCGGCCCGATCCACGAGCTTTTGTGGCCCTAGCGCGTGCAAGAACGCCCATCCGGTCGGCAAACTACGCGTTCGGCTCACCCCCTCCCCTTCCCCACACGACCCCCATGACTCCCGCCCCGATTCGCGTCGCCGTCACGGGCGCTGCCGGCCAGATCGGCTACGCGCTCCTCCCCCGCATCGCTTCCGGCCAGATGTTCGGGCCCGACCAGCCCGTCATCCTGCACATGATCGAGATCCCCAACGAGAAGGCCATGGCCGCTCTCAAGGGCGTCGCGATGGAGCTCGAGGACTGCGCCTTCCCGCTCCTGCAAGGCATGGTGCTGACGAGCGACCCCAAGGAGGGCTTCAAGGACGTGAACTGGGCCTGCTTGGTCGGCGCGAAGCCGCGCGGCCCGGGCATGGAGCGCAACGACCTGCTCAAGGACAACGGGGCGATCTTCGTCGGTCAGGGCCGCGCGATCGCCGAGAACGCCGCGTCGAACGTGCGCGTCGCCGTGGTCGGCAACCCGTGCAACACCAACGCGTGGATCGCGATGCACGCTGCCAAGGGCGTGCCGAAGGAGCGCTTCACCGCGATGACGCGCCTCGACCAAAATCGCGCGCAGGCGCAGCTCGCGCTGAAGGCCGGCGTGCCGATCACGTCCGTGCGCGGCGCGCTCATCTGGGGCAACCACAGCGCCACGCAGGTGCCGGACTTCTACAACGCGAAGATCAACGGCCAGTCCGCCGCGAAGGTGATCACCGACGAAGCGTGGCTGAAGGGCGACTTCATCAAGACCGTCCAGCAGCGCGGCGCGGCGATCATCGCGGCGCGCGGCGTGTCGAGCGCGGCCTCCGCGGCCAACGCGCTCGTCGACCACGTGCGCGACCTGCACCACGCCACGCCGGCTGGCGAGTACCGCTCGGTGTGCGTCTGCTCCGACGGCTCCTACGGCGTCCCCGAAGGCCTGATCTTCGGCTACCCGGTCCGCTCGGACGGCAAGGGCGGCTGGAGCATCGTGCAGGGCCTCGAGATGAACGACTTCCTCAAGGAGAAGCTCGCGGCCACGATCAAGGAGCTCGAAGGCGAGCGCGAGATCGTCAAGGGCCTGCTCGGCTGAGCACGCGCCAGCGCAGCACCGCGCGCCCGCCGCAGGAACCACTCCTGCGGCGGGCGCGCTTCGCTTGGGAGGCCACGGGGCGCGCTCCTACTTCACGAGCGCGAGCTCGGCGATGCGTGTGGCAAGCGTGCGCGCGAGGAGCAGGCAGCCTTCGTCGGTGAGGTGCACCTCGCCGTTTTTCTTGTCGGGCCGCACGAAGATGCGGTCGGCGCCGCTCTCGGCCCGCTGGAGGTCGGCGGTGCTCTCGAGCACCGTGCGCGCGTCGCACAAGGGGACGCCGCGCTCCGCCGCGACCTCCTTCAGGATGCCCGTCATGCGCTCGAAGCCGTCCTTCTGCAGCTGCGCGGAGCCGAAGCGATCGAAGTCGCCCATGCGCGTGCCCTGCGTGACGAGCATCACCTCCGAGCCGTGCGCCTTGGCGATCGCGACGATGTTGATCAGGTTGCGACGGAAGTTGGCGAAGCCCAAGTCGGGATCGGTCGGGTGCGCGTAGTCGTCCGGTGCGTGCTTGCCGAAGTCCACGATCACGTACGCCCCGAGATTCTGGCGCTCTTCCCACCAGCTCGTGTAGTAACGCCGCCACGCCTTGTAGGTGATGCTCTGCTCCAGCGCGGCTTCGAACGGCAGCTTGCGGTCGACCGGCCACACCGCGCGCCAGTGCGTGTTGTCGCGCACGACGCCCGGGTAGAGCGCGCAGCGCAGGTCGTTGATCGTGTGGTAGACGAGCACGAGATCGGGCTCGAGGTCCACGCCGCGCAGCGCGAGGTTGATCTGGCTCTCGAAGGTCGAGTAGCCCTGACAACCGAGGTTCACGACCTCGATCGGCCGCGACGAGCGCGCGGCGAGCTCTTCTCCGAGCTTCACGGGCCAGTTGGTCCACGTCGAGCTCGGCCCGATGCCGTAGGTGCTCGAGCCGCCGAGGCACACGATGCGGTAGGTGCCCGCAGGCTTCTTCCACGCGACTTCCGCGCTGTTGAAGCCGAGGCTCGAGTGCTCGACCACCACCGGATCCTTCTCGCTCGCGGGCTTCTTGAAGCCCTTGCGATTCGAGTAGGCCAAGTACGGGTGCGGCTCGATGCGCGAGTCCTTGAAGGCCGCCGCGAGCGGGTCGAGCTCCGAGGGAGTCAGCTTGTCGATCTCGAAGAAGCGGGGCAGCGTCTCGAGGAGCACGAGCAGCCCCGCGAGCGTGCCGAGCACGACCCACGCGAGGCGCCGCAGCTTCGAACGGGAGGGTGTCGGTGCGCTCGTGCTCATGGGTTGGACCCCGTCGGGGCAGCGTGCGATCCTACGCGCGCCCCGCTGGCCCCTCAACGCACCTGCCGCCATGCACCTCTTCCGCCGCACGCTCCTCTTTGCCGCGCTTGGAATCGCAGCCGCCTGCGCGAGCACCCCGCCGCCGCCCCCGCAGCCGCTCGGAACGCTCGTCGTGCTCAGCAAGCGCGAGGCGTCGGCGATGTGGTACGACCTCGATGCGCGCCTCGAGCGCCAGCGGGCGGCGACGGGTGTGGGACCGCACGAAGCCGCCGCGCGGGACGAGCTCGTCGTCGTGTGCGACTACGGAGCGCAAGCTCCCGGATCGACGCTGACGGTGCTCGACGCTTCCACGGGTCGCCTCGTGCGCACGCTCGCGCTCGGCCACGAGCGTCCGCACGGCATCGAGTGGCTCGATGACCGTTCCGTGCTCGTGACGAGCGAAGCGAGCGACGCCGTGCTGGAAGTCGACGTGCTCGCCGGCGCGGTGACGCGCGTGCTGCCCACCGGCGCCGAGCTCTCGCACATGCTCCGCATCTCGCCCGACCGCTCGCGCGTGTTCACCACGAACATGCAGTCGAACACGCTCTCCGCGATCGACCTCTCGAGCGGCTCGCTGATCGCGCAGGTTCCGACCGGCAAGGGTCCCGAGGCCCTCGACATCTCTCCCGACGGACGCGAGGTCTGGGTCGGCAACCGCAACGACGACACGCTCTCGGTGTTCGACGCTCGCTCGCTCGAGCTCCTCGCGACGCTCCCGTGTCCGCGCTTCCCGATCCGCCTCGCGTTCACGCGCGACGGCCGCCACGTGCTCGTGAGCTGCGCGCAGTCCGGCGACCTCGCCGTGTTCGACGCCCGCAAGCGCACGCAAGCGCGCCGCATCGCCCTCGACCTCACCCCCACCGAGAGCGCCGCCCAAAACCTCCTCGGCCGCGACTTCGCCGCGAGCCCGACGCCCATCGGCATCCTGATCCACCCCACCGCCCCGCGCGCCTACATCGCCGCCACCAACGCCGACCTCGTGAGCGAGCTCTCGCTCGACACCTGGACCTTCCTCGCCCGCATCCCCACCGCCCCCGAACCCGACGGCCTCGCCTGGCTCCCCGCGCGCTAGTGCGCGGGAGCGGGCTCGGGCGGCGGTGCGGGGAGTTCGCTGGCGAGGGTGCCGGCGAGGCTGTAGGCGGTGCAGTCTTCGATCTTCACCGACTGAGTGGTCCCGACGAGCGTCGTGGCGCCCTTGAGCGAGACGGAGAGGCCGGTGTGGGCGCGGGCGCGCAGGAGGCCTTCGTGCTTGTCGTGGGGCTCTTCGACGAAGACGGGGAGCGTGCGGCCGATGTTCTCGCGCAGGCGGGCGAGCTGCACGGACTCGGCGAGCTCGAGGAGGCGGTTGTTGCGCTCGCGTTTGATGGCGGCGGGCACGTCGTCGGGGAGCGCCTCGGCGGCGGTCGAGGGGCGCGGGCTGTACTGGAAGACGTAGTTGACGACGAAGCGCTGCTCGGCGAGGAAGCTCTCGGTCGCGGCGAAGTCCGCGTCGGTCTCGCCGGGGAAGCCGACGATCCAGTCGGTGCCGAGCTCGATGTCCGGGCAGTGCTCGCGCAGAATGTCCGCGCGGCGGCGGTAGAGGTCGGTCGTGTAGCCGCGCTTCATGCGCCGCAGGACGTCGTCCGAGCCCGACTGCGCGGGCAACGGCAGGAAGCGGTCGCACTTGTCGCAGTCCCGCAGCGCCTGCCCGAGCGCAGGCGTGACGTACGAGGGGTGCAGCGTGATCAAGCGCAGGCGCGAGAGGCCGGAGAGCTCCTGCAGGCGATAGAGCAGGTCCGCGAGCGCGGGGCGGCCTTGGCGGCCGCGACCGCGCGGCTCGCCCTCGGCGGGTGCGGCGAGGTCCTCGCCCCAGCTGTTCACGGTCTGGCCGAGCAACGTGATGACCTGCGCGCCGGAGTCGATCATCCAGCGCGCCTCGTCGACGATCGCCTCGATCCCGCGCGACAGCACGCGGCCGCGAACCTTGGGCACGATGCAGAACGTGCAGTTGAGGTCGCAGCCGCGCATCACCGTCAGGTAGGCGTGTCGGCCTCCGACGTAGGGCTCGTCCGCGCGCGCGGCGTCGGGCTCTTCGTCGAAACCAAGGCGCGTGATGCGAGGCGTGCGGGCCGGATGCGCCGCGCGCTTCTCGCGCAGCTCGTCGACGAGCGCGGGCAAGTGCTGGAACGAACGCGTGCCGACGACGAGGTCGACCACCGGCGAGCGGCCGTAGATCTCGTCACCCAGGCGCTCGGCCATGCAGCCCATGACGCCGACCATCAGCTCGGGGCGCCGCTCCTTCGCCTTGCGCAGCTCCCCCACCCAGCTGAACACGCGCTCCTCGGCGTGCTCGCGCACGGAGCAGGTGTTGAAGAGCACCAGATCCGCCTCGTCGATCGCCTCCGTCGTCTGCCAGCCCTGACGTCGGAACTTGCCCTCGACGGAGAGCGAGTCGTACTTGTTCATCTGGCAGCCGAACGTCACCACGTGCAGCTTGGGAGCCGCGCCCGTGTCGCCGTGGGTCTTGGATTGAAAGCGCGGCAGGGACATAGTCGTGCGACCTCGGGGGCGCAAGATTGTGCCCGCCCCGAGGCTGCCTGTCACCCCGCGCGAGCCCCGCGCGCCGAGAACGAGGAGCCCGACGCCATGACCACGAGCCTTCAGGACCGCTACGCGCCCTCCAACCGCTGCTTCGGCTGCGGACCCGCGAACGACAAGGGGCTGCGCATCAAGAGCGTCGCGCAGGGCGATGTCGTGGTCGCCGATTGGCAGGCCGAGCGGCACCATGAGGCGTTCGAGGGCATGCTGAACGGCGGGATTCTCGGCGCCCTGCTCGACTGTCACTCGAACTGGACGGCGGCGTGGCACCTGATGACGCGGCGCGGCACGGATGCACCGCCCTGCACGGTGACGGCCGAGTTTCACGTGAAGATGAAGCGCCCCACGCCTTCGAAGCAGCCGGTTCACCTCGAAGCGAAGGTCGTCGAATCGAGCGACGACCGCGCGACGATCGAAGCCACGCTCTCCTCGGGGGGCGTCGTCACGGCGACCTGCCGCGGGGTCTTCGTAGCCGTCAAGGAAGGCCACCCGGCCTACCACCGCTGGTGAGCGCGCGCGGGGACGCCTGTCCACGCCAGAGGACGCGGGGGGGGCCCAAGGACGCTCTGAAGACCCGCTGTTCGCTTGGCACGTGGGTTGCCGTTCAGGAGAGCACCGGGGGCGCGGAACACCCTCGGGAAAAGGATCCCCCGCCATGCGCACCTCCCTGCTCACGGTCCTTCCCCTCGGGCTCGCGCTGCTCCCGCTCGCCGGCTGCTACGAATGTGGCGGCTGCGGGACCCCCGACAACGACGACCCGCCGCCGGTCGCGTACTACGACATCTGGGAGCTCGAGCCCAACGACGACGGCTGCTGCCCCGACTCTCTCGGCACGACCTACATCGGCGACACGTTCGTGATCGGCGGCATGATCCGCGACGACCTGTACGACCCGTACGACGGCTTTGGACTTTCCGCCGGAGAGCCGCAGGACGTCGAGTTCTTCTTGGAGCCCGTCGCCGGCGGCGCGGACCTCGACCTCGGCGTCTGGGACCCACTGCTGGGTGAGTTCGTGCTCCTGTGGGACAGCCCCTACGCGACCGAGTCCGGGCGCTTCACGCTGCCCGCGACGTTCACGGACTACCAGCTCGTCGTGATGTCCTACAGCGGCGACGCGGAGTACCGACTCTCGGTCTGGATCGAGCCGCCGACCTTCTTCCAGCTCGCGGGCGGGGCCGCGCACAGCGAAAAAATGGACCGTCCGGTGCCCCTCGCGGGCTACGGGGCGGGCTCCGAAGGCATTCCGGATGCGGACTGAGCCCAAAAAACCGAGCTTCCCGCGTTCGCAAGGAATAGTCGGTCGGGCTCGTGCGTCCACTCGAGAGCCATGAAGACCCTGATCCTCGTCACCAGCCTCCTCTTTGGAGCCGCGGCCGCCGCGGGCGGCGTCCAGACCTACCTGCACTCCTCCGCCGGAGACGCACAAGTCACCTTCCACACCGACGGCACGCGCAAGAACGTGACCGAGTACGTGGAAGGCCGCAAGCACGGCAAGAGCGAGCAGTGGCGGCGCGACGGAACGCTGGAGTGGCAGGGCGAGTTTCGCGACGGCTTGAAGAGCGGCGAGTGGCGCTACTTCGACGAATCCGGCGCGCTCGACGCGGAGCGCAGCGGCCTGTACGAAAACGGCCAGCGAGTCGCGTCCTTGCCGCAGTGAGCGTGCTCCGCGCGCCTCAGCCGAGCGCCGAGGCATAGTGGCGGAAGCTGCGCCGCCACCAGGCGAACACGCCGAGGCCGAGCGCGAAGATCCACGCGCTGTGCAGGAGCCCTTCGAATGGGCTGATGCGGCCAAGAACGAGCGCAGCGGGCAGGGTCGAGAGCCCTGCGACGGGGATGAGCGACGTCAGGAGCTGGCGCATGCGCAGCGGGAAGACGTCCATCGGTCGATCCGCGAGCGTCATCGACACTTCCCACGCGAGGTTGGAGAGGTCCGAGTTGACGGCGCGGAACTCCGCGATCGTGAAGAGCACGCTGAGCGCGGTGCGCGCCCAGAAGGCCAGCGCGAGCGCCCAGACGAGCTTGGCGATGCCCGCAATCCCGAGAGCTCCGGGGACGTCGGCGAGCGCGTAGAGAAGCCAGCCCAGCGCCATCGCGCCGTTGATGCAGGCCTCCAAGCTGAAGCGCTGGAAGAAGTAGACGAAGACCGGTGCGCCGGGGCGCAGCCGCAGCGAGTCGAGCACGCCGTCCTTCAGCTCGCGTCCGAAGTGCCAGCACTGGCCGAGCCAAATCATCCAGAAGGCGTCGGAGAGGAACAGGAACCCCAAGAAAACGCGCACCTCGCTCTGCGTCCAGCCGGCGATCGAGTCGGTGTGGGCGAAGAGGATCTCGAAGGTGGCGATGTGCACCAGATACCACGCGGTGTCCATCACGACCTGCGTGAGAAACTCGACGCGGAACTGCGACTTGCGGATCACGCCGACGCGGGCAAACTCGCGCGCGAGGCGCAGGTGATGGAGCAGCGCTCCCATCGCTCAGACTCCGGCTCCCACGTGACGCCCGAGGCCGCGGCGCCAAGCGAGCTCGCGAACGAGCTCGAGCGCGACGATCCACGCGAGCAGAACGGCAACTCCATGGGAGAGCGCCGAGGGGTCGAGCCGACCGAGGAAGAGCTCGACGGGCGCGCTGACGGCCCAGTACGGGAACATCCAGCGCAGAGTACCCGCGAGCCACTCGGGCATGATCGAGACCGGCACGAGCACGCCCGCGGCAAAACTGAACACGAAGCTCGCCATCGCGGACAGAGTCCAAATGACGTCGAGCCAAAACGCGAGCACGTTCACCACGAAACACACGAGGAACGCGCAGTAGCTCCCGAGCAGCACGAGCGTGAGCGCGCTCAGCGCCGCGGCAGCGCTGTGCGGCTGCGGCCACCACTGGGGCAGCAAGAGCCATCCCAAGATCCACAGGACCGCGAGAACGAAGCCCTGCACGGCGATGTGCTGGACGAAGCGCGCGAGCGCGAGCACGAAGAAGCGCACGGGCATCGTCAGGTACTTCGTCACGTACCCTTGGAAGATCTGGTCCGCGAGGTCGAGCCCTCGTTGGTGAAAGAGCAGCTTTTCGAAGCTCGCGGCGAGGATCAGATACCCGACGAGCCCGGGAAAGTCGTAGCCGCCGAGGCGCGCGTCCGGCTCGAGGAGCATCGCGCGGTACACGAAGATCATGACCAGCGGCCGCCACATGCTCCGCATCAGCTCGCGCACGACGAAGCCTGCGCGCCAAGCGGTCACCTTGCGCAGCTCGTAGACGAAGGCGATGCCGAGGAGCCGCAGGTCTCGGAGGAGCGAGCTCACGGGGCCGCTCCAGCACCCGGGCCACGCTCCTGAAAGATCTGGCGGATCAGCATGTCGAGCGGGTGGCGCTCGATCGCGAGGTCGCGGATCGCGAAGCGCTCGAACAGGAAGGGCACGAAGCGCTGGACCGCGGATGCGGGCACGCTGAAGAGCAGCGAGAGCGGCGCGGAGCGTTCGAGCTTCGCGCTAAAAGGTTCGAGCAGCGGCGCGAGGGCCTCCTCCCAGCCCGCGGAGTGCGGCTCGAGGTGGACCTCGATCGCGCGCCGGTCGTAGACGCGCGCCATCAAGTCGACGAGCGCACCGTCGAAGAGCATCCGCCCCTGCCGGAGGATCACGAGCCGCCGACAGGTCTCCTCGATGTCCTCCATGTCGTGGCTGGTGAGCACGATCGTCACGCCGCGCGAACGGTTGAGCTCGACCAAGTGGCGTCGAATCGTCTCGCGCGAGACGAGGTCGAGCCCGATCGTCGGCTCGTCGAGGAAGACGACGTCGGGCTCGTGCAGGAAAGCGCCGACGATTTCCATCTTCATGCGCTCGCCGAGCGAGAGATTGCGCAGCTGACGCTGCAGCTTGTCCGCAACGCCGAGCCGCTCGGCGGACTCGGCCACGCGACGCTCGAACACCTCGCGCGGCACCGGATAGATCTCGCGCAACAAGCGGAACGAGTCGATGGCGGGCAAGTCCCACCACAGCTGTGAGCGCTGCCCCATCACCATCGACAGGCGTCGCTTGTGCTCGTCGCGCAGCTCAAAGCTATCGCAACCGAACATGCTCGCGGATCCGGCGGAGACGGGCGTGATGCCGCTCACGCACTTCAGCAGCGTCGTCTTGCCGGCGCCATTCGCACCGATCAGGCCGACAAACTCGCCGCGGCGAATGGTGAGATCGATGCCTTCGAGCGCCGAGACCGTTTGCCACTCGCGGGCAAGGAAGTTCGCGAAGAAGCCGCGCACGCCCTCCTTGCGCTTCCAAGTGCGAAAGCGCTTGCACGCAGCGCGCATCTCGATCAGGACTTCGTCGCTCACACGTCCATTGTCGCGCATCGCCGCGCGCGGTTCCACGCTCCGCCGAGCGGACGAGCTACTTCTCGAACATGTACACGCCGGCTTGCCCCGACGTTTCCTCGATGGCGACGCGCAGGCGCGCCATGTCGAGGTCTTCGAAGCGAGCCGCGATGCGGCGGTGCAGCTCGCGTCCGAACCACGTCGCGAGGTTCTCGGAGCTCGTGTTGTTGATCGGGAGCACGATCACATCGCCGGTCGGTGCGGCGTAGTAGAGGTCCTTGTAGCGGACCTCCGTCAAACCGTCGGAGCGATGTTGGTACCGCAGCACCCCGTGCTCGCCAGGAATCAGCCAGTGCTCGTCGAGCTCGTCGCAGAGCGCGCGCACCACGGGCTTGATCTCCTTGAAGTCCAGCACGAGCCCGAAGCGCGTCAGGCGCGCCTCGACCTCGCATTGCACCCGGTAGTTGTGGCCGTGGAGCCGCTCGGAGCTGCCGTCGGGGAAGATCAAGAAGTGCGCCGCGGAGAACTTGAAGTACTCCTTGGCGATGGTGATGGACCAGCGCTCCATGGGCCCAGAAGGATACCGTCCGAGCGGCCTCGCCGTCGGTTCCCGGGAGCCCCCTTTCCCGCTTGGAGGCGCCGTGGTGCGGGGTCGGCGGCAATTCGCCAAGTCCTACATCCCGAGGGCCGATCTACCCGATCCCCCATGCCGCACCGACCGCGCACCCCTCTGTCCGCACTCGCACAGCTCGCACTCGCCGTGTGCGGACTTGCCGCCGCGGTCGGCATCGTCGGGCTGCGAATCGAGCAACGCGCGCAACGCTCGCGCGACCTGCAGCGGGTCGCCGACATGGAGCACGTGCGCTCTGCGCTCGAGCGCTTCCACGCTCTCTATGGCGAGTACCCGCCGTCGAGCGGCGAGTGGTCCACCTCGCTCGACACGTCGTTCCTGACCGAGCTCGTGAACGCCAAGCTGCTCGAGGCGTCGCCGTGCGACCCGCGAAATGAACAGCGCTTCCATTACCGCTACGCTCGCTATCCGTCCGGCGCTCACGGATGCATCGGCGGAGGCGACTTCTTCGTGCTCGCGGTGACCGCCTTCGAAGATCCCAACTTCGCGGAGCGCCACGTCGGTTGGTTCAAGTGCCTCGGTCGAAGCTGGAACCGAGACTTCGCCTACGTGACTGGCGGCGGGGCAGCGCTCGAGTGAGCGCAGCGTGCCTCGGCGACTGCTATCCTTCGCGTCCGTGAGCGCAGCTACCCGCACCGTCCGGCCGACCCCGCTCGGCATCGACTTCGAAATCCTCGAAGGCGATGCGATCCTCGGTCCGGCAATCGAGCGCGGCTCGTGGGCCGACCACGAGAGCGCATTGATGCTCGCACACCTGCGACCCGGAATGCGGGTCCTCGATCTGGGAGCGAACATCGGCTGGTTCAGCACTCTGGCCGTGCTGCGCGGCTGCGAAGTCCACGCCTTCGAGCCCGTGCCCGACATCGCCGAGGTGTGCGAGCGCAACGTCGCACGGGCGATGAAGAAAGGCTCGGGCCGCTGCACCGTGCATCGCGTCGCAGCGGGAGCTGCGCGCGGCAGGGCGCGCATCGTGCTCGATCCGAAGAACTTCGGAGACAATCGCGTCATCGATGCCGCGGCGCCCGCCGACATGCTCGGCGCACGCGAAATCGAGATCGAGATCGCGCCCGTCGACGAGCTCGTTCGCGGCGCGATCGACTTCGCGAAGCTCGACACGCAAGGCTCGGAGTGGCTCGCCCTCCAAGGAATGCGCGAGCTCCTTTCCAAGAGCCCGCGCATGGCGCTGCTCATGGAGTTCTGGCCCTACGCCCTGCGCGGTGCCAGCGCGGCCCAGCTCCTCGAGTTCCTCGTCGCCGCGGGCTTCACGCTGGGAAAAGCTACGGAAGCGCCGTACCCGATGAGCGCCGAGCGCATCCTCGCGCAGGTCTCGCGACGAGATCCCGTGAAGGGCGGCATCGACCTTTGGGGAACGCGCGGAGCGCCGTTCCACGTGCTCGGTCTCAAGGCCCGCCTTCACGGCTTCGTGCGCAGCCTCAAGGAAGACTGATCGCCCCGCCGCCATGAGCCTCATCGACTTCCATCTGCACCTCTTCTCGCGCCCCTACTTCGAGGCGCTCGCCTCCCAGTCCTCGCAGCCCGGTACGGTCGAGGAGCGCCTCGCTCGCGCGGCGGAGAAGGCCAAGCTGGAGCTGCCGCCCAAGGACCTCGCGGCCCATGTGTCGCGTTGGATCGCGGAGCTCGATGCGCTTGGGGTGGAACATGCGTGCGCGTTCGCAAGCGCGCCCGAGGAAGTGCCGGCGCTCGCCGAGGCCTCCGTTCTCGCCCGCGGCAGGATCACGCCGTTCGCTCTGGTGAATCCGAAGGCCGAAGGCGTCGATGCGCGCGTCCGCACGCTGCTTGCGGAGAAGGGCTTCCGCGGCGTGCTGCTGTTTCCCGCGCTCCATCACTACGACATCGCATCGCCGGAGTGTGCCCCGTTGCTGCGCGTCCTCGACGAGCAACGGGCGATCGCGTACGTGCACTGCGGAGTCTTGATCGTGAAGCTGCGCGACTTGCTCGGGCTGCCACGTACGATGGACCTGCGCTACGCCAACCCACTCAACTTGATTCCCGCGGCGAACGCTCACCCCAACGTCCGCTTCGTGATCCCCCACTTTGGAGCGGGCTTCTTCCGCGAGACGCTGATGGCAGGGGCGCAGTGTCCGAACGTCTACGTCGACACGTCCTCGACGAACTCGTGGATCGCAACGCAGCCGGAAAAGCTCTCGCTGCGGGACGTCTTCGAGCGCGCGCTCGGCGTTTTCGGCCCGAACCGAATTCTCTTCGGCACGGACTCGAATACCTTCCCCGCCGGCTGGCGCGCCGAGCGCTACCGCGAGCAGAGAGCCATCGTCGAGTCGCTCGCGCCCACCGCAGTCGAGCGGATCTTCGGCGCCAACGCCCGCGCACTGCTCGCCCGCTAGCACGTTGGAACCTGGAACTGCGCAGCCTGACGCAGAGGTTTGCTCCGCCGCACGGCCCAAGTTGCTGGCGAAGGAGTGCCAAGATGAAACCTCGCAGGCTCGTCGCGTTGGCGCTGCTGCCGCTCCTCGGTAGCTGCGCGTCCATCGTCAGCAAGTCGAAGTACCCGGTCTCGATTCAGAGCCACCCGAGCGGTCTCGAATTCGACGTGATCGCCAAGGACGGCCGTGCGGTCCACCACGGAAAAACGCCGGAGATCGTGACGCTCGACGCCGACGCCGGCTTCTTTCAGCGCGCCAAGTACACGGTGCAATTTCGCAAGGACGTCGCACGCGCCACCGACGTGCAGCTCGACGCTTCGCTGGACCCGTGGTACTTCGGCAACATCATCTTCGGCGGGCTGATCGGCATCCTGATCGTCGACCCACTCACCGGGGCGATGTGGAAGCTGCCGAACGAGCTCGTGGCCAACTGCGGTACGCCCGTAGCGAGCCCCTGACGCACGCGGCGCTCAGTTCGGGACCGGCGCCTCGTCGACGCGCGGCGCCTGTCCGCGGAGCACCGAGTTGTCGCTGAAGAGCGCGCGCTGGTCGATCACCGGTGTCGCGAGCAACGCCGGCACGTCGATCTGCCCCGACTGAGCGTAGGCGTCGAGCGCGTTCTGCCAAGTCACCTTCTCGACCCACGCAGGGTCGATGCCGCGCTGCAACATGAGCGCCGCGGTCTTGGGCACCGAGAGCGGATCCGAGATGCCCCAGTCCGCCGAGCTGTCGACGATGATCCGCTCGGGACCGTACTTGCGCACGATCTCGACCATGCGTTCCGAGCCCATCTTGGTGTGCGGATAGATCGTGAACGCCGCCCACGCGCCAGCGTCCAGCACGTCCTGCACGGTCTCTTCGTTGTTGTGGTCGATGACGAGCTTCGTCATCGGCTGCCCGCACTCCTTGGCGACCGAGAGCGAGCGCTGGATCCCGCGCTTCTTGTCGCGGTGCGGCGAGTGCACCATCACGACCATGTCGTGCTTCACGGCGAGCGCGAGCTGCGCGACGTAGGCGCGCTCTTCTGCAGCGGAGATCTCGTCGTAGCCGATCTCGCCGACCGCTACCACGCCTTCCTTCAAGACGAAGCGCTCGAGCACCGCGAGCACATCCTTCGCGAGCGGCTCGTTGTTCGCCTCCTTCGAATTCAGCCCGATGCAGCAGTAGTGCGCGATCCCGAACTGCGAGGCACGGAAGCGCTCCCAACCGAGGATCTGCGAGAAGTAGTCCACGAACGCGCCGAGCGTCGTGCGGGGCTGGCCGATCCAAAACGCGGGCTCGATCACGGCACGCACGCCCGCGCGGCTCATCGCCTCGTAGTCGTCCGTCGTGCGGCTGATCATGTGGATGTGCGGATCGAAGAAACGCATCGCTAGCTCACTTTCGCCATGTTGGGATCGAGCGCCGCAAAGGCGCGCGAGTCGCATCCGCCGCGCAGTGCCGCGTCGAGCGTCGAGAGAACCCGAGCGTCCTTCTCCGCCGTCTGCAGCGCTGCAAGGCGCGACCGTTCTCCGGCGCGTGCAAGCCCGAGAACCGCGCCCGCGCGCCCCAAAGTGGGACCACTGCGGAGCTCGACCTCGAGCGACGCGACAGCGCGCGCGCCGCCGTGTGCCCCGAGGCACATCCACAGTTCCGGATTCACCGGACGCCCCGCGCTGCGGCGTTCGTCGGCCAGATCGAGCGCCATGCGTGCGAGCTCCGCATCAAGCCGAGTGTCGACACCGCTGACGCGCCACAGCGGAGCCTCGACGAAGAGCGCCTTGATCACGGCCTGTCGCCACGCGATCGCATCGAAGTACTTCGCGGGATAGGGCGAGTCGCAGCAGGCAGCCTCGTAGACAGCGCGCATGCTCGAGCGCGCGCCCTCTCCCATGCGCCACAGAAACCGCTCGGGCGCCGGAAGGTGCGGGATCGCCTTGTAGCCCGCGCAGAGCTCCCCGATGTCGGCATAGCGGAAGAGCTCTTCCACGGCGTCGACGGCCCCGGGCCCCGCGAGATCCGTACGAGAGAGCACGAGCGCGACGCGGAGCGCTTCCAAGGTGGTCCAGCGCTCCGGATTCCAGCCCGGTAGCGCCGCTGCAGCGCGCGCCAGCTCCTCTCCGGTCAGCGCGAGCGGGCCGCGCGGCGCGTAGCGGCTCGCGAGCGAAAAGAGCGCGCAGAAGCGCGCGGAGTCCACGCCGCCCGAAACTTCAGCGCGAGCGGCAGCGAACCAGCGCGCGCCCTCCGGCGCAAGTCGGCGGGAGAGCCAGTCGCACAGGATCGGGAGAGTGTTCATGCGATGCTCACTTCGTGCTCGCGAGCCCCAGATCGAGCGCCATCGCGGCGTAGGCCGTCGACGCGAGGATGTCGTAGCGCGAGTGCAGGAAGTCACTCGTCGAGCCGTCCTCGTACTGGCACTTCACAAGGTGCGGTCTCAGCTTGGCGTGCCACGCCTCGCGTTCGCTCGCCGGAAGCTCGTTGATCGCGAGCGCAGCGTAGTAGTGCCCGAAGAAGTAGAAGTAGCCCGCGTTCGCGTAGTACGCCTCGTGCGGCACCGGCCGCATGCGCGCGACGTCGAGGAAGCGATGGTGCTCGAAGAACGCGCCGAGCCCCTCGCGGATCTTGTCGTCGGTGACGAACTTGATACCGCAGCGACGCAGCGACCAGTTGCAGATCTGGATGCGACCGAGCGAGCCCTTGATGCTGTTGATGCTCTCCCCTGCTCCGGCGCGCGGGATCGGGTTCAAGTCGTACTCGTAGGCACCGTTCGGAAGCGCGCAGCCCGCGACGTAGGCCACGGCACGCTCGCGCAGCTTGGGATCCGCGAACCAGCCGCGCTTCTGGGCTGCCTCCAGCGACGGAATCACCGTCGCCGTGGCGAAGCTCGTGGCCCACTTCGGCCGGTTGGTGAACGGCGGATCGTCGTAGTAGCCCCAGCCGCCCTCGGGCACTTGGCTGCGTTCCAAGATCTCCATGAACGCACGGCCGCGCGTTTCGATCTTGCGCTGCCACTCCGGACTCGCGAAGCGCGGGTCCGCGAGAGCTTCGAGCGCGGTGACCACGCCGTAGAGCGAGGGCCACATGTAGTCGACGTCCCAGTCGCTGCCGCGCGCGGGCAGCCGCGTCGTGCAGAACCACTCCATGCCACGCTCGAGTGCCGCGCGCCGCTCCGGCGTCTCGTCGCACTGCATCAGCGAGAGCAGCGTGAGCTCGACCGCACCGAGCTGCCACGTGTAGTAGGTCTCGGGGTTGAAGCCGAGCTCCATCACGCTGTCGGGCGCACTGCCGCACCACGATCCGTCGGAGTTCTGCGTCGTCGTGATGAAGCGCAGCGAACGCTCCAGCGAGGCGAGCGCCTGGTCCTGCGACATCGTCGCAGGCACGTCCTGCGCCGGCCGCAGCTCGCGCTCGGGCTTTTGCCCCGCATCTTGCGCGGCGAGCGCGAGGAGCGAGATCCACGGGAGCATGAGCACGGCTCAGTCGCCCTTCGTCTCGTCGTCGGCTTCGGGGCGCTCGAGCTCGGCGAGCTCCCAGCGCTTGCGGGCGAGCTCCAACTGCGTCGCGAGCTTGTGCTTCGCGGCCGCGAACTCGGCCGAGCGCAGGTCCGACTCCGCGTCGCGCAGCTTCTTCTCGTGCTCGCGCTCGCGCTTGGGGAGCTCGACCGTCTTCTTGTCGTTGAACGCGGCCTGCTCGAGCTCGAGCGCGCGCGTCGCGAACTCCAAGCGCTTGCGGTGGCGCATCAAGACGAGTTCCTTCGTGTCCGTCGCGAACTGATCCTTGGCGTAGGTCGCCTCCATCTCGCGCAGCTCCTGCTCGGCCTCCGTCTTGCCTTGGATCGAGCGGTCGAGGTCGAGTTGCATGTCGGCGAGCTCGCGCGGCAGCTTGGCGCGGAAGTGCTCCATGTCGCGCCGCGCCTCGTCGAGCTCGCGGCGCGCTTCGTCGACCTTGCGAGCCGCCTCGCGCTCATCGTGCTCGGCTTCCATGCGCGCCATGTCGAGTTCCATGCGTGCGAGCTCGAGAGCATGCGCGCGCTTCTGCGCCTTGCGCTCCTTCGCACGCGCCTTCGCCTCGGCGCTCTCCGAGGCCTCCTTGGACTCGGGCTTGCGCTCCTCCGGCTTTGCCATCGCAGCGCCCGTCACGGCCTCGGTGGGCTGAGCGGGGGTCGCACACTCTGTGGTCGCGGGACTTTGGGTCTCCTTGGCCACGAAGATGCAAGACGGAAGGGCGAGGGTCGCGCAGATCAGCGCCGCAGGGCGCATAAGGGACGGCAGGAACATCGACGGGGCTCCTTGGAGGGGACGGATGCGCGTGCATGCGCGCGGGCGAACATCATGTCGCTCGCAGGGCCTCCCCGAAAGGGCGCAACGGCCGCCTGTGGGCGTATTTCGACGCGGTGAGTCCGGCGTTTCCATCCGGAACGCCCCGCGGGGCATTTCGAACGGCGACCGCGCTCCGATACGCTCTCGGCTCACCTCCACTCCGACGCGAGACCCAAGGCATGACCCACGGCATCTTCCGCACTCCCCCGCCGATCAACGAGCCCGTGCGCGGCTACGCGCCCCAGAGCCCCGAGCGCGCCAGCATCGAGCGCGAGCTGCGAGCCATGGCCGCGGGCGAGATCGAGATCCCGCTGGTCATCGGGGGCAAGGAGGTCCGGACGGGCGACCTCGAGACGATCACGATGCCGCACAAGCACGGCCACGTGCTCGCGCGCGCACACCGCGCGAGCCCGGCCCACGTGCAGCAGGCGATCGACGCCGCGAGCGCCGCGAAGCATGCGTGGGAGCGCATGCCGTGGGAGGAGCGCGCGGCGATCTTCCTGCGCGTCGGCGAGCTGCTCGCCGGCCCGTGGCGCGACCGCATCAACGCGTCGACGATGCTCGGTCAGTCCAAGACCGTGCACCAAGCCGAGATCGACTCCGCCTGCGAGACGATCGACTTCATGCGCTTCAACGTCCACTTCATGGAGCGCCTCTACAGCGAGCAGCCTCAGTCGGCGCCCGGCGTGTGGAATCGCCTCGAACACCGCCCGCTCGACGGCTACGTCTTCGCCATCAACCCGTTCAACTTCACGTCGATCGCGGCCAACCTCGCCAGCGCACCGGCGATGCTCGGCAACACGGTCGTGTGGAAGCCCGCGAGCACGTCGATCCTCTCGAACTGGTGGCTCCTCAAGCTCTATGAGGCCGCGGGCCTGCCGCCGGGCGTGATCAACTTCGTGCCCGGTCAGGGCTCGACCGTCGGCAACGCGGGCATCGCCGATCGGCGCCTCGCCGGAGTGCACTTCACGGGCTCGACGGGCGTGTTCAACGGCATCTGGAGCTCGGTCGGCGCGAACATCGCGAAGTACGGCCAGTATCCGCGCTTGGTGGGCGAGACCGGCGGCAAGGACTTCGTCTTCATCCACGCCTCCGCGGAGGTCGAGGTCGCGGCCGTCGCGCTCGTGCGCGGTGCCTTCGAGTACCAAGGCCAGAAGTGCTCGGCGGCGAGCCGTGCCTACGTCCCGCGCTCCATGTGGCCCAAGCTCTGCGAGCGCATCGGTGCGCTGCTCGCGGAGGTGAAGACCGGCGACGTGAGCGACTTCACGAACTTCATGGGCGCGGTGATCGACCAGCGCTCCTACACCAAGCTCAAGGCGGCGATCGACGCCGCGCGAGCCTCGAAGTCGGCCAAGGTCGTCTTCGGCGGCAAGTGTGATGACTCGGTCGGCTGGTTCATCGAGCCGACGGTGATCGAAGCGAGCGAGCCGCGCTACGAGACCATGTGCACCGAGCTCTTCGGCCCCGTGCTCACGATCCACGTCTACGACGACGCGAAGTTCGCCGAGACGCTCGAGCTCTGCAACACGACGAGCGAGTACGCGCTCACCGGCGCGATCCTCGCCAACGACCGAGCGGCTGTCCGTCAAGCGCTCGACGCGCTGCGCTTCGCGGCGGGCAACTTCTACATCAACGACAAACCGACGGGCGCGATCGTGGGCCAGCAGCCCTTCGGCGGCTCGCGCGCCTCGGGTACGAACGACAAGGCGGGCTCGATCCTGAACCTCCTGCGCTGGGTGAGCCCGCGCACGATCAAGGAGACCTTCGTGCCCCCCACCGACTGGCGCTATCCGTTCCTCGGTCGCTCTTCCTAAGCGCGCGGCTCGACCCCTGCGGGCCCGCTCCTCCCACGGGAGGAGCGGGCCCGCGCCGTTTCGGCCCGCCCCCTCGAGGCCGCCGATCAAGAAAATTGGCCGCCCGATTTGCCTCTCGCCCCAAAGCAGGGGTTACTTCGGATGCGGAGGGTTCCCTCCGCCCCTCGACCCAAGGAGAGAGAACCCTTCGAGAACCTCGCACAGCATCCGCAGGTGTCCGCGCTCGTCGCGCGCAAGCCGGGGTGCGCGGCCCACACGGGCCAACAACGGTCGGCCGGACTCGAACTCCGCGCCGACCACCGACTCCGGGGCCCGCACCGAAAGGGGCGGGGGCCCATGGCAAGCCGCGATGTGGGACTCGCGGCTTGCCCTCTTTTGTTCGGCGCTCCACACTCGCGAGCATGACGGTGCTTCTCTTCGCGACGCTCGACACCAAGGGAGTCGAAGCGGCGTTCGTGCGCGCTCGCCTGCGCGAGCTCGGGGTCGAGGTCCAGCTCGTCGACTGCGGTACGCTGCAACCGCCGCTCGTCGAGCCCGACATCTCGCGCGAGCAGGTCCTCGCGGCGGCGGGGACGACGCTCGAGGCGCTGCGAGCGAACGGCGATCGCGCACACGCGGTGCAGGCCGCCGCTCGGGGCGCGCGAGCCATCGCACTGGCCTTTCACGCGCGCGGCGAGCTCTCCGGCGTCCTCGGGCTCGGCGGCTCCGCGGGCACGACCATCGGCACCGAAGCGATGCGAGCGCTACCCATCGGCATCCCCAAGCTGATGGTCTCGACGCTCGCGTCGGGACAGGTGCGCTCGTTCGTCGGCGACAAGGACATCGCGATGCTCAACAGCGTCGTCGACGTGCTCGGGATCAACCGCGTCAGTCGTCGCGTGCTCGGCGAGTCCGCCCACGCGATGGCGGGTATGGTGCGCTTCGCGCGCGACGAGTCCGCGGCCGCCGACAAGCCGATCGTCGCGGCGACGATGTTCGGAGTCACCACGCCCTGCGTGCAGCGCGCCAAGGAAGTGCTGGAGGCCGCGGGCTGCGAAGTGCTCGTGTTCCACGCCACCGGCGTGGGCGGCATGGCGATGGAGTCCCTCGTGCGTGACGGGCTCGTGCAGGGCGTGCTCGACATCACGACCACCGAGCTTGCGGACGAGCTGGTCGGAGGCTTCCTCTCCGCGGGGCCCGACCGCATGAGCGCGGCCGCGCAGGCTGGCATTCCGACGGTGGCGAGCGTCGGCGCGACGGACATGGTGAACTTCCACGCGCTCTCCAGCGTGCCCGAGGCCTTCCGCGGGCGGAGACTGCATCGCCACAACGATCACGTGACGCTGATGCGCACGACGCCCGAGGAGAATCGTCGGATCGGAGCGGAGATCGCCGCAAAGCTCGCTTCGAGTCGCGGCCCCGCGCAGCTCTTCTTCCCGCTGCGCGGAGTGAGCGCGCTCGATCGCGAAGGACAGGCCTTCGACGATCCGGCGGCGCGCGCGGCGCTGCTCGACGGCCTGCGCGCGCAGCGGCCACCCATCGAAGTCCACGAGCTCGACCTGCACATCAACGATCCCGCGTTCGCGGAAGCGTGTGCACGTGCCCTGCTTCGTTCGATGAAGCTCCCCCACGCGGAGGTTTCCCGATGACCTGCGAACATTGCCTGCGCTTCGTCACCTCCGCCGACGCCCAGATCGAGGTGCTGCCGTGGGGACCTCACGAGTGGCTCGCACGACCGGGCCTCGTCGATGCCGAGCGACTCCAGCTGGTGCGCGTCACCATGCCGCCGGGCTGCGCGCATCGCTTCCACCGCCACCCGTGCTTCGAGGAGCTGCTCTACGTGATCTCGGGCCGCATCGAACAGTGGGTCGGACGCGAAAAGCGCATCCTAGGCCCGGGCGACCTCGCGCACGTGCCGAAGGACGAGGTCCACGGCTCCTACAACGTCTTCGACGCGCCCGCGGTGTTCCTCGCGATCCTGTCCGAGAACCGCTTCGACGGTCCGGCCGTCATCGACGTCAGCGAAGACGAGCCTTGGAAGTCGCTGCGCGAGCGAAGCTAGCGTCGCCGCAGCACCGCGTAGTCCTGCCAGCCGTCCGGCGCCTCCACGTGCGCGAGGAGAGTGAACGCGCGCGCCCACTCGCGAGCGACGAACTCCGGCTGAAGAAAGGTCGTGCCCGTGTGCTGCGTATCGAGGCTCGCAGCCCATGCAAGGTTCTGCTCCCAGCTCGACTCGATCGGCGGCGACGGGAAGAACAGCTGTCCCTCCGCACGCAGTCGCGGTAGCTCGGCGCGCAGCTCGGCCGGGGTAGGAGCGGTCGAGGGCGAGTCGCCCTGAATCCAGCGCTGGACCGCATGGGACCCGAGGAAGGACGCGACGAGCAGGCCTCCGGGTCGCAGGACTCGGGCACTTTCCGTGAGCCACGCGCGTTGGCTCGCCGGCGCGAGATGTTCGAACAAGGTCGGGATCAGCACCGCGTCGTAGACGCCGCTCGAGAGCCGTGTCGGAGGTTCGGCGGGGATCGTCTCGAACGCCGCGAATCCGAGCTCCCGCCTGCACCACTCGACCACCTCCGGATCGCTGTCCGCCCCCGTGATCATGCAGCTCGGCACATAGCGCGAGAAGTAGCGGAGCATGCGTCCGCAGCCGCAGCCGAGCTCGAGGAGAGACGAACCTTCGAGGCGCAGGCCGTGCTCTCGCAAGAGTGTCAGATTCCGACGCCAGTCGACGACGCCACTGCGCAGGAAGTCCATTTCACTCGCACCCGCGCCCGCGACGCGCTCGAGCAGGTACGGCGGAGGGTTGCGAAACCAAACGTCTCGAAGCGCCGGATACTCCTCGAGTCCGTGCCACGCGAGCCAGATCCAAAACTCGGGGCTCGAGATCGTGCGATAGGTCGTGCGCAGGTCCTCGCGAGCGGCCCAGATCTGCTCCGCCTGAGCAGCGATCGAGGCGATGCGCTCATCCCCGGACACGGGGAGGTGTTCCTGCGTCGTATCGGTACCCTGCAACATGAGAAACCTCCAGCCTGCGACGGACACGTACCGTGGAGCGTGCTTCGACGCAAGAGTGCGAGAACGAGTGCGCTTGAATGGTGGAGCTCTCGACGCCGAGTGCGGACACGTCGGGGGGAAGTCGCAATTCCGCAGGCGCGAGATGCCGAGGGAAGTTAGGCGAAGCATCGAGCATCCGCAATCAGCAACAGGGCTACGTCGGCCGGACGCGTAGCCCGCAGGCCGAACATGTCCCCGAGCAGGGCTAGCGGCGGCGCAGGACAACGTAGTCCTGCCAGTCGTCGGGCGCGGGGGTGTGAGACGCGATCGCGAAGTGCCGGGTCCACTCGCGCTCGATGAACTCTCGCGTGAGGAACACGTTCCCATACTGAGCGCGATCGAGCTGTTGCCAGTGCTCGATGTTCTCCGGATTCGGCGTGCGCATGTTGCCAAAGGGGAAGAACAGAAGGCCCTCTTGGCGCAGTCGCGGAAGGCTCTCGCGCAGCTGTTGCGGCCGTGGCGCTTCCGACGGTGTCTCCCCAGCGAGCCAGCGCTCGACCGCGCGCTCCCCATGGTAGGTCAACACCGCGAAGCCTCCCGGGCGCAGCACGCGCGCGAACTCCTCCAGCCACGCGAGCTGAGACTCACGCGGAATGTGGGAAAACACCGAGTAGCTGTAGAGCGCGTCGAATCCGCCCCGCGGGAGGCCCGTGGGTGGAAGGAGCGGAATCTGCTCGAACTCCGCAAAGTCCAGCTCACGCCGACACCACGCCAGCGGTGTGGCATCAACGTCGACGCCAACGAAGCGAGCCGCTCCCGCATAACGCGCGAAGTAGCGCAGGATCCGGCCGCAACCGCAGCCAAAGTCGAGCACCGAGGCTCCTTCGAACTTGAAGCCCGCGCCCGTGAGCTGCTGCACCATGCGTCGCCAGTCGACGATGCCGCCCTCACGGAAGATCCGATGGTCCGTCGTCACCCCGCCGACGCGCTCGACGAGGTGCAGCGGCGGCCATGGGAAGTTCGCACGGGCAAGCTCGACAGACTCTTCGATGCCGTGCCACCCGATCCACGCCCAGAAATCGGGATTCGAGATCGTCCCGTAGGTGATGCGCAGATCCTCCCGCTCACGCCAGATTTCTTGAGCGATGCGAAAGAGCTCGGCGATCCGAGGGTGGGTTGCTGCGGGCAGCAAAGAAGGCGTGAGGGTCATGCGGTGCGGTGCCGAGCGAGGAGCGGACGGCGCCACGCTCCCAAGTGCGCAGCGTGCCGAGTCCCTCGCGCTGTTCCTCGTGACCGTCCGCTCATGCGCCCACGGCAACACGAAACCATGACACCGCCGTAACGTCGGAGAGCTCCGGCGCGGCACGCGGTTCTCGCACTCTCGCGCGGGCCACCTCAGAACGACAGCGCGAGCCCGATCCTCGGCCCGACGATCTCCAGCTCGATGTCACTCCCGCCTGCGTCCGTGCGTTCGTAGGCGATTCGTCCGATGCCGACATCGACGAAGACACTCCGAACCAGACGACAACGCAGCACGCTGTCGATGCGGCTCGCCGTCGCTTCGCTGCCCACCGTGAGGTCCATCGCCGTTCGCCAGTCCAGCCACTCCGCCAGGGGGACCTCCAGCGCCAACCCGAGCGCGAGGCCGCTGAAGTCGAGCGTTTCGTGCGCCGGAATCGTGTCGGTCGCGAGATCGACCTTGCCCCCGAAGCTCCCGAAACCCACGTGAGTGTCGCAGAGGACCTCGTCGAAACGGATGCGAGCCCCGAAGACGAGCTCGACGAGTCGCAGGTCGTAGTCGAGCTCGTACGAGAGCGGTCCGTCGAGTTGGACGCCGCCGATGAGGAACCGTGTGCCGTTCTCGAGCGAGCCGGAATCCTCGCCCTGCGCGCTCCAGCCCATGACCGCGACGTAGGGAGTGAGCACGTCGCTGCGCTCGGAAAAGTCCACGCGGACCTCGGCGGCCGGGATCAGCGCAGAATCCGAGCCCTCAAGGGTCTCGTAGGAAGGCAGCGTCGAGCAGGCCGCTGCCGCCGTCGCGAACAGTAGACCTCCCCAGCGCGGACTCGCCATGCTTCGTACCTCCCGTTCCCTTCTCGTTCCGCGCCGCAGGCGAGTCCACGGGCCGATGTGGGCAGTGTCGGCGACACCGGGGCGCGGGGCCCACGGCGCGCGTGGTATCTTCGACGGTATCCCCCATCGAAGGCTCGCCCTTGGAAACCGCACTGCCCAAGCGCTCTGGGATCCGTCTGGATCCCGACATGAACATCTGCCAGACCGACCTCCCGCTCGACTGGTACCAAGAGGAGTTCAAGCCCTACGCGGAGGAGTACCAACGCCTGCCCGACCGCAGGCCGGGGACCGTGCTCCCGTGGCTCGACCGCTACGCGCAGCCCGCGCTCGAGCACTTCGGAGATTCGCTGCTGCTCGTCGCGCACTTCTACATGGGCGGCGAGATCGTCAAGCTCGTCGAGCGCTACGGCGGCGCCGTCTCGGACAGCTACCAGCTCGCGCTGCAGGCCGCGCGCAATCCGCACAAGAAGGTGATCGTCGAGTCGGCCGTGCACTTCATGGCCGAGTCGATCGCGATTCTGGCGCACGAAGATCAATCGGTCTGGATCACCAATCCCAAGGCCGGCTGCACGATGGAGATGCTCGCCAAGGACTACATGGTCGAGCCCGTCGCCGAGCAGCTGATCGAGCGCTACGGCGAGGACCTGCTCGTGGTTGCCTACATGAACACCGGTGGCCGCATCAAGGCGCTCGCCGGTCGCACGGGCGGCGCGGTGTGCACCAGCTCGAACGCGCCGAAGATCGTCGACTGGGCGCGCAAGAAGGGCAAAAAGATCCTGTTCGTGCCCGACCAGCACCTCGGCCGCAACACGGCCGCGAAGCTCGGCATGGACCTCTCGAAGGTCGTCGCGCTCCCCGACCCGCAGGTCGCGCGCGGCGGCTTCAAGGTCGACGACCGCACGGTCGAGGGCGGCATGGCCGCGCTCGACCGCGCCGAGATGATCCTGTGGGGCAGCTTCTGCGGCGTGCACACGGTCTTCAGCCCGGCGCACGTGCAGTACTGGCGCGAGCGAGGCTACACCGTGCTCGTTCACCCCGAGTCGAAGCTCGAGGTCGTGCAGGCCGCCGACGGCAGCGGCTCGACCAACTTCCTCTGGGAAGCGCTGATGAAGGCTCCGTCGGGCTCGAAGCTCGCGATCGGCACCGAGGGGCACTTCGTGCGCAACGCGCGCGAGCAGGGGCGTCAGCGGGGCGTCGAGGTCGTCCACCTCGCCGACATCCCCGACCCCAAGTTCGGCTCGATGGGCTGCGGCTGCGCGACGATGAGCCGCAACGATCCTCCGCACCTCGCGGGGATGCTCGATCTCCTGCGCAAGGGCACGCCGCCCGCGATCAACCGCGTCTACGCGGGCGATGTGGTCGACGAGGAGACGGGCGCGCTCGATCGCCTGAAGCAAGCGGAACGCTCGGAGCTGATCCGCAACGCGCGCCTCTCGCTGCAGCGCATGATCGACATCACCGAGACCGGCACGAGCGCAGTCTGAGCGCCGCCCGTCGCTCCAGATCCAGCGCGCTCCTTCAGAGCCCGAGCCGCGCGCGGGTCTCCGCGAGCAATGCCGCGGCCTCTTCAGGGTGCGCGGCGATCACGTTGGTCTGCTCGCGCGGGTCGGCCGCGAGGTCGAAGAGCTGGTCCGTGCGCGTGGGACGGTGCACGTAGCGCCAGCGGCTCGTGTACAGGACGTGCACCGGGCCCGGCGGGTTCTTCTCGTGCTCGCGCTCGGGCCGCGATGCGAGCGCGCCGTCGACGGGATCGCGGAGCACGTCCTGCGCGCCCTGCGCGAAGAGCTTCGCTGCAGCCTTTGCCCCAGCGGCGTGCGCAGCGCTCGCCAGAAGATCACCGAGCGACACCGTCGCCGCGACCTTGCGCGCAGCGAGCCCCTCGCCGCGCACGAGCGCGGGCACGAGCAGGTTTTCGCGTGTCATCTCGCCGTGGCCGAGCTCGCTCGACTCACCGAGTGCCTGCCCGTAGGCGCCCGCGACGACCAGCACCGCTCGACGGCCCGCGGGCGTTGCCGCGAGTGCGTCGGCGAGCTTTCCCAGCGCTGCATCCGCACTCGCGAGGTCGGCTTCGTAGCGTCGGAAGAGCTCCAAGAAGCGGCCGGAGTCGATGCGCGGCACTTGGAACTGCTTGTGGATCGTCGGCGCGTCGAGCTCGGGGAAGAAGAGGCGCACGAGCGTGGTCTTCTGGAAACCGCCTTGGTTGAAGCGGTCCGCAGGCACGCCGAGCAACGCGAGCCGTTCTTCGAGCACCGGCGCGAGCGGAAAGCGCTCGAGTTGCACAGCGCTCGGCACGTTGGGCTCGAGGCCGCCCTTCAAGTGCACCCACAGGAACACGCGCTCGTCGCGCTGGACCTCGAGCCACTTGATCGCGCGCGCGACGACCGTGTCGGCGTCGCGCACGCCCTGCTGCGGCTCGTCGACGACAGGAAAACCGACGGGGACGCCGCTGGCCTTGCCGACGCCGTCGTGCGAGAGCACCGCGGCACAGCGATAGAGCTCGCCAGCGAGCAGCTCGGCCGCCGTCCGTGTGCCTTCGCGCGAGGTCCAGCCCTTCGATGCTGCGAGCGTGTCCGCGCCGTGCACCCGCGGCGGCGCGCCCGTGAAGAGCGACACGTGCGCCGCAGCGGCAGCGGGCATGGGCGTGACGACGCGCTCGAAGGTAACCCCCTCCTTCGCGAGGGCGTCGAAGCGCGGCGAGGTCGGGCGAGACCAGCCCCCCGAGCCGAGCCAGTCCGGGCGCCACGCCTCCACCGTCACCAGAACGATCGAGCGGCGCTCCGGCGCGGGCGAAGGGGCTTCGACGGTCCCTGGGGCCACCTGAGCGGAGAGCGGCACGAGGAACGCGAGCAGCGAGGCCGCGACGAGAGGGCGCCAGAACATGGAGAGCGTCTCGGCTGGGAGTCTAGCCCGCCTGCGCGCAGGCTCCCGCTTCCCGCGGGTGTCGACTCCAGAAACATGGAAAATCCTGCCCCATGGCAGCGCGATCCTGCGGACTCCTCCACGGCCGCTCACCCCGGCCGCCGCGCGCTCCAACCCCCTCCCGGAGCGCATGGCCTGCTTGTCCAGCCCCCCAGAGTCTCCACGGCCCGCTGAGGCGCCCCCGCGCCAAGCAGAGAGCCGCGCTCGACGCCCCCTCGGCTCGGGCCCGCGAAGCCCGCCGAGACCCCGCTGCAATCCAGAGGTGCAGCGGTGGGGCGCCTGGATGGGCGCGGCCGGCATGGATCCTGAGCCATGCCGGCCGCCTTTCTTTCCGCGCCCTGCCCCGCAGCGGCGAGCGGTTACCCTCTGCGCCGTGCAGAGCCTCGTCGACTTCGCGCGCTCCACCGGAGCTTCCGACCTCCACCTGCGCCCGCTGTGGAGCCAGTGGCTGCGGGGAGAGCCTCTCTCCGCCGCGGACGCCCATGTCACCCCGCCCCGCGCGACGCTCGAAGCCCTACCGGAGCTCGCGGCACGGCTCGCCGCGATCGCGCGCGTGCGCTCCGAGCATCCCTCCGCGGACGGCTCGACGCGCCTGCTCGTCGAGCTCGCCGACGGCGCGACCGTCGAGAGCGTCTTGCTCGCGCGTGAAGCGCTCTGCATCTCGACCCAAGTGGGCTGCGCGGTCGGCTGCCGCTTCTGCAAGACCGGCGAGGGCGGTCTTCTGCGCCAGCTCGGCTCGCACGAGCTGCTCGCGCAGGTCGCGCTCGCCCGCGCGCGCCAGAGCGTGAAGCGCATCGTGCTCATGGGCATGGGCGAGCCGATGCACAATCTCGACAACGTGCTCGAAGCGCTGACGTGGCTCGGCGGGCCCGGCCGCATCGCGCACAAGAACATCGTGTTCTCGACGGTTGGCGAGCCGCGCGTGTTCGAGCGCCTGCTCGCACACTCGGTCCGTCCGGCCCTCGCGCTCTCGCTGCACACGACCGACGCAGCGCTGCGTGAGGAGCTCTTGCCGCGCGCGCCCCGCATCGAGCCCGCGGAGCTGCTCGCCCGCGCCTGCGACTACGCCGACCGCGTGACGTGGCCGCTGCAAGTGCAGTGGACCCTGCTCGAAGGCGTCAACGACAGCGACGCGGAGGTCGCGCGCCTCGTGGAGCTCCTGCGCGGACGCCGCGCGATGCTGAACCTGATCCCGTGGAATCCGCTCGAGGGCTTTGGCTTCACGCGCCCCGATCCGTTGCGCGCTCGCGACATGGTGCGCGCGCTCAAAGCAGGCGGCGTATTCGCCACGATCCGCCGCAGCGGCGGTCAAGACGTCGAGGGCGCCTGTGGCCAGCTGCGCGCGCGCTCGCTTCCGGCCAAGCGACGGCCGAGCGCGACCTAGAAGCACAGCGGGCCGCGCGGATGCACTCCGCGCGGCCCGCCAAGAGAACTCCGAGAAGCTCGGCTCAGCGCTGGGTTCGCGAGCCTTCGAGCTCGCCGACGAGGCGCTCGGCCTTGTAGACGGTGCGCAGCGACTCGAGGATGCCGCGGCTGTCGACGGACACCGAGCGCGACTGCACGTCGGAGTAGCCGTAGTTGCCGACGAGGCTCTGGATGTTGCCGTCGAAGATGAGCCCGACGACCTCGCCCGCGCGGTTGAACACGGGCGAACCCGAGTTGCCGCCGATGATGTCGTGGGTCGAGACGAAGTTGAACGGCGTCGCCATCGGGAGCGCAGCCTTCGCGTCGAGCCACGACTTCGGCAACGCGTAGGCAGCCTCGCTCGCGCGCTCTTCCGCCTTCGCATACGCGCCGGCAAACGTCGTGAAAGGCGCCACGGGAGCGCCGTTCTGCTCGTAGCCCTTCACCGTGCCGTAGGAGAGGCGCAGCGTGAAGGTCGCGTCCGGATAGACGCTCTCGCCGTCGACCGCGAAGCGCGCCGCTGCGATCTTGGCGTAGTTCTCACGCTCGACGGACGTCACCTCGTCCTCCCACTTCTTGCGCATCTGGCGCGAGAAAGGATCGAGCGCGCGCGCGAGCTCGATCATCGGGTCCGCGGCGGCGTCGACCGCGGCCTTGCCCCCTTCGACGAGCCGCTTGCGCTCGGCGATGTCGAAGAGCTTCGTGCCCTTGACGCACTCCTCCGCGCGCGCGCGCGGCGAGCGCCCGGCGAGGGCCGCGAGTACGATCGGATCGTTCGCTCCGAGGGCTTCGGCCATGCCCGACAGAGCCATCTCGAGGCGCATCATCTCGAACTCGGGGTACAGCGGAGCCGGCGAGTAAATCGCGTTCTTGAGCGCGTCGAGACCCGCGTCGCCGTACTCCCGCAGACGCTCGCCGCTGGGCTTGGGAAGCTCCTCGGCGAGACGCAGGATGTCCTTCGCAAAGGTGAACGTCTCGGTGCCGAGCGAGAGCCCGCCCTGCCCCACCGCACCGTAGCGCGGCGCGAGGATCGCGGCCGTCGCTTGGGCTTGGGCAATCTTCCCCCCCGCGTCGCCCCACTTCGCCTTCCACTCGGGGTTGGCGTCGACCGCCGCGCGCAGCTTCGTCTCCGCGGATTGCTTCTCCGCGAACAGCGCCGGATCGAGCAAGCCCGCGAGGCGCCCGACGTAGACTTTGCGGCTGTTCTGCACGCTGAAGAGATCTCCGCGGGCGATGCGCGCGTTCTCGGCGCTGCGGCCCGAGAAGGTCTGCAGCCAAACCTCGGCGCGCATCAGGCGCGTCGTCGCGCGCGGCACGGCGAAGTCGCGCAGATACTCGAGGTGCGCGACCGTGTTCAAGCGCTGCGTGCTGCCGGGGTGCCCCGCTACGAAGCACAGCTCGCCGTCCGTCGCGCCCGCGCGGCTCCAACGCAGGAAGTTCTCGGCCTTGAGCGGCGCGCCGTTCTCGTAGATGCGGAAGAACGTGGCGTCGAGGCAGTAGCGCGGATACTCGAAGTTGTCGTTGTCGCCGCCGTAGAACGCCGACTGCGTCTCGGGAGCGAACACGAGGCGCACGTCTTCGAAGCGCTTGTACTCGTAGAGGTGGTAGCGACCGCCTTGGTAGAGCGTGACGACCTCGCAGTGCATCCCGCTCTTCTTCTTGGCCTCGTCTTCGATCTGCGTCTGCATCTTGCGCTTGGCGACGCCCGCTTCCGCGGTGCCCAAGCCCTGCGCAGCGCCCTCGACGCGCTCGGTGACGTCCGTGATCGTCCACAGGACGTCGAGGTGCAGGTCGGGGCACTTCTCCTCCTGCTCCAGGGTCGACGCCCAGAAGCCCTTCTCGATCAGGTTGCGCTCCTTCGAAGAGAGCTTCTCCAAGATGTCCGAGGCGACGTGGTGGTTCGTCATCACGAGGCCGTCGGCGCTCACGATCGAGCCCGAGCCGCCGGTCGAGACGCGCACGCAGGAGCGCTGCACGTGCTCCATCCACTCCGGCGTGGCCTCGAACTGGTAGCGGGCCTTCATCTGCGCCGCGGGCGGGCGGTTGAAGAGCCACATGCCCTCGTCGATGCGGTGGGCGTTCGCGAGCGGCGCGAGAGCGAGTGCGGCGAAAAGTAGGCGGGCGGAAGTGCGGAACATGCGGTGCAAGGGGGTCGGGAGACTGCGGGGTGGAACGAGAGAGCCCGACGCGGGGCTCCCCCACTAGGGAACGATGGCGATCACGCGCGCGGGAGCTCCCCCCGCGCGATCGAGCTTGAGCGGGAGCGCGATCAGCGTGGCGCCCAGCGCGGGCAGACGATCGAGCGCGGTCAGGTTCTCCAAGCCGGGAATGTTGCGCTCGGCGAGCAGGCGCTGCACGGGCAGCTCGGAAGCCTCGGAGGTGTCGAGGCTTGGACCGTCGATGCCGACGAGGTCGATGTCGCGCTCGACGAGCTCGCGCGCGAGCTCGATGGAGACACCGGGATGTCGAGGGGCGTCGAGGGGCCCGAAGTAGCGCTCGGAGGTGCCCCAGTGGCGATCCCAGTCCGTGTGCACGAGCACCACCGCTCGGGACGGAATTCGTCCGTAGTCGCGCTCGTGCTTGCGCAGGTCGGAGAGCTGAGCGGCGTAGCGCGGGTCCTTCTCGCAAGCGTCGCTGACATCGAGGACGCGGATCGGCCCCACGAGCTGGCGCAAGGGCAGCTCGCTCGCGCCGTGCCGCCCCTCGGCGTAGTGCATCGGCGCCTCCACGTGGGTGCCCGCGAGCTCCGAGCCCGCGATGGATCCGGTGGCGAGCCAGCGGCCGTCGAGGCCGACCGCGGCGCTGCGCTGGTAGCGGAACGGCGGCTCCCCCGGCCAGTCGTCGGTCACGTCCGTGTAGGTGTGCGAGAGGTCGACGAGGCGCGTCTCGTACAGGGGGGGCACGCTGACGCACGAGGCGAGGACGAGGAGGATCGGCCAGAGCGACTTCGGAGACATCGGGAGGGAACCGCAGGAGACTTTGCCGTGCGGTACGGTAGCGTGAAGAGGCCTCGCATGGACTCCCCCGAGCCGAAGTTCGTCCCGGTCGCGCGTCTCGCAGACCTGCCTCTGGGCTCCGCGCGCGCCTTCGAGGTCGGTCGCAAGCTCGTGGCCGTCTTCCACACCGCAGAGGGGCTGTTTGCGCTCGACGACCACTGTCCCCACTCCGGCGGCCCTCTGTCCGAGGGCGACCTGAGAAGCGACGTCGTCACCTGCCGCTGGCACGGAGCGGGCTTCCGACTCTCCACCGGGCGTTCGGCGGGCGCGATGCGCTGCAAGCCCGCCACCTGCTTCTCCGTGCGTGTGCACGACGGCTGGATCGAGGTCGAGGAGCGCTAGCGATGGCCATCCTGCGCTGCCCTGCGTGTGGGGCGGAGGAGCAAGCCTCCAGCGCGCGCTACGAGTGTGCCTGCGGCGAGCTCCTCGAGGTCGAGCACTCCTTCCGCCTCGTCGGTCGCGAGGTCTTCGACGCACGCGGTCTGCACTCGCCGGCACCGCTCGACAGCGGCGTGTGGCGCTTCCGCGAGCTCGTCTACCCGCGCTTTCCGTCCGAGGCCGTCGTGTCGCTGCGCGAGGGCAACACGCCGCTGTACTCGAGCGAGAGCGTCGCGAGCTTCGTCGGCATCGAGCAGGTGAAGCTCAAGCATGAAGGACTGAACCCGAGCGGCTCGTTCAAGGACCGCGGCATGACCGTCGCCGTGAGCCGCGCGAAGGCGAGCGGCGCGCGCAGGCTTCTGTGCGCTTCGACGGGCAACACGGCGGCCAGTCTCGCTGCATACGCGGCGGCTGCGGGCATCCCCTGCGCGATCTTGGCGCCGGCCGGCAAGACCTCCGCGGCGAAGCTCGCGCAAGCCACGGCCTACGGCGCTCAGACGATCCTCTTGCGCGGCGACTTCGACCACGCGATGGCGCTCTCGCGCGAGCTCGCGCGCGCGGGCGAGGTCGAGCTCGTCAACTCGCTCAATCCGTTTCGGCTCGAAGGCCAGAAGTCGATCGTGTTCGAGTTCTTGGCGCAGCTCGGCTGGCGCGCGCCGGACTGGATCGCGTTCCCCGCGGGAAACCTCGGCAACTGCTCGGCCTTCGGAAAGGCGCTCCGCGAGGCGCGCTACCTCGGACTCATCGACCGCACGCCGCGCCTCCTCGCGGTGCAGGCCGCGGGCGCCGCACCCTTCGCGCGCGGCTTCGAGCAAGGCTGGACGCAGCGCGTGAGCGTGGAGCCGCAGACACGCGCGTCGGCGATCCGCATCGGAGCGCCCGTCAGCTGGGGCCGCGCGGAGCGCGCAATCCGCGAGACGCGCGGCCACGTGCTCGCGGTCAGCGACGCAGAGCTCGATCTCGCCAAGCGCGCGATCGACCGCGCCGGCATCGGCTGCGAGCTCGCGAGCGCCGCGGGAGTGGCAGGAGCGAGAGAGCTCGTTCGCCGCGGCCTGATCGGTCCGGAGGAGAGCGTGGTCGCCGTGCTCACGGCGAACCTGCTGAAGGAGCCGCCGACGGAGAGCGACGAAGCCCGAGCCATCGAGCCCGAGCTCGACGCGCTGCAGCGCGCGCTCGCACAGTGACGCGAGCGCTCTCGCTCACTACTCGCGCGCCACGTCCCAGACGTCCGTGCCGAAGTGATCCCACGGAATGCGGCCCTCGTCGCACTGCGCGTCCGTCGAGAACTGCACGTCGACGAAATAAAGGATCTGGCTCGTGCTCGCGGGCCGCAGGTTGCGACAGCCGTGCGCCACGCCCGGTGGAATGCGCACGAGGCGCGAGTTGCCGTCGCCGAGGATCATGCGCACCACCTGCCCCTCCGTCGGCGAGCCCTTGCGCACGTCGGCGAGCACGAGCAGCACCTTGTCCGTCGGAGGCACGAACCACACGTCGGTCTGACGCTTGTGGAGATGGAAAGCCTTGATCGCGAGTGGCTCGAGCACGCTGTAGTTCACTTGGCGTACCACGAAACCGGGTAGGTCGCGATGCAGGCCCTGCTCGAGCCGCCCGAGCTCCGTCATCGAGCCGCCGTCGTCATTGAAGCGCCGCAGGTCGACCACCTCGACGCCTTCGATGCGCGGCTTGGCGCGGTAGTCCTGGACGAAGTAGCGTTCCTGCGCGCGATCGTTGAACTGCGTCATGGCGGGTCGGGCTCCGGGGCTGGCGTCGCAGGATAGCGTCTACACCGCTCTCACGAGCCGACCGCTCAACGCGGCCCGCCCGTAGCCATAGCGCGCCGCGAGCTCGTCGATGCCGAGCAAAAGGTCGCTGCCGCGGAGCGCGCTCCACTCCGCGAGCGCGTCACTTTCGGCGGGAACCTCGATCGGCACCGCGCGGGCGGTCTCGACCAGCGCCCGACGGACGAGCCCCGGCTCGAACTCGCGCTCCGCGAGGTCCCCGATCCAGCGCAGCGCGGCCTCATCGAGCTGCTCGAGCCGCACGCGCACGTAGCGCAGGCCTGAGGTGTCGTGGTTCGTCTCGGCGATCTCGTTCCACGCGGTCCAGATGCGCGCGGTCTGCTGGAGCGGCGTGCCGTGCGGGAGCACCGGCGCGTGGCGCTCGAGATACGCGCGGTCGACGCTGCGAGTGCGGAAGAGTCGCGAGCGCCACAGCGAGCTGAGCGCAGCCGCCGGCGAGCGTACGACGTGAACCACCACGGTGCCCGCAGGCAGCGACTCACCGTAGGGAGCCGCGTACCACGACGCCTCAGCCGCGAGCGCGTCCGGCCAAGACGGCACGCCGAGCTCGAGGCTCGCCGGGTTCAAGTGCGCCGCGTGGCCGCACGCCGCACCGAGCCGCGTGAGAAGCGCGGCCATGTATCCGGTGCCCGAGCGAGGGCAGCCCGTGACGAGGATGCGGCGGGGCATGGGAAAGAGCTTCGGATGACCCGAGCCGTAGACCTGAGCCGCGGGAACGCCCCCCGCGTCGTTGGTCGAGTCCCCGCTGCCCCGTACACTCCCCGCCCTCGAAAGGCCTTCCGCATGTCCCCCACCCGCCGCGACGAACGCTCCTCCTGCCCTGGCTCCTCCGACAAGCGCGAGCTCGTCACCCGCCCCGTCCACGAGATCGAGAGCCTCGACGGCGTCTTCGAGAACGCACTGCCCGCCTTCGGCGCGGCCTACCTGCGCCGCGTGTGGACGCTGCTCGACGAGGCCGTCGGCAAGGGCCTGCCGATGACGATCTCGATCTCGGGCCCCGTCACGGTCTCGGGCCAGCACTACACGTGGCTCTCGCCGCTCCTCGAGACGGGCTGGTTCTGCCTCGTCTCCACGACGGACGCGGTCTGCTACCACGACGGCCACCGCGCGCTCGACAGCGCGCGCAAGCACCCCTTCCACGAGGTGCCGATCTTCGGCGACGACGGCGCCCTGCGCGACGAGTCGATCATCCGCGTCACCGACGTCGGTTTCGACGAGGACGTGCTGCTCGATCAGGACCGCTTCCTGCGCGCGCTGCTCAAGCGGCCCGAGTTCCAGCGCAAGATGACCGGCACCGAGTTCCGCAACCTGCTCGGCAAGTTCTACGCGGCTCAGGAACGCAAGAACGGCGTGAGCGAAGGTCTGCTCGCCCAGTGCCACCGCCTCCAAATCCCGATCTTCGTCGGCGCCCCCGGCGACGGCAGCGTGTTCCTGAACTCGATGGCCCTGTGGGCGATCGAGAAGGCCGGGGGAGCGAAGGGCGACGAGTACCGCTTCGACCTCGACCTGCACGCCGAGGTGTTCGAGAGCTGCGCCTATCACTTCTGGGGCATCCGCGAGTCGCAGACGCGCCAGCTCGGCACGCTGATCCTCGGCGGCGGCGTCCCGAAGAACTTCAACCTGCAGCCGGAGCCCGCGCTCAGCCAAGTGCTCGGCCTCAGCGAGGTCGAGGGCTACCAGTACGACATCCAGATCACCACGGCGCCGGTCACCGACGGCTCGCTCTCCTCGTGCCCGCCGGCCGAGGCCGTGACGTGGGGCAAGGTCGACAAGACGGTCTACAAGAAGACCACCGAGTCGATGCAGTGCGACTACTCGATCGTGATGCCGTTCCTCACCAAGGCCCTGCTCGACAAGCGCGCGCGCTTCGAGCGCTGGGCGGAGCGCATGGGCCGCGAGGAGCTCTTCAAGAAGCACCCCGCCGCCCGCGGCTACCTGCGCGAGCGGGCGGGCTACCGACTCTTCGAGCGCCGTGACGAGCTCGTGAAGAAGCTGCTCGCGCGCGTGAAGAAGGAAGTCCCGCGCCTGCGCAAGGAGTCGCGCTACCCGCTGGCCTGAGCAGCGCCCTCGCTGCGCAGCGGCTTCACCACAAAGGCGTCGCGCCGCTCTTCACGGTCTCGGGCCCCACATAGCGGCCCTGCAGCCCGTGGAAAATCCCGAGCGCCTTGGCGAGCGGAGCCTTCGAGTTTCCGCGACAGTATCCGTCCACGATGAGCAGGGGCAGCGTCAGCACGTCGTAGACGAAAAACCGCAGCCACTCGCGCGCCCCGCCCCACGTGCGCAGGAAGTGCACCGAGTTGACGCCCATCATGTACTTGCGGCGCGGGTTGTAGCCGCCTCCGGTCGAGCTCGAGGGCGCGTGCCACGCGCGCTGCGTGCCGACGCAGGCGAGCCCGTGTCCCGCACGGCGCAGGCGCATCCCGAGGTCGACGTCCTCGGTATACGCGAAGTAGCGGTCATCGAAGACGTCGCTGCCGTCGAGCGCGCTCACTCGCAGCAGGACTGCGCAACCCGGAACATAGTCCACCGACGTTGTCTTGCGAAACTCTTCGCCATCGAGCTGGCCGAAGCCACGCAGATCCGAGAGGTTCTGACGCCACGAGAGCACCCCACCCGCCGCCCAGACGCGGCGCGGGTCGTCGCTGAAGAGCACGAGCGGTCCGACTGCGGCGAGCGACGCATCTGCTCGCAGCGCAGCCGCGAGCCCCGCGACACAGCCACGCTCGAACGTGACGTCGTTGTTGGCGATCAGGATCGCCTCGGCGCCGAGCTCCCGCGCGCGCCGTGCTCCATGGTTGTTCCCACCGCTGTAGCCGAGATTGCCTCCTGTCTGAAGGACCTCGACCTGCGGGAGCTCGCGTCGAACGCGCTCGCACGAGCCGTCGCTCGACGCATTGTCCACCAAGAGCACCTTCGCGAGCGGAGGCTCCTGCGCGAGCAAGGACTCGAGACAACGCAGCGTCTGCGCTCCCCCGTTCCAGTTCACGACGATCGCGACGACTCGCACGCGCTCCTCATCGGTCCGGCGTGCGCCGCACTTCACTCACGGTCGATCGCACCTCGCCGTCGGCCATGCGAGTGCGCAGCGTCGCGCCTCGGGAAATTCCTTCCGTGCTCCGCAGCGCGCCCTCACGGCCTTCGACAAAGGTGATCGAGTAGCCCCGCGCGAGCACCGCGAGCGGTGAGAGCGCCTCCAGTCGACCCGCGAGGTTCTGCAAGCGGGCCGCCGCACCTTCCCGGGCCCGCGCCGACGCCGCAACGAGCCGTGCCTCGGCTACGCCGACGCGTGCGGAGCGTTGCGCGAGCTGCTGCGCGGGGCTGCGCCGCTCCAAGCGCCGACGAAGCTCCGCGAGTCGCCCAACTCCGCGCTCGCCGAGCGCACGCACCGCGTTCGCAAGCTGCAAGCCGAGCCGCGCCACGCGCTCGCGCCGATCCTCGAGGATCCAGCCCGCATCGCGCAGCACACGCGACTGAGCGGCGCGCTCGAGCCGCTCGGCCCGAGCCTCCAGCACGGAGCTGATCGCCTCGATCAAGTGACTCTCGCCGCGCTCGAGAGCGTCTTCGAGCTCGCGGCGATCGGGGATCACCTGCGTCGCCGCATCCGTCGGCGTGTGAGCGCGCAGATCCGCCACCAAGTCGCACAAGGTCGTGTCGGTCTCGTGCCCCACGCCGGATACGACCGGCACGGGGCAATTCCAGATCGCTTCGGCGACCGCGAGCTCGTTGAACGCCCACAGGTCTTCGAGAGAGCCCCCGCCGCGCGTCACGACGACCACATCGGCGCCACTTGCTCCCGCGCGCGCGATGGCCGCGGCGATGTTCGCGGCGGCGCCCACGCCCTGCACCGGCGTGTGCGCGAGGACGACGGGGTAGAGCGGCCAACGCAACGTGCGCGTGCGCAGGAAGTCCTGGAGCGCGGCGCCGTCGCGGCTCGTCACGACGGCCACGAGCTTCAGAAGGGCCGGAATCTCGCGCTTGCGATCGAGCCAGCCGCGCGCGCGGAGCTCCGCTTTCAGCTTCTCGAGCTGCGCGAGCAGCGTGCCGATGCCCGCAGCCTCGACGCGGTTTACGACGATGTTGTAGGTACCGCGCGGCCCATACACCTCGAGCTTGCCGTGCAGCACGACCTTGTCGCCCTCGCGCAGCGGCGCGCGCAGCGCGGTCGCGGTCTGGCTGCGCCAGATGACGCACGACACCTTCGAGTCGAGGTCCTTCAGATCGAAGTAGACATGGCCCGACGCCGCCGGCTTGACGCCGCTGACTTCGCCCTCGACCGAGACGCGCCCGAGGCCCTCGAGCATGCCGCGGATGCGCAGCGTGAGCTGCGAAACGGTCCACGCGCGAGGCGCAGACGGCTTGCCACCGGCGTCGAAGAGCTCGCTCACGCGCTCCTTATCGCCCCGCGCGCGCGAAGCGTCAACCGGAGCGGGGCGGGGCAGCCGCCTCGTCGGGCTCGGAGAGGCCCGGCAGCACCGCGGCGTCCCAATCGGCGTGCGATGCGCGCGGCAAGAAAATGCGGAAACGACCGTCGAGGAAGGGCGTCTTCTCTTCACCGCGGAGCTGCGCGCCCTCGGAGAGCTCGAGCAAGAAGCCCTTCTCCTGCCGCACGATGCGCAGCACGTCCGCGAAGACGCGCCGCTGCAACGCGCCGCGCGCATCGAGCTCTTCGAGGTGCACCTCGCGGAGCGCGCCGTCGAGCACGCCGCTCAAGCTCTTCACGCGCCAGTACCCGCCCGCGGCGTCCAAGCGCAGCAAGCGATTGAGCGCACCCTTCACGTACACGAGGCTCCAGCGGCCGTCGTCGACCAACGGCGGAGGCGGAGCTTGTCCGAACAACTCGCCGAGCGGCTCCGCCCAGCGCGTGGGGTCGCAGTCGAGGATCTCCAGCCGTCGCACTCCGCCCTCGATCGGCGTGCCGTCGAGTGCGCTGCCGGGGCCGAACGCGACGCGCTCGCCGCCGCGCATCTCGTACCCCGACTCCAGCACGATCGTCAGCGTGCGCGCCGCCCGACTGCCTTCGAGCCGCAGTCGCTCGGCGTACAGCGAGCCCGCGAGTCTGCCGCGAGAATCGAGCACGCGGAAGAGCACGGGACCGAGCCAGCCCTCGCCCAAGTGGCCTGCCTCCAAGAGGTCGAGCGACGTGAGCCCCTCGACCGAGACGAGCGCTCGCAGGCTGCGCGCGAGCGCCGCTTCGCGCTCGAGCTTCGCGGTGTCGATCGGCGTCGGCTCCGGAGGCTTGGGCTGCTCTTCGGGAGGCACGTCCGGCACGAACGCGTGCTGAGGTTTGGGCTCGGGCAAGCCCAGCTCCTTCAGGTTGCGCAAGAAGCGCAGCCACTCGCGCTCTCGCTCCACGCGCCGCTCGTCGAGCGCCGCGAGCTCCGCGCGCAGACGACGGATCTCAGGCCCGTGTTCCTCGCAGTTGCGGGACAGGCGTGCCCGAGCGAGCTCCGCCTCCAGCTCGGCGACCCGCGCGCGCAGCGCCTCGCCCTCGACGCGCGTCTGCTCCAATTCCGCAGCTTGCGAGGCAGCGAGCGCGTCACTCTCGCTCGCTTGCGGAGGCGCATCGGGCGAGCAAGCCGCGAATCCAGCGGCAGCAGCGAAAAGGAGGGCGCTTCGAAGCATGGAAGGTGCGTCACTCCCGCGACGAGCCCACGGACGTCCGAGCGTCCGCGTTCTTCCCGTCGCCAGAGTCTCCGCCGACGTGCGCGAGTGGCCCGCGCAGCTCGGACCGCGCGATCCGCGTCGGCTCCAGCGCGGCCGCCTCGAACCCATCGAAGTACGCGCGCGCCGCTCCATGCGGGGCTCGGCCCCACAGCACCCACTCACGCGCCGTGCCGCGCACCACGCCCTGAGGCGTCGAGAACAAAGTGCCGACCGGCGCCTGTGCACCCCGCTCGATCGCGGCGAGCGCCGAGCCGTGCTCGTCGCGCACCTCCGCGCGAGCGCCGACGCTCGCGGAAGCCTCACGCCGCAACAAGAAGAGCTCTCCCTCGTCGAGCTCGAGCCGCGCGCGCAGCGCCTCCGACTCGAAGCGCTGCCGACCTTCCTCCGCGTAGAGCCGCGTCAGCCGCAGTGCGCCGGCGTCCGCGACCCACGCCTCCAGCGGCTCCGCGGGGTCGGCGATCTGCGGCGCGCCCGAACGCGGCAGCGACTTGCGCGCCTGCAGCTCCAGCGTCGCGGTGGCGACGAGCGCCGCGAGCGCGACGAGCAGCACGAGCGGAACCGCGCGCTGCGCGAGCGGCGCCCTCACGGCTTCGGCCACTCTTCCTTCTTGTTCTTGTTCCACCAGCGCTGGAACTCTTCGGGGTTCAGGTCCTTCTGGCCCGACAGGCGCCCGAGCGCCGTGGAGATCGGCGCCGCGATGGTGTCGTAGCGCTCGCGCGCGATCAGGTCGTTCACGTTGGAGTCGACCTGTCCCTTCGTCGACATTAGGAGCTTGAGCAGGGCCTCGAAGGTCGCCTTGCGCACCTTTTGGTCCGCATCGCCGTACTCGCCGAGCGCCTCGGCCGCGGCGGCTTGGATCTTCGCGTTCTCGTCCTGCAGCAGGTTCACGAGCAGCGCGCGCCCGCCCTCGTCCTTGGTCTTGCCGAGCTTCAGGATGAGCAAGCGCTGCAGAGGGATGTCCTTCTTGTGCGACTTCTCCCCGATCCACTTCATGTAGACCGGCACGCACTCCGGCTTCATCTCGCCGAGCGCCGTCGCCGCAGCGATGAAGAGCTTGTTCTCGCGGACGCCGTCCTTGTCCTCTTGGCGCTTCTCCGTGAAGCACTTGTCGAGCTGCTTCACGATCGCCGCCTTGTCCTTCGGCCCGGAGGCCGCGAACTCGGTGACGAGCTTGTCAATCACCGAGATCGCCTCGCTGTCCTCCTTGCCGCGCTTGCCCGCGTGGGCGTTGAGCTGCTCGAGCAGCGCCTTGACCTCCGGGCGGCCGTCCGCGGGCCCCGGCGGCGTCGGGTTCTGAACGAGCGCGCGCGGCGCGGCCGCGAGCGGGGCTTCGGGGGCGAGAGCGAGAGCGAGGAGCAGGAGCGCGTGCATGGGGTTCACCTCGGAGGTCGACCGTCGGAGACAGGCTAGCGGGCCTGCAGCCCCGAGGCGACAACTCCCGTGCCAGCCAGCGCGTCGACGATCCCCGCGGCCTTGGCCAGCGTCTCCCGATCCTCCGCGGCTGCGTCCGAGGCCCACGTGATCCCCCCACCGACGCGGAAGGCAAGCTCCCCCGTCCAAGGCTTGGAGCGGCCCTCCTCAGCCCCCGGAAGCGCGCGCGGACGCCACAGCAGCGTGCGGATCAGGATGTTGAATGCCGCGCGGCCGCGCAGGTCCACGAAGCCGAGCGCGCCACAGTAGAAGCCACGCCCCTCGCCCTCGAGCTCGGCGATCACCTCCATCGCTCGCAGCTTGGGCGCGCCGGTGATCGACCCCCCCGGAAAGAGCGCCGCCAGCACGGCACACGCGTCCACTCCAGAGGACACCTCGGCCACCACGTCGGCCATCAGGTGATGCACGCGTGCGTAGCTCTCGAGGTGCGGAAAACCCTCGACCCAAACGCCACCCGCGCGCGCGACCCGCCCGAGGTCGTTGCGCTCGAGGTCGACGATCATGGCGAGCTCGGCACGGTCCTTCTCGCTCGCGAGCAACCGTGCCCGCGCCTCTTCGTCGGCCGCAGCGTCGCCCGCGCGGGCGATCGTGCCCTTGATCGGTCGCGTGCGCGCGATGCGCCCGTCGAACTCGAGCAGCAGCTCCGGCGAGGCCGACAGCAGCGCGCCGCCCTCGAACTCCGCGAAGCCCATGTACGGGGCGGGGTTGCGCTCGCGCAGGCGCGTGAACCACGCATCCGGCTCGCCGCGGACAGGACACGTCATCCGGTGCGCGAGGTTCGCTTGATAGATGTCGCCCGCGCCGATGAAACGTCGGCAACGCTCCACACGCGCGATGTGCGTCGTGCTGTCCGTGCAGCGGCGCACCTCGCCGGACGCGAGCGGCTCGTCGAACGGCTCCCGCGCAAGCTCCGCGCGAACTCGCTCCGCGCGCTGCGCACGAGAAGCGCGGCAGTCGCCCGGGTCTTCGCCGAGCACGAGCCACGTCCGACGCGCGCGCTCGTCCCGCACGAGGAAGTCGACGTAGAGACCGCCGATGACGCGCGGCCAACCCCACGGCTCCGGCGCGACGACGACCGGACGCTCGCCGTGCGCGCCGAGGTCGTACGCGAACGCGCCCAAGAAACCGCCCGAAAACGGGCCCGGAACTTCGTCGCCCCCGCAGTCTTCGAGCGCTGCGAGCAGCTCGCGCGGCGCCAGCACACTCTCGGTGGGCCGAGGCGGCAACGGGTCGAACGCGAGCACGCTCCAGCAGCTCGGAAACCCGCGCGCGCTCTCCAAGAGCACCCGTCGCGCATGACCACGCAGCCGCACGAGCGCCGCGGCGAGCGGAATGTCGCCGAGCTCTTCGACCGTGAGGCGCGCCGCGAAGCTCACGATGCCGGTTGGGCTCCGCCCGCGCGCTTCAAGTCGAACGACGCGCCGTGGCGACGGTGGTAATAGAGTCCGAGCGCTGCGGCGACGCCGAGGACTCCGGCGGAGACGAAGAACGGCGCGCGCGAGCCCTGCCACGTGAACACGAGGCCCGCGAGCAAGGGACCCACCATGCGCGCGAGGCTCGAGACGGACTGCTGGATTCCGAGGAAGGCGCCCTGCTCCTCTTCCGGCGCCGCCCGCGAGAGCAGCGAGCTCACCGAAGGATTGGAGAGCCCAAAGCCCATCGGCATCACGACACAGCCGACGATCACCCAGGCGAAGCTCGGCGCGAATCCGACGATCGCGAGGCCGATGCCGAGCAGCACGGGACCCGCGATGATGAGGCGCGTCTCGCCAAAGCGCGGTGCGATGCGCCGGATCAGACCGCCTTGGATCGCGGCCGAGATCATGCCGACGACGAACAGGTAGCGCCCCGCGTAGGGCGCCGCCGCCATCTTCTGCTCCAGCGTGGCCTGCGCGATCGCGGTCGTCATGCCGAACTTCTCGGGGAAGTTCGCCAGCCCGAACAGGATGAACATCGCCTCGAAGCCGGCGAACGCCGTCACGAACAGGAACGCGAGCAGGAGCACGCCTCCGATGCGCGAGTCTTGGATCGCGCGGCGGAGCTGCTCCCCGCCGTACGCACGCGAGCCGCTGCGGCGGGCGGGCTCGGGCAGCTTCCACCAGCCGAACAGCGCCGCTGCGAGCGAGAGCCCCGCCGCGGCGACACCGGGCGCGTGCAGCGAGTACTTCGCGAGCTCGCCGCCCATCGCGGGCCCGAGCGTGAACCCAAGACCGAAAGCTGCACCGACGAGTCCCAGGCCCTTGGTGCGATTCTCCGCCGTCGTGACGTCGGCGATGTATGCGTTCGCCGTCGAGATGTTCGCGCCGAAGAAGCCCGCGAGCATGCGCGAGGCGAACAGCACGTAGAGGACCTCGCGCGGCGAGCAATCTGCGCCGAACAGCGTGCGCGCGACCTCGTCGCTGAAGCCGAACGCGAGGTAGGCGAGCGCCGTGCCGATCAGGCCGCCGACGAGCACCGGCTTGCGCCCGATGCGATCCGAGAGCCGCCCCCACATCGGCGCGAACAGGAACTGCATGCCCGAGAAGCACGCGAACAGGAGGCCGAGCTCGGCCTCGCTCGCCTGATACGCGATCGAGTAGATCGGCAAGAGCGGGATGACGATCCCAAAGCCGAGCAGGTCGATGAAGACCGTGAGGAAGATGAAGAGCAGCGGCGAGCGACCCGCCGGATCGCGCTTTTGGGCGTCGGACATGTTGGCGGGAGTGTAGCAGTGGCGCTGCGAGGGCTCGCGCGTGCATCCACCGCCTCCCAAGTGGTCGGAAAGGACTTCCCGGCCGCCCCCACGACACGCCCGTCGGCACAGTTGCGCGCCCCGTAGCGTCGATACTGCGAGCACCATGAAGTCGATCCTGCCGCTCGCGCTCGTCGTCTCCGCCGTCGCCTCGCTCGCTTGGGCCGCATCGCCCGCGCAGGACGCACCGCTCGAGCGCTTGGCGGTGGTCGAGAAGGAACTCGCCGCGCTCAAGGATCGGCTCGCTCACTTGGAGCAGGGCGGCGCGGGCACCGAGCTCGCGCGCGGCCTCCAGCAAGACCGCGAGCGCCACGAGGCGCTGCTCGCGTGGGCGCGCGCTCAGGGCGACGCCGCAAAGGCCCTCCAAGACGTGCTCGCCGACGCCCGCGAGAAGGGCTTCACCGCCGGGATCAACCCCGCCTCCCGCGAGGCGCTGCTGGCCGGTTTCGACGCCCTCGCCACCTCGCTGCGCAAGCCGACCAGCTCCGCGACGCCCGAAACGGCGCCCCAGCCCCCGCGCGGCAACGTCCGCCGCGGCAGCGACGGCAAGTAGCCCTCCCGCACCCGTGCAACAGCGCGCGCCTTCGGCCACAATCGGGCCGATGACGCGCAAGCTCTTCACCCCCGCCCAAGCCAACCGCACGCTCCCGCTGGTGCGTCGCATCGTCGACGACATCCTGCTCCGCGGACGCGAGCTGCGCCGACTCGCGCCGCGCCATCGCGACTCCGAGGCGCGCGAGCGACTCGACGTGCTCGGCGACGAAATCGAAGCGCTGATCGAAGAGCTGCGCCACATCGGCTGCGACTACAAGGACTTCGCCTTCGACAAGGGACTGGTCGACTTCCCCGGCGCGATCGAGGGTCAACCCGTTCTTCTCTGCTGGCGCAGCGACGAAACCCGCGTCGAGTGGTACCACGCGCACGAGGCGGGCTTCGCCGGCCGCAAGCGCATCCCCGAGTCGCTGCTCGTCGAGGAGCCGGTACGTCAGGCGTGAAGCGCGCCAGCGACTCGCAGCCCGCGCGCCCTTCGGCTCCGCGCCGCCGCCGCGCTGTCGCGCTCGACGAGGCACAATCCGGCGACGCTCGCGCGGCGCCCGTGCAACACCCGCGCACGCTCGCCGAGCACGTCGACCTCTATCTCGCCGAGCTCGCGGCCGCGCGCGGTGCATCCGAGCACACGCTGCGCGCCTATCGCAAAGACCTCGATGAGTTTCTGGCCTACGCAGCGGCGCTCGAGCTCGACGACCCCGCGGCGATCACCGCGCGCACGCTGCGCGGGTTCCTCTTCTCGCTCGACGACCGCGGACTCTCGCGCAGCTCCGCGCGCCGCAAGCTCTCCGCCGTCCGCTCGCTCTTCGGCCACCTGCTCGAGCGCGGCTGGATCGAGCAGCACCCGGGCAAGGCGCTGCGCTCCGGCAAGCTCGCACGCAAGCTCCCCGGCGCCGTCGACGCGGGCGAGCTCGACCGTCTGTTCTCGTGCTGTGACCTGACGACGCCGCTCGGCCGTCGCGATCGCGCGCTCCTCGAGTTCGTGTATTCGGCAGGCACCCGCGCGGCGGAAGCCGTCGCGCTCGACCTGCGCGACCTCGACCTCGCCTCCGGCGTCGCGCGCGTCCGCGGCAAGGGCCGCAAAGAACGCCTCGTCGCCGTCGGATCGAAGGCCTCCGCCGCGCTCTCGGCCTACCTCGCCGACCCCGAGCGCCCCGCGCCCCAACCGCGCGCCGCCGACGCCGTGTTCCTGAATGCGCGCGGCGGAAGGCTCACCACGCGCGCGCTCGGGATGATCCTCGACAAGGCGACGCTGCAAGCGGGGCTGCCGCGCAAGCTCCATCCCCACCTCTTGCGCCACTCGTTCGCGACGCACCTGCTCGACGCAGGCGCGGACCTCAAGGCCGTGCAAGACCTCTTGGGCCACGCCCACATCACCACCACGCAGATCTACACGCACGTCTCCATCGAGCGCCTGCGCAAGGTCTACGAGCAAGCCCACCCGCGCTCCGGCAAGTCCGACTGACTCTCGCGCACCGCCAGCGCGTTCGTTCCGATCCGTTCGACTTGGGTAGCGCGAGAGCACGAGGTGCATCGAACGCAACCTCTCGACGCGTCGCAGCGCAAGATCTCGCTGCGGAGCTTCGAAGCGCGCGGATCCGTGAACTCAGCGCGCGCCTTGATTGCTCGCGGTCACCGTCAGCTCGAACCTCGCGATCGACTCCCCGCGCGCCCAAGCATTGCACGCTTCGAGGTCGGAGCAGCGCTCGACGTCGAGGGCCAGTACGTGCTGCCAGCGCTCGCGAGTGCGCTCGTAGCTCTCCTTGCCGGATCCAGCGAAGCTCGGGTCCAGCATGTAGGCGTACTGCGCCAACCACTCTCGCCGACTTTGCAGCGCGCGGCGCACCTCCGCGACCCGCTGCTGCGCGTCGTCCGAAGAAAGTTCGGGAGACTCCTGCATCGGCAACACCGGACAGCCCGGCAGACTCCAATCGTGGCCGCTCAGATAGAACGCCGTGGCTCGCCCCTGCTTCTCGCCCCGCAGCGCGACCGAGAAGTCCTCTCGCACTTGGCACTGCACGAGGCTCGGATCCTCGCAGTAGATCCACAGCAGCGGACCGCCGCCGCCATGGCGCGTCGCGACCACCGTCCCGCCCTCCGCCAGCGTGACCGGACTCAGTTCCTCGTTCATGTGCTTCCAGATGTCGTCGTGCCCCGGCAGCACGGAAGTGCCGAAGTTCGTGCAAGCCGACACCAGCAGGGCGAGGCCAAGAGCGAGAACGTTGCAGAGAGTCTTGTGTCGCATGGTGGATCGCGGTGCCTCGAAACGGAGCCAAGCGCGCCGAACGGACGTACCCCAGAGCGGACAGTCTATGCACTGAAACCAAACGACGCCCGGCCCCGCTTCCGAACGACGGGAGGAGGTGAACGCCGACTCGCGTCGATACTGCACAGGGTCCCACGCGCGATCGCAACGGTCGTCCGCGCGACTCACAGTTTCGGTTCGCCTACGCGTCGCCGAACTTGCGCCGATAGAAGCGCATGGCGACCGCGATTGCGATACCGCCGACAGCACCTGGGGCCGTCCATACTACGAGCGGCGGCACCACGCTGCGGAACGCCTCGGGTGCGCTGGTGTAGTTGACGACGAAAAACGCCGTGAGCGCACCGATGCAGGCCACGATCATCCCGAAGAGGTGCTCGTACCACCACCAGAAGCTGCTCTTCGGCGCACGCCCGAGCGCGAGCGAGAAGCGCCAGCCGAAGACGAGGTTGAGCGCGCCGAAGATCGCGAACAGAAGGCTCGCACCCTGAAGCCAATACACGACGGCCAGCGCTCCCGAGCCGAGCAACGCCATGGCTGCGATCCAGTCCGGCAGCACGCGCCCCGCGCCGCTGCGCAGCTTTTGTCGCAGCACGGAGACGCCCCACCACGCTGCGGAAGCCGCCTGAATCGCGACCAAGGAGAGCATGAGCGGCTGCTGGGGCTGTTCCGGCCGCAGCGCGAGCTTCAGCGCACTCGCGAGCAGCGCACTGACCGACACCCACGCCATCGATGCCACGAACACCTTGCCTGCACGGCGGTGAACGGTGCCTCCCTTTCGACTGAAGAGCGGCACCCACATCACGACCAACGCCACCGCGCCTCCGAGTGCATGCAGCCACGTCAGCACCCCGTGCACTTCCGCCATCGCGCAGAGAATGTAGACACGCGTCCGCGATGCCTACAACTTCCCTCTGAGCTCGCGCGACGCGTCGTTCCGCGCGACGGGACGCGAAGACGCCTTGGCGTCTTCGCGAGCGGATCCCCTCGCAGTTGCCCCGCAACTGCCGCACTGCCGCCCGAGCGGCAGTGCCCACCCACATGCACTCGATGGCTCCGCCGTCGAGTGCCGGGATCCCCCTGCCAACCAAGTCGAGATCACCTCGACAGCTCGGTGCGCAGCGCAAGCTCGCACCCCAGCCTGAACAACCAAGGCGCTGGAGTGGTGATCCCAAGGGGATTTGAACCCCTGTCGCCAGGATGAAAACCTGGTGTCCTAGGCCGAGCTAGACGATGGGACCACCTAGAACGCTGCGCGGCCTCTCGGCCAACGCGGGCGGGGAAGATAGGGTCGCCCGGAGGGCCTGTCAACGCCCCCGCGGGGGGATTTTCGGGGGCTCTAGGCGAGCCGCCAGCCCGAGGCGGCGAGCTGGGCGAGGACGTGCCGGTACTCGCGCTCGAGCCCGTCGACGAGCGCGCCCGCGCCCCGCGCCTCGCGCGGGAGAACGTCCCATGTGTAGGTCTCGATCTCGACGTGCAGCTCGCGGCTCGGCCAGCGCTCGGGCGCCGCGAGCTGGAGCGCGAGCACGCGGTCGGCGTAGTCGCGAGTCGTCGAGAGCCCGCTCGCACCCAGCGTGTCGAGATCGACGGGCACGTGGAAGTGACAACGCCACTCGGTGCACGCATGCCACGCCGACTGTGGCTCGGCCCAGCCCGCGCGGAGCTCGGGCAGGTCCCCCGCTCGCGCGACGGCATCCGGCCCCTGACCCGTGACCTGATGCAGGTAGCGCGCCTCGTCGAGTTCGAGCAGCGCGCGCCGACCGAACTCGTTGCCCTGCGGATCGAGCACGCTGAGCGCGCTCGTGAACTGAACCTTGCCGACGCCTGCACCGCTCGCCGCCAGCGCGTCGCGCCACGGCGCATCCGCGGCTTCGAACTCGACCGCGGCGTGGCAGGTGTCGAGGCAGATGCCGAGGTGCCGCGCGATCGCCGCCAGCGACTCGGGCTGCGCCTCGCGCAAGAGCTTCTCGCGCGCGAACACCTCGGCGAGCGTGGCGCAACTCTCGGTGAGCGAGCGCGGCTCCGGCTCGACCGAGAGCACGACGCGGGTCCCCTGCTCGCGCTCGATGCGGGCGAGCTGTGTCGCAATCGCCACCCAGTTCGCGAAGACCGTGCGACGCGTCGAGTCGAGTTCGACCGCGAGAACGCGCGACGAGTGCGCGCCGGTGTGCGTGCTGATCGAGATGTGGCGTTCCGGGCCCGCGCTCGGGAGGAGCCGTGCCGCGACCTGCGCGACATCGAGCGTGTACTGCAGGCGCGTCTCGTCCCACCACTCGGGCGCGAACACGCCCGCCTTGAGGCCGATGTGCGCGAAGCCACCGTACGGAAAGGCGTTGAAGGTCGAAGGATCGAGCCCGCGGGAGCCGAGCCATGCGCGCAGCTCGCGCAGGCGCTCCGCATCGCTCGCGAGCGCGCGCGCGAGCGCCGCAGGCAGGTACATTCCAACCGAGAACTCACGGCCCGGGGCAAGGCGCGCGTGCAGCGGCTCGGTGATCCGCTCGAGCCCCTCGTACAGGCCCTCGAGCGTGTCCGCCGGATGCAGGTTGAGGCAATACGAGAGCCGCACCGTGCGGCCCTCGTGCGCAGGATGGCGCAGCAGCATCGAGCGCCGCCACCCCGCTCAGGGGAGAGCGAGACCTTCGTCGACTAGCAGGACGGGGATGCCGTCGCGCACGGGGTACACGACCTTGCCGTCTTGGCGCACCAGTGCCTCGACGAGCGTCTCGTTCACCGCCCGGCCGCCGCGGTTGCGCGCTTGGCCGCCGGCGAGCCAAGCGTTCACCTTGGCGAGCAGCGCGGCGTCGGCGACGGCGAGTCCCTGATGGGTCTCGGGGCAGGCGAGGATCTCGAGCAGGTCTTTGTCGATCACGGCTTCCTCATTCGTTGCAGCAGCCGCGGGGCGCGACCGCCCACAGGGTGTACCAAGACGCGCCGCGCGCGGCGAGGGCCTCGTCTCCCCTGAACCCGTCCGCTCGCCCAGCGTTGACAGCGGCGCGCCGGGCGTGCTGGACTCCCCCACCGTGATCGCCGTCCTCCTCGCTCTCCTGCCCGCCCAGCTCAGCCTGCCCGCGGGGCCTGCGGGGAGCGCGTGGGCCAAGGTCGAGCCCAGCACGAGCGCGGCGGAGCTGCCGGCACGCTGCTCGGCCGCGGCGCATCCGCGCCACTGGGATTCCGAGCAGGGCTGGCGCGCGTGGGCCGAGCGCCTCGGCGAGCTGCGGGCCGGAGCAGCGCCCGATCCGGCGCGCAGCGCCGAGCTCGCGCTCAGCGCGCTCTCTCAAGGTCGCGGCGAAGACGCCTGGAACCACTTCGCCTCGCTCTCGGGGCATCCCGAGTGGGCCAAGTCGGTCGCACCCTACCTCGTCGTCGGCGGCCCGAGCTTCACGCTCGAAGACGGGGCGCTCTTCGCGCCCGCGCTGCCCCCGCTCTCGGTCTCGCCGAGCGAGCGCGTCCTCGGCACCGGTCGCTTGGAGCCGCGCGAGTGGTGGCTGCGCGGGATCGAGATCGGCAAGGCGCGCGTCGACATCCAGTTCGCCGTCGAGAACACCGGCTTGAAGCTCGTCTTCCACCATCTGGGCGGCGGCGATGCGCGCCTGCGCGTCGTGTTTCCCGAGCCGCTCGACATGGAGTTCGGCTCGGTCTACGTCGACTGGGAGCGCGAGCCGCAGGCCGGCGGCGAGCACGAGGTGCTGATCGCGCCCGAAGTTCCGATCCTCGAAGTGTTCGCCTCGCTCAAGCCGGTCCAGCGCCGCTGGCCGACGGCGCTGCCGCCCGAGCTCGACGCGCGCGCGAAGGAGCGCGGCTTCGAAGTCCTCGTGAGCGACGCCGACGCGAGCAAGCCGCGGGCCACCGGGCTCGCGCTCGCGCTCTCGGCGGCGACAGGCGTTCCAGCCCGCGTACTCCCTGCGAGCAAGCTCCCCGCCGCGGGCGAGCCGCGTGGAATCGCGCTCGAGTTCGCCCACGGCGCCGAGCGAGCGCGCAAGCTGCGCGGCGTGCTCTCCGCGCTCGAGCAGTACGCGCAGGTCCGCTGACGACGGACGCGCCGCGGGAACCCGCGGCGCAGGGTGGATTCCGCCGGGAAACGCGGGCTACGCTGCGTGGCATGACTTCCTCCATGTACGTCGAGAATCGCCGTCGCGCGCTCGCCGCCCTCGAAGCTCGCGGCGCCGCCGCGCTGGTGTTCACGAACCGCTCGAAGACCCGCAACCACGATGCGGAGTTCCGTTTCCGCCCCGACAGCGACTTCTGGTGGCTCACGGGCTTCGGCGAGCCCGAGAGCGCGCTCGTGCTCTTGCCTCCGGCCGAAGGCAAGCCTGCGCGCAGCGTGCTGTTCCTGCGCGAGCGCAACCGCGATGCGGAGATCTGGAGCGGCCGTCGGCTGGGTCCCGAGCGAGCCGGCGCGCAGCTCTCGGTCGACGAGGCGTACCCCTTCTCCGAGCTGGAGAAGCGCCTGCCGGAGCTCCTCAAGGGTCACTCCAAGCTCGTCTACCGCGCCGGCCTCGACGAGGCTCGCGACCGCGACGTGTTCGGCGTGCTCACGCGCCTGCGCGCGCTCGCGCGGCAGCCGAGCCCCGTGCCGACCGAGGTGCTCGACCCGGCGCTGGTGTTTCACGAGCTGCGGCTCTTCAAGACGAGCGGCGAGCTCGAGGAGATGCGCCGCGCCGCGCAGTTCACGGCCGCTGGCCACGTCGCCGCGATGCGGGCGACGCGCGTCGGCATGAACGAACGTGAGGTCGAGGCGCTCGTCGAGTACGAGTTCCGTCGCCGCGGCGCGGGCGGCTGCGCCTACACCTCGATCGTCGCGGGCGGCGCGAACGCCTGCATCCTGCACTACGTCGAGAACGACCAGCCGCTGCGCGACGGCGACCTGCTCCTGATCGACGCCGGTGCGGAGAGCGCGTGCTACGCCTGCGACATCACGCGAACCTTCCCGGTGAACGGCCGCTTCTCGCCGGAGCAACGCGCGCTGTACGAGGTCGTCCTGCAGGCGCAGCTCGACGCGATCGAGCTCACGCGCCCCGGAACCCGCTTCGACGCCGTCCACCGCCGCGCGCTGCAGACGCTGGTCGAAGGCCTGTGTCGGCTGGGGCTCCTGCGCGGCAGCGCCGAGGAGGCCCTGAAGTCGGAGAGCTACCGCCGCTTCTACATGCACCGCACGAGCCACTGGCTCGGCCTCGACGTGCACGACTGCGGCGCGTACGTGGTCGAGCGCGAGTCGCGGCTCCTCGAGCCCGGCATGGTGCTCACGATCGAGCCTGGCATCTACGTCGCGGAGGACGACGACACGGTCGACGCGCGCTGGCGCGGAATCGGCATCCGCATCGAGGACGACGTGCTCGTCACCGCGGAAGGTCACGAGGTCCTGACGGCCGCCGTGCCGAAGTCGATCGCCGACGTCGAACGCGCGTGTGCGCGCTAGCCGCGCGCGCGGCGCCGCCGCGGAGCACCCGCTCGCATCCGCTCGAAAAGGGCGACAGGTCGGCCGCGCCGAGGCGCCGCCGACCCGCCGTGAGTGGTGCCCTCACAAGGGCTCGAACCTTGGACCCGCTGATTAAGAGTCAGCTGCTCTACCAACTGAGCTATGAGGGCATCGAGGAGCCGTTTCCGGCCCTCGAAGGGCGGAGAGGATAGCGCCGCACGGGCGCCGGTCAAGCCCCCGCGCTGCCGCGCGAGGCCGTGGCTGGAGAGAAGGGTGAGCGCGGTAGGACTCGAACCTACGACCAGCTGGTTAAAAGCCAGCTGCTCTACCGACTGAGCTACGCGCCCGTCTCTCCTCCGGATCCGAGCTCGCGCTCAGACCTCGGTGATCTCCTTGACCTTCGCCGCCTGAACGGCGTCGAGCTTCTTCTCGTACTCCTTGAGGGCGTCTTGAACGCGCTCGAGGGTCTTCTTGTGCTCGTCTTCCGTGAGGCCGCCGCCCTTGCTCTCGGAGTCGGCGTGCTTGTTCGAGTCGCGGCGCACGTTGCGCATCGCGACGCGCGCTTCCTCGCACATCTCCTTGACCTTGGCGGCGTACTTCAGACGCTGCTCGCCCGAGAGCGGCGGCATCTGCAGACGCAGCATCTTGCCGTCGGTCTGCGGGGTGATGCCGAGCTCGCTCTTCAGGATCGCCTTCGAGATCTCGGCCACGACCGACGCGTCGAAGGGCTTGATCACGATCTGCCGCGGCTCGGGGACCGAGATCGCCGCGAGCTGGTTGATCGGGGTCGGCGAGCCGTAGTAGTCGACGCGAATGTTCTCGACGAGCGCGCCCGAGGCGCGGCCCGTGCGCACGGCGCGCAGCATGTCCTGCACGTGGTGAAGCGCCTTCTCGAGGCCTGCGGTCGTGTCCGCAACGATCTTCTGCTGGATTTGTGCGCTCATGGCTAGCTCTGGATGGTCGTGCCGATGGGCTCACCGCGCACGACGCGCTCGATGTTGCCTTCCTTGAACAAGTCGAACACCACGATGGGCAGCTTCGACTCCATGCACAAGTTCACCGCGGTGGTGTCGAGCACCTTCAGTCCGCGCTCGATGAACTCGCGGTGCGTCAGCGTCTCGAAGCGCTGGGCGCTCTTGTCGACCATCGGGTCGGCCGTGTAGACGCCGTCGACCTTCGTGCCCTTGAGCAGCACGTCGCAGCCGAGCTCGCGTGCACGGAGCGCCGCCGCAGTGTCCGTCGAGAAGAACGGATTGCCCGTTCCAGCAGCGAGGATCACCAGTCGGTCCTTCGAGAGGTGCGCGAGCGCGCGTCGACGCACGAACGGCTCGGCGACCTTGGAGATCTCGATCGCGGTCATCACGCGCGTCTCGACGCCAGCCTGCTCGACCGCGTCCGAGATCGCCAGTGCATTGATCACGGTACCGAGCATCCCCATGTAGTCCGCGCTCGCGCGCAGCGTGCCCATCCCCGCGACCTTCGCGCCGCGCAGGATGTTGCCGCCGCCGACGACCACCGCCGTCTCCACACCGAGACGCGCGACGTTGGCGATCTGGCGCGCGATCGTGTGCACGGCGTCGGGGTCGAGGCCGCGACCGCTCGCGCGGTCGGCGCAGGCCTCGCCCGACACCTTCAGGAGAATGCGCTGGTAGCTCACCCCGAGGCTCCGCTCAGGCGCTGAGCGCGAAGAGAGCGAAGCACTCGATCTTCGCGTCGGCGCCGAGCGCCTCCGCGAGCATCTTCTTCACGGTCGTGGCGTTGTCGAGGTACCAGGGCTGCTCCTCGAGCGCGACGGTGCCGTAGAACTTGTTGATCTTGCCGTTGACGATGCCCTCGCGCTTGTCGGCGGGCTTCGCGAGCACCTCTTCGCTCTCCATGTACACCTTGCGCTCGCGCTCGATGATGTCGGCCGGGATCTCGGCGCGGCTCACGGCGACGGGGCGGGCGAACACGATGTGCTGGCCGAGCTTGTTCAGGAACTCGGCGGCCTTCTCCGCGGAGACGCCCGTCGTGATCGAGGCGAAGCCACCGATCTTCTGTTCGAAGTGGATGTAGCCGCCGACGAAGCCCTTGGCGTTCTCCATGAAGGCGACGTGCGGAACTTCGCAGTTCTCGCCGCACTTGGCGGTCAGGCCCTTGACGACGTCGGTGACGACCGTGCCGCCGAGGCTCGACGCGAGCAGGTCCGCGGCCGAGCCGATGCGGTGATCGAAGGCGTGCTTCGCGAGCTTGCCGAGCAGACCCGAGAAGTCTTCGGTCGGCGGCACGAAGTCCGTCTCGCACGTCATCATCACGACCGCCGCCTTGCGGCCATCGGCCGAACGCACGGTCGCCACGCGGCCCGCGCCCGCCTTGCGTCCGGCGCGCTTGTCGGCGTTCTTGAGGCCGCTCTTGCGCAGGTTGTCGATCGCGACCTCGATGTCACCGCCGGCGGTCTCGAGCGCGCGCTTGCACTCCATCAAACCGGCGCCGGTGCGCTCGCGGAGCTCGGAAACCAACTTCGCACTGATCATCGTCATGACTGTCTCTCGCTCGTAATTCGGGTGTTGTCGCTCTGCTGGGAGCGCGCGCGCCGCTCTCGGGCGCACGTCACTCTCCCGGTGGTTGTGTGGCGATCGCCGCCGCCCCGACGGACGGTGCGGCGGCGATCGCGCGGGAAAGCACGGCTCTAGGCCGAGCCTGCTGCGGATCAGGCGCCCGCTTCGGGGGCCGCCGCGCCAGCCTCGGCCGCGGGAGCTCCGCGACGGGCGCGCAGGTCCTGAGCGCGGTTGCCGCGCGTCGGGCGCGGCTCGTCGCCGCTCGGGGCCTGCTCACCGCGCTCGCCACCGGTCGTGGCGGCTTGCTCGCGGCGGTTGGCGCAGCCCTCTTCCACAGCCGTGGCGAGGCGCTCGACGAGCAGACGCACGCTCTTCAGCGCGTCGTCGTTGCCCGGGATCACGATGTCGACGACGCTCGGGTCGCAGTCCGTGTCGAGGATGCCGACGACGGGCACGCCGAGGCGGCGCGCTTCCTTGATCGCGTTGATCTCGCGCGCGGGGTCGATCACGACCATCGCGCCGGGGATCTCGGTCATCTCGCGGATGCCGCCGAGGTTGCGCTCGATCTTCTTCTTCTCGCGGCGCAGCGTGGAGGCCATCTTCTTGGATTCGATCTCGATCGTGCCCGACTCTTCCATGCCCTCGAGTTCTTCGAGGCGACGGAGGCGGCTGCGGATGACCGAGAAGTTCGTGAGCGTGCCACCGATCCAGCGCTCGGTCACGACGGGCATGCCCGTGCGCTGACCCGCGTCTTGGACGACGCCCTTGACTTGGCGCTTGGTGCCGACGAACAGGATCTGGGACCCTTCGGCGGCGACGTGGTAGAGGAAGTTCTGCGCCCGCAGGAGGCCCCGGAGGGTCTCGCGCAGGTCCATGATGTGAATCAGGTTGCGGCGGCCGTAGATGTACGGCGCCATCTTCGGATTCCACCGCGACACGCGGCATCCGAAGTGCACACCTGCTTCGATGAGTTGCTGGACCGAGACGGTTTCCATGTGGATCGAAGGAGACGTGGAGTCGAGGGTGGCGGTGCGGGACGAAGGTGTCCGCGCGCCGGAGCCCAAGCTGGGCTCAGGGATGAAAAGGGGTGGAACGGGAGCCGAGAGCGGCTTCCCCGCCGATTTGCGGGGGGCGAGGAGTGTAGCGAGGGCGGGGCGGGAGTCAAACCTCGCCCCCGTCGGGCGCGCCCCGAGCGGCCCCAGAGGCCCCCCCGCGGGCTCTCTCCAGGTTTGCGATTTCCCAAAACCGGCCCCGATGGCTCATACTTGAGGACTGGACCGGGGCGCTCGCGAGGCACCGGCAGCATGCCGTGACCGAATCTTCGACCAGCGCGTCCGCCGACGGTGGCCGCCCCGAGCTGTCCGCCCGTGCGGGCCCGGCCGCCCGCGACCTCTCCGGCCGCGCGGCCGTGCGGGTCCTCGTCTGCGACCACCGCGGTGAAGGGACCCTCGCGCGCGCACGCCTGCTCGGCCAGCTCGGCTACTCGGTGGACGTCTCCGCCACGCTGCGGCGCTCGCTGGAGATGCTGGCCCACTCCCCGCCTTCCGTGGTGCTGCTCGATTCGCTCGCAGGTCTGGGGCAGGCCGAGTTCGAGGTCATCGACCGCGCGCGGCGCGCGGACCTGCGCACGGGGTTGCTCGCGGTCGTCGATGCCGAGGGCCCCGGCAGCGGCCTCCTCGCGGCCGTGCGCGGCGAGCGTCACGGGCCGATCGATCTCCTGCGCCGAGGCGCGAGCGAAGACGAGCTCGCCGTGCGCGTGGAGATGCTCCTGCGGCGCATCGAGACGCGCAGCGAGCTCGAGCGGCTGCAGCACCTCGCGACGCACGACGACCGCACGGACCTGCTGCGGCCGCAAGTCTTCCAAGAGCAGCTGCGCCAGCACTTCTCCGCCGCGCAGCGCCACCAGCTCGACCTCGGGCTGCTCCTGATCGACCTCGACGACTTCGGGCGCATCAACAAGCTCTACGACCACACGGTCGGCGACGAAGTCATTGCGCGCGTCGGCGCGGCGATCCGGCGCTCGCTGCGCGCGGAAGACGTCGCGTCGCGCCTTGGCGGCGACGAGTTCTGCGTGCTGCTGCCCTACACGCGCAAGGTCGACGCCGCGCGCGTGGTGCAGCGTCTCTTGGAGCAGATCCCCGAGGCCACCTCGGAGATCAAGGTGCACCCGCAGCTCACCGTGACCGCGAGCCTCGGCTTCGAGACCTTCAATGGCGAGGACGTCGAGAGCGAAGGCCAGATGCGCCAGCATGCGGAAGAGGCGCTGCGCCACGCCAAGCGCTCGGGCGGCGATCGCGGAATCTACTATCGCAGCCTCGATTCCTCGTTGCGCGCGGCGCGCGGCGCGTAGCGACGACTCCCCGCTAGCGCACGAGCAAGAGGCGCAGCCAGTCCGCGCGATCGGCCACGAACGAGCGCTCGTCCATGTCGACGACGAGGGCGATGCGCTTCACGCCGCGGAGCTCGAGCGCGGGCAGCGCGAGCGGCGCCTCCCCGCCGCGCACTCGGCCGCTGCGCCACGCGGGCTCGGGCGTTTCATCCAGATAGATCGAGAACTCGACCGAGCCCTTGTACGCGAAGAGCCGCACGGAGTCGTCGATCGCGACGGCGCCACGCAGCGACTTCCAGCCGCCGTCGAGCGCGAACTCCAGCCGTGACGGCGCGTGAACGCCGAGCCCGCGCGACCAGATTCGACCGCCCGCGGAGAGCGGCGTGCCGACGACCGAGAGGTCGCGCTGCCACGGCCAGTTCATGCCGACGCCGTCGCCCTCGGCCCAGCCTTCGCGCACGAGCGTGGGCTCGAGCAGCGACAGGAACGCGACGCTGCCATCGGCGAGCGTGACTTCGCGCACCGCGCCGCTCGGAAGCTCCAGCGTGCGCTGCGCATCGAGCGCGAGCGAGAGCCCCGCCGCGCTCCAGCTCGCGAGCGCGCCGCTGAGGCGCCCTCCGTCCGCGAGATCGACCGCCACGGCGCCAGCCGGCAGCGCACGCGGCTCCTCGAGCGGCTCGACGAACAACGCCGCGACCTCGCTCCACGGGAAGGTGCGCGAGCCGAGGACGCTGTCGAAGACGACGCCCTCGGCGCTGAAGCCCTCGAGCGTGCCGTCGACCTTGTCGAAGCCGCCGGGGCGCACCCAGACGAGTCGGTCGCCGCTCGGCGCGCGCTCCAGTCCGGCCGGCGCGCGCGCGTCGAACTCGATGGCGAAGATCTCGCCCACGTCGAGAGTGAGCGCGACTCCGCCCGCGAGCTCGACGCTGAGCGAGTCGCCTTCGCCGCCGCCGACCGCCGCGCGCACGCGATCGCCGCCGACGAGCGAGACCCTCGCGCGCCTCTCGGCCGCGCCGGCAGGGTCGGGCTCCTCGCAGCCCTCGACGCGCAGCGCCACCGCGCCGAGCTCGGAGAGCGAGCGCAGCTCGAGGCCCTCGAGCGAGCGCGACGTCAGCGTGCCTTCCCGGCTCTCGATCCAGAGCTTGCCCGACTCCGGCCGCCCGACGAGCGGCAGGAAGGCCAAGGGGAGCGCAAGCGACGGCAGAGCGACGGAGCGGAGCGAGACCATGCGCGAGATGCTACGGCGCAGGGCGCGGGGTGCGAGCGGGCCGATTGCTGCCAGCTTGGCAGAAGCCGCTCGGCGGTCTCGCAGCCGCTGCCAGAACGGCAGCGACCGTCCCCGGGGCGGCCCCCCGACAGCCCGCGCGCGGTCACGGCACCGTTCTTGCATGGAAGCCTCTTCACAGGCTCGGGCCGCCGCGCAGTCGCGGCTGCGCGGGGTCTGGGTGGCGTGCCCTGCCAAGAGCGCGCCGTCACCAGATCCCTCCGCGGGCCTGCAACGACCACGGGCACGGCCTCCGCCGCGCTCGGCTCCCCACTCTCCCCTCTCCTTCCACTCTCCCCCGCGGCTCGGCTCCGAGCCGCAACCCCCGAGACGACCAAGGTCCCCTCCATGGCAGCCAAGCAGATTGTGTTCGAAGCCGACGCGCGTGAAGCGATCCGGCGCGGCGTCGAGAAGCTCTCCAAGGCCGTGACCAGCACGCTCGGCCCCCGCGGCCGCAACGCGGTGCTCGACAAGGGCTGGGGCGCGCCGACCGTCACCAAGGACGGCGTCACCGTCGCCGAAGAAGTCCAGCTGAACGATCCCTACGAGGATCTCGGCGCGAAGCTCGTCAAGGAAGTCGCGAGCAAGACCAGCGATGTCGCCGGCGACGGCACGACGACCGCCACGCTGCTCACGGAAGCGATCTTCACGCAGGGCCTGCGCGCGATCACCGCGGGCGCCTCGCACGCGCGCCTCGTCGCGGGTCTCTCCGACGGACGCGACGCGGTGCTCGCCGCGCTCGACAAGATGTCGAAGAAGGTCACGAGCAACGATGAGGTCCGCCAAGTCGGCACGATCTCCGCGAACAACGACGCGCGCGTCGGCAAGATCATCGGCGACGCGATGGACAAGGTCGGCAAGGACGGCGTCATCAC
>CAIYPP010000055.1 GCA_903928115.1 uncultured Planctomycetota bacterium
GCGGCCCTGCACGATCACGGCCGGAATCTTGCGCAGCTTCTTCGCTCCCTTGAGCAGCTGGTCGTCGCTCTTGAGGAAGCCCTTGTTCACGAAGTAGTGCGCCTCGATGCGTGCGAACGCATCCGCGAACGCATCGCCGCCGAAGCGTTCGATGAGCTTGGGATCGACGAAGAGCTTGCTGGTCGTGCCCTCCCAGATGGACCAAGCCTTCGCAGCGCGCGCGCGAACGGCCTTGTTCTTGCTCGTGAGGCGCTTGTAGTACGCGGCCATCATGTCGCCGCGCTCCTTCAGCGGGATCGGCTCGAGGTAGCGCTCCCAAGCATCGGGGAAGATGTGACTCGCGCCTTCCTGATAGAACCACAGGAGCTCGCTGCGGCGCAGGAGGAAGATGCCGCGCAGGACGAGGCCGAGGACGCGCGAGGTGTGCGTCTGCGAATAGGCGAGGCTCAGCGTGCTGCCCCAGCTGCCGCCGAACACGACCCACTTGTCGATGCCGAGGTGCGCGCGCAGCTTCTCGATGTCGGCGACGAGATCCCAAGTGGTGTTCTCGCGCAGCTCCGCGTGGGGCGTGCTCTTGCCGCAGCCGCGCTGGCTGAAGAGCACGATGCGCCACTTCTTCGGGTCGAAGTAGCGCCGATAGACGGGGTCGATCCCGCCGCCGGGGCCGCCGTGCAGGAACACGAGCGGCTTGCCCTTGGGATTGCCGCACTCTTCCCAGTGGAGCGTGTGCAGCTCCGAGACCGGCAGCATGCCTTCGCGGTAGGGCTCGATCTCCGGGAACAGCTCGGTCGGACGGCTTTTCGTGCGCTTCATGGGTGAGAGGATAGCGCTCGGGCGCTCCCTGCCTACGATGCAGCCCACCATGAAGCTCCGCACTCGCTCCCTTGCGCTTCCGACGCTCCTCGCTGCGACTTCGCTGGCCGCCCTCGCGCCAGGTCAGAGCTCGTCTGCGATCCACGAACGCATGCTCGCGGTGCAGGCGGAGCTCTCGGCAGCGCGTTCTCAGGGAGCGCCGCAGGCCCGTTTGGACGAGCTCGTCGCATACTACGAGGCACTCTCGGGGCGCGTCGGCGGCGACGATCCGGCGGACGCGAGCTGGGACAGCGCATGGAGCCCCTCGACCGTCGCGTCGAGCGGTCCGCAGTTCGTGGTGGGGCCCAGCTGCGCTGGCTCTGCGGTCACGACCTCGACCTTCGCGGGCAGCGTGGGACCGGTCCCTACGACTTCGCTCATCGACTTCACTCTGCAGGCGAGCGGCCTCGGCAACTACCTGTGGGACGTGAACCTGCGCACCTTCTTCACGCATGCGGCGTGCTTCGATCTCGACGTCACGCTGATCTCGCCCGCGGGCACCGCCGTGGTCATCACCACCGACAACGGAGGCCTCAACGACGACGTGTTCAACGGGACGCTCTGGGACGAGCAAGCGAACGACCCGGTGAGCGACCGCACGTTCGCGAACCTCGTCACGGCGACGCCGCTCTCTCCCGAGGGCCGCCTGCAGGCGTTCCGCGGCGAAAACCCGAATGGGACGTGGACTCTGCGCGTTCAGGACGACGCCTACACGAACGTCGGCGCGCTCGCGTCGTGGTCGCTGGACTTCGTCGCGCTCGCGAGCGCACCCGTCACGACTCCGACCACCGTGAGCCGCACGCCCGCGCTCGCGCTCGCCGACAACGCGCTCACGACGGACACGCTCTCGGTCTCCGGGCTCTCCGGCACGCTGTCGAAGGTCGTGCTCTTCACCGAGATTCGGCACACCTACTGCGCGGACCTCGACATCCGACTGATCTCGCCCGCGGGCACATCCGTCGTGGTCACCACCGACGGCGGCGGCAGCTTCGACGACGTCTTCCGCGGCACGTTCTTCGATCCGAGTGCGCCGCTCCCCGTCACGGACGCTCTGTTCACGAACCTCGTCGCGCTGACACGGGTCGCGCCCGAGGGGCCGTTCGACGTGTTCGCGGGTGAGAATCCCAACGGACAGTGGAAGCTCGCGATCGCCGACGACACCGCCACGAACGTCGGTGTCCTCGACCGCTGGGACTTGGAGCTCACGACGGCGAGCACCCCGAGCCTTCCCGCGCCGGTTTCCTTCGCGGGCGTGGGCGGCGCGGTCCCCGAGTACGGACCGGGCGCGCCGACGTCGTTCGTGGCGGCGGTGTCCGGGGTCAATGGCTACCTCTGGGACGTCGACTTGACGACCTTCTTCGTCCACGCCGCCTGCGCGGACCTCGACTTCACGCTCACCTCGCCCTCGGGCCGAACGGTGACGATCTCGACCGACAACGGCTTCACGGGCGGTGTGTTCAATGGGACCCTGTGGGACGACAACTTCAACGATCCCGCGACCGATCGGTTCTACACGACCAACGTGGTCGCGACACCGCTCTCACCCGAGGGGCGACTCTCCGCGTTCCGCGGTGACACGGCGAACGGCCTGTGGACTCTGACAGTGACCGACGACAGTCCGACCGTCGCGGGCAGCCTCACGGCGTGGTCGCTGGCGCTCTCGACGCTCCCGAGTGCTCCGACTCTCGCAACCTCGACGTTTTCCCGCACGCCGAGCCTCCCGATCCCCGACTTCGTCAGCGGGACCGTGGGCTCGGTCACCGACACGCTCACGGTGGGGGGGATTGGAAGCGCGCTCGCCAAGGTCGAGCTCTACGTCGAGATTCCGCACACTTGGTCGGACGATCTCGAAGTGTTCCTCACCTCGCCGAGCGGCACGCGCGTAGCGGTGATCACCGACTGCAGCGGCAACTTCGACGACGTGTTCGCGGCCACGCGCTTCGATCCCGCCAGCACGATCGCGCCAAGCGACTACGTTTATTCGGATCTGGTCACCGTACCGCTCCTCGCTCCGGAGGGCTCGTTCGACAACTTCCTCGGTCAGAATCCCAACGGTGTTTGGACGATCGAGGCGCGCGACGACCACGCGCTCGACGTCGGCACGCTCGTGCGCTGGGACCTGAAGCTCTCCACGTGCTCGGTCGCAGTTCCGCTCGTCTACTGCAGCGCGGTCGCGCCCGGCTCGTCGAGCGGCTGCATTCCGCAGCTTGCGGCGCCGACGAACCCGAACTTGGCCCACTCCGGCTCGTGCGTGCTCACCCTCACGCAGGTCGAGGGGCAGCGCGCGGGGCTCTTCTTCTACGGGGTGAATGGCTCGCAGCAGGTGCCGTGGTGCAACGCGGGCGGCTCCAGCTTCTTGTGCGTTCGTCCGCCCACGCAGCGCACGCCGTCTTCCAACTCCGGCGGCAGCGCAGGACAGTGCGACGGATCCTACGCGCTCGACTGGAACGCCTTCCAGCTCGCCCATCCGACGGCGCTCGGAAATCCCTTCACGCTCGGTTCCATCGTGGACGTGCAGGGTTGGTTCCGCGACCCGACGTCGTGCAAGACGACGTTCCTCACGCCTGCGGCGAAGCTGACGTACCAGCCCTGAGCGAAGGCCTCAGGGCTGCGAGGGCGCGAGCTCTTCGCCGGGGTTCACGAAGCGCTCCGCCTCGAATCGGTATTGGCGGTCGTGGAGCTCGCGGTAGCGACCGCCGCGGGCGAGCAGCTCGCTGTGGCGACCTTGCTCCACGATCCGTCCGCCCTCCAAGACGAGGATCTGGTCGGCGGCGCGAATCGTCGAGAGGCGGTGAGCGATCACGAACGTGGTGCGCGACGTGCGGAGCTTCGCGAGCGCGTCTTGGATCATCGCCTCGCTCTCGCTGTCGAGGCTCGACGTGGCCTCGTCGAGGATCAGCACGCGCGGGTTGGCGAGCAGAGCGCGCGCGATGGCGACGCGCTGGCGCTGTCCTCCCGAGAGCTTGATGCCGCGCTCGCCGACTACGGTGTCGAGCCCCTTCTCGAAACGCGCGACGAACTCGTCGCAATGCGCGAGCGCTGCGGCTTGCTCGACCTCCATGCGCGTCGCCGCAGGCCGTGAGAACGCGATGTTCTCCGCGATCGTGCCGTCGAAGAGGAAGTTGTCCTGCAGAACCACGCCGAGGTGCGCGCGATAGTCACGCAGCCGGAGCGATGCGAGGTCGCGCCCGTCGACGAGCACGCGCCCCGCGAGCGGTCGGTGGAATGCCATCACGAGCCCCGCGAGCGTGCTCTTCCCCGAGCCGCTCGATCCGACGAGCGCGGTCGTGCTGCCCACCGGTGCGCGGAAGCTGATGTGGCGCAGGACGGGCTTGCCCGGATCGTATTCGTACGAGACGTTCTCGAACTCGAAGTCGCCGCGCAGCTCTGCGCATGCGGCGCGCGCTTCGTCGCCCTCGTCCTCGGCCGCCACCTCGCGGATCTCGCGGATCCGGTCGAGCCCCGCGAAGGCCTCCGTGATCTGCGTGCTGATCGAGGCGATCTGCACGACGGGACCCACCACGAGCCCGATGAACACGAGGTACATCACGAAGTCTCCGAGCGTCATCGCGCCCTCTAGGATCGCACGCCCGCCGTAGATCGTGAGGAGCACGCCGATCAGGCCGACGATCGCCGTCGAAAATGCCGTGGTCGCGGAGACGCCGGTCATCGAGCGCCGCACGTTGTCGAACAGCCGGTCGACGTTGGCGGCGAAGACGCGCTCTTCCTGTGGCTCCGCGGTGTAGGCCTTGACCACGCGCACGCCACCCAGCGTCTGGTTGAGCCGCCCCGTGATCTCTCCCTGGATCTTGCTCCGCTCGCGGAACAGCGGTCGCAACACCTTGAAGGCCCAGCCCATGGCGAGGCCGAACAGCGCGAGCGCGACGAGGATGGCGAGGGTGAGTCTCCAGTTGAGCCAGAACAGCACGCCGATGCCGATGGCGGCGCTCACGAGTCCGCCGACGAGCTGCACGATGCCGGTGCCGACGAGGTTTCGCAGGCCCTCGGCATCGTTCATGATGCGCGAGATGAGAACGCCGGTCTGCGTCGAGTCGTAGTAGCGCACGGGCAGGCGGCCCACGTGGGACTGCACTTCCTTGCGCATCTCGTTGATGGCGCGCTGCGCCGCGACACCGAGCACCTGCGAGAGCGAGTAGCCCGTGGCCGCTTGAACCACGGTCGCGAGCCCGCCCGCGAGAGCGAGCGGAATCAGCAGCTCGACTTCGCGCTTGCCGATCACGTCGTCGACGAGGAGCTTGCTTGTCGCGGGCAGGACCAGACCGACGAGTCGGTTGACGAGCAGCAGTGCGAGCCCGAGCGCGAGCCGCCCGCGGTGCTCGTACAGCAGCCGACGCATCTCGCGCCAGCTCGACTTCAGGCTCGCTTTGGACTTCTTTGCGTCGCCCGCGTGCGGCTTCATACGCGCAGCCAGTCGGCCTGCCATTCCTTGACGCGCCGCTTGATCTCGTCGGCTTTTTGGAACTTGCCCGCGAGGACCTCGTCGACGAGCCTCGGCAGCTCCGCGTCGCTCGCGAAACGCAGTGCGATCATGTGCTTGAGTCCAATGCTGGCGAACTCGTGCTTGCGCTGGCTCCCGAGCACGCGCTCGAGCCGTGCGAGCATCTCGTCGCGGATGACGCGGTCCTGCACGACCATGGCGCGGCTGCGCGCGTGATTCCAGGTGACGAGCAGAGCCAGTGCGACGAGGGCGAGCAGCGCGCTGTCGAACGTGGGCTCTTGCGCCGCGCGCCACAGGGTGCGCCCGGCGAACACGAGCAGGATGAGTCCGGCCGCGAGGTAGCTCGCAGGAGGCATGGCGCGGTGGTTGGCAAAGCTCTGGGGCTTGTTCATGGCGGCGAGCGTGGAGCAACGCCGCGCGCAGTTCAAGAGAGCGCGCCCGATCTCGGCTCTCTCAGAGCGTGATCACCTTCGCGGCGGCGTCGAGCTCGCGCAGAATCGTGTCCATGTCCGACACACGGCCCGTGGCGAGCTCCACTTGGAAGTGCTCGACGCAGGTCCCGCAGGGGACGAGGTCGACGCCGCGGTCCTGCAGCAGCGAGAGCTCTGCCAGCACCGGTGAATCCTTCGCGAGCAGTCGCACGCCGGAGTTGAACATCACGATGGCGTCGAGGTCGCGTAGCGCGATCGACTTGCGGAGGAACGTCCCCAAGATGCGCTGGCCGAGCGCACGATCCCCATGGCCCATCTGGTCTTGGTTGAGCACGACCACGGTGCGCATCGCTCAGTGCCCTCCCGTCTCGTCGACGTCGGTCTGCAACGGCCGAATACGGAACGCCCCCGAGCGGACGTTTCCCGTCGAGAGCTCGTTCGTGAAGTGCTCGTTTGCGGCGGACGTGCTTCGCGCTTCGATGCCGCAATCGACCTCGCGCGGCTCTGGAGCGCGCGCGCAGTCGGACGGAGCTTGCCGTGCTGGCTTCGCCTGTCCCGTCATTGGCAGACAGAGAACTGGACCGCGTTCGTGAGGCTTGTCGTGAACGAATCCTGAGGGTCGCGGCTCCACCACTGGGCGCGCACGGGCTGCCCCACGACTTGCAGTTGCGCATCGACGCCCGTCGCGATGTAGGCATTGAAGTCGAAGCTGTACGCGCCCGTGCAGCTCGAGCCTGTCGACGCTCCGCCGGAGTTCAAGACGGGCGTGCGGCGGATCGGCGAGCCGACGCACAGCGTTCCGCCGAGGAACGGCACGGCTTGCGATGTGTATCCGTAGAAGAGCAACCCGCTCTTTTGGTTGAGGATGCTCGCGGCGGTGATCAGGAATGGCGCGTTGTTCGAGGCGCTCGCGTAGCCGCTGAAGCCGATGGTCGGCGTGCAAAAGAGCGAGTTGAGCTTGGAGGTGCAGTAGGTGGTCGGCGTCACCCCGCCTTGACATTCACACTCGTCGGGCACGCGGTTGCCGTTCACGTCGAGCGAGGCGCCGCTTGTCACGTCGCAGACATCGGGGATGCCGTTGCCGTTGCAGTCCACATCGGCTTCGAAGCAGCCCATGTCGACGATCGGCGCCGTGCCAGCGCCCGTGTTCGCCACGCTCGGAACGTCGACGAAGCGCGGGGCGCCGCCGAGGTCGAGCAAGAAGCCCGCGGGAAGCCCCGCGTTGTTTCCGGCATCGATGCCCGCGCTGCCGGGCGCGAGTCGATAGGGAGGCAGGCCGCAGGCCGCGAAGGTCGGGCTCGCGGTGAGGTTGCCGGTTCCGGTGTACGCGAAGGGCGTCATCGTGTACGTGACAGCCACGCCGCTCGTGGGGCTGATCTGAGCCGCGGCGATGACTCCGCTCGTGCCGGTGTTCTGCGCGAAGATGCAGTTGGTCACGGTCGGCGAGCCGCCGCTGACGAGCAGGCCGCCCGCGCTGGTCGCGGTCGCGCTGTTGCCGATCACCGTGCAGTTGCGAATCTGCGCGGCCGAGCTCGAGACGTAGATCGCGCCGCCGCCGCCCGCGCCGGTGCACTGGTTGCCGACGAACAGCGAGTTGTAGACCTTGACCGGACTCGAGCCGAAGATCTCGATGGCCCCGGCGCGCGCCGCGCGGTTGTTGCGGAAGATGCAGCGTTCGAAGGTCGCGCCGACGCTCGTCGCCATGTCGAAGGCGCCGCCATAGC
>CAIYPP010000056.1 GCA_903928115.1 uncultured Planctomycetota bacterium
CAGCGCAATCCAGCACGAACCCAGCCCTCCCGACCCGACGACGGTCCCGTCGCGGGAACCGAGCGGCGCTCCTTTCGCAGCAGCGAGCCCGCGCTCCCCGACTCAGAGGCGCAGGTTGTCGATCAGGCGCACGCTGCCGGCCTTCACGGCGATCAGGGCCTGAGCGCGCGCGAGCGGAGTCGTCGGCATGAGCTCGGTCCACGCGTCGGGGTCGCGGACCTCGGCGTAGTCGATGTCGGGGAAGTGCGGGGCGAGCACGGCGCGCATCGTGCGCTCGAGCTCGGCGCCGTCGCGGACGCCACGCTCGCGCCACGCGCCGCGCGCCGCCTGCAGCGCGCGGTGAATCGCCGGCGCGCGCTCGCGCCACGCGGGCTCGAGCAGCGCGTTGCGCGAGCTGCGCGCGACGCCGTCGGGCTCGCGCTCAGTCGGACACACCACGATCTCCGGCCGACCCATGCGTCGCGCGAGGTCGCGCACCACGAGCGTCTGCTGGAAGTCCTTCTCGCCGAAGTACGCGCGCGCGGGCTCGACCACCTCGAACAGCCGCCGGACGATCGTCGCCACGCCCTCGAAGTGCCCCGGCCGCCGCGCCCCCTCGAGCCCCCGCGCCGCCGGCCCCGGCTCGCTCCCGACGATGCGCCGCGCATCCCCGCCGCTCTCGGGGAAGAACTGCTCGAGCGTCCCCGTGAACACCATGTCGCACCCCACCCCCGCGAGCAGCCGCACGTCCCCCTCGAAGTCGCGCGGATAGCGCTCGAGATCCTTCGGATCGTTGAACTGCAGCGGGTTCACGAACACGCTCACCACCGCACACCCACACTCCTCCCGCGCCCGCTTCACCAAGCTCAGATGCCCCTCGTGCAACGCCCCCATCGTCGGCACGAACCCCACGCGCCGCCCCCGCGCTCGCGCCTCCGCACACCACCCCCGCGCCTCCCCCGGACTCCCCAGCTTCTGCGTCATGCCGCGAGGATGCCGCGGCAACGGATCGAGTTCCAGAAAGCAGCTGAAGCCGAATCCGAAGTTCAGCGACGACGTGCCGCGGGCGCTATCCTTCCACTGCATGAGCGATTCGCCGCCGGATCGAGCGGGTTGGCACTCCGACCTACCGACCTTCCACGGAACAACACCGCAGGTTGTCGTTCGAGCTCTTGAGCAGTTCGTCTCAGATGCGAGCGACGAACAGCGCTCCGCGTGGAGTGGATGGATCCCGCAACTCCAACGAGAGTCGCGGGAACTCGTCGTCGCCGAACCGAGCGCTTCGAACTACTGGGCGATCCTGGAGTACCGACTTCCGCGCGACGGACGCCGACCCGATGTCATTGTCTTGGAGAACGGCATCGTCGTGGTGCTCGAGCTCAAAGGGCCGGACTCGCCCCAGCGAGCGGGCCTAGACCAGGTGCTGGCCTACGCACGCGACCTGCGGGCGTATCACATCGAGTGCCACGACCGTCCAGTTGTTCCCGTGCTCGTGCAGCCCATGGCCAAGCTGGAAGGCGAGACTGTGGACGGTGCTTGGGTTGTCGCACCTCGCGGCCTCGACGGACTGCTTCGGCGCCTCGGTCAGACGCTGAGCGGGTCTCCGATCACGCCGGGCGCGTTTCTTGCGGAGGACACCTACTGTCCATTGCCTTCGATCGTTGATGCTGCGCGGGATCTGTTTGAACACGGGGACTTGCCCTACATCAAGCGAGCCCGGGCCTGCACCGAACCGGCGCTCGAGACGATCGCGCGTATCGCTCGCGAAGCGGCGGCAACGAAGACACGTCACCTCGTGTTCCTGCAGGGAGTGCCTGGAAGCGGAAAGACGCTCGTGGGACTCCAGCTCGTTCACGCGCGCTGGCTCAAGGAACTCGCGATCCTGCGGGAAGATGGTCGGCCGCGCCCGCCCGCCGTGTATCTCTCGGGAAACGGCCCGCTGGTCGCCGTGATGCAGCACTCGCTCGCGACGGTCGGCTGCGACGGCAAGACTTTTGTCCAGGGAGTCAAGGAGTACATCGCGCACTACTCGAAGAAGAAGCGCGTCCCACCCGAGCATCTGGTCGTCTTCGACGAAGCGCAGCGTGCTCACGATGCGGAGCAATTCGCGAAGGTTCACAAGCAGGATCAAGCGCTTCTGTCGGAGCCAGGACACTTGCTTCAGTTCATGGAGCGCGTTCCCGAGTGGTGCGTGCTCGTTGCACTAGTAGGAACCGGACAGGCGATCCACGTGGGCGAAGAAGCGGGCCTGCCGCTCTGGCGTGAAGCGCTGCTCCGCGCGACGGCAGACAACTGGACGGTCCATGCTCCCAGTTCCACGGAAGCCGTCTTCGCGGCCTCGGACATCCAAACTCGTTGGCACCCCTCGCTCTCGCTCGACACGGAACTGCGCCACCACCTGGTCCCGCGTGTGCACGAGTTCGTTGAGCTCCTGGTCGAGAAGGACAGCCCGGAGGAGGCGACGCAACTTGCGCGCAAGATCCACGAGGGCGGCCACCGATTCCTCATCACCCGCTCTCTCGACGCCGCCAAGAGTTACCTGCGCGCCCGGTATGCCGAGGCACCGCGCGCACGCTACGGCCTCATCGCTTCCTCGCGCTGCAAGCATCTCGAGTCCGTCGGAGTGGACAACTCCTTCCAGACCACCAAGCGCCTCAAGGTCGGCCCCTGGTACAACGCTCCGGCGGATGACCCCATGTCGTGTCGCTCGTTTCAAGCCGTCGTCACCGAGTTCCAAGCTCAGGGGCTCGAGCTCGACATGGCGCTCCTCGCCTGGGGTACCGACTACCGTCGCAAGGAAGGCCGCTGGAACAGCGACCTAGCCCGCCGCCACAAGTCCGCCGTCTCGGATGCCCACGCTCTGCGCCGCAACGCGTACCGCGTGCTGCTCACCCGTGGCCGCGACGGAACCATCATCTTCGTGCCCGAACTATCCGACCTCGACGAAACCTGGGCCTGGTTGAAAGCGAACGGTTGCACGGAACTCGCGACGGGATGAAGTGAGTTGTCTGTCGCTGGCGCGACTAGCTCGCAACGCGCTGAAGATGCTGACGGAGAAAGTCCTGACTCGGCGGCACGGACTCACTGGGGATCAGCAGCGATTTTCCCGAGAAGCAAGCGAAGAAGCGCTCATAGGCATCCGACCCAAGCTCCTGCTTCACGCGCCTCGAGACGACGAGTCGATAGTTGCCGTCGAAACCGATCAAGTAGCGATCAAAGGCTCGGTCGTAGAGGCTTGAAAGACAAACTCCATTCCGTACATCGAGACGCTCAGCGGGGTGCGTTGCCCATGGAAGTATGTGGGAAGCGTTGAGGAGTTCCCTCATCCCGATACCGGTCACGCCGCACTTGCTGTCGAAGTTATTGAGGACCGCATTACGAAAGTAGCCCTGCTTGAGCCGCTCAACTCGAACAGCCTCCGCCTCGGTCGACTCCCGAGTCGTCGGCGAAACGATGCGGTAACCCAACTTGGGCAGCAACTCCAGTCGCTCTCCTCCCACCACACCAAAGACATCCTGCAGTTTCAGCTCAGACTCGAGAACGGATGCTTCGAGGTCCGCGTGATACTCGTCCCAGATCGACCGGTCGAGCGCACTCGCTCCGCGGAGTCCGTTGACCCCGCGCTGCGCGAGACCGGGATCAAACGACGCCAGATTGCAGAGCTTCATGGAGACGCTCGCCGGCGTCCGACCCAACTTGGTCGCGATTTGCTGGATGGCGAGATTGCTGGAGTTGAACTGGCCGAAGTTCAGCTTGTGATAGAGATTCAACGCGAGAAGCAGCTCGTCTCGCGTCCACTTCCTTGAAGTACCCACGTGGAGCATCGTGCGGGGCTCCGCGTCCCCGAGCAAGTCGCCAGTCCGCTCGCGTCGACGAAGCTCTGTTCGGTATCGCCAGAGCTATCGACAGCGCCCTAGCAGCACTCGCTCAGCGGCCCCACGACGAAGCTGCGTTGCCACATGCGCGGATGGGGCACCTGGAGGTCAGGCTCGGAGATGGCGAGGTCGGCGTAGAGGAGGAGGTCGAGGTCGAGGGTGCGGGGGGCGTTGGGGATGGAGCGGGTGCGGCCGGCGAGGAGCTCGGTGGCGAGGAGGCGCTCGAGGAGCTGGCGCGGGGAGAGGGTGGTCTCGAGGAGGGCGGCGGCGTTGAGGTAGGGACCTTGGCCGGGGGGGCCGCCGACGGGGGCGGTCTCGTGGAAGGAGGAGACGCGCAGGAGGCGCAGGCCGGGGGTGGCGGCGAGGGCGTCGAGGGCGAAGCGCAGGTGCGAGGCGCGGTCGCCGAGGTTGGAGCCGAGCGCGATGTAGGCGTGGACCGGGGCGGGCGGAAGGCACGTCGCGGCGACGGTGCGCGTGGGCTCGGGGAGGCCGAGCGAGGCGCAGGAAGCGAGGGGCGAGCCGTCGGCGGGGTTCGCGCTCGCCGACAACCGCGAGGGCGCGGGAGCCGAGGCGACCGGCGGCGCAGGGGGGCGCTGGGGATCGGAGGGCACGCGGGTCCCCTCTCCCCCTAGTCGCGGCCGCCGTGGGCGAAGAGCTCGTCCTCGGGGCCGTCCTCGTCGGGCTCATCCTTGGGGCGGTGCACGAGGGCGCGCAGCAGGCCGGCGAGGGCGAAGCCCTGGAAGGCGAGGAACAGGACCGGGATGGGCGCGGCAAACAGCAGGAAGGCCGCGAAGACCGCGTAGACGAGCAGGAAAAACGAGCCGCGGCGCGTCAGGAAGGAGACCGCGTGCACGTAGCGGATGCGGCTCACCATCAGGCCGCCGTAGAGCGGGAGCAGGAGCGCGATCAGCGGCAGCACCCACCACGGCATGGCCTCGACGCGCAGGGACGGCAGCAGGTCGAAGAGCTGCCCCACCGGGGTCGGACCGGCGGCGTCGAGCTCGAGCTGCGGACGGCGCAGCACGAGGTAGAGCAGCAGCGTGGAAACGACCGCGCCCGCCGCGGCCGGGGAGGGCAGGCCCTTGAAGTCCTGATGGCTCGACTCGTCGGTCGAGGTCTCGAGGTTGAAGCGGGCGAGGCGCAGGATCGCCATCAGGGCGAAGGCCGCGGCGGCGATGAAGTGCAGGCGCGGGTGGCCTGTGTATCCGAGCAGCGGGGCCTCGTGCTCGATCAGGACCTTGGCGAGGATCGCGGGGGTGACGCCGAAGGTGAGCGCGTCCGAGAACGAGTCGAGCTGGGCGCCGAACTCGCTCGCGCCTCCGACCAAGCGCGCCACCTTGCCGTCGAGGGCGTCGAACACCATCCCGAGGAAGACGAGCAGGCAGGCCGCCTCGAGCTTGCCGTAGAACTCCCCCGCTCGGGCCGGGTCGCCGGCGAGCACGAGCGCGTCGATCGCCTTGGCGATCGCGAGCAGCCCGCAGAACGCGTTGGCGAGCGTGAGCAGGTTGGGGAGCACGGTGACGCGGCGCATGGGTGTCTCGTGACCTCGGAGAGGATACGCATCGGCCACCCTGCCGCGCGAGGAGGTGCGAACGGCGTGGCGAGCGAGACCTACGCACCATGGCCCGCGCCGAGTGCGCGACGTCCGCAACGCTCGGATCGTCACCCGGACCGCCCGACGGACCGCGGCCGGGAGCGAGGCCTGTCGACGCAGCGAGCGCGCGTCGAGCCGCAGCGCGCCGCGCGGGCGACGAGCGACCTCTGGAACCGCGCGCGGCGATCCCTACCATCTCCCCCATGAGCGAGATCGTCGATCTGCATGGCCGCGAGGTGCTCGACTCCCGCGGCAACCCGACCGTCGAAGTCGAAGTGGTGCTCGAGTCCGGCGCGACCGGCTCGGCCATGGTTCCCTCGGGCGCCAGCACGGGCCACTACGAAGCGCACGAGCTGCGCGACGGTGGCAAGCGCTATGGCGGCAAGGGCGTCCTCAAGGCGGTCGAGAATGTGAACGAGGAGATCGCGCGCGAGCTCGTCGGCATCGACGCGCTCGACCAAGCGGGCCTCGATCGCGCGATGCTCACGCTCGACGGCACGCCCAACAAGGCGCGCCTCGGTGCGAATGCGATGCTCGGCGTCTCCCTCGCAGTCGCGCGCGCCGCGGCGGACGAGTCGGGCCTGCCGCTGTACCGCTACGTCGGCGGCTCGATGGCGAACGTCCTGCCCGTGCCGATGATGAACATCCTGAACGGCGGCAAGCACGCCGACAACAACGTCGACCTGCAGGAGTTCATGGTCATGCCGTTCGGCGCGACCTCCTTCGCCGAAGGACTCCGCATGGGCGTCGAGGTGTTCCACGCGCTGAAGGGCGTGTGCAAGCAAAAGGGCTACAACACCAACGTCGGCGACGAGGGCGGCTTCGCGCCGGACCTGAAGTCGAACGAAGAGGCGATCGAGCTGATCCTCGCCGCGAGCGAGAAGACGGGCCTGAAGCCCGGGCGCGACGTGCGCATCGCGATCGACGCGGCCTCGGCGGAGTTCCTGCACGACGGCAAGTACGTCGTCGAAGGCAAGGGCGTGAGCTCGCTCGAAATGGTCGAGCTCTACGCGAGCTGGTGCGCCAAGTACCCGATCTTCTCGATCGAAGACGGCCTCGACCAAGACGACTGGGAAGGCTGGCAGGCGCTGACGGCGAAGCTCGGTGCCAAGGTCCAGCTCGTCGGCGACGACCTGTTCGTGACCAACGTCGCGCGCCTGCGCACCGGCATCGAGAAGAAGGCCGGCAACGCGGTGCTCGTCAAGGTGAACCAGATCGGCACGCTCACGGAGACGCTCGACACCATCGCGCTCGCGCACCGCAGCGGCTATCGCTGCGTCATGAGCCACCGCTCGGGCGAGACCGAGGACACGACGATCGCGGACCTCGCGGTCGCCACGAACTGCGGCCAGATCAAGACTGGCGCGCCGTGCCGCTCCGACCGCGTCGCGAAGTACAACCGACTGCTGCGCATCGAAGAAGAGCTCGGCGCGCAGGCCACCTACGGGGCGCAGCTCCTCGCCTAAAGGAACCCGATGAGCGACGTCCTCACTCCGCCGCCGCCGAAGTCGAGCGAGCCTCGCGCCGAGGCTCCGGCCGCAACCGCGGCGCTGCCGTTCGACGCTCCCCCCGCGACGCCGAGCCTGCGCGCGCGCGCGGCGCTCGTCGGCAACAAGCTCGCCTACTGGGCGCCCGTTTGGGTGCCCATGGTCGTCCTCGCACAGGTTGCGTTGGGCGGTCTGCGCCCCGCGCTCGCCGAGAGCCGACGCCTCGACCGCGAAGAGGTGCGCATGGCCGAGCGGCTCGACCGCGAGCTCGCGGAGTCCGCGCAGCTCGAGCGCGCGCTGCAGGCGCAAGACGATCCGATCTTCCTCGAGCGCGAGCGTCGACTGCTGCGACAGGCCGACGGTCCGCTCGGCAAGAAGTAAGCTCGCCATGCGCCCGCAAGCGGCGCGGACGTGCGCGTGCGCGCTCGCGGCGGCGCTCTTCTCGAGCGCGCCGAGCTCGGCAGTCCAAGTCGACGCGTCGAGCGCCCAGCTGCGCGGCGCCGAAGGCGCGCTCGACAACGACGCGTTCCTGCCGAGCTCGACGGCGGCTGCCGAGGCGCTCGCGCGCTTCGATCGCGCGCGCACGGAGCTCGATGCGCGCGCCTTCGACGAGGTGACACAGCGCGCGTGGACGCTGG
>CAIYPP010000057.1 GCA_903928115.1 uncultured Planctomycetota bacterium
ACGAGTGTCCCATAGCCGTCGATTCCCGCGAGGTTGTCCGTCGCCGCGGTCCAACTGCACTGGAACTGGCCGTTGCGGGACCACGTCCCCGCGACGTGCGAGCTGCTGCTCAAGTTGGTCGCGAGCCCCGGATCCGTGCTGTCGATCGTGATGGTGACGCTGTCGGTCACGAGAGCTGCCGTGTCGGAGCTCGCTTCGACGAAGACGGTCGCCACTCGGTCGACGGTGTCGTAGACCCGCCAGCTCGCCGTGCGCGACGAGCTGTGAGCAATATTGCCGAGCACCGGATCATTGCCAGAGTTGACCGTAACTGCGCCGTCGGCGTGCGTTACGGCCATGCCGAGCATGCCCATGCTCGTGGTGATGTCCAATGCCACGGCGTCCGCGATGTAGCTGGGGTTTGTGTACGTCGCCGTGATCGTCGCCTGCTCCGTGCGCTGGAGGAAGGAGTCCGAGCATGTGACCGAGAGCGTGGGTGTGGGGGATGTGTCGCCATACGTAACGACGGCCGAGATGCCCACGCGCACGCTGTCCGTCAGCACGACCGACTCGGGGAACACCTTGATGCGCCAGTTGCCCGTCGTGGGATTCGTGAGGATGCGCAGCTCGGTGTTGTTGACGGCCGACTGCTGCGCCGAGTAGTCGCCTGTGGTGTTGCCCGCCGTGAACGGCTCGACGTCGAGAATCGAGTTGAAGTCATTGCGCAGCGCCGCCGACGCGCCGGAGGAGGCTTCGGGCTCGATGTAGTGCACGACCACGGCGAGCCGGGTCGCGCCCGCGTTCACCGGAAACTCCACGTAGGTCGAGTTGAGCGTGAGGCTCGTGCTCCAGAAGTAGAGCGACTGCTGCGAGGTGCTGTAGTGCGCCTTGTAGGCGTCGACGCGACCGGCTCCGTAGGTGCTCAGATGCGTGGCGTTGGTCGTCGGGCCCGTGATCGTCTCGTTGTTCTTCGTGAGCGCGGTCGCCATCAAGAGCGCAGCGAGAGCCTCAGGGTTGTAGCGCAGGAACGAGTAGTGGTCGCAGAGCTGCGCGGCGAGGCCGGTCACGTGCGGAGCGGCCATGCTCGTGCCGGACATCGAGGTGTAGAAGCTGAGCGTCTCTGCCGCGATGGAGTAGATGTCGTCACCGGGGGCGACGACATTCGGCTTCCAGCGGCCGTCTCCACAGGGACCACGACTGGAGAAGCCCGAGATGCCACCAGGATCCGAAGCGGTCGAGTTGAAGTCTTTCACGGAGCCAACGGTGAACGCGTTCTTGGCCGAGGACTCCAAGCTGCAAGTGCCGGTGCTGGGGCCGTCGTTGCCCGCCGCGAAGACGTGCATCTGGTCGTGATCCCAGACTTCCGCGTCGATCGTGCGCGCCGCGGATTCGGTGCCCACCGCACCGCTGGCCGACGAGCCATAGGAGTTGTTGATCACCATCGGGCGCGGTGTCACCGCCGTGCCGTCGTTGTACGAGGAGTGCATCGCTGCGAGCACGGCCGCGTAGTCCACGCCGCCGCTCGAGCCGTTGGAGTTGAAGATCTTCGCCGAGAAGATGCGTCCGTTGGGCGCCCAGCCAGAGCCCGGGGCGACGCCCTTGTAGCTCGCGCTGACGTCGCCATTGCCGAGCATCGTGCCCGCGACGTGGGAGCCGTGACCATCGAGGTCCGTGAACGCACCGGCGTTCTCGGGTGTGAAGTCCCATCCCACGACGTAGCCGTCGAGCGCGGTGTGGCCGGTGTCGTACCCCGTATCGATCACACCGACGATCGCGGCGGAGTTGGTGCCGCCCGAGTACGCGCCGCGAGTGCGATCCGCGTGGATCAGCGGCATCGAGGCCTCGTGGGCATACGTGCGGCTCTCAGGGTCGTGCTCGATCCACTGGACGAAGTCGAGCGCGAGCAGTGCTTCGAGCTGCTCGGGCGCGAGCCACGCGCGGAACGAGTGCAGGCGCGGGTTGTAGGAACGAATCTCGAGGCCGAGCGTTTCGAGCTGCTTCTGCTGCCAGCCGTTCGACATCCACGTGCGCGGCAGCGAGTCCTCGTTGCCCTTCACGGAGTCGTCGGGGCCGACCGAGTGCTCCACGGAGCCGAAGGGACTCGAGGTCGTCGCGTCGCACAGGTCGCTCTCGAACAGGTTCACATGGATCGGCACGCGCTCGCCAAGCGCGAGGCGCGCGAGTTCTTGGAGCAGCTGCGGCTGCACGCGTTGCGCGGGCTGCGCCACGCCGAGCCAGCGCACGAAGTCGAGACCGCCGACTCGCTCGACAAGCTCGGGCGCGAGCGCCACCTTCAGGGTGTAGTGGGGGTGGAAGTCGAGCACTCGTACGCCGAGCGAGCGCAGGGCGTCGACGCGCTCGCTCGTCATGCGCTTGGAGAACATCACGAACGCATAGGTCTCGCGCGTGGGACGGCCATCGCTCGGGAGGCTCACGGCGGCTTGGGCGAGCAGCGGGTCGATCCGCTCCAGAGCGGGCGGGTAGTGGCGCCCGTTTGCGAAGCCCAAGAAGTACGGATCGCCCGAGGCGGGCGCCACGAGCTCGTCGCCGCGCTCGCCCGCCTTCCACTGAGGCGGGTTGGGGAGCGGCACCCCATCGTCGGGGTGCTCGGCCGGTAGGACCGGAGCCTCGCCGTGGACGGCGTCCCGCGTCGCGGGGTCGTGGGCCGCGAGGGGCGCGGGGGTGTCGGTCGACTGAAGGAGCGTGAGTGCGAGGGGGAGGAGCATGGTGACGTAGGCGGCGGGGTGAAGAGAGATGGGCAACGGCTCCCGTTCGAATCCGCGGACTACGCTCCACGTTACGCGCAACTCGCGATATTTGGGGGGCGATCGGCCCGGAGGCTCAGGCGCCGCGGGTGCGCGCGCTC
>CAIYPP010000058.1 GCA_903928115.1 uncultured Planctomycetota bacterium
CCCCCCCCCCCCCACCGATGGGCGCGCGAGCTCCCCCTCACCTCGAGCGGACCTGAACGCGCATGAAAAAAAGCGTGGTGATCGGGTCCCTCGGCATACAATCCGACGGTGTTGACGGTCCTTTCCTACCCACACATCATCCAACACCCATGATACTCACGAAATTCCTGACCGCGGGCGCTTCGGCTCTCGCGATCGCGGCTCTCACGGCCTGCAGCAGCACTCCGAAGTCCTACTCGCTCGAGTCCGTGTCGGATTCGATGAAGGCGCCCTTGGTGAATGTTCCTGCCGAGGAAGCGCTAGCCGCCGAACTGCTTTCGTTCAGCGCGGAGCCCGAGTTCCCGCTCCCGACACCGACTCGGCAGAACACCAACCCCGGACAAAAATTCGTCGTCGAGGGGCCCGCTCAAGACACCGAGGATTCCGCAATAGTGCAACAGCGCTGGTATGGCGGCCTTTATGGCTACTCTTTCGATGAATTTTATGGATCCACCACGGACTATGCCTTTGGCTTTGGAACCTACATGCTCAACCCCGACGGATTTGGTCCTTTTATGGACCTTGTCTTCGCAGGGACATCTACCGACCAGTACTCAAACGAGGAGGTTGACTCCACTCTTATCGATTGGACTTTTGGGGGGCGTCGAAGCTTCTCGGTGGGCGAAGGCTCGTTCGTCCCATTCGTTGATTTTGGAGCGAATCTAGTTCTTGCGAGCCTGGATTACACTTTCAGCAATTCTACGACCTACTTTACCGACTCCATGTTGAGTGCGAGTCTTGGCTTCGTGGTAGGCGGAGGCTTCGACTGGAGATTCAGTGACGGCATCGGCTTGTTCTTGGATTATCGTCTACGCTGGGGAACGACGATTGAGCCGGAGGGGACCTACGTGTACCTGATCGAACAAAACCTCGACTATTCCCGCTCGTGCATCGGCCTTTCCTTCAGCAATTAGGCCACGTTTTCATGTAGTACCGAGGATGCGTGCGGCCTCCCGCCGAGCGACGGGGGGCCGCGCGCGTCGCGGGGCTGCTTCTTTTCTTGTTCCGCGATGGGCTGGCGGTCTCCGCGGCCTAGACTTCGCCGCCCCATGCGCCCGGTGGTAGTTCTCGCGCTGCTCGCGGCCGGTTGCCGCGTAGCTCGCCCCGTCGAGGAGAATCCGGACGCGGGCCACGAAACTGCCATGACGAGCCCGAGCTCCCCCGCCCGCAATCGCCTCGCCCACGAGACGAGCCCCTACCTGCTGCAGCACGCGGCGAACCCGGTCGACTGGTATCCGTGGGGGCCGGAGGCGCTGGAGCGCGCGCGGCGCGAGCACAAGCCGATCTTCCTCTCGATCGGGTACTCGGCCTGCCACTGGTGCCACGTGATGGAGCACGAGAGCTTCGAGAACCCGGAGATCGCCGCGCTGATGAACGAGCACTTCATCAACGTGAAGGTCGACCGCGAGGAGCGCCCCGACCTCGACGACATCTACATGAAGGCCGTGCAGGCGATGACGGGCTCGGGCGGCTGGCCGATGAGCGTGTTCCTCACGCCGGACTTGGAGCCCTTCTTCGGCGGCACCTACTTCCCGCCGGTGCGCCGCTACGGCCGCCCGAGCTGGCCCGAGATCGTGCAGTCGCTCGGGCTCGCGTGGCGCAACGACCGCGCGAGCATCGAGAAGCGCGGCAAGGCGCTCGGCGACATGATCCGCAAGGAGTCGGTCGCGGTCGGCGACCTCGACCCCAACACTCCGGCGATCGCCTTCGCGATGCTGCGCGAGAACTATGACGCGGAGTGGGGCGGGTTCGGCGGCGCGCCGAAGTTCCCCCATGCGATGGACCTGCGGCTCGTGCTGCGTCACTGGCTGCGCACGCAGGATCCCGGGGCGCTCGCGATGGCGACGCACACGCTCGACCGCATGGCGGCAGGCGGGATGTACGACCAGCTCGGCGGCGGGTTCCACCGCTACTCGACGGACGAGAAGTGGCTGATCCCCCACTTCGAGAAGATGCTCTACGACAACGCGCTGCTCGTGCCGGCGTACCTCGAGGGCTACTTGGCCACGGGCAACGCGGAGTACGCGCGCATCGCACGCGAGTGCTGCGAGTGGGTTCTGCGCGAGATGGTGACGCCCGAGGGTGCGTTCGCGAGCACGCAGGACGCCGACAGCGAGGGCGAGGAGGGGAAGTTCTTCGCGTGGACGCCGCGCGAGCTCGAGGCGGTGCTCGGGGCGAGGCAGGGGCGCTGGGCCGCGGAGTGGTACGGCGTCACCGACGAGGGCAACTTCGAGCACGGGCGCAGCGCACTGTGGCGGCCCGAGCCCGCGGAGGCGGTCGCGTCGCGGCTCAAGATCGAGCGCGGCGAGCTGGAAGCGGCGATGGCGCAGGCGCGCGCGAAGCTCCTCGCGGCGCGCGAGCTGCGTGTGAAGCCCGGCACGGATGACAAGGTGCTCGCGAGCTGGAACGGTCTGATGATCTCTGCTCTCGCGCAGGCCTACCAAGTGCTCGGGGACGAACGCCACCTCGCCGCGGCGAAGCGCGCGGCCGAGTACGTGCTCAACGGAATGCGCACGGGCGACGGACGGCTCCTCGCAACTGCGCGCGGCGGCGCGGCGAAGCTCAACGCGTACCTCGATGACCACGCGTTCCTCATCGCGGGGCTGATCGACCTGTACGAGGCCGAGTTCGATCCGCGCTGGCTGGAGCGAGCGCTCGAGCTCGAGGCGATCGTGCACGCGCACTTCGCGGACTCCGAAAACGGCGGCTGGTACACCACCTCGGACGACCACGAGAAGCTGATCGCACGTCTGAAGTCACCCCAGGATGGCGCGCTCCCTGCGGGTCAGAGCGTGCACACGCTCAACCTGCTGCGCCTCGCGGAGCTCACCGGACGCGGCACGCTCGCGCAGCGCGCCGAGGGCGCCATTCGCTCGATCGGGCTCGTGCTCAACCGCTACCCGCAGGCCTTCAGCCAGATGATGGCGGCCGTCGACTTCCTCGCCGCCGGGCCGCGCGAGATCGTCCTCGCTGGCGAGCGCAGCGACGCGCGGACGAAGGAGCTGCTCTCAACGGTGCGCTCGCGCTTCCTGCCGCAGCGCGTGGTCGCACTCTCGGACTCGCGCGCCGACGCGAGCCTCATGCCGATCCTCGACGGCAAGCGCGCCGACGAGCAAGGCCCGCGCGCGTTTGTCTGCCGCAACTACGCTTGCAAGGCGCCAGTTCGCACGCCCGCGGAGCTCGCGGCGGAGCTCGACGACTAGCGCTGCGGACACCGGGCTCGAAGCCCGCGCTCAGTGCTCGGGCTCGGGCGCGCCGCCGGTTCCGCCCGGGCGCATGGGCTTGCCCATGACGGCGCGCTCGCCGAACTTCAGCCGCTCTTCGATCTCGCGGTCGAAGCGCGGGTGCTTCGGCGTCGCGGCGAAGCCGCGATGCTCGCTGCGGCAGACGTAGCAGAGCACCACATTCGGCGCGAAGTGATAGAGCAGCGCATCGACGAGCGCGGCCACACCGAGCGAGATGTAGTACGTGAAGGGGGCGAGCACCGCGGCGAGCACGACGATCGTGATGCCGAGCGAGCGCGGGAAGTCCTTCTGCGTGTAGAGCTCCGGGTGGCCACATGCAGTGCAGCCCTGCAGGCCACCCTGCGCGTTGACGCTCTGCGGCACGAGCGTGTGCACGTCTCCACAGTGCGTGCAGCGCACCGCGTCGGGCACGGGCACCGTCACGGGCGTCGGGCTCGCGGCTTCATCTCCGCGCGGGCAGCGCAGCGAGACGCGCGCGCTCACAGCGGCACTCCGTAGAGATCTTGCAGAAAGAGCGACACGGCCGTGCCGATGAGCACGAGCACCGTCGAGGCGTACAGGATGCCCGTCGCGGAGCGAGTGTTGCGATAGCGCAGCGACTGCGCACACATCCAGCCGAAGAGCAGCGGCATCGCGATCCCCAAGAGGAGGCGCGTCCCGATGTGGAACATCGGCCACATGCCGAAGATGTCGATGTCGCGTGCGGCGAGGTCGCGCTGGAACACCGCGCAGGTCGCGAGCACGGCGGCGAGCGAGAGGACCATCCAGATCATCGTGAGCCGATTGAGGCGCACGAGCCACGCGACCTCGAGCGTCGGGATCGTCAGGTACCAGTGCCCGAAGACCATCGCGAGTCCAACGCTGCCGCCGACGAGCCCGGTGCCGAGCGCGGAGAGGCTCGCAACGGCCCACGGCAGGCCCGAGCCGATCGAGCCGACGTCGCGCAGGTAGAGCGCGAGCGACGCGGCGGATGCGACCGACGCGACGACGAGCACCAGCTCGCGCGTGCGAGCGCGCACCGGGCCTGCATACACGAGGAAGGTCGCGGCGGCGACGCCTGCGAGGACGCGCGGCAAGGCGAGCCACTCGCCGGCGTCCGCCATCGGATCGAGGCCGATCGCGACGCACAGCGGCACGAGCGCGGTCAAGCCCATCAACTGGAAGAAGAACGTGCCGAGCGGAGCGCGCGCGACGGCGGCCATCGTGACCAGCACGCCGAAGGCGAGCTCGAGACAGAACTGCGTGCCGAGGCTGCTCCAGGCCATGGGGCCGGAGAGTGTAGCGACGAGCCTGCGTACTCGTGTGAACTTGGGAGCGCACGACTGCTACGATGCGAGGCGGTTCGCTTTCTTCGTCCCAAGGGGCAGCACATGTCGGCACTTCGAGTCCTCGTCACCGGCGGCGGCCGCGGCATCGGCCGCGCCATCGCCCTCCGCTTCGCCCGCGAAGGCGCGAGCGTCGTCGTCGCAGCCCGCACGGCCACGGAGATCGACAAGGTGGTCGGCGAGATCGAGGCGGCGGGCGGCAAGGGCATGGCGGCCCAGCTCGACGTACGCGAGGAGCAGAGCGTCGCGGCCGCGATGTGGCGCGCGTTCGAGTTCCTCGGCGACGAGATCGACGTGCTCGTGAACAACGCGGGCGTGTTCCATGTCGCGCCGCTGGAGCAGACCGAGTACGACCGCTGGCGCTGGATGTTCCAAGCCAACGTCGATGGGCCCTTCTTCGTGACGAAGGAGTGCCTCCCCGCGCTCAAGGCGAGCGGCCGCGGGCACATCTTCAACATCGCGTCGCTCGCGGGGAAGCGCGGCTACGCGGGCAACACGGCCTACTGCGCGAGCAAGTACGCGCTGCGCGGGTTCGGCGATGCGCTGCGCGAGGAGCTGCGCCCGAGCGGCATCCGCGTCTCGACCGTGTACCCCACCTCGACGGACACCGCGATCTTCGACGGCATACCCGGCAACTGGGACCGCTCGAAGATGCACAAGCCCGAAGAGGTCGCCGAGGTGCTCTGGAAGGCGTGGAGCTCGCCGCGCGACGCGAACGTCGACGACCTCGACATGCCGCCGCGCGCGTGAGCGGCCTCTAGCGCGGCGGAATGCTGCGCACGAAGTTGAGGAACTCGTTGCGCGTCTTGGAGTCCGTCTGGAACGCGCCGAGCAGGCACGAAGTCAGCGCCGACGAGTTTTGCTTCTGCACGCCGCGCATCATCATGCACAGGTGATGCGCGTCGGCGACAACGCCGACACCCTTGGGCTGGAGCGCGACGTGAAGCGCCTGCGCGATCTGCTGCGTCATGCGCTCTTGCACCTGCAAGCGGCGCGCGAAGACGTCGACGATGCGCGGAATCTTCGAGAGGCCGATGATGCGGCCGTTGGGGATGTAGGCGACGTGCACACGGCCGTAGAAGGGCAGCATGTGGTGCTCGCACAGGCTGTAGAACTCGATGTCCTTGACGAGCACCATCTCCGAGCAGTCCTCGGTGAAGACGCCCTCGCCGATCACCTCGGCCACCGACATCGTCGAGCCCGCCGTCAGTTCGCGCAGCGAGCGCTCGACGCGGTCGGGGGTGGCCTTCAGCCCTTCGCGCTTGGGGTCTTCGCCGAGCTCCTTGAGGAGCTTCGCGACGAGCTTGGCGATGCCGCCGTCTGCGGGCCGTAGTACTCGGCCCGATTGGCGCGACTTTCGTTGAGACGGATCCGGTAGAGCTTGCATCCGGGGAACTTCCGTAGGGCCGGTTCGAGCTCGTCCCAGAAGGCGACGGCGACGTTCTCGGCGGTGGTGATCGTGCCCTTCAGGAAGGGCACGTCGTGGTTGAGATGGCGGTGGTCGACGCGCTCGATGATGCGCTCGACGATCAGCATGCGCAGACGGTTCAGGTCCATGACCATGCCCGTGCGCGGCTCGACGGGGCCCCGCACCGTGACCTCGACCGAGTAGTTGTGGCCGTGGTCGGTGAAGCAGGGGCCGTAGAGCTCGCGGTTCTCCTTGTCCGAGAGGTGTTCGCTCACCAGTCGATGAGCGGCGGAGAACTCTTGGACGTGGGTGATCTCGACGATGGGGCGCGGCATGGGTTTCGGGCGGGCAATGTAGCGGAGGGCGGGCAGGGCTGCCTCGTCGAGCTCGCGCGCGCAGGGTTGAAAGCCTGCTTGCGCCGCCGAGGGGAGCACCGAAAGAAGTTCGCACCCCGCTGCGAGCCGGACGCGCTCGAGGACCAAAAAGCGCGGCGCGGCGCGAATCTCCGCTCGCTCGGAGGGTCCACTCCGGCTCCGGAGCTTGTCCGAGACCTCCTACCCCCAACTTCGGAGCCCCACCCATGCAGTCCAAGAGCTTTGCGATGTCCGAGGCCGAACGCCTGCTGCCCCTCGTGCGCGCCATCGGGCGCGAACTCGAAGAGCGCAACCGCGCGGTCGCCGCCCTCGAAAACCGTCTGGGACGGCTGTCCGTCGATCGCCACGAGCACCGCGACGAGCTCACGCGGCTCGAGAGCCAGCTCTCGACCGAGCGCCGCGAGCTGCGGCGGGCGGAGAAAGAGCTCGCGACGCTGGGCTGCGAGCTCGACGTCGACCATCCGCTGCGCGTGATCTTCCCTGGCGAGGGCGAGTGCTTCGCTTGGGAGGGTCCGCTCGGCCGAACCACCTTCTACCGCCGCGTGGGAGAACGCGCGGCGGGCTAGCGCGACGCCACGGGGGTGGCGAGGACCGAGCTCCGGGGGGAGACTCGGTCCATGTGCCGCGACGGCGAGAGGTTCAGCCTCCGCCGTCGCGCTTCTTCTTGCCGCCCTGCCCTGCGCCGCCCGAGGCCTTGCGCTCGCCCTGGGCCGCGCGCTGCATGTCGGCGATGCGGCGCTCGAGCCGCTCGCGCGCGATCGCGGCCTCCTCGGGACTGGCTCCTGAGTCTGCGAGCTGGCGTTCGAGTGCCTCGCGCAGGTTGCGGGCGCGTGCTTCGAGCGACTGCTCGGGCGTGAGCGTCGGAGCTGCTTGCGGAGCGTCCGTCGGCGTGCCTTCGGATGCGGGTGCCGGCGCGGGCTCCGTCGGCTCGACGCGAGCGGTCGTCCCGCTCCCAGCCGCACGCGGGGCATTCGCGGTGTCCGGGCGCTCGGCGTCCTTGGCGCGCATCTGCGCAATACGCTCTTCGAGCCGCGCGCGCGCGTTGGCGGCCTGCTCCGGCGTCGCGCCGTCCGCGGCGAGCTTGGCCTCCAAGCTCGCGCGCAGCTCGCGGTCGCGCTCGTCGGGCGAGCGTGTCGGGTCGCGGCGGGAGCCCGGCGGCGGCTTGGGGCCGGCGCGCTTGGCGAGCGCCGCGAGGCGCTGCTCGAGCTCGGCGCGGGCCTTGGCCGCAGCCTCCGGAGTCGCGCCGCTGGCCGCGAGCTCCCGCTCGAGCGCGTCGCGCTGTTCTCGGGCCCGCTCTTCGAAGCTGCGGGCTGCGCTCGCGCTGTCGTCCGCTTCCCCCGCTTCCTCCGCAGCCGCGCGCTCGGCGTCCTTGGCGCGCATCTGCGCGATGCGCTCCTCGAGTCGAGCGCGCGCGTTGGCCGCTTGCTCGGGCGTGGCAAAGTCCGCCTTGAGCTTGGCTTCGAGGCTCTCGCGCAGCTCGCGGTCGCGCTCGTCGGGCGAGCGCGTCGGGTCGCGGCGCGAGCCCGGCGGCGGCTTGCTGGCCTCGCCCGCCACGAGTTCCGCGATGCGCTGCTCCAATCGAGCGCGAGCGGCGAGCGCCTCGTCCGGTGAGGCCTGACTCTCCGCGAGCCGGCGCTCCAAGCTCGCGCGCAGCTGGGCAGCGCGCTCCTCCGGAGAAAGCGGCGTCGCCGGCTCAGCGGAGTCCTCGCCCTCGACGGGCGTGCTCGGCGCGGGCGTCTTGCTCGGCGCAGGCGCCACGACGGGCTCCGCCGGCTTCTCGACGACGCGGGGCACGTACTTGTCCCCGAGATTCTTGCGCAACGCCTCCTCGATCTTGCTCTCCAGCTCGACCTGAGCGGCGGTGCTGCGCGAAGGCGGAGCCACGGGCGCCGAGTCCGGCTTCAGAACCTGAGGACTCGGCGCGGCAGGTCGCGCCATGGCCGCGAGCTCGGGCTCGAGCTTCAGACCCTGCTTTGCGCCGAAGGCGGCGTAGGCCCCGAGAAACTCCGATTCGGAGAGGCCGTGGTCGCCATCGACGTCGCCGAGAGTGTGCTCGCGGCGGCCGAGGCCCGTGGCTGCGACTTCGCGGAGTGCGATGACACCGTCGCCGTCGGTGTCCGCGGTTCGGAAGCGCTCCCGCAGGGCCAAGACGGTGAGCACCTCCGACTCGTCGCTCTTCGCGCGCTGGGGCTGCGGTGGCGGAGTCGCCGAGGGCGCCGCGGCGGGCTTGGGGCGCTCGGGTTGGGGCGCGACCGCCGCGGGCGGCGGGACCGGAGTCGGCGTCCCTGCGGGCGGCGGAGCGGTGCGGGCGCTCGCCGGAGCCGCGCCAGCGCCCTGCTCGGCAGGAGCCTTCTCGGCGTCTCCGCGCTTCGCCGGAGCCTTCCCCTGTGCCTTGCCACGCGGACCCGGCGCCTTGCCCTGACCGCCCGCGGGCGGGGTCGGCGCGGCCCCCTGAGGGGGCGCCGAGGGCGCAGCGCCCTGTCCGCGCTGGGCGAGCACGGGCGCACCGAGCGCGAGGAGGAGCGTCAGGAAGGCGGTCAGCGGGCGCATGCGGAGAGGCTGGGACGGGATCGGTCCCGCTCCAAGCTACGAAGGACGACCGGAAGGTCCAAAACCGGTCCGGTGTTTCTCGCACCGCGCGAAGACCTTCCTGAAGGCCGCGGGGCACCAGATAGGATCCCCCACCATGACGAGCGACCCGGAACGAGCCGAGCGCACCGCCCAGCGCCGCCGTGACGCCCTCCACCTCGGCGTCGGCACCGTTCTAGGGGTCGCGCTGGGGCTCCTCGCCGCGAAGGTGCTCGCCCGCCCCTTGGACGCCGACGCGGCGCGGTACCGGGAAATTCGTTCCTTCATCGAGCGGGAGTACGTGCGCGACGTCGGGCGAGGCGAGCTGCTCGACGACGCGCTCGCGGGGCTGGTCGAAGGACTCGACCCGTACTCGCGCTACTACGGGCCCGAGGAGGTCGCGGCGGTCGAGCGCGAGACGAGCGGGCACTATCAGGGCATCGGCGTCGTGTTCGCACAGCCGACCGGAGACGCGCGCGTGCTGTTCACGCTGCCGGGCTCGCCCGCGGAGAAGGCGGGGCTGCGCGTCGGCGACCAGATCGTCGAGGCCGGAGGGCGCGCGGTCGCGGGGCTCGGCCTCACGGAGCTGCGACGCGTGCTCGGCGAGCGCGACCGCGGCGCACTCGAGCTTCGGCTGCGCGCGCGCGACGGGAGCGAGCGGAGCGTGTCGATCGGACAGGACGCGCTCGTCGATCCGACGATGCGCCATGCGCGGATGCTCGCTCCGACGGTCGGCTACATCGCGCTGTCGTCGTTCAGTCAGGAGACGCCCAACGAGTTCGACGCTGCGGTCGCGGAGCTGCGCGAACAGGGCATGACGTCGCTCGTGCTCGACGTGCGCGGGAATCTCGGCGGCGTCCTCCGCGCGGCGACGCGCATCGCCAATCGGTTCCTCGAGCGCGGGCTGATCGTGTCGCACGAAGGGCGCGGCGAGGTGCAGCGCTACGAGGCCGACGAAGACGAGGCCACGCTCGCGGGGCTGCCGCTGGCGATCCTCGTCGATGGCGAGTCCGCGAGCGCGAGCGAAGTGCTCGCTGCAGCGCTGCAAGAGCATCGCGTCGCAGTGACCGTCGGCGCCCCGACGTTCGGCAAGGGACTCGTGCAGAGGGTCGAGTCGTTCGGCGGCGGCGAGATGGTCGTGAAGCTCGTCAGCGCCTACTACTACACGCCGTCGCACCGCAACATCGAGCGCACCGTGGAAGGCTCGTGGGAGCACGGGCTCGTCCCGGATGTGCAGGTCGAGCTCGAGGCCGCGCAGCGCAGCGCGCTCCACCAATTCCTCGCGAGCTACAGTCCGCCGAAGTCGGCGCTCGCGGAGCTCGCCGCGTGGGAAGCGGAGGCAGGCCGCGAGATGTACCCGCGGCCGCCGCAGGATCCGCAGCTCGACGCGGCGCTCGCGCTGCTGCAGGGCGTGCATCCGTGCGCAACGGGAGGCGCGCGGTGAGCGAACTCGTGCTCGGCATCGAGTCGTCGTGCGACGAGACCGCGGCGGCGGTCGTGCGTGCAGGACGCGAGATCCTCTCGTCGGAAGTCGACAGTCAAGTCGCGGAGCACGCGCAGTACGGCGGTGTCGTTCCGGAAGTCGCAGGACGCTCGCACTTGCGTGCGATCCTGCCGGTGATCGACCGCGCACTCGCGCGAGCGGGCGTCACGCTCGATGAACTCGGCGCGATCGCTGTGACCGCACGTCCGGGCCTGATCGGCTCGTTGCTCGTCGGAGTCTCGACGGCGAAAGCGCTCGCGTACGTGCGCGGGCTGCCGCTCGTCGACGTCGATCACATCCAAGCACACGTGTACTCGGCGGGCATGGGCCTGCCGCAGCCACCGTGGCCGTGCGTGGCGCTCGTAGTAAGCGGCGGACACACCGCGCTCTATCACGCGCGCTCGCCGCTCGAGATCGAGCGGCTCTCCGGCACGCTCGACGACGCCGCGGGAGAGGCGTTCGACAAGGTCGCACACATGCTCGGGCTCGCGTACCCCGGCGGACCGAGCGTGTCGAAGCTCGCGGAGCACGGGGATCCCAAGCGCTTCGAGTTTCCGCGCTATCGGCCGCGCGTCGAGCGCGGTGAAGAGCCGCCGCGATTCCCGCCGTTTTCGTTCAGCGGACTCAAGACCGCCGTGCTCTATCACGTGCGCGGGCAGAACGCGCAGGCGCCGCTCCCACCACCCGAGTCGATCCCCGCGCGCGAGCACGTCGCCGCGTCGTTCCAAGAGGCGGTCGTCGACGCGCTCGTCGAGCCGACGGTGCGCGCAGCGCTCGAGCTCGGCGTCGGTGACGTGCTCGTCGGCGGCGGCGTGGCCTGCAACCGCCGTCTGCGCGAGAAGCTGGCCGCGGCGGCGCACGCGCGCGGGCTGCGAGCCCATTTTCCGGCCCCGAGCTACTGCACGGACAACGCGGCGATGATCGCCGGACTGGGCTGGCAGCGCTGGAAAGCGGGTCTCGTGGCCGACCGGAGCCTCGACGCAGCCTCCAGCTAGGCGAGGGTCGCGCCCGGGCGGGTCGCTCGCCATAATCTGCGCCCGCTCGGACCGCCCCCTTGGATCCCCAGCCGCTCGAACAGCTCCTGCACGCCGTCCGCGACGGCCGCATCGACGTTTCCAAGGCGATGGCGGAGCTCGCGGCACTGCCGCAGCGCTCCCTCGGCCACACGACGCTCGACACGCACCGCGCGCTGCGCTGCGGACATCCAGAGGTCGTGTTCGGCGCGGGCAAGACTCCCGAGGAGCTCGTCGACATCGCGCAGGCGCTCCTCGAACACCACGAGCGTCTGCTCGTGACGCGCACGACCTCGGCGGGGCGCGCCGCGCTCGCTGCGCGGCTGCCGCGCGCTCGTGTTTGGGAGCGCTCGGGTTGCGTGACGGTCGAGCCGGAGCCTCGCACGGAGGGAAGCGGCTTGGTGCTCGTGATCAGCGCGGGCACTTCCGACGGCGCTGTCGCGGAGGAAGCCGCCGTCACCGCGCGCATGCACGGCGCGCACGTCGAAGAGGTGCGCGACGTCGGAGTCGCCGGCATCCATCGCATCCTGTCGCACACGCAGAAGCTGCGCGAAGCGAATGCGCTCATCGTGGTCGCGGGAATGGAAGGCGCGCTCCCGAGCGTGGTCGGCGGACTCGTCGATCGGCCGGTGATCGCCGTGCCGACGTCCGTGGGCTACGGCGCGTCGTTCGGCGGCCTCTCGGCGCTGCTCGGCATGCTCAACTCGTGCGCCTCCGGCGTCACGGTCTGCAACATCGACAACGGCTTCGGCGCAGGCTGCGCCGCGGCCCGCATCAACGCCCTCGTCAAAGAGCCGCGACAGTCCTGAACAACCCCATGAGCAACCACGAAGCACTCGCCCCCACCGCGTGGCTCGCACTCGAGAACGGCCTCGTCCTGCCCGGTCGCGCCGTCGGTGCGCGCGGCGAAAAGGGCGGCGACATCGTCTTCAACACCGCGATGAGCGGCTATCAGGAGGTCCTCACGGATCCCTCCTACTTCGGTCAGGTGGTCGTGATGACCTACCCGCTGATCGGAAACTACGGGATCGTCGCGGAGGACGACGAGAGCAGCTCGGCGTGGCCCGAGGCCTTCGTGATGAAGGAGATGAGCTCGATTCCGTCGAACCGTCGCGCGACGAGCTCGCTGCCCGACTGGCTGGCGGCGAAGGGCGTGGTGGCGATCGACGGCGTCGACACGCGGCGGCTGACGAAGATCGTGCGCGAGGAGGGCTGCCTGAAGTGCGTGGTGTCGACGGTCGACTCGAACCCCGAGTCGCTCGTGAAGAAGGCGCGCGCCACGCTCGCCACGGACAACCGCGATCTCGCGCGCGTCGTGACCTGCAAGCAGGTCTACGAGTGGAACCACGACTTCGATCCGAGCTATCCGGCGCTCGTCGAGAGCTGGCGCGGCAAGCGCAAGCGCTGCGTCGCGTTCGACTTCGGCGCGAAGCGCAACATCATGCGCTCGCTCGTCCACGCGGGGTTCGACGTCACCGTCGTTCCTGCGACGACGAAGGCGAGCGACGTGCTCGCGCTCGGCCCCGACGCGATCTTCCTCTCCAACGGCCCCGGTGACCCCGCGCCGGTCTGCGCGATTCCCGAGATCGCCAACCTGATCGGCAAGAAGCCGATCTTCGGCATCTGCCTCGGCCACCAGATCCTCGGAATCGTGCTCGGCGCGAAGACGCACAAGATGCCCTTCGGCCACCACGGAGCGAACCACCCCGTGCGCGACCTGCTGACCGGGCGCGTCGAGATCACCTCGCAAAACCACTCCTTCGCGGTCGATCCGACCACGCTGCCCAAGGAGCTCGAGCTCACGCACGTGAACCTGAACGACATGACCGTCGAGGGCATCCGCCATCGGACGGCGAAGGTGATGAGCGTGCAGTACCACCCCGAGGCGGCGCCGGGACCGCTCGACAGCGCGCACCTCTTCGCGCGCTTCCGCGAGCTCGTCGCGAGCTAGAACGCTGCAAGAGCCGTGGGCTGCGCGCTAACTTGGCGCGCATGCTCTCGCTTGTTCTCACGCTGCTGGCGGCCGCGCCGACAAGCGCGCAGGAGTCGCAGGGACTCGCCGCGCCGCTCGCTCTCCACGATCCCGCCTTCCGCCTCGTCTCGTCCCCAGCCGGACCGACGGGCGGCGTCACGACCGACGCGAGTGGATTGCACTTGCCGACGTGCGTGCTCGTTCGAGTCGACGGCGACAAGATCGTGCGCCTCCTCGGCGCCGAGCCGGCGGAGGTGCCTGCCCCTTCTGAGCTCGTGACGCAGGTCGACTTCACGACCACGAGATTCTCCGCGCTCTACGAGGGCGTCGAGTTGGTCCTCGCCTTCGTCACGCCTCGACTCCCCGACGACCTCGGTGTCTTTGCGCGACCCGCAACGTACGTGGAGCTGCGCGCACGCTCCCTCGACGGAAAAGAGCACGGAATCGACTTCTATCTCGACATCTCGGCGCGCGCTGCGGTCTTGGACTCGGCGCGGAGCGTGCAGGGGAAGCTGCTCGACATCGAAGGGCTGGAGACCGCGATGGTTGCGGCCGTGGAGCCGGAGGACTTGGCGCCGCAGGCGATGTATGTGAGCGCGCGCAAAGGCCCGGGAGTCCGTTCCAACTACGGATCGGCGGCGGAGCTGCGGCAGGCGTTCATCGAGCGACGCAGTGCTCGGGTGCCGCAAGAGTTCTCCGGTGCGCGAGCGGCGGATGCGGAGAACCCTGCCATCTCCGTGCGGCTCGAAGGACGCGGCGGTGCGGGATACGTGGTCGCAAAGGATGCCGTGGAGCCGGTGATCGCGCGGGCCATCCTCGCGAGCAGCGAAGAGTGGGCGATCCGCTACTTCGAGGAGCGACTGCGCCCATATTGGCGTCGAGACGGCGTCGATGCAGCGGGGATGCTGCAAGCGGCCGACGCGGCGGGGCCGCAGTTGATCGAGCGCTGTGAGAACTTCGACCGCGAGCTCGCGCAGGACCTGCTCGCCCTCGGCGGCACGCCCTGGCTACGACTCTGCCAACACGCGTACCGACAGGCGCTGGCAGGAACTGTCGTATCCGCGGATTCCAGCGGACGTCCCCTGCTGTTCTCCATCGACGGCTCGCAGGACCGGCGAGTCGCGAGCGTCGAACTCTCCGCATCGCTGGAGCCTCTCTGTCTGTTGCTCTCCAGCGATCTCACGAAGGCGCTCCTGACACCACTGCTCGACTACGCAGCATCGCCGCGCTGGAACGCGCCCCACGCACCCGAGGATCTGGGCAGGTTTCCGCGCGCTGCGTGCTCGACGGGGCAGGCGAGCGCCCCTTCGGTCTCGCGCGGGCTCGACTCGTCCGCCTCGCTCCTTTTGATGGTCGCAGCGCTGTGCGAGCGCGAGGGGCGCGTGGAATTCGCGGCCAAATACTGGAAGCAGCTGTCCGGCTGGGCGCGCTACCTCGAGGAGCAAGGCTTCGACATCGCAGAGTCCGCTGAAGCGGGATCCTCCACCGCACGCCTTGCGCACGATGCAGGGCTCTCCGCGAAGATCGTCCTCGCGCTTGGCGCGTACGCCCGCATGGCACGCCGAATGGGAAGCGCGCAGCGAGCCGACGAGCTGGAGCAGCTCGCGCGCACATGGGCTGCGGAGTGGGAGCATCGAGCGACGGAGGGCCAGCACACCAAGCTCGCCTTCGACGTGCCGGGGTCTTGGGGTCAGAAGCCGGAGCTCGCCTGGGATGGACTCCTGAAGCTCGGCCTTTTTCCCGACGAACTGGAGCAACGCGAGGTCGCGCACTATCGCAGCAAGCTCGGCGCGTTCGGACTGCCGCTCGACAGTCGCTCGAGCTCCACACGCGCCGACCGGACGATGGGGTGCGCGAGCCTCGCAAGAAATCGCGAGGACTTCGAGGCGCTGGTGACGCCGCTCCTCGCGGCGCTCGAGTCCATGCGGAGTCGCGGGCTCATCGCCGAGGAGTGGGATGCGCTGAGCGGCGCCAGCGACGCCCGCGCAGCAGGTGCGAGCGTTGGCAGCTTCTTCCTCCGCGCGCTGTTCGACGACGCTGTCTCGCGAAAGTGGCTTGCGCGCGGTGCGCGTGGCCCGCTGAATTGGGCGCGTCCCCCCGGGGATGTGGCTCGAGTGCTCGTCGCGGATGCACGAAGCGGTGAACAAGAATGGCGCTGGACTTCCCAAGGGCCGCAGAGCGGCTGGACATCGACGGAGTTCGACGATGCGACTTGGGGGCGTGGAATGGCGCCTTTTGGCGTGCGTGACCAAGCGAATGCAGCTGCGCGGTCGGAGTGGAGCGGCGCTCCGCTCTGGCTGCGACGGAGCTTCGAGCTAACGGCGACGCCGAACGAGGAACTGCGGCTCGCAGTGAACCACGCAAGTACGTGCGAGCTCTGGCTCAACGGCGTTTTGGCCGCGCGACTCTCGGGTTCGAGCGAAGGCTACGTGCTCGAGCGCGTGACACCCGAGGCGGTCGCGGCGCTGCGCTCGGGCAGGAACGTGCTAGCCGTTGCATGCACGCCGCCGAGCGGCGTGCCGTGCTTCGATGTCGGGCTCGTCACCGTTCCGCGTGCAGCTCCGCGCTAGTCGACGCACTCAGAACATCGACACCGGATCGACATCGACAGTCGGGCGAAGCTTCGCGCCGCTCTCTCCCACCGCCCGCACGGCGGCGAGCACTAGCGCGCTCTCGGCCGGATCAACGGGGAGCTTGATCAGAAGATGCCGCCTGTGACGCTCGCGAGCCATCGCGATCGGCGCAGGTGCGGGGCCCAAGACCACGGCCTGCGAGTCCACGAGGCGCTCGCGCAGCAGCTCGCCGGCCGCGTCGGACGCGTCGATCACGAGCTTCTCGCTGAGATCCTCGTAGAGCAGTCGCACGATACGTCCATGCGGCGGATACGCGAGCTCTGCACGCAGCGCGGACTCGTGCTCAGCAAAGCCCTCGTAGTCATGCTTCGCAGCGCGGACGATCGCAGGGTGCTGCGGTGACATGGTCTGCACGACGATGCGCCCCGGCAGCGCGCCACGGCCCGCTCGTCCGGCGACTTGACTGATCAACTGGAACGTGCGTTCGGCGGCACGGAAGTCCGGCAAGTGCAGCGCGCCGTCCGCCGAGATAATGCCGACGACGGTCACCCGCGGGAAATCGAGGCCCTTCGCGATCATCTGGGTGCCGACGAGGACGTCGATCTCACCGCGACCAAAGGCCGCGAGTGTGTCTTCGTAGTCCTCGCGGCGGCGCATCGTGTCCGAGTCCATGCGCCGTACGCGCGCCTTGGGAGCAACCTTCTGTAGCTCGAGTTCGATGCGCTCCGAGCCAGCACCGACGAAACGCATCCCCGGGCGAGTGCACGTCGGGCATGCCTCGGGCGCGCGACGCTCGTCGCAGCAGCTATGGCAGACCATGCGCCCGATGCGCTGATGCCACGCGAGCGCGACGTCGCACCGCTTGCAGCGCAAGGTCTCCTTGCAACCAGGGCACCACAAGACGGGCGCAAAGCCGCGGCGATTCTGGAACAAGATCGCCTGCTCGCCGCGCTCGAGCGCCTCGGAGAGCAGGAGCAGCAAGCGCCGCGAGAACAGCTTGTGACCCTGTGCGCTCGCGGGCTCGGAGCGGATGTCGACGACTTCGATCGGCGGGAATCCGTGGCCGCTGATGCGCTGGGGCATCGAGAGGCGCGTGAGCTGGCCGCGGCGCGCCGCCTCCCAGCTCTCCAGCGAGGGCGTCGCCGAGCCGAGCACGCACACGGCGTTGTTCGCGCGCGCGCGCTCGATCGCGACGTCTCGCGCGTGGTAGCGGGGCGTCGAGCCCTGCTTGAACGACGGCTCGTGCTCCTCGTCGACCACGATCACACCGATGCGCTCCATCGGTGCAAAGAGCGCGGAGCGCGCGCCGACGACCACGCGCGCCTCGCCGCGCTGCACGCGCTGCCACATCCGTAGCCGCTGCGCATCCGTCATGCGCGAGTGCAGTACCGCGACGTTCTCGAACCGAGAGCGGAACCAGCCCACGGTCTGCGGCGTGAGGGCGATCTCGGGCACCAGCACGATGGCACCGCGTCCCGCGGCGAGAGCACGCTCGATCAGCGCGAGGTACACCTCGGTCTTGCCGCTTCCGGTGACACCCTGCAGCAAGAACGCACCGTGGCGCTCGGCGTCGAGCGACGCGACCAAGGCTGCCAGCGCCTCCTCCTGCATCGGGTGCAGCCTCTCCGGGCGCGGCCGCTGCGCGCGCGACGTCTCGAGCTCGTCGGCATCGGCCTCGATTTTTTCGAGCCGAATCCAGCCGCGTCGATGGAGCGTGCGTGCGGCCGAGTCCGAGAGGTTGAGCTTGCGGCACAAGTCGCGCAGCTCGATACGCCCGCCGACTTCGAGGATCGTGCGGAGCATGCGGTGCTGTTTGGGCTGCGTTTCTTCGAGCTCCGCGAGCTCCTTCTCGCCGATCCCCGGCGCAGGCGACGCGACAATCACTTTCGCGCTCTCCCGCTCGCGCTTCAGCGCGGCGGGCAGGATCGCGTGCAGCGCTTCGCCCCACGAACACGCATAGCGCTCGCCGATCCAACGCGTGAGTTCGAGCAGGTCTGCCCCGACCAGCGGCTCGTCGTCGAGGAGCGCGGCGATTTCGCGCACTTTCTCGAGCGCACACTCCCGCGCGATGCCCGTGACGACGCCGACCTCGCGCTCTTGCCCGAAGGGCACCGCCACACGCACGCCGGGGACGACGCGCGGAGCCAACGCCGTCGGCACGGCGTACGTGAACTGCACCGCGACGGGGCGGTTGAGCGCGACCTCCGCGTACAGCGCCGCGCGCGGCGCGGGCACGGGTCCGACATCGAAGAGCGTCAGTTCCCGCGCGACATCCTTCGGCGCGCGTGCCACGCAAGCACCCTCAAGGACAGGCGCAGGGCGCCGCCTTGCAACGCGGGCAGCCGAGCTCGTACTTCTTGCGCGCGGCGGCCTCGAGGTCGATGCCCGACATCGACGCGAGCGTCGACAGCCACGCGAACACGTCCGCGAACTCGCCCTCGAGCTCTTCCTTCTTGTTGCGCCGCAACGCGCGGGTCAGCTCGCCGACCTCTTCGCAGAACCACATGTGCGTGCCGTGCAGGCCGCGGGCCGAGTCTCGCTGGAAATAGATGCGCTCGATCAGCGCTTGGAATTCGCGTACTTGCATGGCTCAGACCCGTCGGACGGTGACGATGGAGATGTCGCGCTCGCGCGCGGAGTCGCCCGCGTGGGCGAGCAGCGCCTCGCGCAGCTTCGCGAGGAAGGCCTCGGTCGGCAAGGCGCCGAGCTTCATCACGAGCGCGTAGAGCCCCTTCTCGCCGAGCTCTTGGCCGTCCGCGTTCGCCACCGTGACCGCCCCAGAGTTCACGAGCACGAGTCGATCGCCGCGCTCCACGGGGACCAGCGCAACCTCGAGCTTGCTGTCGAACACGGGGCCCTTGTCGAAGCCGAGCGCGATGCCCTCGGGGTGTACTACGCGCACCTTGTGATCGGCACCGGTGAAGCGGATCAGCGGGACCTTGTGCCCGGTGCACGCGACGGAAGCCACGCCTTCCTTCGGATCCAGCGAGGCGTAGAGCGCCGTGACGGCCATGCCGCGCCGCACGTCGCGGGCGAGCGCACGATTGGCGGTGCCGAGCGTGGCTTTGAGATCGCCGCCGTCGACGAGCTTCGCACGCAGGTACGAGCGCGCCGTCGCTCCGACGAGCGCGCCGGGCAGGCCCTTGCCCGAGACCTCGCACACGAGCAGGCCGACCCCGCCCTGCGCGCCGCTCTCGATGTAATCGAGGAAATCCCCGGAAAGTCCGCTGGACGCGAGGTGCAGGTGCCCGACCTCGTAGCCCGCGACCTTGGGCGTGGACTGGGGCAAGAGCTGCTCGCGCACTTCGGCCGCAACCTGCACTTCGCGCTGGCGGACCTCGAGCTCGACCTCGTTCTCGCGCGCCTCCGCAAGGCTCTTCGTCATGCGGTCGATCGCGCGTGCGAGCGTCCCAACTTCGCCGCCAGCGTCCGCGTTGATGCGGTGGTTGAGGTCGCCTGCAGCGATGTGGCGGACATCGTCGGCGATCTTGGCAATCGGCCGCGAGACTTGGCTCGCCACCCAGACCGACACGAGCGCACCGACGAGGATGATCACGAACGTGACACCGATCACGAGCCCCAGCAAGCTGCGATCAGCGACGTGCGCCGTGTCAGGAAAGAGCAGATACACCGGAGCCTGACCGTCGCGCGCCTGATGCTTGAACACGACTCCGCTGCGGCCGTCCGCCAGCGTCACCTCGGCCTCGATCACCGCACCGTCCGCGTGCGAAGTCGCCTGTCCCGCCTGCTTCCAAGTCTCGAGCGCCGCGAGCTCCTTGTAGCGCGCCTCGCGCTGCTCTCGCTGCGCATGCAAGGACTCCCGCAGCGCGCCCTGATAGCCCACGAAACCACGCCGCAGCGCCTCGTAGCGCGAGTCACCGCCCTCGGGATACTCCTTCGCGGTCGCGACGATGTCCTTGGCGGTCTGCTGCTCGAGCGCGAACAGGAGCTCGCGCTCCGCGAGCATGCGCTGGCGATCGACGGCGGCCTGCACGACAGGAGACGTGAGCTCGGTCGCTTCGACCATCGTCGCCTGCTGCACGTTGTCGCTGACCTGCCGAGCGGTCTGATACAGCAGGAAACCCGCGGCCGAGGAGACGAGGGCCAGCGCCACCGTCATCGACAGCGTGAAGCGCATCCAGATTGGCAGACCGCCGCCCGTGCGCTCCTCGCTGCTGCGCTTGCGTGTGGTCATCTCAGCTCGCTCCGTAGGTCCAAGGGAGGTTCGGCAGGAGGAGCCGCGCGGGCAACATCACGAGCACGAAGCCGTACACGCCGGCCACCACGTCGTCGAGCAGGATGCCGTCGCCCCCACCGATCGCCTCCATGCGTCGCGCGAGCTTCGGCTTGAACACGTCGAAGAAGCGGAACACGAAGAACGCGACAGCGAGCGCGAGGTAGCTCGGCCCGCCCGTCCACGCGATCGTGATCAGGTAGCCGATGACTTCGTCGAGCACGAAGATCCCAGGGTCTTTCTCGCCGGCGTACTGCTCGGACCAGTCGCCGAGGGAGCGGCCGACGAGGTAGAGCAGCGCCGCCGCGGCGAGGCTGAGCCAGAGGTAGTGCTCCTGTCCGCGCAGCGCCCACGCGATGGCGACGCCGCCGAGCGTGCCGACGGTTCCCGGCGCGAAGGGCGAGCAGCCGAGGTAGCCGCAGGAAACAATCCCGAGCTTGAGCCAATTCATCGCGCGCCCTCCGAGAGGAACTTGCGGGCCTTGAAGACGTACGAGAGCCCCGACCCCACCGAAGTGATCAGGGTGAGCCAGACCATCGCGTGCGCGGACCATGCCCAGCGCTCGCGAGCGATGTCGGAGAGCTCGAAGGCCTGCATCCCCAGCGGAATGCCGACGGCCCAGCACTGCACGAGCATCTTCACCTTGCCGAACCAGTCGGCGGGAAACGCGTGGCCGAGGCTCTCGACGTAGCCGCGAATGCCCGTGACGAGAAACTCGCGCGCGAGGATGACGACCACGACCCACGCCGGAAAGAACTCGCGCGACCACGGCAGCACCGCGAGGAAGATCATCGTGCCCATCACGAGCACCTTGTCGACGAACGGATCCGCGATGCGTCCGAAGGCCGTGATGTGATTCCCGCGCCGCGCGAGCCAGCCGTCGAGGATGTCGGACAGCGCGACGGCCACGAACAGCCACAGACAGGCATGCATCTCTCCGCGTCGTGACGCGAGCTCTTCAGCCCCTACGTCGCCGACATGTGCGAGCAGGGCAAAGAGGGCAACGGCGCCGAGAAAGCGCACCGCCGTGATGCGGTTGGGCCAGTGGGCGAAGACGCCGGAGGCCATCAGCCCCGCACCGCCTTGGCGATCAGATTCGACTCGGCATCGAGCCCTTCGACGCGCACGCGCAGCCGCTTGCCGACCGCGAGCTTGCGCCCGGTGACGAGCGTCACGAGGTCGACCTCGGGCGCGTCCATGTCGCTGCGCGCGACGTTCGGAACCCCGCGCGCGGGCGAGCTCTCGTCGACGAGCACATCGATCTCGCGCCCGACCAGCGCCTCCTGCTCCGCGCGCAGAACCTCGTCCCGCGCTGCGAGCACCGCGCGATGGCGCGCGCGCATCTCTTTCTCGCTCACGCGACCGGGGAGGTCGAAGCCCGACGTCCCCTCTTCCGGCGAGTACGTGAACGCGCCGAGCCGCGCGAGCCGGTACTCGCGGATGAACGCGCACAGTTCTTCGACATCCGCCTCGGTCTCACCGGGGAAACCGACGAGCACCGTCGTGCGCAGCGTGATGCCGGGCACCTCGCTGCGCAGTCGGTCGAAGAGCTTGCGAACCTGATCGCCCGAGCCCGCACGGCGCATCGCGCGCAGCATCGGCGTCGCGATGTGCTGCACCGGGATGTCGAGGTAGCGCGCGACGCGTGGGTGGTTCGCGAGCAGCTCGGTGAGCCCCCACGGAAAGCGGTTGGGGTACGCGTACATCACGCGCACCTTGTGGTCGCCTTCGAGATCGGCGAGCGCACGCACGAGCGCGTCGAGCTCGAGCCCCATGTCGCGCCCCCACGCCGTCGAGTCCTCGGCGACGATCACGAGCTCCTTCACGCCTGCGCTGACGAGCTCGCGCGCCTCGCTGACCACGTCGTCGGGCCGCTTCGAGCGGTGCGGGCCACGGATCGCCGGAATCGCGCAGAACGAACACGTGTGGTCGCAGCCGTGGCTGATGCGCAGGTACGCGTAGGAGCCGGGCGTCGAGAGCAAGCGCGCGTCGTCGCGCGTCGCCTCGCGCAGCCCGCCGTTGTCGAGGTAGCGCGGCGCCGAGCGACCCTGCGACAGATCCGAGATCGCCTTGGCGAGCGCCTTGCCGTCGGAGATCTCCGCGAAGATGTCGACGAGCGGGAAGCGTTTCTGCAAGTCACGTTGGAAGCGCTGGACGAGGCAGCCCGCGACCACCACCCGCGCCAGCTCGCCGCGCTTCTTCTTCGCACACAGGCGCCGGATCTGGCTCTCGGACTCCTCGCGCGCCGGCCCGATGAAGGAGCAGGTGTTGAGCACGACCGTGTCGGCCTGCTCGGGATCACCGGACACGACGAGGCCTTCGTCGGCGAGGCGCCCGAGGATCAGCTCGGAGTCGATCTGGTTGCGGGCGCACCCGAGGTGCACCAAGGAGACGACGGCGGGGTTGGGCACTGTGGAGCTCGCTGCGATCCCGCGGCCTCTTTTGTGGGCAGCGCGCGGGTGCGCAGGATACCCCACCCCGCCGCAGCCCCGAAACGAAGCGGATCCTCAGAGCGCACGCGGGGCGCCCACCTCGTCGGTGGACGCCCCGCGCAGGGCTAAAAAAGCGAGTTCGACCTCACTCGGCGACGCCGACCTTGTCCTGCCACTCGTCCTGACTCATCAGGATGTCGCGGCGCTGACCGCCGAGGTAGGGACCGATCAGGCCGACGTCCTGCAGCTGGTCGAGCACCGCCGTGGCGACCTTGAAGTCCATGTTGAACTCGCGCTGGAGCATCGAGACCGCGACGCGGTTGCGCTCGAGGAACAGGCAGCCCGCGCGGTAGGTCGGCTCGGGCAGGAAGACGCGCGAAACCGAGCGCGACGGGACCGGAGTCAGCACGACGTCCGAGATGGCGTGCGGGGCCTCGGGCTCCTCGACCGCCTCGACGCGGCGCGAAGGCTTCGGCGTCGGGGCCACGCTGGCCGTCGCGGGCACGGAGCGCGGCTCGGCGCCGCGCGAGCCCTTGGACTTGGCGGCCGGGCGCACGGGCTCCGGCGCGATGTCGGCGAACAGCGACGGCTGGACCGGCTCCTCGAGGGTGGCGGGGATGACCGGCGCCGGAGCGACCGCGGGCGCCTCCTCGATGGCCTCCGAGAGGACGACCTCCGAGGCGACAACCTCCGAGACGATGGCTTCCGCAACGGCAACTTCCGGCTCGGCGACGAGCAAGGCGACCGCAGAGGAGAGTTCCGCCGAGGCTTCGCCCACCGTGGAGGCCGGAGCCTCTGCGCTGTAGGCCTCGCTCGTCATGGCCACCGGAGCTTCCGGCACGGCCTCCACTTCGGGCAGCGCCGGGACCTCGGGAATCGCCGCAATTTCCGGCTGGACCGGAACTTCCGCGACAGGCTCGAGCTCGGGCACCGCGGCGATCTCCGGCTGGACCGGCAGCTCGGGCTGAGCGGTCAACTCGGGTTCGGCTGGGTGCTCGGCGACCGTCGGCGGAATCGCGACCTCGGGTTCCTCGGGGAGCGCCATCTGCGAGACCACCACGGTCTCGACCTCGGCCTGCTCGACGACGAGCACGGTCGGCTCGCTCACCACCTCGGCGATCGCCTCGGCCTCGGGTGCGCGGACGGCCATCGGCGCAGACGCCACGGCCTCGAGCGGCTGCACACTCTCGACGTCCGCATCGTCTTCGAGATCGACACCGGCGAGGTCGAGCTCGGGAGCGACCTCCGACGGATTCTCCGCAGGGGCAGCGGGCTTGCGCAGCGACTCGACGAGCGACATCGGGGTGCCGTAGGCATCGACCGGCTCGTCGAACATCTCCGGCTGCTCCCAGCTCGGCGCGACCGGCGCCGTCGAGTACGGGCGGGCGGGAGCTTCTTGGACCGGGAGCTCGGCCGTGAAGGCTGCGTCGACCTCGGACGGGTCGAGCGCCTCGTCGCTCAGGCTTCCTGCACCGCCGAGGCCGACGGAACCCGCACCGAGAGCGGAAGCGGCGAAGGGACCAGCGGAGGGAGCTTCGAGTGGGTGCTCGGGCGCGGCGGCTGACGCAGCCACATCGCGAGCGGCTCCTGCTCCGGCGGGGTGAGCAGCGCCGTCGGAGTGGTGCAGGTCGACCACGTCATGCGCACTTCGGAACGATCGGCCATAGGGGGACTCCAGCGGCTTGGCACCCGGGGGGATGCCGCCCGTGAGACGGACGTCGGTGGGATAGGGGGCGGTCGACGCGGGGGGCGCCGACACGTTGGAAGTGTTCGCCTTCGAGCTCGGCGCCGCGGTGACGGGCGCAGTGCGCGGCAGCAGGGCCTCGGCCTCGGAGGTCGTGACCGCTCCGGACTCCGTAGTTCCCGCGAGAGCGGAGGCGAGAGAACCGGATTTTTCGCTCTCCGCGTGGCGCTCGGCAGGGCGCAGCCACGCGAACCACGCGGGCAGGAGCACGAGCGCGATGCCGGTCGGCACCGCGACCCACACGGTGAAGCGCGCACGGACCGCGGAGCCGATCGTCGCGCCGAAGCTGCCGGCGAGCGAGGCGTCGATCGTGCCGACGAGGATCGACAGCATGAAGGTCGTGATCAGGATGCCGACGAGGTGGCGCACCACGGAGCCGTCGAAGCCCCGCAGCCAGATCCGCATGCCGACCAGAGCCACGCCCAGGGCCGCGAACAGGCCGCTCACCGGCCCAAGAAGGTGCGCGAACCGCATCGCGAGCCCGACGGGCTCTCCCTCGGCGTCGTAGACGGGCTGGCGGGTCGCCATGACCACCGAGACGGCGCCGAAGACGCCGATCACGATGCCGAGGATGCCGAGCGCGTCGCGCCCGATGCTGCGTCGATTGTTGTTCTCACTCATCGCCGATGTCCTGACTCAACGGTGCGGTTCCTAGGGTGTTCGGTGCCCGGAAGCGTCGCGAGACCGCGAGGGTCGCCAACTTCCGGTGCGGGTTCAAGCTCTCAGGGCTCGTTGGAGTCGCCGAGCGACTCGGGGTCCTTGCCGTGGAGCTGCTCCCACTGGTCGAGGGTCATGAGCACTTCGCGGGCCTTGCTGCCCTTGTGATCGCTGCAGATTCCGGCCTCGCTCATCATGTCGAGCAGGCGCGAGGCACGCGTGTAGCCGATGCCGAAGGCGCGCTGGAGCATGCTCGCCGAGCCGCGGCGGCTCTTCAGCACCTGACGCACGGCCTTGTCCCACATCGGGTCGGAGAGCGCGTCCTCGAAGCCGCCGCCATCGTCGCCCCCACCCTCGACGTCGCCGCCTTCCGCATCGTCCCCCTCGGCCGGCAGCGCGCCCGGAGGCAGCGTTCCGACGGAGCCCGACGAGAGCTGCACGAGCTCCTGCGAGAAGCTCTGGACCGAGTCCTTGCACACGAAGTCCACGATCCCCTGCAGCTCGCCGTCCTCGACGAATGCGCCTTGCACGCGCTTGAGACTCGCTGCGCCCGGCGGGGTGTAGAGCATGTCGCCGTTGCCGAGCAGCTTCTCGGCGCCTTGGTTGTCGAGGATGACGCGGCTGTCGACGCCGCTGTTGACCTTGAACGCGATGCGGCAGGGCAGGTTGCCCTTCATGACGCCCGTGATGACGTCGGTCGACGGGCGCTGCGTCGCGAGGATCAGGTGGATGCCGACCGCGCGCGACTTCTGCGCGAGGCGCATGACCGCCTGCTCGGCCTCCTTCTTGGAGACCATCATCAGGTCGGCGAACTCGTCGATCACGACGACGATGTAGTGGACCTTGCGCGGCGTGCGCTCCTCGTTCCACTCGTCGCCCATGCGCTGACGGAGCTCGTCCTCCGTGAGCGCGTTGTAGCCCTTGATGTTCTTGACCTTGGCGTTCCTGAAGAGCTCGTAGCGCGACTCCATCTTCTCGACGATCCAGTTGAGGACCGCCGTCGCGCGCCGCATGTCCGTCACCGTCGGCGCCATCAGGTGCGGGATGTTCGAGAACATGTCGAGCTCGACCTGCTTGGGGTCGATCAGGATCAGCTTCACTTCCTGCGGCGAACGCGTGAGCAGGAAGCTCGCGAGGATCGTGTTGACGCACACCGACTTGCCCGAGCCCGTGGTGCCGGCGACGAGCAGGTGCGGCATCTTCGCGAGGTCCTCGACCACCGCCGTGCCCTCGGTGTCGACGCCGAGGAACAGCGGTAGGCCGACGTTCTTGATGTCGTAGGCCTCTTCCTTCACGACCGCCGAGAGGCGCACCATGCGGCGCGCGGGGCTCGGCACTTCGACGCCGACCACCGACTTGCCCGGGATCGGCGCTTGGATGCGGACCGAGGTGGCCTTGAGCGCGCCGGCGATCTCCTGCTGCAGGCCGGTGATCTTGTTCATGCGCGTGCCGGACGCGACTTCGAGGTAGTACAGGATCACGCTCGGACCGACCTTGGCGTCGACCACGACCGCCTCGACCTTGTACGAGCGCAGCACGGCCTCGAGCGCGCGGGCCTGATCTTGGATGAAGTCCCCGCTCGTCGGCCCCGTCGCCTCCGAGACCTTGAGCAGCGACACCGGCGGATAGGTCCAGTTGTCGGGGCCGAGCGTCGGCAGCTCGAACATGAGCTTGGACTGCACCTCGGTCTTCTGGGGCTTCGAGCGCTCGGCCAGCTTCTCGGCGAAACGGCGGCGCTTCTCCGCGGCTTCCTCCTCATCGAAGCTCGACGAGCCGCGCACCAGCTCGTCGTCCGGCGAGGGCAGCTCGAAGTCCTGCTCGGGCCCTGCGCGCCCGACGTCTCCGTCGTCGCTGTCGCCGACACGCTCTTCGAGCGGCTTGGCGTTCTCGCCGCCCGCGGCCGAGATCGCAGGCTCCGTGGGACGAGCGCTCGCAGCGACCGGCGTGAGCACGTGCACGCCGACGTCGTCGTCATCGTCGATCAGGTTGTCTTCGTCGAGCGGATGCTGGCGACGCGTGCGCGCAGGCTTCGCGGGCGCGCTCGCGACGGCCGCAGCGTTCGCCGCGTTCGCGCCGTTGTTCCCCGCTTCTGCCGCGACGAGCTTTTCGGCTGTCGCGCCGATGTCGTTGCCGCGCAAGAAGTCCCACAGCCCGAGCACCATGCGCCCGGTCCACAGCGACACGGAGCGCACGAGCGACTCGCCGCGCTCTTCGCGCCGCTTGCGCGCCCACTCTCCGAACGCCGCGAGCGCCGGATAGAACGCCATCTCGGTCGCGAGCATGAACGACACGACCGCGAGCACGGGCAAGAGGATCCACAGGCCGCCGTAGCCGAACTTCGCGACGAGCACGGGCGTGAGCCGGAACGCGAGCCAGCCGCCGGGTCCGTAGGGCGAGCGCGCGGTCGGCGCCATCGCGCCCTCGGGATCGACGGCGAGCTGCACGATGCACGCGATCGAGAGCACGAAGCACAGACCCGCGACGAGGCGCAGCGAGGCGAGCTTCACTTCCTTGCGCGCCACGAGCACCACGCCCCACGCGCAGCCGAGCACGCACAGGAACGCACCGGCGTTGCCCGCCGCGGCGAACGCGCCCTTGGCGTAGTAGTAGCCGACGAGTCCGCCCCAGTTGTAGCCCTGCGCCTGCGGATCGCTCGGCGGCGCATAGAAGCTCACCATCGAGACCGCGAGCCACAAAGACAGCGCGATCAAGAGGAGTCCCTTGATCTCTTGGATGTGCGCGGCGGTCTTGCGCTCCTCCGCGGGCGTGAGCTCGCGCTCGTCCTTGCCCTTGCGCTTCTTGGCCCCCGCGCCGTCCTTGGCCTCGCTCTCCGCCGGCGCACTCTCGTCCGCGCCGAACAGTCCGCGGGCCCACGCGCTCGCGCGCGCAAACGCTCCGCCCTCCACCGACTTCGCAGAATCTCTCCGCGCCACCCTGCCAACCCCTCGCAAGTGCCGAGCGGACGAGAGGGTCGCGCGCAGGATTGCGCGTTCCTAAGCGCGCGGGACCCGCCGCGGATCGACGAGGTCGACCAGCGAGTGAGCCACGGCGCGCTTCGCGCGGCGCTCGAGGCGCCGCACGGACCCGTCCACGGAGAGGATCGTCACGGTCGCGCGCTCGCTATTCAAGACCGTAGCGTCGTTCAGCACGACGAAGTCGGCGTTCTTGGCGCGCAGCTTCGCGCGCGCTCGGCGCAGGCCGGAGCCCGTCTCCAGCGCGAACGCGACCACCTTGCGAGCCCCCTTCGAGCGCGCGACGGTCGCGACGAGGTCGGGGTTGCGCACCAGCTCGATCGAGGCGCGCGCGCTCCCGCCGTCCTTGGCTCGCCACTTGCCCGCGCGTCGGCGCGCCGGACGCCAATCGGCGACCGCGGCCGCCATGAAGAGTGCGTCGGCGCGGCCAAAGGCGGCGCGCAGCGCCGCGAGCATCTCGCGGGCGCTCTCGACGTCGACCCGCGTCACTCCGGCCGGAGTCGCGAGCCCCACCGGACCCGCGATCAGGGTCACCGCCATCCCCCGCCGAGCCGCCTCGGCCGCGATCGCAAAGCCCATGCGGCCGCTCGAGGCGTTCGAGAGGTAGCGCACGGGGTCGAGCCACTCGCGGGTGGGCCCCGCAGTGACGACGACGTGGAAGCGGGCGCGCTTCATCGCCCCGCGAGGGCTTCGGCGACCGCGCGGACCAGCTCTTGGGGCTCGGGGAGCCGCCCCTTGCCGTCGACGCCGCAGGCCATGTGGCCACTGCCGGGCTCGATCACACGCCAGCCGTCGCCGCGCAGGGTGGCGAGGTTCCGCGCGATCGGCGGCGAGGCCAGCATGTGCGGGTTCATCGCCGGAGCGATCAGCCGGGGACGCCCCGCGGGGAGTGCGAGCGCGACGGTGCTCGCAAGGTCGTCGGCAAGCCCGAGAGCGAGCCGGGAGAGCAACCCCGCGCTCGCCGGAGCGACGAGCAGGAGCTCGGCCCAAGTCGCGAGCTCGATGTGGTCCATCGCGCCGCGGCGCTCGGGGCCGTACTCGTCGACGGCGGCGGGCTGTCCCGTGACCGCCTCGAAGAGCTGGGGGCTCACGAGCCGCGCGGCCCGCGGCGTCAGCACCGCGCGAACCTCGTGGCCGGACTGCGCGAGCTTGCTGGCCAGATCGCAGGCCTTGTAGAGCGCCACCGAAGCTCCCGAGCACAGGACGATGTGGGCCATGGTCTCTCCGCCTTGTTTGGAGGGTCGCGCGGGCGATGCTCAGTCGAGGCCGATCAACGAGCGGATCTGCTGCAGGGCGCGATCGAGGTCCTCGTTGACCACGACGTGGTCGTACTTCACGCGCTCGCGGTACTCGTCCTCGGCCTTCTTGAGGCGCCGCTCGACCACCTCGGGCGCGTCGGTGCCGCGGCCGACGAGGCGGCGGCGCAGGGTCTCGAAGTCCGGCGGGGCGACGAACACGTAGAGGCCGGGCTCGCCGAGCGCCTTGAGCTGGTTCGCGCCCTGCACGTCGATCTCGAGCAGGAACACGTCGCCGCGGGCGAGCGCATCCTCCATCGGCTTGCGCAGCGTGCCGTAGAGGTTGCCGTGGACCTCGGCGTGCTCGATGAACGCGCCCTCGCGGATCAGCTGGCGGAACTGCTCCGGGGTGATGAAGTGGTAGTCGCGGCCGTCGATCTCGCCCGTGCGCGGCTTGCGCGTCGTGGCGGAGACCGAGAAGTGCACGCGCGGATCTTCGAGCAAGCGGCGGCACAGGGTGCTCTTTCCGGCGCCCGAGGGGCCGCTCATCACCACCATCTGGCCCTTGCGCGGCCGGGATTCGCGGTTCGCCACGCTCGCTACTCCACGTTCTGCACCTGCTCGCGCAGGCGCTCGATCTCGCTCTTCAGCTCGACCACCGCGTGCGCGACCTCGGCGTCGGAGCACTTGGAGCCGATCGTGTTCGCCTCGCGCAGGAACTCCTGCACGAGGAAGTCGAGCTGACGCCCCACGGGCGCCTTCTTCGCGCACAGCGCACCGAGCTGACCCAAGTGGCTGTCGAGCCGCGTGAGTTCCTCGGTGACGTCGAGGCGGTCGGCGATCAACGCGATCTCGCGCGCGAGGTCGGTCGGAGCGAGATTGCTTCCCGGCCCGAGCAGCTCGGCGACGCGCTTGTGCAGGTTCTCTTGATGCGTGCGGACCACCGTCGGCATGCGCGTGCGAATGCGTCCGACGATGGCAGCGATGGACGCGCCGCGTGCCGCGAGGTCCTTCGCGAGCGCCGCGCCCTCGCGCTCGCGCATCTCCGCGAGCGAATCGAGCGCCGCGTCGACGACCGCGAGCAGCGCCGCGCGCGCGTCCGCGACGGCCTTCGAGTCCGGCGCACTGCGGAATACGCCCGGCAGACGCGCGATGTCGTCGAGCGTCACCGGCGACGCGAGCTTCAACTCTTGCTTGAGACGCTCGAGCAGCTGCAGGTAGCGCTGGGCCGTCGCGACGTCGAGTTCGAGCGGCGCGAGCGCCGCGGCCGAGTCGAGCGAGACGTTCAGGTTCACCGCGCCGCGCTCGAGCCGCTCGCGCACGCGCACCTCGACCTCTGCCTCGAGTGCCGAGAGCTCATCGGGCAGCCGCAGCTTGAGCTGCAGGAACTTGTGGTTCACCGCGCGCACCTCCGCGCGCAGCGCCAGCCCCTTCTCGCTCCGACTCGCGGAGCCGAAGCCGGTCATCGAGCGCATTCGCGCTAGCTCGACTTCAGCGCGCCGGGGCGGCTGCCGGGCTTGATCGCAGGGCCGTGCGTCTTCGCGGCGCACAGCGGGCACTGCTCGGGCAGCCACGACTGCACGTCGACCTGCGCGAGACAGGTGAAGGGCAGCCCGTCCTGCTCGAACGGGTTCGCCTGACCCGAGCGGTTGATGATCGACGCGACGCCGACGGGGATCGCCCCGTAGCTGCGGACGACCTCGAACACTTCGCGGCAGCTACCGCCCGTGGTGAGCACGTCCTCGACCACGAGCACGCGCTGGCCCGCCTCGAGGTGGAAGCCGCGGCGCAGCGCGAACTTCTCGTTGACGCGCTCGGTGAAGTAGGAGCACAGGCCGAGCGCGCGCGCGACCTCGTGGGCCCATGTCACGGCGCCCATCGCGGGGCCGACCACGATGTCCGGCGTCACCTCCAGCTTGGCGGCGACCGCCTGCGCGAGCTGCTCCGCCTTGCGGGGATCCGCGAGCAGGAGCGCGCACTGGAAGTAGCGGTTGGAGTGGCGGCCCGACGAGAGCTGGAAGTGGCCTTCCAGCATCGCGTTCGTGCGCCGGAACAGGTCGAGGACTTGTTCCTGATTCATGGCGCTACTGGTTGGAGGGCGGCGTGGTCGAGTCGACGGGCGCCGGAGCGCTGGCGCCGTCGGCGGGAGCGCCCGCACCGGCGTCCGTCGGCAGGACGCTCGGGGCGGTCGGGATCGAGTCGATCGCCGTCTGCGGCGTCTTGTTCATGTAGTGGATCACGAGCGCCGACGCGAGGAACACCCCGGCGGTCCAGCCCGTGAACGTGTTGATGCCCTTGGAGCCGGGGCCGAAGGTCTCGCGACCGTGGACGCCGAGCGCCTCGCCGAAGCCGCCACCGCGGCCTTCCTGAAGGAGGACGACGACGATCAGGACGATCGCCGCGAGGACGAAGAGGATGTAGCAGAGAACGGTGAGGATCGACATGGCGTGCGCCCGCCTCCGTGGCGGACGGTGGAACTCGAGTGGGAGGCGCAGAACTCTAGCAGAGTCGGGGGCTCTAGCGGAAACGGACGATTCCGAGGAAGGAGTCGACCTTCAGGGCAGCTCCCCCGACGAGCGCGCCGTCGACGTCCGGCGCGGCCATCAGGGTCGAGATATTGTCGGGCTTGACGCTGCCGCCGTACTGGATGCGCACGGACTGCGCGAGGCGGGCGTCGTAGAGACCCGCGAGCACGCCGCGCAGGTGCGTGTGGGCGGCTCCGGCCTGCTCGGGGGTCGCGTTGCGGCCCGTGCCGATGGCCCAGACCGGCTCGTAGGCGATCGTGACGCGCGCGAGCGCCGCGGCATCGACGCCCTTCAGGCCCGCGGTCAGCTGGCGGCCGATCACGGCGTCGGTGCGGTTCGAGTCGCGCTCGTCGAGCTTCTCCCCCACGCACAGGACCACGTGGAGCCCGGCGCCGAGCGCGCGCGCGACCTTGCGGTTGCACAGCTCGTCCCCTTCGCCGTAGAGGTGGCGACGCTCGCTGTGACCGACGAGGACGCTGGTCGCGCCGACGTCGACGAGCATCTCGGCCGAGACCTCGCCCGTGAAGGCGCCGTTCTTCTCGTCGCACAGGTTCTGCGCGCCGACCTTGATGCCCGAGCCCGAAAGCGCGCGCACGACCTCGTCCAAGTAGACGAAGGGCGGGAAGACCGCGACGTCGCGCTCGGCGAGCACCTCGGGCGAGAGCGCATCGCGCAGCGCGCGCGCAAGCTCGACCGCCTGCTTGCGGTCGAGGTTCATCTTCCAGTTGCCGGCGAGGAACGGCTTGCGCTTCAACGGGGGAGCTCCACGGAGGAGGACAGGCGCTTGCCGTCGAGCGCGACCATGGCCTGCGCATCGGCGGCGATTCGCCCGAATTCTTCGAGGGAAATGGCCTGATGACCGTCGCAGTGCGCCTCGCTCGGCGCGGTGTGGACGTCGACCATCACGCCGTCGGCGCCGGCGGCGAGGCCCGCGCGGGCGAGCGGACGCACGATGTCACCGCGGCCCGCAGCGTGGGAAGGATCGACGATCACCGGCAGGTGCGTCATGCACTTCAGCGCCGCGACCGCGCCGACGTCGAGCACGTTGCGCGTCGACGGGTCGAAGCCGCGGATGCCGCGCTCGCACAGGATCACGTTGGGGTTGCCCTCGGCGAGCACGTACTCCGCCGCGAGGCAGAACTCGCGCAGCGTGGCCGAGAAGCCGCGCTTCAGGAGCACGGGCTTGCGCTGGCGGCCGACCTCGGCGAGGAGCGCGGAGTTGGCCATGTTGCGCGATCCGATCTGGATCAGGTCCGCGACCTCCGCCACCGCCTCGACGTCGCGCGGGTCGAGCACCTCGGTCACGACCGCGAGACCGGTCTCGAGCTTGACGCGCGCGAGCATCTCGAGGCCGCGCTCGCGTGTGCCTTGAAACGAGTAGGGCGAGGTGCGCGGCTTGTAGGCGCCCCCGCGCAGCACGGTGGCGCCGCGGGCGCGCACGCCGCGGGCGATCTCGGCGAGGCGCTCGGCCGACTCGACGGCGCAGGGGCCGGCGATGACCGTCACGTGCCCGGCGCCGAAGCGGCCCTCCCCCACCTTGACGAGGGTGTCGGGGGCCCCGGGGGCGCGCTGGAAGCGCTCGCGGGCCTCCCCCGCGTCCAAGATGGACTCGACGCCGACCAAGTCCTCGAAGCGGGAGCGATGGTCGGGTGCGCCGCGGCCGGTGAGCTCGAGGAGGTCCCGGCGGGGCTCCAACGTGCGGACCTCGTAGCCGAGCTGACCGGCCAGCGAGAGCACGGCGGCCAGTTCGGGCTCGGAGAGGTTCTTGCGGAGTCGGACGAGCATGGGCTGGGCTGAGCGGGGTCTCCCCGATCATCCAATGGGGCGAGGAGTATAGATACGCCTTTTCTCGCTCACAATCTGCCTTGGACCAGCCTTCCCGACCCCAAAAAACGGCCCGCGCGGCGCCGGGCGGGGTGCGGCGGCGGCAGCGACTCGATCCGCGACGTCTCCGCCCGCCCAAGCCGCCCGCCGGCGGGCCAAAAACCTGATTGGACGGGTCACATCGAGGTCCACGGAGGCTAGGCTCTCCTCGGGACTCGGCGCACGGGGCGCCGCGCTTCCCTCTCCAGAAGAACCGCATGGACTACCAGCAATTCCGTCGTCTGGCGCTCGCCATGACGTTCGTGGCGTCGGTCGGGATCCCGGCCAGCGCCCTCCCGGGGTGATGAACGGGCCGCGGTGGGGCGAGTTCGCCCCCGTCCTTCCAACCTCCGGCGGGTCCCCCGCCTCCCAGTGGTGCCGGTCCCGCCTCGGGCGGAGCCAGCCTGCCTGAGGTCCTCCGCGGTCCGACCGCGAAGAGCGTCCTCAAGCTCACCTGGGAGTACCCCACGTACAAGGCCCCCGAGGTGTCCGAAGACGGACGCTCGAAGGCCGCCGCCGCGCGCCGCGCGCTCTCGCGCGAAGAGGCGCTCGCCTACATCGCGGGCAAGGATCCGCGGCCGCTGCTCGTCCTGCGCGAGTGCAAGACGTGCAACGGCACCGACGACGCGCTGCTCTCGCGCGGCAAGGTCGACAACGAGCGCACCTTCCTGCTCTCGCGCTGGTTCCACTGCGTGAAGCTGCCGGTGGACGTGCTCGAGAAGGACCACCCGTTCCACAACCTGTTCGACGAGAAGGACCCCGAGCACATGTTCCTCGGGACCGCCGACGGCAGCGTGCGCAAGGCGCTCGAGAGCGAGCGCTCGCGCGTCGAGCTGTGGGACACGATGACGGCCGTGCTGCGCGCCTCCTACACGAAGGAGCCGGAGCCGACCGTCAAGAAGATGCAGAAGCTGATCGACGAGTTCGACCGCGTCGACACGCAGGTCCTCGCCGCCGAGAAGCGCATCGACGAGCTGCTCGAGAGCGAGGGACCCGACTCGAAGAAGCTGAAGAAGGCGAAGGACGAGCTCGAGGCTGCGCGCAAGGAGAAGGACGAGGTCTTCCGCTCGCTCGATCAGGCGACGGCAGAGCTCAAGCTGCGCAAGGCCGAGGCCAAGGCGGACGCGCCGAAGCCCGCGACCTCCGGCAAGTAGCGCCGCTCGAAGCACGCGTTCTCTCGCGATGAAGTTCCGCACGCAGGGCAGTCCGCGCACGACGTGGGCTGCCCTGCTCGCGTTCCTCGCGCTCCTGTGCGGCGCGCCGCTCGCGCGCGCGCAAGACACCTCGCTCGAAGAGTTCGAGGAGGTCGACCCGTACACGAAGGGCGACCCAGCGGCGCTCGAGCGGCTCGGCATCGTGCGGACGGGCGCGATGCCTTGGACCGAGTCGCACAGCTCCGACGGCGTGCGCTCCGCGCTCGGCGGGATTCCCGTGATCTTTCTCGAGACCGCGCACTTCCGCGTCGCGTCGACCTTGGAGAGCTACCGGCCCAAGGGCGACGCGATCGAAAAGGCGGCACTCGAGGCCGAGTTCGCGGCGCTCAAGAAGAAGCTGCGCGGCTTCAAGGCGCCGGCGAAGCTCGACCCTTGGCTACGCGCGCACCTCTACGCGCAGCGCGCCGAAAAGCTCTACGCCGACTTCACGCGCGCGTTCGGCATCAAGGAAGAGGACTTCCTGAGCCTCGAGGCGAAGGCCAAGGAGGGGCGTCCGATGGGGCAGGGCCCGTACCTCGGCCAGAAGAACAAGTACACGCTCCTGATCACCGAGAGCGCGAGCGCGATGGCGCGCTACCTGCGCGCGCACTTTCAGGTCGAGCCGGAGTACAGCTACCGCGCCAAGTGGCCGGACGGCTACATCCTCGCCGTCAACTGGGAGAGCTTCGAGCAGAACGGGCGTGACCTCGACATCTGCCTGCACACGGCGGTGGTCGGCGCGCTCGCGCAGAACCTGCTCGACGGCTACCGCGACTCGCATCAAGCGCCGCCGAACTGGCTGCGCTACGGCGTCGCGCACTGGTTCGCGCGCAAGGTCGACGAGCGCTGGAACCAATGGAACGCGGGCGGCACGGGCGACCTCGAAGCGGACAAGCTCTACGTCTGGGAGCCGCGCGTCTTCGGGCTCGTGAAAAACGAGGCGTGCACGAAGTGGCGCGACATGATGGCGTGGAAGGGCTACGAGGACATTCAGCCGCGCGAACACATGATCGCGTGGGCAGCGGTCGACTGGCTCTTGACGGCCCGAGCCGACACGGCGCGCTCGCTGCTCTTCGAGCTCGGAACGCCGGTCACGGACTACGGCCCCGAGCGCCCCGCGAAGCTCCTCGCGCAGCAGGAGCGCGCCTTCACCAAGGTGTGGAATCAGACGCCCGAAGAGCTCGACAAGGCCTTCGCGACGTGGGTGCTGAAGAACTACCGCAAGTAGCACGGTGAGAGCGCCCCAGCGCGTGCAGCGCGGGACGGATTGCTAGAGTGCGCGCAGCGTGAAGCGTTTCATCGTGCTGCTGCCGATCGTGGTCTTCACCGCGCTGTTCGCGGGGTGGATCGTCGCACGCGTGAAGCGTGCGCAGAGCACGCTGCCTTCGTTCGCGCCCGCGCGTGCGCCGGACCTCGAGCCGCTCATGGCGCCGCTGGGCAACGCGCGACTCGCGGGGCGCGTGGTCGACCCCGATGGGCAGGGACTGGCGGAAGTCTCGGTCTATGCGCGCTGCCAATCCGTCCCGCACTGGACGCACACCGACGAGCAGGGACGCTTCGCACTCGAAGGGCTTGTCGAGGGTGAGGTGCAGGTGGCGCTGCTCGCCTGGGGCCGCGCTCCGACCTTGCTGACGGTTGAGACCGGCGAGGTCGAGCTCGTGCTGCCGCCGGTCGCGCCGCCGCCCGAGCCGCTTCCTGCAATGGAGAGCGCGCCGCTCAGTGGCCGCATCGCGCATCCCCTGCGGCGCGCATGGCGCGACGTCGACGGCTACGAAGTCGTGCTCGCGCCGCTCGCGGACCCGACCGAGTTCGGCATCCAGTCCGAGCGTCGCGTGCGCACCGATGCGAGCGGACTCTTCACGCTCGAAGGCCTCGCGCTCGGCAGCTATGCGCTGCGCGTGCTCCCCGCGTGGGCCGAAGGCGCCGACTGGCCCAACCTCGCGAACCCGACCTACGCGCGGCTCGACCATCGCCGCGATCCCGAAGGGCTGGTCGCGGTGCTCGCGGTCGGCGCCATCGACGTACGGGTCCTCGGTCCCGATGGACGGCCGCTCGAGGGGGCGCTGCTGCTGCTCTCGCCCAAGCTGCGACCCGAGCGCGTCTGGCCGCCGTTCACGAGCGACGCGGACGGCGCCGTGCGCATCCGCGATCTACCGCCCGAGCGCTACATCCTCACCGTGCGAGCCGGTGAGGCCGAAGTGAGCGAGGACGTCGGCGTCGAGTCCGGACGCATCGTCACGCTCGAACTCGGCCCCCTCGCGATTCGCCAGCGCTGAGTCGAGCCGCCCGCGCGCGCATCCTTTGCGAAGGAGGCGCGCGCCGAGTGCGAAGAGCCGCGCGGCGCGCGGGCCGACTTCGTCGGGCTGCTACGCTCTAGGGGTCTTCGATGCAGCCCGTCTACCTCGACCACGCGGCCACGACGCCGCTCCTCGCGTCGGCGCGCGAAGCCCTGCTGCCTTTCTTCGACAGCGAGTTCGGCAACGCCTCGTCGCGTCATCCGCTCGGCGCACGCGCCGCGGCAGCGCGCGAGCGAGCGCGCGAACAAGTCGCCGCCGCGCTGCTCGTCGAGCCGCGCCAAGTCACGTTCACGAGCGGCGGCACCGAAGCCGCGAACCTCGCGATGCTCGGGCTCGCGCGCGCGAGTGCCGCGCGGGGAAGACACGTGCTCGTCGGAGCGACCGAGCATGCGTGCGTGCGTGCCTGCGCGGTGCAGCTTGCTCGCGAAGGCTTCGACGTCGAGAGCGTGCCCCTCGACTCGCGCGGTGACGTCGACCTCGCCGCGTTTGCCGCTCGCGTCCGCACCGACACGGTGCTCGTGGCACAGATGCTCGTGAACAACGAGACCGGCGCGATCCATCCGGTATCGCGCATGGCGCGCGTCGCGAGGGCGAGGGCACCGCACGTGCGCGTCGCAGTCGATGCGGTGCAGGCGTTCGGCAAGCTCGACTGCGCGCTCTCCGAGCTCCATGCCGACGCGCTCTTCTTCAGCGCCCACAAGATCGGCGGCCCCAAGGGCGCCGGTGCGCTGGCGCTCGCGTCCCACACGCCGATCGAGCCGCTGCTCTACGGCGGTGGACAGGAGCACGGGCTGCGCCCCGGAACCGAGAACGTCCCCGCCATCGTCGGGTTCGGCGCGGCGGCCGAGCTCGCGGAGCAGCAGCGCGGCGAGCTGCTGGCACGCTTCAAGATGCTGCGCGCGCGCCTCGTGTCGCGTTTGAGCTCCTTGGAGGGCATGCGCCTCCTCGAGAGCCCTTCGGCGCAGCAACCGAGCATCGTCGCGCTCCTGCTGCGCGGCGCTCCCGCCGAGGTGACGCTGCACCATCTCGCGCAGCGCGGCGTGTTCGTGTCGGCGGGCAGCGCATGCCAAGCGCGCTCGCGCGAGCTCAGCCCTGGACTGAAGGCCATCGGACTCAGTGACGACGAGGCGCGGCGCATGCTGCGCATCTCGATGGGCCGCACAACGAGCGAGGCCGAGGTCGACCTCGCTGCCGACGCGATCGTCGAGGTCGCGCGCGAGCTGGAGCGCATCGCGTCGTGAGCGTCGACATGAACATGAGCGCCCCCGAGGCACTGCTGGTGCGCTACGGCGAGCTGACGCTGAAGGGCGCGAATCGCGTCGACTTCGAGAACGTGCTCGCGCGCAACGTGCGCCTCGCCTGCGCTCCGATCGCTCCGGTGCGGCTGGAGCGCGAGCACGCACGCCTGCTCGTCTTTCCGGAGGGCCGCAGCGAAGCGATCGCACGGCGACTGACGCAGGTCTTCGGTATCTCGTCGATCTCGCCGGTGTGGGGCGCGCCGTGCGAGCCCGAGGCCATCGTCGAGCGCGCACGCGCCGTGCTCGAGGACGCGCTGCTCTCGATCCCGCCCGGCGAGACACGCACGTTCCGGGTGCTCTCGCGCCGCGCCGACAAGCGCTTCCCGCTGAGCTCGATGGAGCTCGACCGACTCGTCTCGGAGCGCATCGTGCGCGACGGGCAGCCGCTGCGCATCGACCTCGACCACCCCGAGCTCGTGCTTGGAATCGAAGTGCGCGAGACGCGCGCGTGGATCTACGCGCGACGCGACGCCGGCCCCGGCGGACTGCCCGTCGGAACCCTCGGCCGCGCCGTGTGCCTGCTCTCTGGCGGGATCGACTCGCCCGTCGCGGCGTGGATGGCGATGAAGCGCGGCTGCGAGGTCGTGTTCGTCACCTTCCACTCGCCGCCGTACATCGGCGAAAGCGCCAAGCAGAAGGTGATGGAGCTCGTGCGCACGCTCGGTCGCTGGCAGCGCAGCGCGCGGCTCTACGTCGTGCCGTTCGCGCCGGTCCAAGAAGCGGTTCGCGACGCGGGAGCCGAGGCGTACCGCACCGTCGTGTACCGTCGCATGATGCACCGCATCGCGACGCGCATCGCCGAGCTCGAACGTGCGAGCGCGCTGATCACCGGCGAGAGCCTCGGACAGGTCGCGAGCCAGACCATGGAGAACTTGGCCTGCATCGAGGCGGCGGCGGGCTTGCCGGTGCTGCGCCCGCTCCTCGGCTTCGACAAGCAAGAGACGATCTCGCGCGCGGAGTCGATCGGCACCTACGCGATCTCGAACGTGCAGGAACCCGACTGCTGCTCGCTCTTCCTGCCCCGCCACCCCGTGCTGCGCGGACAGGTGGCCGTGTGCGAGGAGATCGAGGCGCGGCTCGACGTCGGCGCACTCGTCGCTCAGGCGCTCGCTGGCGCGGAACCGCACAACTTGGGCTGGACGGCGCGCGGCGCCAAGGTGCGCGCGTGAACCGCACCACGGCGATCTTCGTCGCGCTCGCGATCCTGCTCGGGCACGCTCTCGCGATCCACAAGAATGCACTCAACGAGATCGCGCCGCCCTACGACATGGCGTACGTCGCGTTCCGCATCGCGCGCAACTTCGTGCAGAGCGGGGACTTCGCGTGGGCCACCGGAAACTACGGGCTCGACAGCTATCCGTCGGTGCTGTGGGTCGCGGTCGCCGCCATCGGCGAGCGGCTGTACATGCCCGTGAACGAGCTGTGTCAGGCCGTCGGCTTCGCGGCCGCACTCGCGAGCGTGCTCGTCCTCGCGCGCTTCAGCCCCGACCGCCTCGCGGGTGTGATCGCGCCGCTCCTGTACGTCGTCTCGGGCGGCGTCGCGTCCGCAGCGCTCAGCGGGCTCGAGACCTCGCTCTTGTCGCTGTGGATCCTCGTCGCGCTTCTCGCCTACGAACGCGGTTCGCCGCGCTGGACCGCGATCGGACTCTCCCTCGCCGCCCTCACGCGTCCGCAGGGACTGGTGTTCGCGCTGCTGCTCCTCGTGGTGCACCTCGGCCGATCCGCGCTCGGAAAGAGCAACACGGCTCGGCCCAAGTTCCACTGGGCCTTCGCCGCTCCGCTCGTCATCGGCGTCGCGATGGCGCTCCTGCGTCACTCCGCGACCGGGCGCTATCTCTCAGCCTGGGACGAGATGGTTCTCGCGCTTCGGCCGCGCGCGCTACGAGAGGGCCTCGACTACCTGCTCGACTTCACGCTCGCCTCGGGCAACGCCTTCTTGTTCGCGTTTCCGCTGTGGTACTTGCTGCGGGGCGCGCTCTCCGGACTCGGCGTGCGCGCCTGCGTTTTGACGATCGGCTGGGCGGCGATGGTCGCGCTCGGCGGCGGCGGCTCCCTGCCGTTCTTCGAGGCGATGACGCCGATCCTCGCGGTGCTGCTGATCGCGGTGCAGGAAGCGATGCAGACCGCGCTCGACTCGCAGCGGCGCGGCTGGCCGCAGGTGACGTGGGTCCTGTTCGCGCTCGGCCTCGGCGGAGCGGCGCTCGCGAGCAAGTTCCCTGCGGACGAAGGACCTGGCGGCGCCGAGGCCTTTCATCGGCGCTGGATGGAGCCGCGAACGCAGGCGCGCTTTGGCTACCTCGAGCTGAACGGCCGCATGGGGCTCGCCGAAGAGATCCAGACGACCGAGCGCCTACGCGAGATCGGGATCTTCCTGCGCGACCACACGCCGCGCGATGCGACGGTCCTCTCGCCGTGGCCGGGCGCGATCGGCTACCTCTCGCGGCGCGAGGTGATCGATCCGCTGGGACGTACCGCACCGCCGCCGGGTGAGAGCCTCACGCGAGCTTGGGAAGGTCGACCGCGCGCCGACGTCGCGCGCGCGCTCGCCGAACGCCCCGAGTACATCGTTCCGACGATCCGCTTCGGCGTGTCACCGCCGACGGCGCAAGAGATCGCCGCCGCGTGGGTCACGTCCCTCGACGACCAGTCGCACAAGCCGCAACGCGCGGTCGGCATTCGCTCCCAGTTCGCGGACTACGAGCTCGTCGCCGTGCCGGTCCTCGATCGCTACTCGCGCCAAGGCGTCTTCCCCAACGGCCATTTCTACCTTATGCGCCGCCGCGACCTCGGGCTCGCGCCCAAGCTCGCGCTGGAGATCGACGGCCGGAGACTGCGCGTGCACGCGACCCATCGCTCGCATCCGCAGCTCGTCGATCTGCGCGTGCAGCTCGTCGAACGCGACGGGACTTCGCACAACCTGCGCCCAGACGGGAGCCTCGACTCCCCCACGGACATCGTCGCGCGCGCGCAGCTCCTGCTCTTGCCGAGCGGCGAGCGGCGCATCACGCTCCTCGACATGGAGCTACCGGAGCGCTCTTCGCCCATCGAGGTACGCGCGGTGCTGCGCAACCCCAACGCTGTCGGCGACTCGATCTTTTCCTTCGCCAGCGCAGAGGTCTCGGCGCCGATCGAGCAACGCTGACCGGCGCGAGACGCTCGCGGCTCAGGGGATCTCGTAGCGCTTGAGCTTGCGGTACAGCGTGCTCTTGCCGACCTTGAGCAGCTTGGCAGCCTTGAGCTTGTCGTTGCCCGTGGCAGCGAGCGCGCGCTCGAGGCACTTGCGCTCGTAGTGGTCGAGGCTGATCGGATCGTCCGCGCCGATCTCGCCGGGGCGCTGACCGAAGGCGCCTGCGGGTGCGGCCGCCGGAACGAGCTGCGACGCACCGACTGCGGCAGCTGCAGCCGCCATCGTCGCGCGAGCCGTGGCCTTGCTGGCGCGCACCGGCGTGAGCTCGACGTCGTCCGCAGCACCTTCGCCCTCGCGCAGAACGGCGGGCAGGTGTTCGAGCTCGATCGTCGCGCCCTCGGTGCGACGCGCGGCGCGCTCGAGCGCGGCCTTGAGCTCACCGACGTTGCCCGGCCAGCGATGCGCGCGCAGGCGCTCGAGCGCGGCGGGCGCGAGCTCGAGGCGCGCGCGGCCGGCGCCGGCGAGGCGCAGGATGTGATCGACGAGCGGCTCGAGGTCTTCCGGGCGCTCGCGCAGCGGCGGCACCACGATCACGTTCGCGGCGAGCGCGCGCAGCAACTCGACATCGAACGTGCCGGCCGCAACCGCTTGGTTGAGGTCGACCTTCGTCGACGCGACGACGCGCATCTCGGTCGCCTCGGTGCGCTCGGTGCCCGCGCGCGTCACGACGCCCTCGCGCAGGGCGCGCAGGAGCTTCTTCTGAAGCGACAGCGGCAGCGACTCGATGTCTTCGACGAACACGGTGCCCTTACCGAGCTGCAGCGCGCCGGGGCGCTCGCTCACGCCTTCGAGCGCGCCCTTCACGGCGCCGAAGAGCTCGACCTCGAGGTTCTCAGGCGACAGCTGGCTGCACGCGACCGCGAGGAACGGCTGGCCGGAGAGCTCGCCGCAGAAGTGGAGCGCGCGCGCGATGTGCTCGCGACCCGAGCCACTCTCGCCGACGAGCAGCACCGGCTCGGCGCTGTTGCTCAACTCGCGCACCTCGCCACGGATGCGCACCATCGCGGGGCTGGAGCCGACGAGGCTCGACATGCCGTAGGCGATGCGCGCGACCTCGAGCAGCGCGGGCAATTGCTGGCGCGGCAGGGTGTACTCGGCGAGGCGCGCGCTCTCGGTCGTGAGCTTGCGCTGGGCGAGGTCGACGAGCAGGACGACGCGCTTGTCGCCGAGGTTCTCGCCGGGGCGCGCAGAGAGCGGCACGACCGACGCGAGCACGGCGCGCGCGGCGCGGCCGCTGCGGGCGGGGAGGTCGAAGCGCAGACCGTCGCGGGGATCGACGTTGGCGTCGCGGGCGAAGGCCTCGAGGCCGGTCGCGGGCGCGAGTTTGCCGAGACCACGGCCTTCGACCTCGAAGCCGAAGAGATCGGCGGCACCGCGGTCGGCGGAGAGCACGAGGCCTTCGTCGTCGACGACGAGCACGCCGTCGGGGCGCGCGGTGATCGGGGCAACAGTGGGCTCGGCGGCCGACTTGCGCGCCGGACGCGCGGGCTCGGGCGCTGCGCTGCTGCGCTCGGCCTGCATGCGGCGGTTCTGCTCCGCGAGCGTGCGCTGCGTCGCGAGCACCTCGTCGAGCTCGGCCTTCTTGCGCAGGAACACCTTGAGCACGTGCTCGAGCACGGGCAGGTCGCTCTTCAAGAGGCACGCGTCGGCGCCCGCCTCGTAGGCCGCGGTGAACTCCTCGCGATTCGCGCCCTTGCCGGCGAGCACGATCGGAACGCCGAAGTTGCGCGGGATCTGGCGCAGGCGACGCACGACCTCGACACCGCCGATGCCGCTCTTCAGGGTCGCATCGACGATCAGAAGGTCGAAGCGCTTGTCGCGCGAGAGCGCGATGCCCTGTGCACCGCTCTCGGCTTGCGTGACCTCGAAGCCCGCCTCCTTCAGGCGGCTCGCCATCACCAGTCGGGTCGCGGTCTCGTCGTCGATGAGGAGGAGGTGGGTCACGGGAGTCCTCGGGCCTTGCGTGGAACTTGCGCTACGCTCTGGGGACCAGAGCCAGCGAGCGGATAGTGGCAAACGGAACGGGGTACCTGCACGCGTCGCTTCCCGAGGATCGGGAACTCGTCGCCGTGGAAGAGGCGTTGGAGCGGGTCGGCGGGGTGGCCGATCCCCTGCGGCGTGCCGAGGCGCTGAGACGCGCCTTGGGGCCGGAGCTGGGGCGCAAGGCCGTCGAGCTGGCGGCGCTGCGGGCGAGGGCGCAGGAGCGCTTCCCCTCGGGCTGGCTCAGGCTCCTGACGCGCCGAGGGTTGGAGCAGTCGACGCGGGAGTCCGTGGCGCGCGAGCGCGCACGGCGCATCGCGGCCATGGCCCCCGACTGCAGGGTCTTGGACGCCACCTGCGGGCTGGGGGCCGACGCGCGGGCCGTCTCAGAAATGGGAATGACCGTGGTGGCCGCCGACCGCGACCCGTCGATCGCGCGCTGCGCCCGGGCCAACCTGGCGGGCTCGAGGACGGCCCACGTGGTCGTGCAGGCCGAGGCGACGGCCCCGCCGCTCGACCCAGGCAGGGCGTTCCTCGTGATCGACCCCGACCGGCGGGCCGAGGGCGAGCGCGAGCTGGATCCCGAGCGCTGGTCGCCGCCCTTCTCCGCCGTCCGCTCGCTCGCGAGCCGCTTCCGCGGCGCGTGCATCAAGCTGTCTCCGGCGTTCGACATGGGTGAGCTCGGGGGCTGGGAGGAGGGCTCGGTGCTCGCCCAGTGGGTCAGCGAGCAGGGCGAGCTGTGCGAAGCGAACCTGTGGACCGGAGTCGGCGCAGGGCCCGAGGCGGGGCTCCGGGAGGCTGTGGCGCTCGCGGCCGATGGCTCGCGCGCCCGCCTCGCTGGGGTCCCCATCCCCGCGGCAGGCCACCTATCGGAAAATTCTTCCGGCAACTTTTGGCTCTTCGACCCAAATCCGGCGGTCGTTCGGGCTGGGCTGGTCGGAAACCTCGCGCGCGAGCAGGGCTGGCGGGCCGTCGACCCCCACCTCGCCTACCTCACAGGACCGGCACCGAGCGCCACGCCGCTCGCGCGCGGATGGCGGGTTTTGGAGGTGGTTTCCGCAGATCCGCGCCGGGTACGCGAGGCCCTCGGCCGCCACGGCTTCGGCCCGGTCGAAGTCCGCAAGCGCGGGCATCCCGAGCCCGCGGAGGTGCTCGCCGCCGCCTTCCGTGGCAGCGGAGCGCGGCGCGGTCTCGTGGCAGTCGCGCGCACGGAGGAGGGGCACGTCGCCTTCGTGCTCGAGCCGAGCTAGGCCGCGGTCAGGTCGAAGCGGAAAGCTAAAAAAACCCGCTTCCTGACCCCGCAAATGCCGTTTTCCGGCCCTCCAGCACATCCTCGGGTGGTGGGCGATGAGGGGATCGAACCCCCGACATCCTCCTTGTAAGGGAGGCGCTCTAACCGCTGAGCTAATCGCCCCTTGACGCTCTTTGTACCCTACCTTGCTTCCCCAGAGGTAGGAACGCGTGAAGGTTCCGCACTCTCCCACTCCACTACGCTCCCCCCCCGCTCCGACAAGGCCCCCACCTGCCACCCCCCCCAGCGGGACCGGTGGCCTACCTAGCTCGCATCCTTCCAACCCCGTTCGGTTTCCGTCATGCGCATCGCAGTCATCGGTACAGGCTACGTCGGTCTCGTCGCAGGCACCTGCTTCGCGGAGAGCGGCAACAACGTCATCTGCGTCGACGTCGACGAGCGCAAGATCGCGCGTCTGAAGGCGGGCGAGGTCCCGATCTACGAGCCGGGCCTCGAAGAGCTCCTGAAGCGCAACGTCCACGACGGGCGCCTGCACTTCACGACCAACTACGCCGAGGCCATCCCCAACGCTCAGGTGGTCTTCATCGCGGTCGGCACGCCCCCGGGCGAGGACGGCAGCGCGGACCTGAAGTACGTGCTCGCGGCCGCCAAGTCGATCGCCCAGAACATGACGGGCTACACGGTCGTCGTCGACAAGTCGACCGTCCCCGTCGGCACCTCCAAGAAGGTGGCGGCCGCCATCTCGGCCAACACGAAGCTCGAGTTCGACGTCGTCTCCAACCCTGAGTTCCTGAAGGAGGGAGCGGCGATCACGGACTTCATGAAGCCCGACCGCGTCGTCGTCGGAGCCCGCACCCAGCGCGCCCGCGACGTGATGGACGAGCTCTACGCACCCTTCGTACGCACCGGCAACCCGGTGATCTTCATGGACCCCGAGTCGGCCGAGCTCACCAAGTACGCCGCCAACGCCATGCTCGCGACGCGCATCTCGTTCATGAACGAGATCGCCAACATCTGCGACCGCGTCGGCGCCGACGTCGACATGATCCGCAAGGGCATCGGCACCGATGACCGCATCGGCTCGCGCTTCCTGTTCGCGGGCTGCGGCTACGGCGGCTCGTGCTTCCCCAAGGACGTCAAGGCGATCGTCAAGACCGCAGAGGAGCACGGCTACGACTTCAAGATCCTCCACGCCGTCGAGGCGGTGAACGAGAAGCAGAAGTACGTCGTCGCCGAGCAGGTGAAGAAGCACTTCGGCAACAACCTCAAGGGCCGCCACTTCGCGGTCTGGGGGCTCGCCTTCAAGCCGCAGACCGACGACATGCGCGAGGCGCCGGCGGTGGTGGTGATCAACGAGCTGCTCGCCGCGGGCGCCACCGTCACGGCCTGCGATCCGGAGGCCATCCAAGAGTGCAAGCGCCACCACTTGGGCGATCGCATCCGCTACTCCGAGACGCCGATGGAGGCCCTCGACGGCGCCGACGCGCTGCTCCTCATCACCGAGTGGAACGAGTTCCGCCGCCCGGACTTCGACGACGTCAAGCGCCGCCTGAAGTCGCCGGTCGTGTTCGACGGCCGCAACATCTACCGCCGCAAGACGCTCGAGGAGCAGGGCTTCACGTACTACGGCATCGGCTGCTGAGCGCCGCAGCGAACTCCAGAACACCGCGGCCCACCGTCCCTTTCCGAGGGGCGGTGGGCCGCGGCGCTTCTCCGGCGGCGTCCGCGAGTCCCATCGCGGCCGCAGCCTCTCGAGCACGCGCAACGACGCGGTTCGCAGCCCTTGTTCCCGTGAGCGTAACTCGCGCTCGAGGCGCCTGTCGGGGTTCGGGCTCGAGGCCGCTGCGACGAAAAAATGAGCGCGCGGGGCGTTGGTATCGCGACGAACGGAGACTAGATCCTGCTGCGCGGGGAGCTGATCGGCAACTTCGCCGGAAGTGTGCCCGCAGTCTGCGAATCACTCGCGAGAGCGTGCTGCGATTCGGAGCAGGGAGCATGTCCATGATGAAGTCCAAGTCCCGCGAACGCGCGCGCCGCAAGCGTGAGTCGCGACGAGTGGTGCTCGTCCTCGACGATCTCGGCGAAGCGTTCCGACTCGACCTAGGACGTGAGCCTTCGCCCGCCGAGATGATGATGGCGATCGTCCGCGGCGGTCTCGAGCGCGTCACGCCGCACGGCCTGCCCAACGGAATCGGCATCTACGTCAACGATGACTTTCTGCACGAAGAGTCGCTCTACGACAACGATGCAGCGACCGCGCTCGCGGCCCGCGAGAGTCTGACGATCTTCGGACCGGCTATCGTTGTCCGGGAACGCGGCTCGACCTTGGAGAGCCTCTCGGACGAGGACCTCGCGCACATCGCAACTCGAATCGAAGTGCCACTTGCGCCACGTGTACGTCGACCGAGCAAGAAGCTCCTCGGCCCGCGCAAGCACTTCACGCCAGAAGAACTCGAGAACTTCCGCAGGGCCCGTGCGTGGACGAAGTTGAACGATGGCCACGTTCGCGAAGAAGTGGCCGCGCAGCATGTGTTCGAGTTTGCTCCCGACGACGCCGTCGCGTTCTAGTTTGCTCTCCATGCAAGTCCGACCCGTGTTGCTAGCTCTCCTGCTGACCTCGCTCGCAGGCTGCCACAGCGAAGACCACCCACGCGCCAAGCTCGATCACGCCAACCAAACCGAGTTGAACCTCTTCGCTGCCTCCCTCGCGTCGCACCAGAGAGTCCAGTTCGAACTCACGCGCGCGCAGCTGCAGCGCAAGCTCGACTTGAACGAGCTCGAGGAAGAGGAACGCGAGCACGTCGCATGGCGCGCGAACATCGATGCACAGGTCGCACTCGAAGTCGCGGAATACACGGGCGGCTCGATCGCACCCCTCGTCGAGTCCACAGCACAGGCCCGGGCATACGGAGAGCGCATGCTCGAGCTCCAAGCCCGCATCGACCGTCTCGATCGTGCCGAGCGCTTGCGCGGCTGGGTCGCAGACATACGCAGCGCAGTCTCGGACCTCGCGCGAACGCTGGGTCTGTGATGGCTTCAGCGGAAGGGGAGCTTCGCCGTCCGAGGATCCTCACGCTGGACGCGGCGACGGGCGACGGCTCGCTCGAGCAGCTCGATCGAGCGCATGCCTTCCAGTGCGTCGCGCACGGACTCGCCGAGCTTCGTCTCCTCGGCGACGACCGGCGCAAGCGACGCACGGCAGGTCGCGAGCACGCCGGCTGCGGCTTCGAGGTCGTCGATCGACACGAAGAGCGCGCACCACTCGTCGAAGGCGCGCACGCGGTCGAGCGCGTGGCAAGCACGCTCCGCTGCACGGCGCAACCAGCGCTCGGCGTCGGCGAAGCGGCCGAGCAGCGCGTAGCTCTTGCCGACCCACAGCGCGGCTTCGTCGCGTCGGCGCGGCGGCGCGGACGCATCGGCGCACAGGCCGAGATAAAGGTCGAGCGCGCGATCGACATTGCGGCGTCGACGTTCCAAGTGCGCGCTCTCGAGCACGGCACGAGCGCGAAGCGTCGTGTCCGTCGCCATGGCGCGCACGACCTCGAACTCGCGCAATGCCGCGAGGTCCTCGTCGACCCAGCGCAGCTGCTCCGCGGCGCGAAACGCAGCGTCGGCCACGGCTGCGCGCTCCTGCGGGAAGTTCCTACGCACCGCGATCCACGCGAAAGCGCAGGCACGACGTGCGATGGGCAGATCCGCGGGCCGCGCGCTGCGGACGCGGGCCGCGAGCGCGAGGGCGTGCTCGCGCTGCGCGACCACCGTCTCGAACCGCGGGACGGCTGAAAGTTCGCGCTCGAAGCGCTCGTCTTGCGAAAACGACACGACGACGAGCGCAGGGATCAGGAGCGGCGGCAGCATCGCTAGCTCCTCCCCAGCTGCGACTCACGCAGCGCTGCGCGCGCGATCGGACCCGCGAGGGCGCGGCTCAAACGTCGTCGCGCACGATAGAGACGGTGCTTGGCGCTGCCCGAGCCGCAATCGCCGGAATAGTGCGTCTCGAGCAAGCTGCGCTCCTCCTCGCGAAGATGCGAGAGCGCGCGCCGCAACAGGCCGAGCGCCGTCTCCCGCTCGACGAGATGGGGACCGAGCTGCCACAGGTCCGCATGGCGCTCGCCCACGCAGTCGGCCATCGACTCGGGACATGCCACGAAGTGGAGGTCCTCTTGCAGCTCACAACGCACGCGCCCCTCGCGCCGCCCGCGGTCGGCGAGAGCGTTGGCTGCGATCCGCAAGAGCCACGGCTCCAGCCGCTGCGGGTTTTGTCCACGGCGGCGCGAGCGCACCGCCCGCAGCAGCGTCTCCTGCACCAAGTCGTCGATCTCACTCGCGTCGGCGCAGCGACGCGCCGTCCAAGCGCGCACCAGCGGCACCAATTCCGCGAGGCCATTCCAGCTCTCACACTGCGTTCCCTTGTCCATCGAGTCGTCGTCTCCTGCGGCCGGCACGGCGGCGCGGGACACAAGACGCCGAAGGACGCGCGCGGTGGCGGTGTGGAGAACGGCGCAGGGCACGCGCGATCGGAGTGCGGAGAGGCGGGCGGGGAATCGCGGGAGCCAAGCGCGGACGCTGGCGAGGGATTCCCCACCTTGCCGCAGAGCTTTCGCGACCCAAGCCGGAAAAGCACCGCGGGCGGCGGGGCGCCGAAGCACCCTGCCGCCCGCGTGGTCGGGAAGCTCCCGTTGGCGCGATTAGCGTCGCGAATCCCGGGCCTTCGCGGCCCACTCCGAGCCGGGGTATTCCGTGACGAGCTTGCGGTACATCTTGGTCGAGTTCGGCTTCGCGGCTTCACCCATGAACTCGAACACCTTGCCCGACTGGTAGAGCGCGCGCGGCACGTAGCGCGTCTGGTCCTTGTAGTTGACGACCACGCGCAGGTAGCTCAGCACCGCCTCTTCGAGGATCGCCGAGGCGTCGGCGTTGACGCGCAGCTTGTCGACGGCCTCTTGGAACAGGCAGTCGCCCATGCCGGTGTAGGCACCTGCGAGGGTCGCTCCGTCGGCCTTGGGGTCCTTGATGACCTGCTCGTAGAGCTTGCGAGCCTTGGCAAAGTCCTTCGACTCGCCTTCGATGTGGGTCTCGGCTTCGAGCACGCGGGCGCGGTTGCGGACGGCCGGGAAGCCCGAGCCCGCTTGGGTCCCGATCTCGATGTAGCGGTCGCGGCGCGCCTGCGCCTTGCCGGCGCCGAGCTCGACCTCGAGGAGCTCGGCCTGCAGGCGGAACGCGTCGGACAGGGCCTTCGACTTGACGAGCTCCTTGAGCGCGTTGACGGTGGCGACCGCGTCGTCGCCCTTCTTCAAGTCGCGCTGAGCCGAGGCCTTGGCGACGTAGGCGAGCGGGACGTAGCGCGACTCCGGCGCCTTCGCGACGAGCATGTCGGCGAGCGCGATCACTTCCGTGATCGACTCCTGGCTGCTCATCGCCATGTTGGTCTCGATGGCGCGGTAGAGCGCGTAGCCCGGCGCCCACGCCTGCTTGTCCTTCTTGTTCGAGCCCGCGAACACGGACTCGGCGAACTCCTTGAAGCCATCGGCGGCGGCCTCGAGGTTGCCGTCTTCGAGGTCGGAGTGGGCCGTCGCGATCAGGCCGGGGACCTTGCTCGTGTAGACGACCGAGAGCACCTGATCGGCGGCGACGTTTTGCTCACCCGCCTTGCCCTTTTGCTTGTAGAGCACGCCGCCGAGCGTCTCGTTGGTGATCTCGACGTCGTCGAGGGTCTTGCCGTCGGTCGTGGTGATGCGGTCCGCGAGGGCCGGGGCGGCGAGCAGGAGGGCGGCGAAGAGGGCCGCGGGGCGGAGGGTCGGCATGGCGGGACGGAGGGGTGGGGTCGGAGCGGTGTGCGGGTGGAGTACCCGAGCCGGCTCCGGGGGTTACGTCGGCCCCGAGGGGGGCTGCGGCGGGCGGCGAAGGATACGTGGGGCGCGAGAAAACTGTCAACGCGGGCCGCAGGAGGGGTCGCGGGGGCCTTCGGCGCTGCGCTGGGGCTGCTCGGGCGGTCCGCCGAGGCGCCGGAAGCTGACGAGCTCGGCCGCGACGGCCACGGCGATCTCCTCGTGGGTGCGGGCGCCGATCGAAAGGCCCATCGGCGTGCGCACCCGATCGAGGAAGGCCTGCGGGACCCCGCGCGCGCGGAGCTGCTCGAACAGGAGGACCTTCTTGGCGCGACTCCCGATCATGCCGAGGTACTTCGGGCGCGCGTGGGCGCGCGCGAGGGCCTCGAGTACCTCGCCGTCCTTGTCGTGGCCGCGCGTGACCGCGATCACGTACAGGTCCTCCCCCGGCGCGAAGCGCGCTGCGAGGTCCGCGAGCTCCCCGCTCGCGAGCTCGTCCGCGTCGGGGTGGCGCTCGGCCGTCACGAACTCCGCGCGGTCGTCGACGATCGTGACGTGGAAGCCCGTCATGTGCGCGAGCTTCGCGATCGCGCCCGACACGTGGCCGCCGCCGAAGAGCACGAGCCGCGGCACGACGATCGGCTCGACGAAAATCTCGAGTTGGCCGCCGCACAGAAGCCCGCTGTCGGGGTAGTCGCGCTCGTTGAGCGCGAACGAGAGCGTGCGCGAGCGCTCGTCCTTCATCGCGGCGAGTGCGGACTCCAGCACCTCGGCCTCGAGACACCCGCCCCCCACCGTGCCGACGAAGCTGCCGTCGCGCCGCACGAGCATCTTCATCGTGGTCTTGCCCGGCGTGGAGCCGACGGTCTTGGTGATCGTGCACAGCGCACAGGGCTCGCCCGCACGCTGGAGCTTCACGATCTCTTCGTAGATGTCGGCCACGGCGCGGATGATACGACTTCGGGCCGAGTTCGCGCGCCGTCGCGCGCGGAGCTCAGCGCCAGAAGTAGTGCCAGCCGCAGTCCAGCCGCGTCGAAGCGCCCGGCTCCAGCGTCAACTTCCAGCGGAACTCGCCGAAGCCGTTGAAGTGGAACCACCAGTAGGGCCAGTTCCACCAGCTCCACCATGTCGTCGAGCGCGACTCGCCCGAGAGCGCAACGAGGTCGAGCTGGCGACGCTCTCCCTTCTGCCCCACGGAGTCCGCCATGCCGAGCACGGCGCGGCGGACCTCGAGACGCACCGGCGTGCTCTTCGCGTTGCGCAGCTCGACCGTGCCGTCGAGGTCGATGCGTCCGTACTGCTCGCCGTTCCAGCTCTCGGCGTTGGGAGTGCGCCCGCGCTCGCTCTCGTCGACCTTGACCGAGATGTCGATCGCGGGATTGATCACGAGGTCCGTTTCGGCCCCGAGCGGTGCATAGCTCATGCGGCCTTGCGCGAGCACGCGGCCCTTCGAGAGCACGAGCGCGGGCGCTGTGGTGAGCGGCGCATCTGAGGTGTTGCGCACGCGCAGCACGTGCATCACCTTGGGCGCGGCGAGCTGGCGCGCGAGCTCCATCAATCGATCGCTCTGGAGCTGCGTGCGCACGTCCATCGGCGGCGAGAGCGGGAGGTCGAGCGTGTAGACGTCTTCGTACTTGAGCGTGAACTCGCGCAGCGGGAGCACCATGCGCTCGCCCTTCTTGAGCGTGATGCGCTGGACGGTGAAGACAAAGAGATCTTCGGCGGCCTCGGCCCCCGAGACCGCGCCGGGCAGCGCAGCCGCAGCGTCCTGCTCGACGAATCCTGCGGCCTGCGTCATCAGCGCGTTCGAGAGCCGATTGGAGAAGTTCTGTCCGAAGTCCATGCGCTCGGCGACCTGCGCGAGCTCGCGTTGCAGCGAGATCGGATCGACGAGATCTTTGAACTCGAAGCTCGGGACGCCGATCACGAGGTTGACCGTCGCGTCCTCGAGGTCGATCAGGTCGTTCTGCAGCGCGGCTTGAAGCTGCACGCGCGCCGTTCCGGCGCCGTCGATGTCGAGCTTGTAGCTCGGGATCCAGCGCAGACCGCGCTGCACGTAGACCACGCCCACCTTCGCGTCGGCTCCGCCACCGGAGACCTCCAGCGAGAGCTGCTCGCGGCGCTCCTTCTGCGCGACCTTGCGGCCGGCTTCGCCTTCGATCTCGATCCAGCGGACCTGTTCGAGCGGCACCGCGCGCGTGCCGTTCTCGTTCTCGACGAGCACGAAGCTCGCGCCGTTTCCCTGTTCGCGCTTGGGAACACCTCGAAGCGTGCCGACGAGCTCGTCGTCCGCGGAGTCCTTGATGCGCACGCGCTTGCCCAAGTTGGCCTCGATCAGCTGACGCAGATCGAGCGCCTCGACCTCGCGCGTCACTTCTTCGCTTCCCGCTTTCGCGCTTACGAGCCGCGCTCCGCCGACGGCATAGGGCCAGAACGTGCCCATCACCGGCACGGGAAGCTCCTCGAGCACGACGCGTCCGCCCGCGTCCGGCGCGAGCGACTGCTCACGCAGGACATAGGCGTGTCCATCCTTGAAGACGGTCACCTCGCGCACCGGCAGCGCGGGGCGGGGCGACGAGGGTGTCTGGGCGCGTGCGACGGCGCAGGCCCCGAACGCGAGCGAGAGTGCAAGTGCGAGCGAGTGACGCATGAAAGTTCCTTCCGTCCGAATTCTGCCGATGCGCGGCGCTCGGCGCACGGGGATGTTGGGCGCAGGCCTCAACGTGCCGTGTCGAACGCACGCGAGCAAGAACTGCGTAACAGCGCCGCCTCGCTAGGATGCGACGCCCTGCGGAGCACGCCATGCGCACAACCCTGCCTCTAGCTCTCACGCTCTCGATCGCCTGCCACACCGACGCGCCCGCGCCCACAGCGCCGCCGCAGCTCTCGGAGGCGAACGCACCCGCGTCGCTGTTCGACGGCCGATCCCTTGCGGGGTGGGATGGAGACCCGCGCTTTTGGCGCGTCGAGAATGGCTGCATCGTCGGCGAGAGCACGGCCGCGAACCCCTGCGACGCGACGACCTACCTCACCTGGCGCGGGGGAACGCTCGAGGACTTCGAGCTGTCGTTCGAGTACCGCATCGTCGGGGGCAACTCGGGCGTGCAGTTCCGCAGCGAGTCCCGCGACGGCTGGCAGATCGCGGGCTTTCAAGCGGACATCGAGGACGGTCCCAACTGGACCGGCTGCCTCTACGAGCAAGACGGCGCGGGCGTCGTCGCGACGCGCGGTGAGAGCGTGGAGCTCGACGGCGCGGGCGCGCGCAAGACGCGCTTCGACGACGCTGCGCAGCTGCTCGCCAACGTGCGCATGCGCGAGTGGAACGAGTACACGATCCGCGCGCGGGGCGAGCAGGTCGAGCTCTCGGTCAACGGGCGTGTGACCGCGAAGGTTCGCGACCAGCGGCCGCAGCGGCGCCTCGCGGGCGTGCTCGCGCTGCAGCTACACGCGGGCCCGTCGATGAAGGTCGAGTACCGCGAGCTGCGACTCGTGAAGCTGCCGACGAGCGACGCGGCGCCGGTGGTGCTCGCGCCTAAGCCCGAGGGTCCCGCGAAGCGCGCGTTCTCGCCCAAGTTCGACGGAGCGCGGCCGTCGTGGCTGTGGGCGAGCGCCGACTCCGCGGACGGAGATGTGGTCGCGCTCGCGCGACGCTTCGAGATGTCCAGCGCGGCCAGCAAAGCATGGCTGCGCGGCAGCGCCGACAATCAAGTGCGCGTGTTCCTGAACGGCGAGCTCGTGCTCGCGCACGACGAATGGTCGCAGGCGGTCGAGGTCGATGTCGCGGCGCAGCTGCGCGCGGGCGAGAACACGCTCGTCGCGCTGTGCAGGAACGAGGGCGGGCCCGCGGGCGCTTGGTTTGAGCTCGAGATCGAACGGGCCGCCGCCAAGCCGATGCGCGTGCGAAGCGACGGCAGCTGGTTCGCCGAGCGTCTCTCGCCGGAAGTCGACTGGCGCGCGTGGAAGCCCGAGTCGATGTCCTGGAACCGTGTCTCGCCCGCGCACTCGGTCGGCGCGTTCGGCACCGCACCGTGGGGCTCGCTCGCTTGGACGCCGCAGCCCGTCGAGGATGATCAACGCGCGCTCGAAGCGAGCGCACTCGAGCTCCTGCCCGGCTTCAAGGCCGAGCTGCTCTACTCCGTTCCGAAGTCGAAGCAGGGCTCTTGGGTCTCCCTGTGCGAGGACCCCGCGGGCCGCTTCTACGTGAGCGATCAGTACGGCGGCCTGTTCCGCATCAGCGTGGGCGCGAGCGAAGCGGACACACGCGTCGAGAAGGTCGACGTCGACGTCGGTGGAGCGCACGGCCTGTGCTGGGCGCACGGCTCGCTGTACGCGGTCGTGAGCGAGGGACAGGGCCGCGGCCCAGGGCTGTATCGCATCCGCGACACCGACGGCGACGATCGCCTCGACTTCGCGCAGCTCCTGCGCGCGATGGGGAGCGGCGGCGAGCACGGGCCGCACGCGGTCATCCCCGGCGCCGACGGCGCGCTCTGGATCGTCGGAGGCAACCACACGCCGCTGCCGGAGCCGATCGACGTCTTCGCGCGGCCGCGCAACTGGGCGGAAGACCTGCTCGAACCGCGCATCGAAGATCCGAACGGTCACGCCGTCGGAATCCGCGCGCCCGCAGGCTGGATCGTGAAGACGGACGCCGATGCGAAGCACTGGGAGCTCTTCGCCTGCGGCTTCCGCAACGCCTACGACATGGCGTTCTCGCGCGAGGGCGAGCTCTTCACGTTCGACTCCGACATGGAGTGGGACATGGGCGCTCCCTGGTATCGCCCCACGCGCATCTTCCACGTCGTACGCGGCGCGGACTTCGGCTGGCGCGGCGGGCCGGGAAAAATGCCGCCGAGCTATCCCGACACGTGGCCGAGCGTCGTCGACATCGGCGCCTCGTCCCCCACCGGCGTGACCTTCGGGTACGGCGCGAAGTTCCCGCCGCGCTACCAACGTGCGCTGTACGCGCTCGATTGGGCCTACGGGACGATCTATGCGGTCCATCTCGAGCCGCACGGCTCGACCTTCACCGGCACAGCTGAGAAATTCGCGACGGGCAAGCCGTTCCCCGTCACCGACGCGGTGATCGGACGCGACGGCGCCATGTACGTCACGACCGGCGGTCGCCGCACGCAATCCGGTCTCTATCGAATCACGCACGGCGGGCAACCTGTCGTCGACGCACAGGAAGAGCGCGCCCATCGCGACGCGCTGCAGGCGACGGATGGCGCGCGAGAAGTGCGGCGCTCCTTCGAGGGCTTCATCGCCACCGGCTCGGCAGCGAGCGTCGACATGGCCAACGGCCTCGATGCTCCCGATCGCTTCATCGCCGCTGCCGCGCGCGTGGGGCTGGAGCATCGTCCCCTCGACGAGTGGCGCGCGTTCGAGCCTGCCACGACGTCCGGTGCGATTCAGGCCTGTGTCGCCCTCGCGCACATGGGAACCGACGAAGCGCGTACGGCGTTGCTCGCGCGCTTGGCCTCGCTCCCGCTCACGGACCTCGACGAGACGACGAAAATCGGCGTGGTACGCGCGCACCAGTTGGCGCTGATGCGCTTCGCGGACCTCGACGCGGCGTCGCGCGAGAGCTTCCGCCGACGCATGGAGCCGCTCTACCCGAGCGGAAACGCTGCGCTCGATCGCGAGCTGCTCGTGGTGCTCGTCCAACTGGACTCCGCACGTGCGCTCGATCCGGCGCTCGCGGTGCTCGAGAGCGACGCCCCGCAGGAGGAGCGGATCTGGGCCGCGTACTGCCTGCGCGTCGCCAAGTTCGGCTGGACGGCAGAGCTCCGCGAACGTCAGTTCCGCGGGCTCGCGAGCCTGCTCGCCGCGGCCAAGGGCGGGCACAGCCTGCGCAAGTATGTCGAGGAGATTCAGCGCCAGTCGGCGGCGCAGCTAGACGATGCAACTCGCGCGGCGCTCGCAGGCCACCTCGATGCCCCGAAGCCCGCAGCTGCTGCGCCGACGAGCGTCGAGCCGATGCGCTTCGTCCGCGCGTGGGACCGAGAGGCACTCGCAGCGTTCGTGCGCGAGCCGCTCGTCGGGCGTGACTTCGAGCGCGGTCGCGCGCTCTTCACTCGCGCGCGCTGCTACGAATGCCACCGCATGGCGGGCGACGGCGGCGGCACCGGTCCGGATCTCACGGGAGCGGGCTCGCGCTTCAGCCGCTCGGACTGGCTCGACTCGCTGCTCGAGCCGTCGAAGGTGATCTCCGATCAGTACCAGGACACCGAGATCCTGACGGTCGACGGCGATCTCTTCGTCGGCCGCATCGAGCGCGACGACGCCGAGGGCGTCACACTCCGCCGCCTGCCGCCGCAGGAAGACGCGCTCGACTTCGCGCGGAGCGAGATCGAACGGCGGCGCCCCTATCCGATGTCGCGCATGCCGTCCGGCCTGCTCGACGTCCTCGCTGAAGACGAGATCCGCGACCTCGCGGCCTACATCTTGTCGGGCGCGAACCCGAACTCTGCGGAATTCCAAAAGCCGTGAGAGAAGGAGAGGTTCCGGTGCTCGTGAGCGCGTGCCTCATCGGGCGCGAATGTCGCTACGACGCCAAGCACAACCTCGACCGCGCGCTCGAGCGCGAGCTGGCGGAGCGGGGTGAACGCGCGATTGCGTTCTGCCCCGAAGAGCACGGCGGGCTCGGCACTCCGCGACCTCCGGCGTGGATCGAGCGGGAAAGCGCCGATGCCGTGCTCGACGGACGCGCGCGCATGGTCACGAATCAGGGTCGCGATGTGACGGCGGAATTCGTCGCCGGCGCGCAGGGTGCGCTCGCTGCATGCCGCGAACACGGGATCCTCAAGGCCTATCTGAAGGAGCGCTCCCCTTCTTGCGGCGCTTGCAACACGCACGTCGATGGAAAGCTCGTTCCGGGCCCGGGCCTCTCGACCGCGCTGCTGCGTCGCCACGGCATCGAAGTCGAAGGCGTCGAAGGGCGACGCGCGTGAGCGACGCCGTGCGCTCAGCGCCCGGACTGGGGCGCGAGCAGCGCTGAGAGCTCGGGCGGCAGCGCGACACCCGAGCTTGCAGCAGCTTGAGCGTCATCGCGGGCCTCCTTCGTACGGCCGAGACCCAGCAACGCGAGCGCCCGATAGCTCCGCAACGCAGGAGTTCGGTCGAGCGCGATCGCGCGCGTGTAGGCATCCACGGCCGGCTGCAGCTCACCGAGCCGCAAGCGCAACGCTCCGAGGTTCGACCAGAGCTCGGCGTTCGTCGGGGTGAGTTCCAGACACGCCTGAAGGTCCATCGCCGCTTCAGCGAAGCGCTGCAAGCCCAAGTGAACGATGGCCCGATTTTGCAACGCCTGCGCGTCACGCGGATGAAAGCGCAGCAGCGTATCGAGGGTCGCGAGCGCATCGATGCTCTTGCCCTGCTGCATCTGCACGGCACCGAGCACCGTGAGAGCGACGATGCTGCTCGGCTCTCCGGCGAGAACGGCACGACACTCGGCCTCGGCCGACGCAGGGCTTCCGCTCTGGGCGAGTAGCTCGCATCGTCGCTCGCGCACGCGTAGCTCGCTCGTCCGTCGCGACAGGAGCGCGTCGCAGTCGGCGAGCGCCTCCTGAAAGCGTCCCGCCTTCTGCAAGAGCAACAACCGCTCGTAGCGACGCTCGACGTCGTCCACATTCCCCTGAAGCTCGCGCGTGAGACGTGCAAGCTTCGCCGTATCGTCCTCGGTCGGCGCACCGAGCGAGGCCAGCCCCTTGCGCGCCACTTCGAGGCTGGGGTCGAGCTTCAGAGCAGCTTCGTAGTCCCTGCGCGCAGCCGCCAGTTCGCCACGTTCTTGGCGGAAGAACCCGAGGTTGCCGCGGGCAATCGCGTCGGTGGGCGCAGCAGCGACGGCAGCCGCGCAGTCCGCCAAGGCACCCTCGAGATCCCCCAACTTCCGACGCACCAGCGCGCGACCGACCAACGCCGGCGCATTGCGCACTTCGAGGGCCAGCGCACGATCGAACGCACCGCGCGCGGCTTCCAGCTCGCCGCGCTCCATCAGCACGATCCCTCGATTCGCATGCGCAGCGACGTTGTCGGGCGTGAGTTCCAGCGCGCGCGCGTAGTCTTGCAGCGCACCTTCCAAATCCCCCGCCTGCTGGCGCAGCTGTCCCCGATTGGCATAGGCGCGTCCGCTCGGAGCGACCTCCAGTGCGCGGGCCCAGAGCGTCTCCGAGCTCGTCCAGATCTGGACCTGCGAATAGGAGAGCGAAGCCCACAACGCACACGCGCCGCCGAGCAGGGCCAGCGGCACGACAGGTCCCCGACGCGCGGTCCAGTGCTCGACCGCCATTCCGAGCAAGAGCCCGGGTCCGATGTACGGAACGTAGGTGTAGCGATCGGCCATCGCTGCGCCGCCCACTTGCTTCAGCTGCAGCACGAGCAGCAAGTTCACCGCGAAGAATGCCAAGGCGAACGTGGCCGTCCGTGCGCCGCGGAGCGCCGAAACGACCGCGACCGCCACGAAGGCGAGCACCACGATGGGCGCCATCGAGTACACAGCCGGGAGCTCGGCCGATGCTTCGGGCAGCGGATAGAAGGGACTGAGTCCCGTCGGAGCGACGAAGCGGACGAGGTACATCATTACCCCGTAGCTCGCATGCGCGACGCCGCGAGCGAGAGACGTCTCGGCGAGCGCTGCCGTCGCGCCCGCGGCCGCTTGAGCTTGGAGGGTGAGCCACCCGACTGCGAGCGATGCCACGAAGAACGGCACTTTCTCGAGCAGAACGGCCCCTCGCAGCGCGCGCCGTCTCTGGCCGTCGATCAGCAGCAGCACGAGCGGCAACACCACCGCCGCGGGCTTCGACAGCATGGCGAAGACACCGAGCGCAAGCGTGGTGAGCAACGTCGACGTTCGCGGGCGATCCCCGTGGCGCAGATAGACGAGTAGAGCGAGCAGAAAGAACAGCGTGTACAGCGTGTCCTTGCGCGCTGAGATCCATGCGACCGACTCGACGTGCATCGGATGGAGCGCGAACGCCGCAGCGGTGACCAGCGCAACGAGCTCGGATCGCTCCTGCGTCTTTCCACCCCGCAGGAGCAAGCCAGCGATGAAGAGAAACACGAGCAAGGTGCTCGCGAGATGTAGCAGCACGTTGACGAGGTGATACCCCATCGGATCGAGGCCGCCGAGCGCGTGTTGCGCCGCAAGCGAGAGCATCGTCACGGGATGGTGATTTCCCACGAAAGGATCGAAGACGAGCACGCGCAGATCTCCCGCGCCCACAGCGTGATTCGCGGTCACGTACGCGTCGTCATCCCAGTTCGTGAATCCCGCCGAGAGCGTGGGCATGTACACGACCCACGTCAGCACCAGCAACGCAATGAGAGCCCACCGCGTCGATGCCCCGCCCGCCCTCGGAGCCGCCTCGCCTTGCCTTGCGGCGCTCATGCGCGGCGGGGACGTCCCGACACGACGACCTGGAAGCTCAGGATCCGCAGGAACCGCATCGAACAGATCCAACGATCGAGTGCGAGCATCCGTCGCACGATCCATGCGTTGCCGGGGACCCAGCGCAGCACACCGATGTGGTCGGGAAAGCCAGCGAAGATGTACGCGAGGAACCCGTAGCGCCCTGCGTACTCGAGCTCGAAGCCCGCGCGCTCCATCAAGCCGACGAGCTCGTCCTTGGTGAAGCCCTTGTCGTCCGGGTGGAAGTGCGGCGACACGCGATACATCGCCGCTCGCGCCCAGCGGATCAGGAAGTTGTCGTTGCAGGGCTCGCTCATGATGAGCACGCCATTCGAGCGCAGCGCGCGAGCGCAGTTCGAGAGGAAGCGCACGTGATCGCGCGTGTGGTGGAGGCTGCCCTTGCAGAAGATCGCGTCGAAGCTCTGGTCGCGAAACGGAAGTCGCTCCGCGTCCGCGGTGACGAGCTTCGCGCCCGGCACGTATTGCTCGCTCACGCGCAGCATCGCGTGGCTGATGTCGAGGCCGACGGCCCCCGGGCGCAGCGCTTCGAGCTCCGCGAGGAAGAACCCGGTGCCGCATCCAAGGTCGAGGACTCGCTTCGAGTGCGTCGGGAGCAGCCGCAGCATCTCGCGGTGCCAGTCCTCTTGGAAAAGTCGCGAGAACTCGAAGCTGTAGCGGTACGCGTAGCGCGGCGCGAGGGCCTTGTGCAGCTCGATCTGCTCTAGGGCGTTGGAGGCGGACACGGCGGGGACTCCAACTCTATCCCGCGCGCGGCCCGTCGGCGCGCTTCGCAAGCCCCATCAGCATGTGCCCGAGGACTCCGAAGAGCACGGTGTCGAAGAGCTGCACCAAATGCACGCCAACCCCGCCCGGGAGCGAAATTTCTGCCGGAACGCCGACCCAGCGGAACCCGAGCACCCATCCGGCTTCCTGCGTGCCGAAGCCTGCGAAGGAGTTGATCGGCAGGAGGTTCATCAGGACTGCGACGCTCGAACCGAAGCTCGCATGCAGAAATCCGACACCCTCGGGCAGCTCGAAACCTTGGGCAAGCACACCGTAGAAGGCGAAGATGAGCAGCCACACGACGAACGAGAGCGAAAGCGCCGCTGTTCGGAGCCGCCCGTCGCCGGCGGCGCGCAGCGCGTGCTCGAGAGACTCCGCGTGCTGTTCGATGCGCGCCCCGAGCGAGGTGCGGGCAAGTCCGACCCTTCGAACGATCCGCAGAAGCGGGGCAACCAGCAAGTCTCCGCGCGCGGCGAGCGCCAAAAAGAGCACCGCGCCTGCGAGCAGTCCGACCGCGATCGCGAAACCTAGCGCCCGCGGACCTTCCCAGTGGTCGCCGATGCAAAGCGCGAGCGTGACGGTCCCCATGCACGCGCACAGCGCCGCGAGGTCGAAGATCCTCGACACCACCAGCGTCGCGATGCTCTGCGCCGCCGGAACGCCGCAAGTGCGTCCCAAGTACAGCGGCAGCGTCGCCTCGCCCGTCTTCGCCGGGAGCACGTACACCGCCAAGTTGTGCGCGGACGTCACCGCCAGCAGGCTCGTGCGCGGCGGCCGCTGCGCTGCGGGGATCAGCAAGCGGAAGCGCTCGGCGCGCGCGATGTAGATACAGAAGTGCAGCCCGAGCGCCACGAGGAACGTCGCAGGCGAGAGTCGCGCGAGCGTCGCGAGGAGCTCGCCCCACTCGACG
>CAIYPP010000059.1 GCA_903928115.1 uncultured Planctomycetota bacterium
CGCACGCGGAACGTCGTGCTCGCGACCGGCGGACTCTCCCTCCCTCCGTCCCTCCCTCCGTCCCTACAACGCGGCCCACAAGCTCGGTCACGTCGTGCACCGGCGCTATCCGGCGCTGGTGCCGCTCTTGTGCAGCGAGGCGCGCTGGAACGAGCTTGCCGGAGTCTCCGTCGTCGCTCGCATCGCAGCGCTGCGCGGCGACAAGCTCGTCGGCGAGCGCACGGGCGACCTCCTGTTCACGCACAAGGGCTTCAGCGGCCCCGTCGCGCTCGACATGTCGCGCTACGTCACGGGGCCCGAGAGCGAAGGGATCGCGCTCGTCGCCGGCTGGCACGGACTCAGCGTCGACGAGTGGGACGAGCGCCTTCGCAAGGGCGGCACGCGCACGGTTCTTCTGTGTCTGCGAGAGTGGCTGCCGCGACGGCTCGTGTCCGTGCTGATCGACCTCGCGCGCGTCGATCCGGAACGCAAGCTCGCGGAGTTGCCGCGCGAAGAGCGACGCCGACTCTCCGTGTTGCTCGGCGCTTGCCCGCTGCCGATCCACGGCGACGAGGGCTACAAGACCGCGGAGGTCACCGGCGGCGGCGTCGCGCTCGAAGAGGTCTCGACCAAGACGCTGGAGTCGCGGCGCGTGCCGGGCCTCTACTTCTGCGGCGAGGTGCTCGACGTCACAGGCCGCATCGGCGGCTTCAACTTCCTGTGGGCGTGGGTCAGCGGCCGTAAGGTCGGTCAGTCGCTCTGCGTGAGTCCGGCGCCGCAGGCCTGAGCACTCCGAAAGCGCGGCGGGCCGGACCGCTTGTCGCATTCCGGCCCGCCGTGATCGTGCCAGCTCCGCGCTAGCGCTTCTTGCCTTCTCCGCCGAGCTCTTGGCTGTTCTCGGCGAACTCCTTCCAGCGCTTGTCGAGCACGTCGAAGACGTCCGCGCCGCTGACCTCGTAGATCTCCTCCGCCTTGGCGCGCCAGTCCTTGATGAAGGTCGGGCGCGTACGTGCCTTGTCGCAGCAACTGCGCAGGAGTACCTGCCCTTCGCGGCCGCCCTGCTTCGCCAGCCAGTCGAAGAAGCTCCACGACTTGGCGAGGTCGCCGTCGCCCATCTCGAACAGAGTCTTCAGGACGAGCTTGTCGATCGGAGCGCCCGCTTCGACCGCCATCGCGTTGTACCAGTCGCGCTGGCCCATCTGGGCCGTCTTCTCGCCCTCGACCTTGCGGCGGTTGACGTACTTGCCGGGCTCCTCGAAGGCCTTGCAGTTGACCGAGTTGCGACCGAGCCACTCCAGCGAGCAGTACAGCGCCACGCCCTCTTCGAGCCAGTCCTGCGACATTTGCGCACGACCTTTGTCGAAGTGCAGGTTGGCGAGCACGTGCCCGAGGTTGTGCGTGACCATGCCCTCGAGGTCCGCGTCGTCACTCGCGCGCCAGTGATACACGTACACCGGCGGCGTGGCGCGACGGCCACCCGATCCCGCGGACTTCAGCGCCTCGTCCTTGTGCTCCGGAGCCCAGCCGAAGCGATACCACTTGGACATGTACTTCTCGGCCTTGGGGATGTCGTCGTAGTTGAACATCCACTCGAGGAACATCTCTTCCTTGATGTAGTCCTCGAACTCCGCGTCGAGATAGGGATCGATGAACTCGATGCGGAAGCCATCGATGATCTCCTCGGCGAGGACGAGCAGGTTCTTCACGCGCTCGTCGTCGATGCCGCCACGGTAGATGATGCGGCAGTGCAGGCTGTCCTGCTGCTTGAAGCTATCGCTCGCGTCGATCTCCTTGGCCAGCGCGACGAAGTCGGGGTGCAGCGTTCCGGCCTTGACCGATTCGCGCGCCTTCGTGGCGCGCAGCGTGGCGGCCTCCGCCGCGACGAGCTTGCGCTCCTTCGCGATCTCCTTGGTCATCTTCTCGGCCGCGATGGGATACAGCCCGCCTTCGAGCCACGCCTGCAAGCGCTCCATCTGGGAGAGCATCTTTTGGTGCGCCGCCATGTAGTCCGGCGTGCCCTTCTGGAACTTGTCGCGGGCCGCGCGCTCGGCGTCGATCAGCGCACGCCGCGCGAGGTAGTCCTGCGCCATGCCCGGCAGCGACCCCTCGCGCATGTACATCGACGTGTCGGCCACATCGTCCATCGAGAGGTTCAGCTTGGCCTTCTTGCCCGTGATCTTCTTCTCATCGTCCTTCTCCTCGTAGGGGATCTTGGTCGGGTCCGAGGGGTCGGCGACGATGATCGCGATGGCGCGGTTCGAGGGGTCGCGGAAGGCGATGCGGTTGTTCTCGGCGTCGAAGTAGATGTTCTCGTAGGGCTCGCCGACCACGACGTACTGTCCGCCGAACAGGACGAGGTTGTCCTTGTAGCGGTTGGCGATCTTCTGGTCCTTGAACTGGAAGGCGAGGAGCTGGGCCTGCGCCTGCACCGAGGCGCAGACGAGGGCCGCGAGGGCGAGGAGGATGCGCATGGGGGACACCGGGGGTCTCGTAGAGAGTTCGCGCCCCATACTAGGGTCGCTTCGCTCCGCGGGGGGCATCCGAGGTGCAAGTTCTTGCCCAGGACTGACTTGGAGCAAGGGAGCGGGCCGCAGGGGCGGCCCTTCTCCCGCTCTTTAGGATGTCTTTACAAAGTGCGGCGAGCCTGTGCCCACCGCGTCAAGGGCGCCCCAGCGCCAGTCCCCCGTCCTACACAGGTACTCCATGAAGCTCCGCGTCCTCGCTACCGCGCTCCTCTCCCTCGCCGCTTCGGGCCAGACGGTCAAACTCGACCCCAAGCTGCCCGAGTACAAGCAGGTCGAGGGTGTCTCGGGCTCGGTCAAGAGCATCGGCTCCGACACGATGAACAACCTGATGACGCTGTGGGCCGAGGGCTTCCGCTCGATGTACCCCAACGTCGGCATCGAGATCGAGGGCAAGGGTTCGTCGACCGCGCCCGCCGCGCTGATCGCGGGCACCGCGAGCTTTGGGCCCATGTCGCGCCCGATGAAGGACAAGGAGCAGGCCGACTTCGAGAAGGCCTTCGGCTACAAGCCGGTCGGCCTCCCGACGGCGATCGACATGCTCGCGGTCTACGTCCACAAAGACAACCCGATCGCTTCGCTCTCGATGGCGCAGGTCGACGCGATCTTCTCGAAGACGCGCAACGGCGGCTTCCAGACCGACATCGTGAAGTGGGGCGACCTCGGTCTCACCGGCGAGTGGGCCGACAAGCCGCTCAGCCTCTACGGCCGCAATAGCGCCTCGGGCACCTACGGCTACTTCAAGGAGCACGCGCTCAAGAACGGCGACTACAAGGACTCGGTCAAGGAGCAGCCGGGCAGCTCGTCGGTCGTGCAGGGCATCGCGAGCGACAAGTACGCGATCGGCTACAGCGGCATCGGCTACATGACGGCCGACGTCCGCGCGGTTCCGCTCTCGCGCGACGGCAAGGCCGCCGCGGTCGAGGCGAAGCCGGAGAACGCGTACTCGGGCACCTACCCGCTCGCCCGCTTCCTCTACGTCTACGTCAACCGCAAGCCCGGCGTCGCGCTCGATCCGCTGCGCCGCGAGTTCGTTCGCTACGTCTTCAGCCAGAAGGGTCAGGCGGACGTTCTGAAGGACGGCTACTTCCCGGTGCCCGCGAAGATCGCGTTCGACGCCTTCAAGCAGTGCGGCATCGAACTGCCCGTGGTCGAGGCCGGCGCGGCCAAGTGACCGCTCGCGCGGACTTGGGGCGCGCTGCCGCGGCGCGCACCGAGACCTAAGACCTTGAGTTCGACACCGCAGCCCGCGACTACCGTGAAACGTGCGCGCAAGCAGCGCACGACGCGGGCTGCCGTAAAGACTGCGGAGCGCCTCGCGCGCGCGGCGATCACGGTCGGCGGAGTCCTCACGATCGTCGCGGTCGGCGCGATCTGCCTGTTCCTCGTGTGGGTCGTGGCTCCGCTCTTCGGTGCAGCGGACCTGCGCGGGCGAGGCGCGAGCGTGCAGCCCCGCAGCGCGAGCGTCCTCCACTCGGGCATCGACGAGTACGGCCGACTGGAGTGGAGCCTTCGCTCGGACGGCGTGGTCGACCTCGTCGCGCTCAAGGACGGTGTCCGGCTGGAGTCCCGCGCGCTCTTCGAAGGCGCAGTCCCGAGCGCCCTTTCGTGCAACCCCGAAGACGGCGCCGTGGCGTTTGGCTTCGCGGACGGCACGTTGCGTCTCGGGCGCATCGCGATCTCTGCTCAGTTCATGGCCGAAGAGGCTGCGAGTGAGCAGGACCGCGCGCTCGCTCCGGGCGCGAGCCGTCTCGACGCGGCGACGCTCGTCGAGCGAACGGCCGAGGGGCAGCTGCGAAGGCTCGCACTCGCAGTCGAGCTCGAGCCTGCGATCACGCTCGGCTCTGCGGTCGTGCTCATCGACTCGACCCAGCTGCCTTCGGGGCCCGCGGTCGCGACGCTGTGCGCCGACGGCAAGCTCTCGCTCTCGGTCGTGCACCGCAGCGAGAACCTGCTCACGGGCGACGTCACGCTCGAGCTCGCATCGTGCGAGCTTCCGTATGTGCCTCAGGCGATCGGAGCGAACCGGCCGCCGCCGTTCGCCTTGCACATCATGGGCGCGGGAGACAACGTCCTCCTCGCGTGGAGGGACGGTCGACTGTCGCGCTTCGACGTGCGCGACTTCAACGCCCCGATCGAAGCGGAAGTGCTCGACGTCGTGCCGGAAGCGGGCGGCGAAGTGACGGCGCTCGCGTTCCTTGCGGGAAAGCGCACCCTGCTCGTGGGGGACTCGCTCGGGCGTGTCCATGCGTGGTTCCGCATCAAGCCGAAGGACGCGGGAACGCTCGACGGTGCGCGCATGGCCTGCGGGCACCGCATCGAAGCTGGACCCGCGCCGGTCACCGCGCTCGCGCCCTCGGCCGCTTCGCGCATGTTCGCGGCGAGCTACGCCAGCGGAGATGTGACCGCCTTCTACGCCACCAGTGGCGTGGAGCTGGCCCGCGCGCGAACCTCCGATGGATCCCCGTGCGCGGTGCTCGCGATGTCGCCGCGCGAAGATCTGCTCACCGCGCGGACGGCATCGGGGCTCGAGGCTTGGCAGCTCGACGCGCCACACCCCGAAGCGAGCGTCGCGGCGCTCTTCGCGCCGGTGTGGTACGAAAACTACGAGGCGCCCGAGCATGTCTGGCAGTCGTCGAGCGGCACGGATGACTTCGAGCCGAAGCTGGGCCTCATTCCGCTCGTCTTCGGAACGCTGAAGGCCACGTTCTACTCGCTGCTCTTCGGAGTTCCGCTCGCACTGCTCGCCGCGATCTTCTCCAGCGAGTTCCTCGCGCCCCGCCTCCGCGTCGGCGTCAAGTCGACGATCGAGATCATGGCCAGCCTGCCGAGCGTCGTGCTCGGCTTCCTCTCGGCGATCGTGATCGCGCCGATCGTGCAGGGGACGCTCGCGCAGGTGTTGCTCGCGTTCTACACCGTGCCGATCGCGATCCTCACGGGCGCGCACCTCTGGCAACTGCTTCCGCAGGGCCTCGCAGTTCGCTGGCAGGGCTGGCAGCGATTCGCTGCGATCCTCGCGAGTATTCCCTGCGGACTGCTGGCCGCGGCGTTGCTCGGACCGAGCGTCGAGCGCGCGCTGTTCGAGGGCGACATCGAGAGCTGGCTCGATGGCTCGCGCGGGACCGCCTTCGGAGGCTGGCTGCTGCTGCTGGTCCCGCTGGCTGCGGCCGCGGTCGCGATGTTCTCGGGGAGCTTCGTGGCGCCTTGGACGCGGCGACTCTCGCTGTCTTGGACCCGCGAAACCTGCGCGCGTCTCGAACTCGCGCATTTTCTCGCCAACCTGCTCGCGACGCTCGCGCTCGCTGCGGCCGCCGCGACGCTGCTCGACGCCGCGGGCTTCGACCCGCGCGGTTCGATCGTCGACACCTACGTGCAACGCAACGCGCTCGTCGTCGGATTCATCATGGGCTTTGCGATCATTCCGCTGATCTACACGCTCGCGGAGGATGCGCTCAACTCGGTGCCGAGCCACCTTCGACTCGCTTCGCTCGGCGCGGGCGCGACACCGTGGCAGACCGCGGTGCGCGTCATCGTTCCGACGGCGGCGAGCGGACTCTTCTCGGCGGTCATGGTGGGTCTTGGCCGCGCGGTCGGTGAGACGATGATCGTGCTGATGGCCGCAGGCAACACGCCGGTCCTCGACTGGAACATGTTCAACGGCTTCCGCACGCTCTCGGCCAACATTGCCGTCGAGCTGCCCGAGGCCGTCGAAGGCTCGACGCACTACCGCACGCTGTTCCTAGCCGCTCTGACTCTTTTCACGATCACGTTTCTCGTGAACACGGCGGCCGAGATCGTGCGCCAACGCTTCCGGAAGCGAGCGTTCCAGCTGTGAGCGCTCCGCACGTTCGTCCGCGCGAAGAGCGCAGGGCTCGCGCACCGCGACGTCGCGGTGCGCCGCGCGCCACGTCGCTGCTGTCCCACGGCGAGCCGATGGTGTGGCTCACGGGTGGCGCCCTCGCGATCGCGACGGTGATGATCCTCGGTCTGCTCGCCCTGGTGGTCTGGCAGGGCCTCCCCACGTTCTGGCCGGGGCCGGTCGTGCAGGTAACGACGCACGGGGGGCGGACGCTGGCGGGCGAAGTTGCCGTCACCGAGAGCTATCGGCCGGAGTCGAGCGTGGTCGACGCGCTGCCCGAGGTCGCTCGCGCGAGGGCGCGCAGCGAGCTGGAGCGCGACAGCGGCTCCGTGCGTCGTCGCATGCTGCGCACCGGCAACTACGAGGTTTCCGGTACGCACTTCAACTGGGTCAACGACCTCGAGGTCGCGCAGGAAAGCGAGCCGGAGTGGATGCTGCTCTTGGAGCGCCTCTCGTGGGGACGCTTCTACGGCACGCCTCGTGCGATCACGATCGATGGCGCGCGCACCGAAGCC
>CAIYPP010000060.1 GCA_903928115.1 uncultured Planctomycetota bacterium
CTACCGTCGCCTCGGTGGCGCCAAGGACTCGAACGTCAACAAGAACGACTTCGCGGTCGGCTACCCCTCGCCGCGCAACAGCGCGTCGACGGTCGGCACGGGTCTCGCCGGTATCGGCATGCCCTTCCCGCTCTCCGTCGAGGAGCTGCAGGTCGTGCGCCTGCTCGTGACGCCCTTCGACGTCGCGACGAACCGTCCGAGCGCGGGCCTCGCCGTCTCGGCCGACCTGACCTCGATCGGCGGCTCCGCTACGGCGGCGCTCGTCGACGACGGCACGAGCGGTGACGACCTCGCCGGCGACGGCATCTTCACGCTGCAGACGACCGTTGCCGCGGGCACGGCCACCGGCACGAAGAACCTGCCGCTGTCGTTCGTCGACACGGCCGGCCAGACCGGCGGCACGTTCCTGAACCTGCTGGTGGTTCCGACCACGACGCCGGACAACGACAACTGCCTCGGCGCTCAGGCCCTCACCCTCGGCACGCCGGTCTCGGGCACCTACACGGGCGCCCTGCCGGAGTCGAACCCGATGGCGACGGCGGCCACGCCGACGAGCTCGTCCCACAGCACGCGTCGCGGTCTGTGGTTCTCGGTCACGGGTACCGGCAACACGCTGACGGCCTCGACCTGCGGCACGACGCCGGCGGTCGACTCGGTCATGGCGGTGTACGTCGGCACCTGCGACGGTCTCACGCAGATCGTCGGCGGTGACGACAACGGCCCGGCCTGCGGCACGAGCACGAACGCCTCGGCGTCGTGGTGCTCGCAGCTCGGCGCGAACTACCTGATCTGGATCGCGCCCTTCTCGGGCGGAGCCCAGACCTCGGCCTACAACCTCGTGGTGACCGACGGCGGCACGCCCTGCACGAGCGCGCTCCCGGCGAACATCTGCACGGGCGTCGCGGGTCCCTACACGGAAGCGGAGCCGGGCTTCGGCCTCGCAGCCAACGACGGCTGCTTCTCGGCGCCCAACGGCTTCACGGACATCGCGACCCCGGGCTACCCGGGCGTCACGATCCGCGGCACGGGCCGCGGCATCTCCGGCAGCCGCGACGTCGACAGCTACCGCTTCCAGGCGACGGTGACGGACACGATCCAGATCGTGCTCAACACCCTCGGCACGAACGCGCAGGCTCAGCTCCAGAAGCTGTCGGCCGGCGGCGCGTGCCCCTCGACGGCTCTGACGCCGGCGGCGAACACGGCGCTCTTCGTCGTTCGCTGCGCCAACGGCATCCAGACCGTCAGCGCGCCGGTGGTGGCGGGTGACTGGTACGTGATCAACGTGATCACGGGCGTCGCCGTCCAGCAGACGCCTCCGGCCACGATCTTCGGCGGCCAGATGCCGGGTGGCACGACCTACCAGTACGAGATGTACGTCGACATCGGTGCTCCGCCGGCGAACAACGCCTGCGCGAACGCCACGGCGCTGACGACGTCTCCGGTGGTGGGCAACCTCCTGAACGCCTCGAACGACGGCGCCTCGACGTGCGATGCCACCGGCAAAGACGTGTGGTACTCGTTCTTGGCGGGCGCGGACGCGGGCACCCTGAACCTCGAGACCTGCGGCTCGGCCACGGGTGACACGGTCATCTCGGTGTTCGATGCCTGCGGCGGCAACGAGCTGGCGTGCAACGACGACGACGCGACGTGCGCCAACCCGCTCGCGGCGAAGCTGTCGTTGGCGCTGGCGCCGAACCAGTCGATCCGCATCCGCGTGTCCGAGAAGAACTCGGGCGCCGGCGCGTTCACCCTGACGTGGAGCTACGTCGTGCCGCCGCCGGCGAACGACGAGTGCGCCACGGCGACGGTGCTCGCGGCGGGCAGCACGTCGACGGTTGCCGACACGCGCTTCGCCACGCCGATCACGGCGACGGCCCCGGCTTCGAGCTGCCAGACGAGCCAGAGCCGCGACGTGTGGTTCAGCTGGACCTCGCAGGGTGCGGGCACGGTGCAGGTCGACACCTGCGGCGCGGCGCAGCCGGTGAGCGACTCGGTGATCACGGTCTACACGGGTAGCTGTGGCTCGCTCACGCAAGTGGCGTGCGACGACGACACCTGTGCGACGCCGGGCCTCGCCAGCCAGGCGACGTTCACGGCGACGTGCAACACGACCTACATCATCCGCGTGGCCCAGTACGGCACGAGCGTTCCGGCGACGGCTTGGACGCTGAACATCACGGCGCCGGGCTACACCGACACGGACGGCGACGGCAGCAACGACTGCGTCGACGGCTGCCCGAACGACGCCAACAAGACGGCGCCGGGCATCTGTGGCTGCGGCGTCTCCGACGTCGACACCGACGGTGACGGCACGGCGGACTGCATCGACGGCTGCCCGAACGACCCGCTCAAGGTTGTCCCGGGTATCTGTGGCTGCGGCGTCTCCGACGCTGACACCGACGGCGACGGTACGGCGGACTGCAACGACCTGTGCCCGAACGACCCGCTCAAGGTCGCCCCGGGTATCTGCGGCTGCGGCATCTCCGACGTCGACACCGACGGTGACGGCACCGCGGACTGCAACGACGGCTGCCCGATCGACCCGAACAAGGTCGCCCCGGGTATCTGCGGCTGCGGCGTGGCCGACACCGACACCGACGGCGACGGTACGGCGGACTGCAACGACCTGTGCCCGAACGACCCGACGAAGGTCGTCCCCGGCCAGTGCGGCTGCGGCTTCCCCGACACCGACACGGACGGCGACGGCACGGCGGACTGCAACGACCTCTGCCCGAACGACTCGGGCAAGACGGCACCGGGCATCTGCGGCTGCGGCGTGGCCGACACCGACACGGATGGCGACGGCATCGCGGATTGCAACGACAACTGCGACGCGATCGCGAACCCGACGCAGGGTGACTGCGACCTCGACGGCATCGGTGATGCCTGCGAGATCGCGGCGGGCACGCAGCTCGACACCAACCTCAACGGCACGCCCGACAACTGTGAGCTCGGTACGGTCTTCCCGTACTGCACGGCGGGTACGTCGACGATCGGTTGCGTCGGCACGATGACGGCGACCGGCGTCCCGAGCGCCTCGGCCAACGCAGGCTTCGTGCTCCTCGGCACCGGCCTCAACGCCCAGCAGCAGTCGCTGATGCTCTACGGCGTCAACGGCCCCGTGGCGCTGGCTTGGGCTGCGGGCTCGAGCAGCTTCCGCTGCGTCCGTGCGCCGATGAAGCGCGTCGATCCGCTCAGCAGCGGCGGTACGGCCGGCACCTGCAGCGGTATCTACATCGTCGACTGGTTGGCTTGGATGGCGGCGCGCCCGACGGCGGTCGGCAACCCGCTGACGGCTGGCCGCGTGTTCAACGCCCAGATCTGGTACCGCGACGGCGCTGCGCCGGGCGGCGGCAACCTCACGAACGCCATCCAGTGGACGATGGCTCCGTGACAACCTGATCGGTAGGCGAGGCCCCACCTGGCCTCGCCCCTCCGACGAAAAACAGGGGGCGCCTCGCGCGAGCGAGGCGCCCCCTGCTGCTTCTGCGCGAGCACGATGCGGAGCGCTGCTACGCGCGCTTCAACTACGAAGCGCCCCCAGTTGCCGAGGCGGCACGAACCGTTCCCTCGCGACTCACTCGACCGCCGGTCCGGACCGCGGCGAGCGCGTCGAGCGCTGCGCAGCCGGGAACTAGCGGAGCTCGACGTGCACGCCGCTGTGCGGCAGGAGCTCGCCGATCGGCGCCACGAGCTGGTCGCGCGCTGCGAGCTCCCGCTCCAGCAGCGCCGCCTTGCCCGCGGGGATCGCGATCAACAGACCGCCCGAAGTCTCCGCGTCGAAGAGCAGGCTCGTGCGCGCCTCGTCGAGTCCTCCCGCAACGGAGACCTCGGTCGCGAGCGTCGTGCGGCCCCGCTTGGCCCCGCCGGAGTTCAGGCCGCGCCGGGACAGTTCCAAGACGTCCCCGAAGAGCGGCACTCGCGCGCTCTCGATGCGCAAGGTGACGCCGCTCGCCGCCGCGATGTTGCGGCCATGGCCGACGAGGCCGAAGCCCGTCACGTCGGTGCAGGCGCGAGCGCCTGCGGCGACCATGGCGGCGCAGGCTCGGTCGTTGAGCGTCGCCATCTGCTCGGCCGCCGGGCGCAGCTCGGCCCAGCCGATCGCGCCCTTCTTGGCAGCCGTTGTCATCGTGCCCATGCCGAGCGGCTTGGTGAGGTAGAGCACGTCGCCGACGCGGGCTCCGCTGTTCGCAGTCATGCGATCAGGGTCGACGATCCCGGTCACCGAGAAGCCGAACTGGATCTGACCCTGCACCGTATGGCCGCCGGCGATGCTCGCCCCAGCCTCGTGAATCTTGTCGAAGCCGCCGCGGTGGATCTCCTCGACCCACTCGGCGGGGAAATCCTTCGGCAGCGAGGCGAGCGTGAGCGCGCTCAAGGGACGGCCCCCCATCGCGTACACGTCCGACAGCGAGTTCGCGGCGGCGATCGCCCCGTAGAAATAGGGGTCTTCCACCACGGGCGGGAAGAAGTCGACCGTGAGGACCAGCGCGAGCCGCACGCCCGCGGGCAAGCCCTCGGCCTGCCCCAAGAGGACGACGCCGGCGTCGTCCATCGTCTGGGGTCCGACGAGCAGTCGCTCGTCTGGCTTCGAGCTGAGGCCGCGCAGGACCTGCGCGAGCTGCCCTTGCGGCAGCTTGCCCGCTCAGCCCGCGCAGTCGGCGTAGTCGACGAGGCGCTTGTGTTCGTGACCGGTCATGGGCGGGAGTGTACGCCCGTCGCGACCTCAAGTCGCCGATCGCTCGGCGATCCCACGCGCCGTCGCCGGGCCGCGCACGGCCACCCAGACCACGAGGCTGACGGCGACCGCCGCGACCCCCGAAGCGATCCCCCACCAGATCCCCGCGAGTCCCAGTCCCGCGGGGAAGGCGAGGTAGTAGCCGAGCGGAAGCCCGAGCGCGTAGTAGCCGAGCAGATTTGCCACGGCAGTAGCTCCCGTACGACCGATCGCGCGCAGCACACCCGCCGCAACGACTTGCAAGCCGTCGAAGAGCTGGAACGCGGCCGCGATCGGCAGGATCGAGGCGGCGAGCGCGATCACGGCGGGGTCCTCCGAGTAGGCGAGGGCCAGCGGCTCCCGCACCATCAGGAAGACCAAGGCGGAGGCGCTCATCAGTCCAGCTCCGAGCAGGAGCGCGGCCCACGCGGCCTTTTGCGCCTCGCGCGGATGCCCCGCGCCCACCAGATTCCCCACGCGGGTCACCACCGCGAGACCGACGCCGAGCGGGAGCATGAAGGAGATCGACGCGAGGTTGAGCACGACGGAGTTCGCCGCGAGCGCCTCCTTGCCGAGCCAGCCCGCCCAGAGACCCGCCACGTGAAAGCCCCAGATCTCCGCCGCGAAGTGCAGGCCGATCGGCACGCCGACCGCGAGGATCGCGCGCAGCTCCCGCGGATCGAGCGCCGCTCGGCTCCACGGCACCCAAGCCTTGTCACATAGCCGGCCACGGCGCATCAAGAAGAGCATGGCGAGCGGCATGCAGCACTGAACGATCGACGTGGCGATGCCGGAGCCGACCGCACCGAGCTCGGGGCAGCCGAGGTGGCCAAAGATCAGCGCCCAGTTGAGCACCACGTTGAGCACGTTGGCGCCGAGCGCAACCCACAGCGCTGGCCGCAGGATGCCACGCGACTGCAGGTACTGCCGCTGCGCCGTGTAGATCAGAAACAGCGGGATCGAGGGCAGCTGGACGAGGACGTAGTCGTGGGCGATGGCGGCGACCGCGGGGTCTTGGCGCATCAGGAGGAGGAAGTCCTCCACCCAGAGCCAGATGAGCGCCACCGGAAGCGCGGTCACGAGCGCGAGCACGACTCCACGCTGGAGCCCGAGCGCCAAGCCACGCGCGTCCCGTGCGCCGTGGGCCTGTGCGAGGAACGGGTCGATCCCGAGCACGAGCCCCATCGCGATCATCGCGGTGCCGATCTTGCAGATGTTGCCGAGCGCGACCGCGCCGACAGCGTCCACCCCGTAGCGGCCGACCATCATCAAGTCGACGACGCCGAGCGACATCATCGAGAGTTGCGTGAGCATGATCGGCCACGCGAGCGCGAGCAGCGCGCGAAGCTCCGCTCGCACCGTAGTGTTCGTCACGATCATGTCTGCCGCACCGAAGCGGGAGAGCATAGTCGCGCGAAGGGCGCGATCCGAGCGTGCAGGGCTAGGCGAGGACGCTTCGCAGCGCCTTCAGCAGCAGTTCCTCGTCGCCGGGGAGCAGGGAACGGGGATCGAGGAGCAGCGCGTCGTCTTGAACGCGCGCGAAGACGGGCGGCTCGGCGCGACGCAGCGCCGCGGCGAGGGCCGCGGGCTTCCAGCTCTCGTGCGTGAGTCGCACGGCAAACGTCGGCAAGAAAACTCCCGGAGCTGCGCCGCTGCCAGGCTGCGAGCGCTCGGGGATCACCGCGACCGTGCAGCGCGGAAGGTTGGCGAGCGCCGCGGCGATGCGCTCCGCGCTCGGACGAAGCTCGTCCGCGCTCGCGCGCAACATCGCGCGCGAAGGAACCTCGTCGCCGCGACCTGCGAGGTACAGCTCCAGAGTCCGCTCGAGGCCCGCGATGGTCACCTTGTCGAGCCGCAGCGCGCGGTAGACAGGATTCTTGCGCAGCGCCGCGATCGCCGCGCGCTTGCCGACGAGCATGCCGGACTGGGGGCCACCGAAAAGCTTATCCCCTGAGAAACACACGACGTCGACGCCGCTCGCAACAGCATCGCGCACGCGCGGCTCGTCCCCCATGACGTCGGGCAGCGCAGCCACGTCGTCGCCTTCGATGAGGCCCGAGCCGAGGTCGAACGCCGTCGGAAGCGCGAGCTCGCGTCCGAGCTCCGCGAGCTCGCGCGGCGTCACCTCTTCCGTGAAACCCTCGACGCGGAAGTTCGAGGTGTGAACCTTCATCAGGAGCGAGGTGCGCTCGCCCGCGGCCGCACGATAGTCCGCGATGCGCGTGCGATTGGTCGTGCCGACCTCGCGCAACACCACGCCGGCGCGCTCCATGACGTCGGGTACGCGGAACGAGCCGCCGATCTCGACGAGTTCACCGCGGCTCACGATCACCTCGTCGCGCTTGCCGCGAGCGAGATACGTGTTGAGCAGGAGATAGACGGCAGCGGCGCAGTTGTTGACCACGATGCCGGCTTCGGCCCCGGTCATGCGCCGCAGAAGCTCCGAGAGCCGGTCGTCGCGCTGGTTGCGCTCGCCACTCTCGCGATCGACCTCGAGCACGCAGTAGGAGCCCGCGACATTCGCCATCGCGGAGGCAGCTTCGCGGTGCAGCGGAGCGCGGCCGAGGCCCGTGTGCAGGACGACCCCGGTCGCATTCACCACGCGGACGATTCCGGCACGGCCTTCGCGCTCGACCGCGCGGCGCAGCTCATCCACGAGGGCCGTGCCGGCCAAGCGGGCGGAGAGCCCCGTCGCGTCGAGCTTGCCGGCCTTGATCTCCGCACGCCAACGCTCGATCAGCTCGCGCAGGAAACCGAGCCAGACCTCGCGCGACACGCGTGGAGCGAGCGCCGCGAGCCGCGGGTCGTGCAGGAGCTCCTCGATCGACGGAAGCAGCCGGAAGGCATCCTTGGAGGCGTCGGCGCGAGAGGACATGGAGACGAGCATAGGGCGCGGGCCACTTCGGCGCATCGGCGGCGGGGAAACGCGGTTCCGTGGGGCTAGAATCCCGCCCGTGAATCGACCCTGGAAGCTGCGCCGCCCGGAGCGCGAACGAGTTCAAGGCCTCGTTCGTCGCCACAGCGTCACCGAAGTCGTCGCGCGCATCCTCGCAGCCCGCGGGCACGAGGGTGGTGACGAGACGGCACGCCACCTCGAGGCGAGCCTGCACGCGCTCAACGATCCGCTGGACTTGCCGGACATGGCGGCTGCGACCGAGCGCATCGCGCAGGCGGTCGAGCGACGCGAGCGCATCCTCGTGCACGGCGACTACGACGTCGACGGGGTGACGGGAACGGTCTTACTGATGCGGCTCTTCGCGCTGATCGGCGCGGATGCCGTGTGGCACATCCCCCACAGGCTCCACGACGGCTACTCCTTCGGCGAGCACTCCGTGGCCAAGGCCCGCGAGACGGGCGCCAAGCTCGTGATCAGCGTCGACAACGGCACAGCGGCGCGCGAGACGATCGCGCAGCTCGCGGCGATCGGGGTCGACACGATCGTGACCGACCACCACGAACCGCCGCTCGGCGAGCTCCCGCGCGCGGTCGCCATCGTCAACCCCAAGTTGCCGAGCTCGCGCTATCCGTTCCGAGAGCTTTGCGGCGCGGGAGTCGCGTTCAAGCTCGCGTGGGGCGTTGCGCAGCGCATGAGCGGCGCGCGCAAGGTGCGCGAGGACCTCAAGCAGTTCCTGATCGATGCGATGTCGTACGTCGCCGTCGCGACGGTGTGCGACGTGGTTCCCCTGCGCCACGAGAATCGCGTGCTCGCGCGGCACGGCTTCAAGGCCCTCGAAGGAACGGCCAACATCGGCCTGCGCGCGCTGCTCGCGAGCTGTGGGCTCGGCGAGAACAAGCTCGTGGCCGAAGACGTCGGCTTCAAGGTCGGACCGCGACTGAATGCAGCGGGCCGCTTGGACAGCGCGGCGCTCGCCGTCGAGCTGCTCCTCTGCGAAGACGCCGCGCGCGCGAAGAGCCTCGCGGAGCGCCTCGGCGCGCTCAACGAAGAGCGTCGGCGGATCGAGTCCGAGCTGTGCGAGCAGGCGTATGCGCAGGCGCAGGCCTACGCGGATGTGCGCGAGCACCCCGTGCTCGTGCTCGCGGGACAACAATGGCATCAAGGCGTGGTCGGCATCGTCGCGGCGCGCGTGACGCAGCGCTTCCAACGCCCCTCGCTCGTCATCGGACTCGATGGCGACCGCGGGCGAGGCAGCGCACGCTCGGTCACGGGCTTCGACATGCTCGCGGCCATGCACGGCGCGAAGGACCACTTCGTGCGCTACGGAGGGCACGCGCAGGCCGCGGGCTGCGAAGTCGAAGCGCACAAGATCGACGCCGTGCGCCTCTCGATGCGCCAACGCGCGAGCGAGCTGCTCGACGGACGCACCCATGAAGTTCAAGCGCTGTGGATCGACAGCGAAGTCGGGTTCGAGCAGCTCGACGAATCGCTCATGGCGGAACTCGATCGACTCGAGCCCTTCGGCGCGGAGAACGAGAAGCCGGTGCTCGTCTCGGGCGATGTGCGGCTCGCGGAACCGCCGCGCGTCATCGGACAGGACCGCACGCACCTGATCCTCAAGCTGCGACGCGGCAATCGTGTGCTGAAGACCATGGCCTTCGGGATGGCGGCGCGCCTGCCGGAGCTTCAGATGGGCGTGCCGCTGCACATCGTGCACACGCCGCGCTGGAACTACTTCCGCGGCGAACGCTCGATGGAGCTCGTGCTCCACGACTTCCGCGCGGGCGACGTACCGACGCTCGGCTGAGCTCTCACGCTCAGCCGCAGCGCGCAGCCAAGGCGGCCGCGCTCGTCTGGGTGTAGCCGAGCCGCGCGAGCCACTCCAGTCGCTCGCGACGCGTCAGGCTCTCCCCGAGATCCGCAGAGAGCCGCACGAGCAGATGCTCGCGATCCTTGGTAGGAACGTCGCGGACGATGGAGCCCCCATCGAAGTTCGTGAACGCGATCGCGGGCAAGCGTGTGCGCGCGAGGCCCCGTTCCTTCAGCACCGACTGCTCCGACTGCAGGTTCACGATCTTGAGCGCGACACAGTCTTCGTCATCGCGCTGAATGAGCAAGTTGTCCGCGCCCGTCTCCGGCAGCCGAGTGCCGGAACGCCAGAGCTGCGTGCAGGCGAGTGCGAGGGAATGAACCGCACGGCGACGCTCGGAGCGTTTCGACTGCGTCCGGAAGAACTCGCGGGCTGAGACGAAGCCCTCGAGTTCCCGCGTCATCACGAGAGACTCGACGCCAAAACCGCGGCGGCGTTCCGCGAGCGCGACGAGTTGCGGCGCAGCGATGCCGTGAGCCTGCAGATGACAGATGAGGTTCCACGTGCGTGCGGCGAGGCTCGTGCTGCGCGGGTGCGTGAGGCGCGCGCCCAAGGACGCGAGAGGCGCTAAGGGGAACCTACGCAGGTGCAGCAGCCCGGTTCCCGACCCGCGCGGCTTTTCGTGCTGGATTCCGTCCTCGTCCGGCGTTCCGGGCAGGGGCACGATCCAGTGCGGGCCGCTGCGCCGAGCGCGCGAGGAGGTCACGGTGCGAGGAGGGCTCTCGAAGAGCTGCTCCAGCTCGGCCACGCCGAGCGACTCCAGCCCGACGACATCCGGGGCGAGCTTCAGAAAATCACGCGACGCCGCTTGCACGCACAGAGGATACGACGAGCGCGCCCCACTTTCCCAGCACGACAGGGACACACGGACGCCGTATCCTCCGCTCCATGCCGCGCATCTTCCTCCTCGATGGAACCGCGCTCGCCTACCGAGCGCACTTCGCCATGCAGCGCTCGGGACTTACCACGCCCGAGGGCCAGCCCTGCGGTGCGACGTACGGCTTCTCGAACACCCTCCGCTCGATCCTCGCGAACGAGAATCCCGAGCGCATCGCCGTCGCCTTCGACCCCAAGGGCCCGACGTTTCGCCACAAGGACTTCGCCGACTACAAGGCGACCCGCGAGAAGATCCCCGACGAGCTCGTGGCACAGCTCGACTGGCTGCGCGAGGTCGTTCGCGCCCATGGCATCCCGATCTTCGAGGTGCCGGGCTACGAGGCCGACGATGTGATCGGCACGCTCTCGCTGGAGGCGGAAAAGCGCGGCTGGGACGTGATGATCGTGTCCGGCGACAAGGACATGATGCAGCTCGTCAGTCCCAAGGTGACGCTCTACAACTGCTTCAAGAAGGAGAGCGGCGTGCTGCTCGAGAGCTTCGACGCCGTGAAGGAGAAGTTCGGCACCGACCCGGCGCACGTCGTCGACGTGCTCGCGATCATGGGCGACGCTTCGGACAACGTCCCCGGTGTGAAGGGCATCGGCGAGAAGGGTGCGATGAAGCTGATCGAGCAGTACGGCTCGGTCCAAGGCGTGCTCGATCACGTGCACGAGATCAAGGGCAAGCAGCGCGAGTACATCGAACGTGATCGCGAGCAGCTGCTCCTCTCGCTGGACCTCGTGACGATCCGTCGCGACGTGCCCCTCGACCCGGGTTTCGATGAGCTCCCCCACTACGAGCCGGATCCGGCCAAGGTCGCGGAGTTCTTCCGCAAGCTCGGCTTCTTGAGCCTGCTCAAGAAGGTCGAGCAGGGCGCTGCGGTGGCCCAGTCGCGCGACTACCGCTGCGTGCGCACCGAGGCCGACCTCGATGGGATGATCGAGGCGCTCCGCACCGCGGGCGCGTTCGCGCTCGACAGCGAGACGACGAGCCTCTTTCCGCTCGAAGCCACGCTCGTCGGCCTGAGCTTCTCCTGCGCGGACGGTGCGGCGTGGTACGTGCCTTTCAACTTGGAGCCGTGCCTGTGCGGCGGGCGAGAGCAGCTCCTTGCGCGTCTCACGCCGCTCCTCACCGATCCCGCGCTCGTACGCATCGGCCAAAACCACAAGTACGACGCGCTCGTCCTGCGCACCGCGGGCCTCTGCATCCCGCCGATCGCGTTCGACACGATGGTGGCGTCCTTCACCGTGCACGGCACGACGCGCCGCCACAACCTCGACGACCTCGCGCTCACGTACTTCGGCATCAAGAAGATCCCGACGTCCGAGCTGATCGGGAAAGGCGCGAAGCAGATCACCATGGATCAGGTGGCGGTCGCCAAGGTGGCCGAGTACGCCTGCGAGGATGCCGACGTCACGTGGCAGCTCTATGGGCAGCTCAAGAAGGAGCTCGCGGACACGGGCAACGAGAAGCTCTTCTACGAGCTGGAGATGCCGCTGGTCACGGTGCTCGCCAACATGGAAGAGCGCGGGATCCGCATCGACACCGCGCTGATCGAGGCCCTCGGACGCGAGCTCGATGTCGAGATCGAGCGCCATCAAGCGCGCTTCCGCGAGCTTGCCGGCGAAGACGTCAACATGAACAGCCCGAAGGCGCTCGGCGAGCTCCTGTTCGAGAAGCTCAAGATCCACGAGCAGGCGGGAGTGAAACGTCCCAAGCGCACCACGACCGGCTACTCGACGGACTACGAGACGCTGTCGCAGTCCTATGAGGACGTCGAGATCGTGAAGCATCTCCTCGAGTACCGCGAGGTGCAGAAGCTGAAGAGCACCTACGTCGAGGCGCTGCCGCGTTATGTGAATGCGCGCACCCAACGCGTGCACTGCTCGTTCAGTCAAGTGAGCGCCGCCACGGGCCGACTCGCGTCGAGCGAACCCAATCTGCAGAACATCCCCGTGCGCACCGAACGCGGCCAACGCCTGCGCGCGGCGTTCATCGCACGCGAGCCGGACGAGCGCGGTCGTTGGAAGCTCCTGACTGCGGACTACAGTCAAGTCGAGCTGCGCATCATGGCTCACCTCGCCGGCGACGAGCGCATGAAGCAGGCCTTCGCCGAGGGCAAGGACATCCACGCCTCGACGGCGAGCGTGATCTTCGACATCGCCGAGCCGCTCGTGACACGCGAGATGCGTAGCCGTGCGAAGGCCGTGAACTTCGGGCTGCTCTACGGCATGGGACCGGGCCGTCTAGCGCGCGAGACGGGCCTGAGCGTGGTCGAGGCCAAGCACTTCATCGAGCGCTACTTCAGCTCGTTCCCCAAGGTGCGCGGCTGGCGCGACAGCGTCATCGCCTCTGCGCGCGCGAACGGGTACGTCGAGACGCTCTTCGGACGCCGTCGCGCGATCCCGGACATCAACGCCGACGAGCAGCGACTCCGCGTGTTCGCTGAAAACGCCGCGGTCAACACGCCGGTGCAAGGCTCTGCGGCCGACATCATCAAGAAGGCGATGATCGACCTCGAGAGCGCACTCGAGCATTCCTCGCTCGCCGCACGGATGCTGCTCCAAGTGCACGACGAGCTCGTGCTCGAGTGCCCCGAGTCCGAGCTCGCCGCCGCGACCGACATCGTCCGCCGCTGCATGGAGGGCGCGGTGACGCTCTCCGTTCCGCTCGCGGTCGACATCGGCCACGGCGACTCGTGGCTCGAGGCCCACTGAGACGCGCTCAGACGCCGAATCCGACGAACAGGCACACTTGCGACATATCGACGTCGAACGATCCCCCGAACATGTCGACGTCCGTCCCGCCGATGTAGCGGCCGTCGAGGCCGAGGATGAAGCTCTCGGCGTCATAGGCCACGCCTGCGTGCGCGTAGAAGCCGAACGAGACGTCTTCGTCGCTGATCGACGTGAAGCCCTGACTCGCCTCCGCGGAGGCTGTCACCAGCGCGACGCCGAGACCGAAGTACGGCTGCAGCGGCGACTGCGGGAAGAACGTGTGGTGGTAGCCGCCGTAGAGATCTCCCGTGACGATCGACAGATCCACGTCATCGACCGTCGCCGTATCCACGCCGAGGCGGAACCCAAATTCGTACCCGAGCCACGACTCGGGTGCCTGCCGCGCATACTCCACGCCCAGCACGATGGGCTGATCGGTGGGTTCCCATGTGTCCTCGTCGAGCTGCCCAGCGCCGAGCAGGAGGCGCAACTCCCCCTGCTCGATCGCGGAGGGTGCTTGGACGGACGAAACGAAAGTCGGGACGCTCGCGCACGATGCGAGGACGAGCGAGAGAACGCTCGAGGTGCGGACGAACTGCATGACAAACCTCCTTGTCATTCGTCCTAGGCCGCAGGGCGCGGCTTCTTCGCTGCGCCAAACGGCGCAGAGGCCCGGCTACCCCTGCGAAACGCCCTGCATTCCGAGTGCGCTCATCAGCTGATCGAGGTTGCGCTTGAGCCCGGCGACTTCGTTCTCCAGCGCGAGCACGCGCGCCTCGACGTCGAGCCGCGGCGCGGCGATCGGCTTCGATGAGACCGGAGCAGCCGCGTCGAGCGGGTGAGCTTCCGGGCACAGGAGCTGAACGTAGCGCTCCGCGCGTTCGCCCGGCAGCGGGTCGATGCGCTTCACGTACCCCTTCTCGCGCAGACGCGCGATCCGCTCCTGCAAGAGTTCCGCGGTCAGGTTCGGCGTCATGCGCTCGACGCGCGCGCGCAGCTCCCCCGGCTGTTGCGGACCGCGCATGAGCAGCTCGGCGAGAATCGCCGCGTGCGCGTCGTCGAGCCCGAGCGCTTCCTGCGCGCCGTGCTTGTACTTGTCGACACGCGAACCCGCCGCGATCGAGCGGTGCGCGAGGTGCTTCGCGAGAAGCCCTTGGAACGCGATATGCACTTCAGCCTCGCTGTACTCGACGACCGGCCAGCGGTTGTTCTTCTGGTTCGCGCCCGTCGTCGCGGCGTGCAGCGAAAGCGGATACTGGTCGGGAACGGTCAGCGCCTTCTCGATCAGGACGCCGAGAACGCGGGCCTCGTAGGGGTTGAGGTGCGGGGTGGTCATGGGTGGCTCTTCGGCGTGGGTGGGGCCCGACGTTTAGCGCGGGAGACCCTCGGGCTGCTTGCTGAGCAGGAGGACGAGGATCTCGTCCTGCTCCGGGGACTGGGGCTGGGCCTCGTTCTTGACCTCGACCCGCAGCTTGAGCCCCGGGTGGACGAGGGCGGAGTAGGCCTCGAGGCTGTATTCGCGGAAGATGAGCGGCCGCTTCGTGTCTTCGCCGTGGCGGCGGGCACTGCCCGGAGGCGGAGCGGCCGCGAGCTCGGCCGTGGAGCCCGGCTCCAAGCTCGTGACGACATCGTCGAAGTGCAGCACGAACTTGTCGGCGGCGACGCTCTGCGCGCCGAGCTCGTCCCAGCGAGGCTGGGAATCGCTCACCCAGCCTTGCAGCACGAGCAAGATCAGCGTCGCGCCGAAAACGCGGAAGCTCCCGCCTCCGCCGGGCAGTCGGCGCACGGAGAGCGCGAGCGCGAGGAAGATCGCCAGCGGCGCCGCGAGCGGCAGGGCGTACCACGCCCGATACACGCCCGAGCCGGCCGTCAACGCAACGAGAACGGCGCCCCACACGGCGAGCGCGCAGGCCGCTGCGCGCGGAGAGATCGCAGCGGCCTCGGCGACGCTGCCCGGCTGCACGCGCCAAAGGCCGACGCAGAGGATCACGAAGAGCACCAGCCCCAACGCCACCGCGAACTCGCCCTCAGGAATCCAGCTCGGCGGCAGAGGCGCGAGCAAGAGCTCCGAATAGCGCAACCCCGCGTCGGCGATGTCGCCGCCCGCCGGAATGCCGGCCTTCGCTCCCCCACCGATGCCGTCCACCACCGCGGAGCGCGCTGCGAGGAAGAGCCCCACGAGCGCGAGCGGAATCCACGCAGAGCGCAGGCCCGCGACGGCGCGAGACGCCCGCGAGCCTTGCGCGCAAAGCGCGACGAAGCTGAACACGAGCAGCGGAGCGAGTGCGCCGGTCTCCTTGGAAGCTACGGCGGCGAGTGCCGCGAGTGCGGCTCCGATGCTGCGTTGCCCCGGCTTTCCGAGCGCGAGGACGAGCGCGAGCAGCGTGAACGCGAGCGCCATCGAGTCAGCGCGGCGCGGCGGAAGTGCGAGCACCTCGAAGTGCACCGGGTGCAGGAGGAACACGAGGCCTGCGAACCAAGCCCAGCTCTTGCGCGGCTCGCCGAGCAGCATGCGAGCCAAGACCACGACGAGCGTCGCGTTCAGCACCGTGAACGCAAAGTCCGTCACGTGGTAGCCGAGCGGCTCGAGGCCCCACAGCGCGTAGTCGAGCCCAAACGAGAGGTGCACGAGCGGCCGCCAGTAGTGACCGCCGGGGAAGCGGCCGCCCATCAGCTCGGACGAGAGCGAGCGGCCGAGCTCGTCGGCGCTCGCGAAGCGTCCGGCGTCGATCAGCGGATAGGTGTCCCATGCAAACAGGCCGAGGTCGAACACGCTGCCCCACGCGAGGAACGCCAAGGCGAGCGCCGCGAAGAACGTCCCCAGATTCAGCCGCGCCACGAGCCCCGCGCTATTGGGCATATCCCGTCTCCTTCAAGCGACTCTTGACCTCTTCCATGTCGACGTCGCGGTAGTCCGCCGGCGACGGCCGATAGCCGCGCCGCGCCGCGGGGTCCTCCGACTCCTTGGGGCGCGCGACGGTGACCGTCCGCGCGAACGACTCGGCGCGCACCGCCCCACTCATCTCCGCATACACCGGCAAGTCGAGCAGCGCGAGCACCGTCGGCGCGAGGTCGAAGATCGACACGCTGCCGCGCTCGGGCTGACGCAGGAAGCTCGGACCGGCTGCGATCCAGATCCCCTCGAGGTGGTGGTCGGGATACGGACGCGCGTGCTCACCGTAGGGAACACGCGCGGGCTCCGAGCGAGCTGCGATCGTCGGATCGAGCTCGAAGATGAGGTCGGGAACGATCGAGGAATACGGGCCGGGGTAGAGCTGCGCGCCGCGGTACACGCGGCGCACGATCGGCTCCGCGCGACCGGGCGCGCGCCAGTCGAGCAGCGCGCGTTCGATGCGCGCGAGCGTCGTGTCGACTTCGTCTGCCGCGACCGCTCCGAGCGGCTCGCGCCCCTTCACGTTGAGCCGAATCCCGCCGTAGTTTGCCTCGCACACACCGCCAAACGCGAGCGTGCGCTCCATGTCGAGCATCGATACAAGCGCGGCATGCTCCGTCGCGCGCCGCTCGGCGAGGTTCTCGGACTCGCGCGGCAACTGCACGCTGCGCTCGCTCGGCGCGGCGAAGCCTTGCTCGATCAGCCACGGCTGAATGAAGAAGCTGCGCTGGTAAGGGAAAAAGCCATGATCGCTCATCAGGATCACGTCGACGTCGTTACCGACCGTCGCGAGCAAGCGTCCGAGCGTCGCGTCGAGCAGCTCGTAGTGCGGCGCGACGGGTCCGTCGAGGCGCGCGTCGTAGTTGCGATGGCACCACACGTCGAGGTCCTTGAAGACCACCATCGCGAGGCTCCAGTTTTCCTCGCGCAGCATCTCGTGCAGCACCCGCTCCTTGATTTCGAGCTGCTGCTTCACGCGCTCGAAGGTGACCTCCTGCTTCTCGCGCCACGCACCGAGATCGGGCACGAAGCCGCGCGCGCGCAGCTGCTGCGTGAGCGCCTTGGGATACGCGTAGTCCGCGTCGAACGGCGAGAGCATGCAGCCGACCATCACGCCGTCGACCTTCTCCGGCGGGAATGTCACCGGCACGCCGAACGTGAGCGAACGCAGCCCGTGCCAGCCGAGGATGCGCCACAAGGGCGCGGCCTTGTTCGAGCGCGCGCTGATGAGCTGCACGTCGTAGCTCGCCTCGACGGGCTCGAAGAACGAGTAGACGCCGTTCTCTCCGGGTCCCTTGCCGGTGACGGCGCCGACCCACGCCGCCGACGAGATCGGCACCTTGGTCGACTCGAGCCGCGCGCTCGAGCCGCGCTCGAGCAGCTTGCGCACGTTCGGCAGCCGCCCCTCGGCGAGCAGCGGGTCGATCATCGCGAAGGTCGCGCCATCCCAGCCGATCACGAGCACGCGGCGCGCGGGCTTGCCGCGGCCCGGCGTGAAGAAGTAGCCCACGGTCGCGACCAGCGCGAAGATGAGCACGACGAGCAAGAGCGCCCGTGTGTTGCCCCGCCGCGAGCGGACTCCCACCGTTCGGATCATCGCGCCGATGCTAGCCATCGCTTCGCCGCGGATTCCACAGCGAGCACGGCCGAATACCGCTCCCTCAGAGCGAGCGTGCGGCACGGAACGCGTAGTAGCCGTTGCGCTCTTGGGGCTCGATCTTGTAGCGGGCCGACGAGCGGCAGTCGCGTGCCGGAATGATCCACGACCCGCCGCGCACGACGCGTCGATCTCCGTAGCTGGGGCCGACCGGATCGACGCCCGCGCCGGGCTTCGCGTACGTGTCCGCCGCATAGAAGTCCGCGCACCACTCCCACACGTTGCCGTGCATGTCGTAGAGCCCCCACGCGTTGGGGAGCTTCTGTCCGACCGGATGCGCGCGGCAGCCCCACCCGCCGGAGTTGAAGGCCTTGTTGAAGTCCCACGCCGTGTCCGGCGGAAGCGGCGCGTCGCCGCTGTTGGCGAAGAACCAACCGTGCGCGTCGAGCGCGAGCACATCGTCGCCGAAGCTGAACGACGTCGTCGTCCCGGCGCGGCACGCGTACTCCCACTCGGCTTCCGTGGGCAGCCGCCACGTGCGCCCCGTGAGCGCGCTGGCGCGCTTGCAGAACGCTTCGGCGTCGGTCCAGCTGACGTGCGTCACCGGGCAGTCCGCGCAGCGCGTGCGCGCCGACGGATTGGAGCCCATCACCGCCTCCCACTGCGCCTGCGTGAGCTCGAACTTGCCGAGCTCGAAGGCACGCGTGATCCGGACGCGGTGCGACGGGCGCTCGTCCGGCTCGCCGAACTCGCTGCCCATCGTGAACTCGCCGGCCTCGATCCGCACGAACGCGACGGTGTCGAGCGCGCGTCGCGCGGCGACGTCCCGCTCGTCGACACAACCGAGGCCGAAGAACGCGAGGAGCGCGAGCGGAAGGACACGGCGAATCACGGTGCGGCGAAGGTAGCGCGAGCGCACGACGCGCGGAAGCGCTCAGCGCTCGAGCACGAGCACGAGCACGATCTCGTCCGCCGTCGGGAGCGTCGGCACCGCCGGCGGAACGACGCGCACTTTGCGGTCGGGCCAAGCGAGCTCGACGAAGGCTGCGACGCTGTAGGGTGCGAGGACCGCGAAGGTCCGCTCGCGTCCGTCGAGCCACGGCCTCGAATCGCGACGCTCCATGGGCAACCCCGCAGCGCGCACCGCGCTTCCCTGCGACGCTCCGCGCAGCGTGCCTTCGACCTTCGCGAGGTACTCACGCGCAGCCTCGCCCGCAGCTTGCGCCTCGCTCGACCCGGCCCGCCAAGGAAAGATCGAGGCGATCGCCCAGACGAGGACCGGCAGCGCGAGGACGCGTGCGCGGCCGCCGAGCGCGAGCAGATGCTCGAGCAACGCAGCGGCGAAGAGCGCATGGATGGCGACGAAGGGCAGCTCGTACCAGCCGCGCTCGGCGCGCGAGATCGCCGTCAGCGACGCGAGGGCCAGAAACCAAAGGGAAAGCGGCAGCAGCGTGCGCAGCGCGGCCCGACGCGCAACGAGCACAAAGAGCAGCAGGAGCGCTGCGGCGACCGTGCTCGAGAGCCCTGCGCTCCCGAGGAGCCGCGCCTGCGTCGGCGCGAACGCGGCAGGAAAATACCGCGCGAATGCGCCGAGCGACTCGCTCCACGCCGCGGCGACGGCCGCCTCGCGGCTGCCGCCGATGCCGCCGAGCGCCCATGTGCGCAGGCCGAAGGTCAAACCGAAGGCGAGCCAGGCGGGCCACGCCTCGCGCGCGAGCTGCGTCCAGCGCTCGCGTAGGTTGCCCGAGGTGAACGCCGCAGCCGCGCCCGTGACGACGAGCACCGCGATCGCGCCGCTCTCCTTCGACGCCAGCGCCGCGGCCACCGCGAACGCCGCAAGCCAACGGCCGCGCGCGCTGCGGGAGAGCGCCGCACCGAGTGCGACGAGTGTGAAGAAGAGCGCGAGCGAGTCTGCGCGGCGCGCGGGCACCGCCAGGACGTCGTCGTGGACCAAGTTCCCGCCGAACACGACCGCCGCGACCAGCGCGCTGCGCTCGCTCACCCAGCGCCGCGCGACGTGCGCCACCGCGAGCACGCACCCAACGAGCAGGGCGAGGTCGGTCAGGTGGTAGCCGAAAGGGTCGAGCCCCCACAGCGCGTGATCGAGCCCGAAGGAGAGGTGGACGAGGGGCCGCCAGTAGCTGCCGAGCGGGTAGCGTCCGTCCATCAGCTCCTCGCCGAAGGTCGCGAGCACGTCCTCCGGCGACCCGATCCGCCCTGCGGCGATCAGCGGGTAGACATCCCAGCCCCAGAGCCCCGTCCGGAGCACCCAGCCCCACACGAGAATCGTCCAAACGGCGAGCAGGGCGCCGAGCCACAGCGGGCGCCGAGAGCGGCCGGACCCCGCCACCCTAGTCCCCTCTCTCCGCCGCAAAACCCCGTTGGAACATCGGGGCGGAGTATAGGAACGGGGCCTTGCACGGGGTTAGCATGGTCGCCCCGTTGAGCCGGACCGTCGTCTGGCCCAAATCTCCCCTACACGTTAGAGTCGCTCCCCGCCGATCTACGAGGCCACGCCCCCGCGGCACCGCCCCCATGACCGAGACTCCGACCATCAAGGACACCGTCGCCAAGGCCGAGCGCTTCGCGGTCGACCCGCAGCTGTGCATCGCCTGCGACGCGTGCTGCCAGGACTTCCCCGAGATCTTCTTCATGGGGCAGGACGCCAAGGCGCACACCTTCGACGTCCACGACTCCACCCTCTACAACGCGCGCACCGTCGTCGACGTCTGCCCGACGGCGGCGATCAGCTACACCGGCGAGCTGCCGCCCGCGGAGGACCTCTCCAAGCTCGAAGAGGTCCCCGGCTGGGAGCTCGAGTGGGCCAACTGGCGCGGCGTCGAGATGGACCCGGTCGAGCGCGACCGCCGCTACGGCCGCGACTACACCGTCGAAGAGGAAGAGGACTTCGTCCGCATCACGGTGCAGTTCGCCACCAAGGTGCCGGCGGTGCGCGACCGCTTCCGCTACGGGCTCACGAGCGTGATGCCGATCTACGGCAACCACGTCGTGCAAGACGGCAACGTGTTCCAGATCTACGGCTGGGTGAAGGATCCCAAGATCCGCGCGCTCTGCCACACGACGAACAGCTTCCCGGGCCAGTTCCTGACCACGATCGAGGTCAAGCGCACGACCTTCGGGCACCGCTTCCGCTTCGACGCGCACCAGAAGCTCGAGATCCTCGTCTTCAAGAAGCCGGGCCTCGCCGAGAACTGGCAGTGGCGCTCGCACTTCATCACCGAGAAGTGCACCGCCTGCACCATCTGCGAGCGCGTCTGCCCGACGAACGCGATCTCCGGCGGCGAGCGCTTCTTCATCGACCCGGACCTGTGCATCAACTGCTCGGTCTGCGGCATCTACTGCCCGTTCGACGCGATCACCAACGACCGCGACTCGCTCGTCACGCACATCAAGCCCAAGCAAGTGCCCAAGGCCCTCGTCCATGAGGAACTGTGCACCGGCTGCGAGTTCTGCGTGGACGTGTGCCCCTTCGAGGCGCTCGAAATGAAGCTCGACACCGACGGCTTCAACCGCATCGCGGTCGTGATCGAGAAGAACTGCACCTCGTGCAAGCTGTGCGAGCAGGTCTGCATCAAGGACGCCATCGAGATCCCGCGCGTGCAGAACTTCCGCGACATCGGCATGAGCTTCATGAGCTACTTGAGCGACGGCCACTAGCGCCGCTCCCCGAGTCGCCGCGAAGTCCTTCGCGTCGATCGAGCTCCCCCACGCGGCCGCTGCCCGACGCAGCGGCCGCACGCATTTCAGCGGGCGAGCCTGAGCGCGCGTCACTCGGCCGGCGGCTCGTCGAGCGCGTCTTGCTCGGCCCCTGTGGGCGCATCCTCCGAGGACTCGGCACGGACGGCGCGCTGAGCGTCGCCCAGCGAACCGGTGGTGCCGTCGCGGCCCGCTGCGGCGTCGCGGCCGAGGAGGCTGGCGGGGAGCACGACGCCGCGGCCGTACTTGCGACGCAGCCGGTCGAGGCCGGGCGAGACACGCTCGAGCCGATCGGGGAACAGCGCGGCCTGCTGCGGCGTGGCGCCAGCTTCGGTGTCTGCGGCGACCGCTCCGAAGAGCATCCCCTGCTGCGGCGTGCGGACGTCGTCGAGGTTGGAGATCTGCAGGCCCAAGAGGCGCAGCGGGCCTTGCGGGATGCGGTCGAGGAGCTCGCGCGCAGCAGCGTAGAAGCGCGCTCCCACGTTGGTCGAGAACGACAGCGTGTGCGTGCGCGTGATCGTCTTGAAGCTCGGGTAGCGCGCCTTGATCGTCACCGTGCGACCGCGCAGCCCCGCGTCGCGCAGGCGGAACGCGAGCTCCTCGCAGAACTCGAGCAAGCGCAGACGCAGCTCCTCGCGGCTGTGGATGTCCTTGGGGAACGTGCGCTCGAGGCTGTAGCTCTTCTCCTCGCGCCGCGGCGTCACGCGACGCGTGTCGATGCCGTGAGCGAGGTCATGGATCCACGCGCCGGAGACGCCGAAGCGCTTCTGCACTTCTTCCCGCGGCAGCTTCGCGAGCTCCGCGACCGTGCGCACGCCCATCGCCTCGAGGCGCTTGGCGGTGCGCGGTCCGACGCCGAAGATCGCGGAGACCGAGAGCGGCGCGAGAATTGTCTGCACGTCCTCGGGCGCGATCACGCGGAAGCCGTCGGGCTTGTCCATGTCGCTCGCGAGCTTGGCGATGAACTTCGAGCCCGCGATGCCGACTGAGGCAACGAGCCCGGTCTCGCGTGCGATGTCGCGCTTGATCGCGCGCCCGATCTCGATCGGATCGCCGCTCGAGAGCTCGCAGCCGCTGACGTCGAGGAACGCCTCGTCGAGCGAGAGCGGCTCGACGAGCGGCGTGTACGAGCGGAAGATCTGCATGATCCGCCGGCTCTCCGCCGTGTATTTCTCGAAGTGCGGCGGAACGACGACGAGCTCGGGGCACAGCCGCTGCGCCTCGGCCGTCGGCATGGCCGAGCGCACGCCGAAGCGCCGTGCGGGATAGCTCGCCGCGGCGACGACGCCACGCCCGGCCGCGGGGCCACCGACGACCACGGGGCGACCGGCGAGCGACGGGTCGTCACGCACCTCGATCGACGCATAGAACGCGTCCATGTCGACGTGCAGGATCGGTGTCGAGGACGGTGCCATGGCGGATCCGCTCGCTTCGCGCGGCGCTGTCGAGCCTCCTAGCGCACTTCGGCGAGGCCTACTTCGCAGCGCGCGCAGGGCGCGCGGCGATGGCCTGCTGCAGAGATGCGTCCTGCGGGAACTGCGCCTGCAGTTGCGCGAAGAGCGGATCGGCGTCCGCGCTGCGGCCTACGAGGTCGAGCATGCGCGCCTTCTCCAGCAAGAGTCCCGGCTGGCCCGGGAAGCGCTGCACGAGCCCGTCGACGAGCGCGATGGCCTCGTTCGACTTGCCGGCTTTGCCATAGATCGTGGCCTTGAGGAGCAACGCCTTCGGCATCCCGTTCGACAGGGCGAGCGCGCGATCGACGGCTTCGATCGCCTCCTCGCTGCGGCCGAGCTCGTTCAAGATCGTCGAGCGGTTGATGTGGATCTCGGGATCGTTGGGATTGCGCTTCGCGCAGTCGTCGGTGGCGGTCAGGGCTTCCGGCCAGCGCCCGAGCTGGCCGAGGCACGCGGCGCGATTGATCAGCGCGTCGAGGTTGTCCGGCTCGACCTTGAGGAGCTCGTCGTAGAGGCGCAGCGCGTCGGCGTAGCGCGCCGCGTTGTAGGCTTCGAAGGCCGCGATCTTCTTGCTCGCTGCCGTGAAGTCTCCGCTGACCTTGGTCGCCGACGCGGGCGCCGGCTGCGGGGCCGGAGCGGACTCTCCACCGCCACAGGCGAGCAGAGCGAGGGACGCGGCGAAGACGGAGAGCGCGGGGCGGAGAAGGTGATGCATGGCGACGTAGGCGAGAGCGTGGGAGCAGCCGTTCCGAGACGATACCGGATCGGCCGTGGACAAGCAGCGACTGGGGCCTAACCTGTCGGCCCCATGCGCTTTTCCAAGGTCCGTATCGCCGCCGCGACCCGCGTCCTGCCCGACGAGGTCGTGACGAGCGAGGCCATCGAGGAGGCGCTCGGCCCCGTCTACGAACGGCTGAAGCTGCGCACGGGGCGGCTCGAGCTGATGACCGGCATCGCGACGCGGCGCTTCTTTCCGCGCGGCTGGCGGCCGAGCGACGGCTCGACGGCCGCAGGCGAGCTCGCGCTCGTGCAGTCGGGGCTCGACCGCGCCCGCATCGGACTCGCGATCCACGCCTCGGTGTGCCGCGACTTCCTCGAGCCGGCGACGGCGTCGGTCGTGCACCACCGGCTCGCGCTGCCGCCGAGCGCGCTCGCCTTCGACCTCTCGAACGCGTGCTTGGGCTTCGCGAACGGCGTGAGCGTCGTCGCCAACCAGATCGAGAGCGGCGCGATCGAATGCGGAATCGTCGTCGCTGGAGAGTGCGGCCGCGCGCTCGTCGAGCGCACGATCGCGGCGCTCAACGCCCGCACAGACCTCACGCGCGATTCGATCAAGTCGAGCTTCGCGTCGCTCACGATCGGCAGCGGCGCTGCCGCGATGGTGCTCGCACGCGAAGACATCGCACCGCGGGCTCCGCGGCTCGTCGCAGCGACGGCGCGCGCAGCGACGGCGCACCATGTGCTCTGCCAAGGCGACCACTCGGGCGACGGGATGCTGATGGAGACCGACAGCGAGGCGCTGATGCACGCGGGCAACGCGCTCGCAGTGGAGACCTTCGCTGCCTTCCTCGCCGAGACCGGCTGGTCGCGCGAGTCGGTCGAGCGCGTGATCACCCATCAAGTCGGCGTCGCACACCGCCGCCTGCTGCTCGGCAGCATGGGCATCGACCTCTCACTCGACTTCCCCACGGTCGAGCGCTACGGCAACATCGGCTCGGTTTCACTCCCGCTCTCGTGGGTCGAGGCCCGCGAGCAGGGCTTCGTGCGCGCGGGGCAACGAACGGTGCTGATGGGGATCGGCAGCGGGCTGCAGTGCCAGATGCTCGCGCTCGAGCCCTGAGGCGCCGCCGACCGCCTGCGATCCACGCTCGACCCGCCCGCTCCGGCCCGAGAGCGGGCGAAAGTGGCCAAAAGTAGGCCGATTCGTGGCTCCCACGGTCGTTTCCGCTTGGCTCGGCGGCCCCGCGGCGGGTACAAAACGCGCTCCACGGATTTCAGAAAAATCTGAAATCCGTGCCCCTCGCCCCACACCCCCATGAACGACGAACTCCCGACCTCCCGGCAGCTCCCGCAACTGCCCGGACTCGAGCCCGAGCTGGCCGCTCAGCTCCCGCAGTTCGAGCTGTTCTTCAAGACCATCGGGTTCAAGCGCGTGCACGGCCGCATCTGGGGCCTCTTGGTCTTGGGCGGGCGCGCGCTGACGGCGAAGGAGATCAGCGAGAGCCTGCACCTCTCGCAGGGCGCGACCTCGACCGCGCTCAACGAGCTCACCGAGTGGGGCGCGATCACGAGCGAGTTCGACCACGAGCGCCGCTGCCACCTGCACGCGCCCGTATCCAACACGCTCGCCATCGCCGCGACCGTGATCCGCCGCCGCGAGCAGGTCGTGTTCCAGCAATTCAAGGTCGCGAGCCAGCGCATGCTGGCCTTCGTGCGCGAGCAGCACGGCGACAAGGACCCGCGCGTGATGACGCTGCGCTCGATCATCTCCACCTGCGAGATCGCGGAGGCGGTGATGGGGCTCGTGGTCGGCGCCGTGGCCAACGCGCTCGACGACAGCCAGAGCCTGCTGCACAAGGCCGTCAGCGCGGCGCTCAAGGTCGGCGTCGTGATGCCGAGCCGCGTTCTGCTCGGCAAGAATGGGCTGAACCAGCTCGTCGCCAGCGCCCTCGAAGAACAGAACGCCAAGGCTGCGCTGCCGAGCAAGACGGCAGCGCAACCCAAGCTCGTCGGCGCGAAGAGCTCCGGCGCCCGCAAGAGCAGCTCGCGGCGCAGCACGAAGGAGGCCCGTCGTGCGTGAGCTTCCGCGCGTCGTGATCACCGGGGTCGGGCTCGCGAGCCCCAACGGCGACAGCCTGCCCGAATACCGCAAGAACCTGCTCGAAGGTCGCAGCGGTGTCGTCCCCTACTCGATCCGCCACGTCGGCGACACCTTCGCCGGTGTGTGCAAGTTCGACCCGCTGCGCTACCAGACGCGCAAGGAAGCGCGCCGCGGCACGCGCGCGGGAGGCATCTCGATCTGGTGCGCCAACGAAGCGCTCAAGGACTCTGGGATCGACCTCGCATCGCGCGATCGCTCGCGCGTCGGCGTCTACATCGGGATCACCGAGCACGGCAACGTGGAGACCGAGACGCAGATCCACGAAGTCGCGCAGTACAACTTCGACCTCTCGTTTTGGTCGCATCACCACAACCCGCGCACGGTCGCGAACAACCCTGCCGGCGAGGTGACCCTGAGCCTCGGCATCCCGGGTCCGGCCTACTGCCTCGGCGGCGCGTGCGCAGCCGGAAACCTCGGCCTGATCCACGGCATGCAAATGCTGCAGCTGGGGATCGTCGACCTCGCGCTCGGCGGCGGAGTCTCCGAGTCGATCCACACCTTCGGCATCTTCGCGAGCTTCCGTGCGCAGGGCGCACTCGCACGCCACGAAGACGCGAGCAAGGCCTCGCGTCCGTTCGACCGCGATCGCAACGGCATCGTGGTGAGCGTGGGCGGCTGCCTCTACACGCTCGAGCGGCTCGACGACGCGCTCGCGCGCGGCGCGAAGATCTACGGCGAGGTGCGCGGATACTTCGTGAACTCGGACGCGAGCGACTTCGTGCTGCCGAACTCCAAGGGCCAGCAGGCGTGCATCCGCGGAGCGCTCGCCCATGCGGGGCTCGCGCCCGACGAGATCGACATCGTCAACACGCACGCCACGAGCACCAAGCAAGGTGACGAGGTCGAGTGCGAGGCGATCCGCTCGGTCTTCGCCGGAGCGCACACGCGCGTCAACAACACCAAGAGCTACATCGGCCACACGATGGGCGCCGCGGGCGCTCTCGAGCTGGCCGGGAACATTCCCTCGTTCGACGATGGGCTCGTGCACCCCACGATCAACGTCGACAACCTCGACCCGGCGTGCGCGCTCGACGGACTCGTGCTCAACGAGCCCGTGCGGCCCGAGCGCCGTATCGACCGCATCCTGAACATGTCGTTCGGGATGCTCGGCATCAACTCGGCGGTCATCGTCGAGCGCTATCGCAGTTAGCCCCCACCTCTCCCCACCGCCCTGCCATGACTCGCGACGAAATCGTCATCGCCATCAAGGACATCATCGCCACCATCGCGCCCGACGAAGAGGTCTCGAACCTCGCGATGGACGTGCGCCTGCGCGACCAGATCGAGCTCGACTCGATGGACTTCCTCGACATCGTGATGGAGCTGCGCAAGCGCTACGGCGTGCAGGTCCCCGAGGAGGACTACATGCAGCTCTCGACGCTGCAAGGCTGCGTGGACTACCTCGGGCCGAAGCTCGAGTCCAAGTCGCTGGTCCTCACCGCGCTCAAGGGCTGAGAGCCCGCGTCCTGCAGACGCCCGCGACGCCGTGCGCTACGACGCCCTGATCCTCGGTGCCGGCATGAGCGGGCTCGCGGCCGGAATTCGGCTCGCGCAGGCCGGAAAGCGCGTGGCAGTGCTCGAGCGCCACTACCTCTGGGGCGGCCTCAACTCGTTCTACAAACGCGCGGGGCGCCGCTTCGAGACCGGCCTGCACGCGCTCACGAATTACGCCGCGAAGGGCACGCCGAATGTGCCGCTGACGCGCATCCTGCGCCAGCTTCGCATCCCCCACGATGCCCTCGCGCTCGCCCCGCAGAGCCGCTCGTCGAGCGTGCTGCGACTCGAAAGCGGCGAGACGCTGCGCCTTTCCTACTCGAACGACCTCGAGCTCTTGCGCGCGGAGGTCTCGCGACTGTTCCCCGCCGAGCGAGACGGCTTCGAGCGAATGATGGCCGCGCTTCCGGGCTATTCGGACGCGAGCGAGCACGACTACGCGGTCGGCGCGCGTGTGAAGCTCGCGGAGTACCTGCGAGAGCCGCGGCTGAGGGAGCTCCTCCTGCTCGCGCCGCTGTTCTATGGCTCCCCCACGGAAAACGACATGTCGTGGGCCGAGTACGGCGTGCTGTTCCGCTCGATCCACCTCGAAGGCATGGCCCGGCCGGAGGGCGGCATCAAGGCCCTCCTCGACCTCCTGATCGAGCGCTTCGAGCAAGAAGGTGGCGAGCTGCGGATGCGAACAGGCGTGGCCGCAATCCTGCACGGAGACGGGAAGGTTCGAGGTGTGCGACTCGACGATGGAACCGAGCTCGAATGCGAGCGCGTGCTCTCCTCGGCAGGGCTCGTCGAGACCGAAGCACTGTGCGGGAAACCACGCGCGGACGGAGACGACCCGCGCATCGGGCGACTCTCGTTCGTCGAGACCTGCTGCGTTCTCGACGCGGCTCCGGCCGCGCTCGGGCACGAAGACACGATCGTCTTTTACTCCGACAGCGAGCGCTTCCTGTACGAGAAGCCGAGCGCGCCTGTCGAGCCTCGCGCGGGCGTGATCACGTGTCCCTCCAACTACCACACGAAGTCCGCACCGAGTGAGCACTTCGTGCGCGTGACCTGCCCGGCGAACTACGAGTACTGGACCGGCCTCGACGAAGCGCGCTACGCACCTGAGAAGGACCGCGCGGTCGACTCGATGCTGGCCTGCGCCGAACAGTTCTCTCTCCCCATCCGCCCGCACACCGTGTTCCGAGACTCGTTCACGCCGCGCACGATCGAGCGCTTCACGGGACACCGCGGCGGCGCGGTCTACGGAAGCCCGCGCAAGGTGCGTGACGGTCGCACGGACCTCGCAGGACTCGAGTTGATCGGAACGGACCAAGGCCTCGTCGGCGTCGTCGGCGCGTTGCTCTCCGGAATCACCATCGCCAACCGCTCGCTGCTCGAGCCCGCTGGAGGCCGAGCATGAGCGACGAACGGCGCTACTACCGCGGCTCGACCGACGGCAAGAAACCGCGCACGAGCGACCCGCTCGCGAAGGCACGCGGCGAGTACGACCTGATCGTCATCGGCAGCGGACTCGCTGGAATGACCGCGGCAAACGTGCTCGGAAGCCTCGGCCACAAGGTCGCACTGCTCGAACAGCACTACAACTTCGGCGGCATGGCCACGTGGTTCAAGCGCAGCGGCGGCCACGTGTTCGACGTCTCGCTCCACGGCTTTCCGGTCGGCATGGTCAAGACCTGTCGACGCTACTGGAGCCCCGAGATCGCCTCGCGCATCGTGCAGCTCGACGGCATCCGCTTCGACAACCCGCAGTTCCACCTCGACACGACCTTCACGCGCGAGGACTTCACCGAGAAGCTCGTCAGCCAGTTCGGCGCGGAACGCTCGACCGTCGAGGGTTTCTTCGACTACCTGCGCGGACTCAACTACTACGACGACCCGCGCGACACGGTCGCCGACTGCTTCGAGCGCTTCTTCCCGGGCCGCAACGACATCCATCGCCTCTTGCTCGAGCCGATCGCCTACGCCAACGGCTCGACGATGGCGGATCCCGCGATCGCCTACGGCATCGTGTTCTCGAACTTCATGTCGAAGGGCGTGTACACCTTCACCGGCGGTACGGACTGGCTCGTCGCCAAGATGAAAGACGAGCTGCGCCGCAACGGCGTCGAGCTCTTCAACAACGTTCAAGTCGAGCGCATCACGGTCGAGAACGGCCGCGCGACCGGCGTGGTCGCCCACGGACGACAGCTCCGCGCTCGCGCCGTGCTCTCCAACGCCAATATCAAGCGCACAATCCTCGACCTCGTCGGTCGCGAGCACTTCGCACCGGAGTTTGCCCGCGAAGTCGAGGCCGTGAGGCTCAACAACTCGTCGACGCAGGTCTACATCGGCATCCGCGAAGGCTGCAGCGTCCCGTGGATCACCGACCTGCTCTTCACCTCGACGCGCGAGCAGTTCGACTCTCCGGCGCTGTGCGATTTCCGCGGTCAGAGCCGCACGTTCTCCTTCTACTACCCCAAGGTCCGCCCGGGCTCCGAGCGCTTCGCGATCGTGAGCTCCACCAACGCGAACTTTGCGGACTGGGCCAAGCTCGATGACGCGACGTACGTACAAGAGAAGGCGCGCCTGATCGAGGAGACGTTGCGCGAGCTCGAGCGCTATGTCCCCAACATCCGAGAGATCTCCGACCACATCGAAGCCGCGACGCCGCGCACGTTCGAGTTCTACACGCAGCACGTTCAGGGTGCTTCGTTCGGCACGAAGTGGGAAGGGCTGCGGCCGAGCATGGAACTCTCCAGCCACATCGAGGGTCTCTACCACTCCGGTTCGGTCGGCATCATCATGTCCGGCTGGCTCGGGGCCGCGAACTACGGCGTCATCACCGCGAACAAAGTCGATCTCTTCCTGCGTGCTGCCGCGCAAACCGCGGCCGGAGGCCGCTAGCCATGGACAACGCCGCGAACATCGACATCGCTTCGATCATCCCCCACCGCGAGCCTTTCCTCTACGTCGACCGTGTCGTCGAGCTCGCGCAGGGCCGGATCGTGACCGAATGGGACGTGCGCGCCGACGCGCACTTCTTCCGCGGGCACTATCCGGGCCAGCCGCTCGTTCCAGGCGTGCTGATCTGTGAAAGCGCCTTCCAAGCGGGCGCGATCCTGTGCGCCGCGGACGAGCGCGACGCGATCCCCGAGGGCGCCGTGCCGGTGCTCACGCGCATCGCCGACGCCCGCTTTCGGCGTCGCGTCGGACCCGGCGAGACGCTGCGCTGCGAGGCGACCTTGGACGAGCGCGTCGGACCCGCACGCTACATGACCGCCAAGGTCTCGAGCGGTGGTCAAGCGGTCCTGCGGGTGCAGTTCGTGGTCGCGGTGACGGCGGGAGGCCTGTAGTGGACTTCCTCGGGCTCGCCGGCAAGCGCATCGTCGTCACCGGCGTCGCGAACAAGAAGAGCGTCGCGTGGCACATCCACAAGCAGCTGCGTGAGTGCGGCGCTGAAGTGATCCACGTCGTCCGCTCCACGGCTCGGAAGGAACAGCTCGAGAGCGCGCTCGCACCTTCGCCGGTCTACGTGTGCGACGTCGAGGATCCCAAGCAAGTCGAGCAGCTCGGCGCCGCGCTCGGGGCTCACGCCCCGATCGACGGGCTGGTCCACTCGATCGCCTTCGCCAACTACTCGCGCGGATTGCGACCGTTCGACGAGACGGAGCGTGCGGACTTTCTGCAAGCCGTCGACATCTCGTGCTACTCGCTGATCGCGCTCGCGAGGACACTCAGGCCGCACTTCGCGCACGACGCCTCCATCGTCACGATCTCGATCTCGAGCACGACGATCGCAGCGGAAAGCTACGGGTACATGGCGCCGATCAAGGCGGCGCTCGACTCGGCCGTCGTGTTCCTAGCCAAGAGCTTCTCCGCGACCAGCGCCGTCCGCGTCAACGCGGTCAAGGCCGGGCCGCTCAAGACCTCGGCATCCGCAGGGATCCCCGGCTATCTCGACAACTACCTCTATGCCGAGGGAGCGACGCTGCGCCACGCCGCCGTGAAGACGGAAGAGGTCGCGAGCACCGCGCTGTTTCTGCTCTCCCCGCGCTCGTCGGGCATCAACGGGCAGGGCCTCGTGGTCGACGCGGGCATGGGCTTCAACTTCTTCGACGCCGAGATCGTGCGGCGCTTCAATCGCCCTCAACCGTGAGCGCCCAAGGCCCCGTGATCGTGATCGCGCCGCTACCGAGCGTGCTGCCCCGCGGACGCGAGCGCGTCGAGCTGCAGCGCGACCATGCCCGGCGCGCCGTGCGTCGCAGCGCGCTAGCGCAAAACGCGCCCCGGCTCGCGCTCCGCAAGAATGTCGACGAGGTTCCGCAGCCCGATCAGGGTTGGCACTGGTCGCTGAGCCACTCCCCCTCGCGTGTCGCGGGTGTGGTCAGTCCGTCTCGCGTGGGCGTCGATGTCGAAGAGGCTCGCGCCGTCCGCGCGGACATGATCGACCGCATCCTCGACGAGCGTGAAAAGGCACTGTTCGAAGAACGCGGCGAGGACGGATTCCTGCGGACTTGGACGGGAAAAGAGGCCCTGCTCAAGGAGTTCGGAGTTGGCCTTCAGGCGCTCTCGCGCTGCCGCATCGAGCGCGTCGACGCCGACACGCTGGAGTTGCGATTCGATGGGCAACGTCGAGTCGTCTACCAACGCTTCTTCCCCGACCACGTCGTGTCGATCTGCTCGCAGGACTCCAGCGAGCCCCGCTATGAAGTCTGGGACGCTCCGCTCGCCCCGAGCGAGGAGCGCGCGCCGTGACCGCCACAGCAACTCGGGAGCAACTCGCGCGCAGCCGGGTGAGCCCCTTCGCCGCGGAGTATCCGTTTGAGCCGCGCTTCGTCGAAGTCGACGGCGGCACCATGCACTATGTCGACGAGGGTCCGCGCGACGGCGAGGTGCTGCTGTTCCTCCACGGGAATCCGACCTGGTCGTTTCTGTGGCGCAACCTGATCCGCGCGCTGTCGCAGCGCTATCGCTGCATCGCGCCGGACCACATCGGCTGCGGGCTCTCCGACAAACCGCAAGACTGGGGCTACCGCCTCGCCCAGCACATCGACAACGTCGCGCGCCTCGTCGAGCAGCTCGACATTCAGCGCCTCACGCTCGTCGTACACGACTGGGGCGGCGCCATCGGCTTCGGACTCGCGGAGCGCAAGCCCGCGCGCATCGCACGGGCCGTCGTGATGAACACCGCGGCGTTCACCGGCCTCCGTGCGCCGCTGCGCATCCGAGCCTGCCGCATCCCAGGCTTTGGAACGGTCGCCGTGCGAGGCTTCAACGCGTTCGCGCGAGCTGCGACATTCATGGCGACCGAGCGCGGCCTCTCGCCGCTCGCACGCAAGGGTCTCCTCGCGCCCTACTCCAACTGGGCAGAGCGCATTGCCACCTTGCGGTTCGTCGAGGATATTCCTCTCTCCGCCGCGCATCCGTCGCACCCGACGCTCTTGCGCATCGAAGGTGGCCTGAGCGAACTCCGCGAGATCCCGATGTGCCTGATCTGGGGCGAACGGGATTGGTGCTTTACGCCGGAGTTCCGCCGCGAGTGGGAACGCCGCTTCCCCGGGGCCGAGTCTCACAAGTTCGTCGAAGCGGGACACTGGGTCACCGAAGACGCGCCCACCGAGGTCCTCGCGCTCGTCGAGTCGTTCCTACGCAAGCACAGCGTTGCACCGTGAGCGAGCGCTTCAATGTTGCGCAGCTAGTTCAAGAGAGCGCTGCGCTCGCACCGAGCAGCCGCGCCCTCGTCGAGCCGCAGGGCAGCAGCTGGCGACACGTCGAGTACGCGGAGCTCTGGCGGCGCATCGAGCGCGAGTCCGCGGCCCTTGCCACCGCGGGGATCTCTCGCGGCGACAAAGTGTGCGTCTTCGTACGTCCCAGCATCGAGTGGGTCGTGCTCATCTATGCGCTCTTCCGCATCGGCGCGCAGCCTGTGCTCATCGACCCCGCCATGGGCCGCAAGGGCGTCCTGCGCTGCGTCGAGAGCATCGCTCCGCGCGCCTTTATCGGAGTTCCGCTCGCTTGCGCGCTGAAGCTCGCGTTCCCTCGCGCGTTTCGATCCGTCGAGATCTCCATCGTATTTGGACACTTCCCGGTCGGTGGTCGCACGATTCACACCCTGCGACGCAGTGCGAGGGAGACTCCCCCGATCGCACCGACGCTCACAGCCGAGCGTGCCGCGATTCTCTTCACCTCGGGCTCGACAGGTCCCGCGAAAGGCGTCCCCTACACGCACGGCATGTTCCGTGCGCAAGTCGCAGCGCTGCGCGAACTGTACGGCATGAAGCCCGGAGACGTGGACGTCGCGTGCTTCGCCCCCTTCGCGCTCTTCGGGCCGGCGCTCGGGCTCACCACGGTCTTGCCGCAGCTCGATTTCTCCCACCCCGCTCGCGCAAATCCAGCGCTCGTCGTGCGCGCGCTCGCCGAGCACGAGGCCGTCCAGTGCTTCGGATCGCCCGCGATTTGGCGACGCGTCGCACCGTGGTGTCGCGAGCACGGCGTCACGCTCCCCCACCTCCATCGCCTGATGATCGCCGGCGCGCCAGTGCACCCGCCGCTGATCGAGCAGTGCCTCGCGTTCCTTGGGGCCGAGGCGGATGTGCACACTCCCTACGGAGCCACGGAAGCGCTTCCCGTATCCAGCATGAATGGCCGAGCCGTGCTTGCGCAGCACCGCGCCCGTACCGAGTCGGGCTGGGGCAATTGCATCGGCAAGCCCGCGAGCTCCGTCTCGACGCGGGTCATCCGCATCACCGACGCTCCGATCGAGCAGTTCTCCGAATCGCTCTGCGTCGTTCCCGGAGAACCCGGCGAGCTCCTTGTCAGCGGACCACAGGTCACCCACGAGTACGAGCGCGAGCCCTCTCACACGGCGGCGGCCAAGATCCGCGACGGGGAGCGAATCTGGCACCGCATGGGCGACGTCGTGCGCGAAGACGAGGTCGGACGCCTGTGGTTCCAAGGCCGAAAATCGCACCGAGTGGAGACGCGTTCGGGCACCCTCTACCCTGTCGCCATCGAGAACATCTTCAACACGCACCCGAGCGTTCGACGCTCCGCGCTCGTCGGTGTCGGTGCGCGCGGAGACCAAGCGCCGTATCTCGTGGTCGAGCTCCACGATGCGAGCCAAGCATGCGAGGGACTGGCGCGGGAGATCCTCACGCACGGCCAGCGCAATCCCGCCGCGACTTCCGTCGGCGGCGTCCTTTTCCACCCCTCCTTCCCCGTCGACGTGCGCCACAACGCGAAGATCGATCGCCCCGCGCTCGCGCGCTGGGCCGCGGAGAGGCTGCGATGAGAGTCGTCGTCACGGGAGCGAGCGGATTCCTTGGCTCGCGCCTCGCCGCGGAGCTCCTCCGAGGCGGCCATGAGGTCGTCGCAGGTTCGCGCAAGAGCATCCCCGAGCTCGTGGCGCTCGGCGCGATCCACGCTCCGCTCGATCTCGGCGATCGCGAGGCGCTCCGCAACGCGTTCAAGGGCGCCGACGTCGTGTTCCACGTCGCCGCGAAGACCGGCATTTGGGGCCCTGAGCGTGACTACGTCGAGAGCAATCTGATCGGCACGCAGAACGTCCTCGCAGCCTGCGAACAGCGCAAGGTCCGCAAGCTCGTCTACACCAGCTCGCCGAGCGTCGTGTTCGATGGCCGCGACCATGTCGACGCCGGCAACGACCTCCCCTATCCGCAGGACTACCTCTGCTCGTACCCGGCCACCAAGGCGCTCGCGGAGCGCGAAGTGCTCGCCGCGAATGGACGCTGGGGACTCGCGACGTGCTCCCTTCGGCCCCACCTGATCTTCGGCCCCGGCGATCCGCACCTGATTCCGCGCCTGCTCGAGCGCGCGCGCGCTGGCAAGCTCGCGCGTGTCGGGTCAGGCGACAACGTCGTGACGCTGTGCGCAGTCGAAACCGCAGTGGCAGCGCACATCGCCGCAGCGAAGCACCTCGCGCCCGACGCAGCCCACGCCGGCTGCGCCTATTTCATCGGACAGGAACGTCCCGTGCGGCTGTGGGACTGGATCGACGGCCTCCTGCGTGAGCTGGACATTCCGCCCGTAAAGCGCCGCGTGCCGTTCGGGCTCGCTTGCGCCGTTGGCGCGCTGTGCGAGGGCGTGTGGACGCTCGCGAGACGGACGAGCGAGCCACCGATGACGCGCTTTGTCGCTCTGCAGCTCGCGCGCTCCCATTCGTATTCGATGGAACCCGCTCGGCGCGACTTCGGCTTCCGCGAGCCGCTCTCCATCGACGAGGCCACACGACGGTTGGTCGAGTCCTTGCGCTCCCGGGACTCTGAGGGCCATCGGCCCTGCCTCTGATCCATGGCGCTCTTGCGCGCGTCCCTGTGACCTGAAAAGCTAACGTTCGTGGAGGGCAACGCCGTGGAGAAGCTCGGACAGTTCTTGACGCACCCGCTCATCTGGGTGTTTGTGGTCTATCTCGGATGTGCGCTGTTCGTCCACTTCCGCGGCAAGGTTCGCATGCGCCTCGAGCGCCAGCTCACCGAGCACTCTGGGCTCTTCGCACCGCTCAACACGATCTTCTACTTGTTCTCGGCAGTGCCCAAGGATCCGTTCCTGCCACCGAGCCGCTTTCCGCAGCTCGCCAAGCTGCGCGAGAACTGGAAGACGATCCGTGATGAGGCTGTCGCGGTCTACAGCGAAGGCAAGATCGACTACAACGCCGACCAACAAGACCTCGCCTTCGTCTCGTTCAAGAAGCTCGGCTGGAAACGCTTCCACATGAAGTGGTATGGCGATTTCCTGCCGTCGGCGCTCGAACGCTGCCCGAAGACGGTCGAACTGCTGCGCTCGATCCCCGATTTGAACGCTGCAGCATTCACGCTGCTTCCGCCGGGAGCCAAGCTCGGCCGACATCGCGATCCGTTCGCGAGTTCTCTGCGGTACCACCTCGGACTGCTCTGTCCTCGCACGGATGGCTGTCGCATCTGGGTCGACGGAGTCGAGTACACTTGGAAGGATGGTGAGGATTGCGTTTTCGACGAGACGTACATCCACTGGGCAGCGAACGCAACGGACGAGCCCCGTCTCATTCTGTTCGTAGATTTCACTCGGCCCCTGCACACGCCTGTGGTGCGTTGGCTCAACGACATGCTCATTCGCTACGGATACGGGATCACCGCGAGTCATAACGACAAGAACGAAAAGCGTGGTCTGCTCAACTACATCACGCCGGTCTTCTTCCATCTCAAGTCGTTCTTTCGCGGTCTCAAGTCCCGCATGAATCGCAAGCTCTACTACACCTGCAAGTACGCGTTGCTCGCGATTGCGCTGTGGGGACTCGTGCATCTGACGATCGGTCGGCCCTGATCCGGTGAGCTGGAGCTCGGAGGACCACGACGAATGGGCCTGGCTTCGATCGCGGCGGCATGGCTGTTGGCTGCAAGTGCCCCACAGGAGACAGCCAAGGCGCATCTGGGCGAACTGCAAGCTGGCGTGAACAGCGCGATCGACCGTGGCGTGGATCGGTTGCTCGCGCTCCAGAATCGCGACGGCTCGTGGGGCTGCGACTTGCTCGAGCCTGTCGCCCACTTCGACCGTCGCAACGGCGAGACGGGGCTCGTCGTCTACACGCTGCGCAAGTGCCGCGTGAGCGCGGATCACCCAGCGCTGCAGCGCGCCGCGCTCTTTCTGGAGGGCGGCTTCCCGACGCACAACTACTCGATCTCGACGCAGCTGCTGGCGCTGGACGCGCTGGGGGCGGAGGAGCGTTGGAAGGAGCGGATCGAGCGCCTGACGGACGCGCTGCTCGCCAACCGCATCAAGAATGAGGGTTCGTGGGGCTATCCCGCGCACCCCAGCGTCTACATCGACCTCTCGAACACGCAGTACGCCGCGCTGGGCCTACGCGCCGCAGCGCACAGCGGCGTGAAGATCCCGAAGGATGTCTGGATCGAGCTCGTCGACGGGGTGCTCAAGTACCAACAGGAGCCCATCGAAGTGGAAGCGCGCGCGGAGACCGGCAAGTCTTCGACGGGCAAGCGCGAGGTCGCGGGCTTTGGCTACCTGCACGGCGAACGCGAGTCCCCCACGGCTTCCATGACCGCTGCAGGCATCTCGATCCTCGGCATCGCGAAGGAGGGCCTCGGACGCGACCTGACGCCTCCGATCGCGCGCGCGGCCGAGCGCGCGCAACGCATGGGTCTCGCGTGGCTGGAGCGCGAGTACTCCGTCGAAGGCAATCCGCGCGGCGCGGCGGCGTGGCACTACTACTGGCTGTACGGCCTCGAGCGCGTCGGCGCGCTGATGCAGCTCGAGCGCATCGGCGAACACGACTGGTACCGCGAAGGCGCTGCGCGGCTGGTGCGGGAGCAGAAGCCCGACGGCGAGTGGCGCACCGGAGGCCCCGTCGACTGGCCTGCGGAGCCGCTGCCCACGGCCAACACGTGCTTCGCCCTCCTGTTTCTCACCAAGGCCACCGCGCCGAGCTCAGGCGGGGACGGCGGCGTGCAGGACACGTGGGCGGCCGAAGCTCCCGAGAATCCGGTGTGGATTCGCGCAGCCGGCCGCTCGCGCCACACCTGCTGGATCAGCGGCTTCGCGCCGGGGACGGTCGAGGCCTACGGACACGGCGAAGGTCCCAACGCTGCGCTGCACCTCGATCGCGTCGAGTTCCTGATCGATGGCAAGGTCGTCGAGACGCGCGATCTCGACCAGCTCGTTCCGTGGAAGGGCGAGCGCTTCTCGATCCAACACAGCTTCACGTCCGACGGTCCGCACGAGCTGCGCGCGCGTGTCCACGTCGCGCTCCCGACCGAACTCGCGAGCGAGGGACACACGATCGAGGTCCTGGAGTCTGCGCCGCTGCGGGTGATCGCGCGCGACGTCTTCCAGCCGTGGATGCTCGACTACGCGCGCGCGGCAGCCGAGAACAAGCTGGAACAGACCGAGGTCACCGCGCGAGCTTCCTCGCAGCACGCGAGCTCGACCCCACCGAGCGACGCGTGCGACGGCTATCAGGGCACGGCGTGGGCCTTCGCGGCCACCGACAAGGCGCCCACGCTCACACTCGAGCTCGAAAAGGCCCAGCGTGCGAAGCTCGTGCTCCTGAGCCAGCTCGACGCAAGCCGCGCCAATGCCGCTCGCTCCGCGCGGATTCGCCGCGTCGCGCTCTACCTCAACAAGGACCCCAACCCGATCGAGTTCGCGCTCGAGGGAGACGCGCTACAGAAGCACGAGCTGGTGCTCCCCAAGCCTGCCGTCGTGCGCAGCCTGCGCATCCGCGTGCTGCAGTGGGACCCCGGTGACGTTCAGTCGATCGGCGGCTTCGCCGAGGTCGAGCTGCGCTAGCGCTCGGAAACATCGCGGGGCCCGCGTCCCCGTGAAAGGGAAGCGGGCCCCGCGGTTTGCCAGGCGATCCGCCGCGCAGCGCTACTCGAGGCTCAAGGAGCGCGTGCTGCGCAGGCGGTCGAGCATGGCCTTGAACTCGGTGAAGGGCATCACCTGTTGGTCGCGCGTGCCGCGACGGCGCACCGCGACGGTGCCCTCCGCGGCCTCGCGCTCGCCCGCGATCAGCATGAACGGGATCTGGTGCTGCTGCGCGACCTTGATCTTGTTGTTCATGTGGCCGGGGGCATCCATGCAGTCGACGCGGTAGAGATCCCCGCGCAGCTTCGCCTCGAGCTCTTTGCAGTACGCGGTGTGCTCCTCGCGAATCGGGATGAGCGCGACCTGCTTGGGCGCACACCACACCGGGAACTTGCCCGCGAAGTGCTCGATCAGGCCGCCGATGAAGCGCTCGAGCGAGCCCAGAATCGCGCGGTGCACCATGATCGGACGCTTCTGCTGGCCGTCGGAGTCGGTGAAGTGGATGTCGAAGCGCTCGGGCAGGTTGAAGTCGCACTGCACCGTGGACATCTGCCACTCGCGGCCGAGCGAGTCCTTCACCTTGAAGTCGATCTTCGGGCCGTAGAACGCTCCGCCGCCCTCGTCGAGCTCGAGCGTCAAGTTCACATGCTCCGCAGCGCCCTTGAGCGCCTTGGTCGCGCGCTCCCAGATCTCCGGCGCGCCGATCGCCTTCTCCGGCCGCGTCGCGAGGTACGCGGTGTAGGTGTAGCCGAAGGTGCGCAGCACCATGTCGATCAGCTCCACCACGCCCGCGATCTCCTCCTCGAGTTGATCGGGAGTGCAGAAGATGTGGCTGTCGTCCTGCGTGAAGCCGCGCACACGCATCATTCCGTGCAAGACGCCGGAGCGCTCGAAGCGGTAGACCGTGCCGAGCTCCGCCATGCGCAGCGGCAGGTCGCGATAGCTGTGGGCGCGCGTCGCGTAGATCATCACGTGCCCAGGGCAGTTCATCGGCTTCACGCGGTAGCGCGCGTTCTCGATGCCGAAGCCCTCGTACATCATGTCGCCGTAGTTCTCGAGGTGGCCCGAGGTCTTGAACAGGTCCTCGCGCATCACGTGCGGCGTGTACACGAACTCGTAGCCGCGCTTGGTCTGCTCTTGGAACATGAACTCCTCGATCGCGCGACGAACGGCGCCGAGGTGCGGGTGCCAGAACACGAAGCCGGAGCCCGCCTCCGCGTGCGTGCTGAACAGGTCGAGCTCGGTGCCGAGCTTGCGGTGGTCGCGCAGCTTGACCTCTTCGAGCCACGCCAAGTGCGCGTCCAAGTCCTCCTTCTTCCAGAAGGCCGTGCCGTAGATGCGCCGCAACATCGGGCGCTTCTCATCGCCGCGCCAGTACGCGCCCGCGATGTTGAGCAGCTTGAAGTGGAATCCGCGGTCGAGCCGGTCGACGTGCGGCCCCTCGCACAGATCCTCGAAGTCCCCGTGGCGGTAGAAGGTGATCGTCTCGCCTTCGGGGATCAGATCGACGGCCTCCACCTTGTACGTCTGCGCCTTCGCAGCGAGTCGCTCCTTCGCGTCGGCGCGCGCGACGGTCTCGCACACGAGTTCCGGCGTGCGCTTGGCAATGCGCTCCATCTCCTTTTCGATCTTGCGCAGGTCCTTGTCCTCGAGCGCCTCGGGCAAGTCGATGTCGTAGTAGAAGCCGTGCTCGATCGCGGGGCCGAAGCCGAACTTCGCGCCGGGGTAGAGCTTCTGGACGGCGCTCGCCATCAAGTGCGAGACGGAGTGGCGCAAGGTGGAGAGCGGGAACGGGCCGCTCTCGGCAGGGTCGTGCTGAACGCACATGGATGTCGCTCCTTCCCCCGGGTCTTCCCGAGGGCGTGTCCGCCGCAACCTGCGACGGCCTCTCCCGGACCGTGGGACACGCGAGCAGGGCCGACCTGGCCCGTCGCGCGGCGCCTCCTCCGGGGCAGAGACGCGCGGAAAAGAGTAGAGGCCGTCGCCTGCGCGAACCAGCTTTCGACTCAGGGGATACCGATGGGGAATCGGCGGAAGAAGAGGGTGGGGAGAAGACAGCCCTGAGTTGTTTGCGTGTTCGTTGGCCTGCGACGGCCGTGCACCCCTCATCGGCGTGCGGGCGGTGGAGCCGTAGCGACGCCGGGGTGCCCCCGAAGAACTTCCCGAAACTGAAAAACGGCGCCAACGCGGCCCGCAACAGGCCGCGGAGCCACTCTCAGCGCGGCTCGCGCCGCCAGACCTTCACCTCGAGCTCCAGCGTGACGCCCGTGCGGCTCGCAACCTCGCTGCGAACCTCCTCGATGAGCCCGAGGACGTCGTCCGACGTCGCGTGGCCGCGGTTGATCACGAAGTTGCCGTGCAAGGGGCTCACCCACGCGTCGCCGCGCTCGCGTCCCTTGAGACCGCACTGCTCGACGAGCATGCCCGCCGAACGTCCGCCGGAGACCTCGGGCGGAGGATTCTTGAACACGCAGCCCGCGGACCACTCGGTCACCGGCTGGACGCGATTCTTCTCGAGGAGGTACTGCTTGGCCCGCTCCTTGACCTCGACAGGCTTCTGCGGCTTGAAGCGCAGGATCGCGCCGGCGACGACGCGCTCGCCGAGCCCGCCGTTGCGATAGCGCGGCGTGCATTCCTGACGCGGCAGGTCCAGCATGCGCCCATCGGGCTCGATCACGCGCACGACCTCGACGGAGTCCCACATCTCGCCGTAGCGTCCGCCCGCGTTCATCGCGATGCCGCCGCCGACGTGACCGGGAACGCCCGCGAGGCACTCCATGCCGGAGAGTCCGAGCTCGTTCGTCGTTCGACAGAGGTTCTGCAGGGTCGTACCCGCCCAGACCACGAGCCGCGGATCCTCCGCCGGGTCGGAGTGCACGAGCTCGCCGCGATGACTCTTGGGGTCGAAGTCATTCGACCCGCGCATCGGGCGGAAGCACTTCTTCATGCGGTCGGTCGTGATCACGACGCAGTCGTGCAGACCGTCCTCGATGATCATGTTGCAGCCACCCCCGAGGATGCGCGGGGTGAAGCCGCGCTCGCGCGCCGCGAGGATCGCGCTCTGCAGCTCTTCGGCGTCCAAGGGCTCGAGCAGCCAGCGCGCCTTTCCGCCGACGCGGATGTAGGTGCGCTCGCGCAGCTCGGCCTCAGGCAGCGCGGCGACGGGCCAGTTCAAGGATGAGGTCGTCACGGACGTCCACGATGTCGCCGGCGCCGAGCACGAGCACGGCGCAGTCACCGCGCAGCCCTTCGCAGAGCGCGCGGACCGAATCCGAAGGGGAACCACCACAGTGCGCGTCGACGTTCGCCGCGCGCAGACGATCGACGAGATCCGACGCGTTCGCCGCGCTCTCGCCATCGACGTGCGCACGCGCACCGTAGACGTCGGAGACGACGACGCGGTCGGCGCGCCGCAGCGAGTCGGCGAACTCCGCGAGGAAGCGGGCCGTGCGGCTGTGCTGGTGCGGCTGGAAGAGCACGTGCAGCTTGCGGCCGGGGAACACGCGGCTCGCAGCCTCGAGCGTCACGTTCACCTCCGTCGGATGGTGCGCGTAGTCGTGCACGACCTCGACGCCACCGTGGTTGCCCCACGACTCGAAGCGACGCTGGCTGCCGCAGTACTGCTCGATCCCGCGCGCGGCATGGTACGCCGCCTCGTTGGGATCCATCTTCCACTCGCGCGCGACGAGGCCGACCGCGAGCGCGAGCGCGCAGCCCGCGTTGAGCGCGTTGAAGTTCCCGGGAACGGAGAGGCTCACCGGAGCGACCGTGAAGCCCGGCCCCTTGAGGCCGAAAGTAAAGTAGCCGCTGCGCTCGCGCAGCAGCGCCACGTCGAAGTCGCGCTTCATGCGCCACACCGGCGCGCGCGCAGCCTGCTCGACCGAGCGCGGGACGTCGGGGCCGAGCACGATCAGGCCGTTGACCGGCGCGCGCTCGACGAAGCGCGAGAAGGCGCTCTTGATCTGCTCGAAGTCGCCGAAGTAGTCGAGGTGGTCCGCCTCGACATTCGTGATGATCGAGCCGTGCGGCGAGAGGTTGAGGAAGGAACGGTCGTACTCGCAGGCCTCGACTGCGAACCAGCCGCCGTCGTCCTCGATCACGGCGTTCGATCCGACCTTGCGGCACACGCCGCCGACGATGGCGCCGGGTTGCGGCAAGGACGCGTCGGGAGCGGAGAGCGCGAGCCCTCGCAGCGCGTGGTAGAGCATCCAACTCGTGGTGGTCTTGCCGTGCGTGCCGGCAACCGCGAGCGTGCGTCCGAACGGTGTGATGCGACCGAGGGCTTCGCTGTACTTCAGGATCGGGATGCCGCGCTCCTGCGCTTCGCGCAGCGCGGGGCTCTGCAGCGAGATCGCGGCGGAGCGGACGACGAGTTCCGCGTCCTTGGGGACGCGCGCGAGTTCCTGCGCGGACACTTCGATCTCGACGCCGAGCGAGCGAAGGAGCTTCGTATGCTCGCTCTCGGCGCGGTCGTGACCCGTGAGCACGTGACCGTGCCCGACGAGCACGCGTGCGGCTCCCGAGACGCCCGCGCCACCTGCGCCGAGCAGGTGAATGCGGCGCGGGAGCACCGAGATGCGACGAGCGCTGCGCGGCGCGCGCGGCGAGAAGTCCGCCAAGCGCGCGAGGAACGGATCCGGACGGGCCATGCCTTGTTCGAGCATCGGGCTAGATATCTCCTTCCGAGGGCGCCGACTCAAGCACGAGCCGCGGATTCGCGGCGCGTTCGCGCGAGCGGCGCGAGTTCTTTCCAAATGCGTTCCGCCGCGTCGAGCGGCATCGCGCGGGCCAGCTCCTCGGAGCGACGCGCGAGCTCGCGCGCTCCACTCCCGAGGGTGAACTGAACGAGCTCTTGCGCGAAGCTCGCGCCGAGACGCGACTCTTCGACCAGCTCGACGCCCTGCCCCAGCTCGCGTGCGTTGCGCTCTTGTTGGCGATCGGCGTGGTGCGGATACGGCACGACCCACGCCGGCCGGCGCAGTGCAGCGACCTCCGCGAGCGTCGAAGCACCGCCGCGGCAGAGGACCAGCGTCGCGGCGCTGAGCGCGGCGTGCACATCGTGGACGAACTCGACCTTGCGATAACCCACGCGCGGCGCAGCGCCCTGCTCCAAGCGGCCAGGGCCGGTCTGATGCAGCACCTGCACGCCGCGGCGCGAGAACTCGCCGAGGTGGTTGCGGACGAAGTCGTTGAGCGCGCCGGCCCCCTGACTGCCGCCGAGCACGACGAGCAGCGGCCGCTCGGGCTGGAAGCCGAGCTCCGCGCGAGCGGAGTCAGCTGCGGCCTCACTCACCGCGCCGAGCGCGAACTGTGGCGCGAGCGGCGGACCCGTGAGCACGTGACGCTCGCTCGTGCCCCCCTTGGGCAGCGTCCCGCGCCACGCATGGAACACGCGCGTCGAAAGTGGCGACAACCAGCGCGTGGCCTTGCCGCGCACGGCGTTGATCTCGAGCAGCGCGATCGGAATGCCGAGGCTCTTCGCCGCGAGCACGGCCGGCAGGCAGGTGAAGCCGCCGAGTCCGATCAGAACCTCACTGCGATGGGCACGCAACGCCGCGCGCGCTTGGCGCACCGCAGGCCACGTGCGCAGCAAGAGCCGCGACTTGGTGGGCGCTCCGCCACCGTCGGGCTCGAGCTCGAGCTCACAGCGCTCGAACGGCGCGCCTCCGAGCTCTTCCCGCAGACCGGCGAACGCGCGGTCTTCGACGGGACGGCCCGTGCAGAACCAGAGCACGTGGTCGAGCGGCCCTGAGTGCTGGGCGAGCAGGTGGCGGCCCGGGACGATGTGTCCGCCTGTCCCGCCGCCCGCGAGCGCGATCCGTAGACCGGCGCTCGGCGCGGGGTGGGGCAGGGGGCGGGCGCGATCCATCGAGTTCGACGACGCAGCGTCTCCGTTCGCGCCGACGAGTTCAAGCACCGTGCCCACTCCCCCATCCCCCCTTCGCGTGACTTCCTTGCGGACTACAGGCCGGGCGTGTTGCCCGGCACCCAACGCTCGTCGAGCGAGCCGGAGGTGGCGGCCGACACCGCGACGGCGTCGGCGGCCACATCCTCTTGCGCGAGCACCGGCTCCGCGCGGTACGGTCCGAACCAGCCCTCGAGGACCAGTCGGATCGAGCCTTCGAGGTTCAGTCCCACCACGAACATGCAGCCCGTGAGGAACAGGATCTTGAAGCGCTCGCTCACTGGACGGCCGACTTGCCCGAGGTGCGGGGGCTCCAGCCGACGTTCGCGCGGGTATCGGCCTTGGCCACCGTCGTGCCCGCCGGCAGCGCGATCGAAGCGCCGACCTTGAGGCGGTCGGGGTTCATGCCGGGGTTGAGATCGCGGATCTCGGTCCAGCGGCCCGAGTCACCGAGCTCGCGGGCGGCGATGCGCGAGAGCGAGTCGCCGCTCTTCACGACGTAGCTGCGGCCCGAGGCGGGCTTCGAAGACTTCGGCGCGTCCTTCTTGCTCTCGCTGCGCGGGGCGCTCGCCGCAACGGCGCGGGCACCGGCGGGGAGGTTGAGCGTGGCGCCGACCTTGAGGTTGTTGGGGTTGATGTTCGAGTTCAGCGCTTGAATCTCCGTCCAGCGCGACGCCGAGCCGAGCTCGCGCGAGGCGATGCCGCCGAGGGTGTCGCCGCTCTTGACGGTGTAGGTGCGAGCGCCACTGGCCGCGACCGGGGTACGGACCAAGTCACCGCTGCGCAGCACGGGCGAGGGAGTCGGGATGGCGCTGGGCGTCGTGTGCGGGGTCGGCAGTGCGCCGATGACGGGCTGCGTGCCGAGCGGCGCGGTGCCGAGCGGCTGGATCGGGGCGGGGATCGGCTGGGTGCCGACGACGACCGGCGCGCCGGTCGGGGCGCCCGTCGTGCCGTCGAGGACGATCGGAGTCACGAGCGGGTCGATCGGCGCGGAGACGGGCATGCCGCCGAGCTCGGTCGGCTGCTCGGTGCCGGCGACCGTCGCGTCGGTGCCCGGAGGCGTGTAGGGACCGCGGCGCAGCTTCGAGGCGTCGGCCGTGGTCGCCTGCTCCTCCTTCTTCTCCCAGAACTTCCAGCTCGAGCCTTCGCCCCACAGGGAGACGGCCAGAATCGTGACGAGGAGGACGACCAAGGCGATGACGCCGTAACGTTCGATCTTTTGCATGAGAGAGACTCCGGTTTGGTGAGTGAGATGGGGCTGTCACGGGTTGGTGACAACCTGTTCGCGTTCCGCAGCCCAGCGGCGCGCCGCACCGAGTGCGAGCCCGACGCCGAGCGATGAGACGATCAGTGACGTGCCGCCGTGAGAGAGGAACGGCAGCGTCATGCCCTTGGGCGGCGCCAGTCCGGCGACGATCTGCACGTGCAACATCCCTTGCACGCAGGTCGAGATCATCAAGCCGAACGTCGCCAGCGCGTCGTAGCGATCCTTGATCGAAAGCACGAGCCGCAGCCCGTACCAAAGAAGTCCGGCGAAGAGGCACACCACGAGCGCCATGCCGAAGAACCCGAGCTCTTCGCCGACCTGTGCGAAGACGAAGTCCGACTCGAGGTACGGCACGCCATGGTTGCGCAGCGGTCCGTGCGCATAGCCGAGGCCGAACATGTCGCCGCTCGCGATCGCGGAGTTCGCGTCATCGACCTGCTGGTTGCTGGTCTCGCCGACGAACATCATGAAGCGCTTGCGGATGTACGGGATTGCCGTGAAGCAGATCAAACCGGCGCCGACACCGATCACCGAAACCGGCATGGCTACGTGCCGCGTCTGCGCCCCGCCGATCCACAGCGTGGTCGCCGCGCACAGGAACAGCAGGCTCGCGCCGCCGAGGTCGGTCTCGACCAAGACGAGCCCAAAGTAGAAGAGCACGACCGCGAGGATCGGCAGCACGCCGCGCTGGATGTCACCGAGCAGCGGTCCGATGCGCGTGCAGCGGTCGGCGACCCACAGGACAAGCACGATGCGCGCGAGCTCCGAAGGCTGGAACTTCACGACACCTAGGTCGAGCCAGCGATGCGAGCCGTTGATCTGAGACCCGAGCGGCGGCACGAACACCGCGATCAGCAGGACGGCCATCACCACCATCGCCGCCGGGATGTAGCGCCGCACGCCGGTCGGGCCGAGGCGAGCCGCGGCGAGCATCACCACGACGCCGGAGAAGCGGAACAGCACCTGTTCGAAGAGCTCGTTCGAGAACTCGGCAGGTGAAAGCGTGGTCGCAGCATGACTCGCCTGCACGAGCAGACCGAGCGTCGAGAGTGCGAGGACGCACAAGAACACGGCGATGGCCGGTGCAACGGGGTCATGCCGCTCGACCTTCGCGTAGTTTTCCCGGATGCGCTCGAAGATCGTGGTCTGGTGCTCTCGGGCAGCACGTACACCACCGGTTGCGGTCGCGAGGAGGGAATGGACGCGGGACATGGCGTGGTCTTCTCAGCGCACCTTCAGGAGTGCGAGGCTGGCCGTCGCGCACAGCGCGCAGACGATCCACAGACGAGTCGTCACCGTCACTTCGTGCCAACGCTGCGCTGCACGGCTCTGCTTGACCTCGGCCGGAAGCTCGAGGATCGCGCCGTAGAGCTGCAGTCCATGGTGGATCGGCGCGACGGTGAACACGCGCTTTCCGCCCGAATACTTGAAGTACAGACGCTGGATCCAGCTCGACATCAGCTCGGCGACGAACACGAAGGCGATGAGCGGCAGCACCAGCTCCTGCTTCGCCACGACGGCCATCCACGCGAGCAAGCCACCGAGTGGGAGCGAGCCCGAGTCGCCCATGAACACCTTGGCCGGGAACGCGTTGTACCAGAGGAAGCCCAAGCAAGCGCCGCACAGCGCGCCGCCGACAACCGCCATCTCCGACGCGGCTTTCACGTGCGGGATGCCGAGGTAGCTCGTCCAGTCAGGGCGGCCCGTCACGTAGCAGAAGATCAGGAGCGCGAGCCCGCAGATGAGCGTGCAGCCCGCCGCGAGTCCATCGAGTCCGTCGGTGATGTTGACCGCGTTGGACGAGCCGACGATCACGAAATACTGGAAGCCGACGAACAGCAGGATTCCACCGATCCCCCACGCTCCGAGCTCGATCGCGGAGTTCTTCAGGAAAGGGGGATAAAGTGTGAGCAACGTCTCCCGCCCGCTGTAGTGCGCGTAGAAAACGAGCGCGCCGACGACGCTGAGCATCACGACGGAGAGGCCGAGCATCTTGGCGCTCGCGCTCAGTCCCTTGCTCTTGTGAACGGTGAGCTTCTTGTAGTCGTCCACGAAGCCAACCGAAGCGAAGCCCGCGGTCAGCAGAATGCCGAGCACGACGTGGATGTTGTCGAGGCGCGCCCACAGGAGCACGCTCGCGAGCAGAGAGCCGATCAGGAAGCTGCCGCCCATCGTCGGCGTGCCCTTCTTTCCCGACGCTTCACCGTGCTTCGCGAGGTCCGCGCTGTCGGTCTTGGTGACATCCTCGCCGATCTTGTGCGCCCGCAGCCAGCGGATCACCGGCGCACCCCACCACAGTGCGAAAGCAAACGCGGTGATCGCCGCCGCAGCGACGCGGAAGCTGATGTAGCCGAACAGGTTGAGCCCGAGGAACTCCTCGAAGATCGCGGGGAACATCGCTAGTGAACCCCCGTTCCTTGGCGGTTGCGGAGGTGATCGACCACGCGGTCGAGCCCGATGCGGCGGCTCGCCTTCAGGAGCACGGTGTCGCCTTGGCGCAACAGTCCGTCGATCTCACTCGCAGCCTGCTCGGCGCTGGGCACGTACACGAGCCGCTTCGTCGGCATCCCTGCCTCGAGGGCCCCCGCTGCGGTCGCTTTGACCTGCTCTCCCACAAGCACGAGCAAGTCGATCGCGCTCCCCGCGATCTCGCGCCCGAGGGCGTGGTGCAGCTCCGGGCTGCTCGCGCCGAGCTCGAGCATGTCGCCGAGCACCATCACCCGCCGTCCACGTCCGTGGAGGCCAGAGAGAAAGCGCACCGCGGCTCCCGCCGACTCCGGGTTCGCGTTGTAGGTGTCGTCGAACACGACGAGCCCCTCGATCTCGTGGCGCTCCATGCGACGGCTGCCGCCCTTGAGTTCGGAGATCGCAGGCAAGAGCTCGTCGATCTCGATCCCCATGCCATGGCACGCGGCCAACGCACACAGAAGGTTCGAGATGTTGTGCAGTCCAAGGAGCGGCGAGGAGATCTCGCGTCCGCGCAGGCGGAAGGTCGTTCCGCCGGAGTGGAACAGCGCGTTCGTCGCGTTGAACTCCCCCGCGCCGTCGATGCTGACCGTGAGGATGCGCGCTCGCGTCGAGGCTCGCAGCAGGTCCGCGTGACGGCAGTCCGTGTTCATCACCGCGAAACCGTCCGCCGGGAGGCTCGCGAACAGCGCGCTCTTCTCACGAGCCACGCCCTCGATCGAGCCGAGCCCCTCGAGATGCGACGCGCCGATCATCGTGATGATCGCGCCGGTCGGTCGCGCGATGCGCGCGAGCGCCGCGATCTCGCCGGGGGCGTTTGTCCCGATCTCGAGCACGAGTGCCTGCGTCGTCTTGTCCGCGAGCAGGAGCGTGTGCGGCACGCCGACGTCGTTGTTGAACGAGTTCGGGCTCGCGACGGTGCGCATGCGCGTCGCGAGCAGTTGCCCGAGGATGTTCTTGGTCGTCGTCTTGCCACACGAGCCCGTGATTCCGAGTACCGGGATCGAAAGCTGCGAGCGATGCCACGACGCGAGATCGGCGAGCGCGCGGCGGGGCTCCGCATGCACCACGAGAGGGACGTCACCCTGGAGTGCAGGCAGCGCGAGAGACGAGTCTCCCTTCAGCAGGATCGCGCCAGCCCCCAGCTGGCAGGCCTGCTGCGCAAACAGGTTTCCGTCGAAGTTCGGACCCGACAACGCCACGAAGAGCTGGTGCGGACGCAGCGCGCGAGTGTCGGTGCTCACCCCGTGCACCCAACGCTCGCCATCGCCACGCAAGAGCACCGCTCCCGTGCTGTCGAGGATGTCGCGAACCCGCATCATCCCTGCTGCCTCCTCCACGTCCCGCTCGCGAGCAGCTCGGCCGCCACCGCGCGATCGTCGAATGCATGGATACGCGCGCCGATCGTCTGGGTGGTCTCGTGACCCTTGCCCGCGATCAGCACGACGTCGTGGGGACGAGCCGCCGAGAGCGCCGCTTGGATCGCGGCGCGGCGGTCGAGCTCGACCACGACCTGCGCGGAGGTTCCGGCGAGGCCGACGAGGACGTCGTCGGCGATCGCGCGCGGATCCTCGCTGCGCGGATTGTCGCTCGTGAGGAACACGAGGTCGGCGAGCTCGCCGGCCGCGCGCCCCATCGGCGCGCGCTTGCCCCGGTCGCGATCTCCGCCACAACCAAAGACACACACGAGGCGACCGCCGTGGTCACCGCGGCGGCGACCTTCGGCCTCGAGGCCCTCACGGACCGTCGAGAGCACCTTGCGCAGAGCATCTTCGGTGTGCGCGTAATCCACGAACACGCGGGCAGCGCTGGAATCCGTGTCGACGCGCTCCAACCGCCCGGGGGCGGAAGAGGCAAGAGCGAGCCCACCCAACGCGTGGGAAGGGCTCGCCCCCGACACGAGCACCGCAGCTAGAGCTGCCAATGCGTTCTCGACGTTGAAGCGACCCACCAGCGGCAGAAAAACCCCAGTCCGTTGAATCCCCATCCCTTCGAGGAATAAACGGGTACCGCGGGAGTCGACTTCGAGTCGGGAAGCAGAGAGGTCGGCGCGCGACCTGGCACTGAACGTGAACACGGACGCACCGCGAGCGCGCGCGGCATCGGCCATGTGAGCGGAGAAGGGATCGTCGGCGTTGACGATGGCGGCGGAGCCGGCCGTGAGCGACGAGAAGAGTCGCGCCTTGGCGGCTGCGTAGCGCTCCATGTCGCCGTGATAGTCGAGGTGATCGCGCGTCAGGTTGGTGAACACCGCGGCGTTCACCTTGAGACCCGCGAGACGGTCCTGATCGAGGGCGTGCGAGCTCGCCTCGAGCGCGACCGCGTCTCCGCCGAGTTCGCGATGGCGCGCGAGAAGTCGTTGCAGTCCCGGCGCATCCGGCGTCGTGTGAGTCGCGGGCAGCAGCACGCCGTCCGCAAGGCGGTTTCCGGCCGTGCCGAGCACCGCGGGCTTGCGCCCGCACGCGGCGAGCAGCTGGCCGGCGAGGTGGGCCGTGGTCGTCTTGCCGTTGGTCCCCGTCACCGCCACCACGAACATCTCGCGCGCGGGGCGACCGTGCAGACGCGCCGCCGCCTCGCCCGCGATCGCGCGCGCGTGCGGGTGAACCCAGTTGGCAACGTCCTTGGGCAATTCGAGCGGAAGCGGAGACAAAACTGCGAGTGCGCCGCGCTCCAGTGCCTGTGCGACGAAGCGCGCACCATCCGCGCTCGAGCCAGGCAGCGCGGCGAACAGGTCGCCCTGCGCCACGGTGCGGCTGTCGACTTGCACGTCACGCAGCGAGCGCTCGACGCCCGTACCGCGCAGCTCGCCGCCGAGCTCGGCAGCCAGTTCTCGCAGCGTGACCATCACCAGCCCACCTCCGCCCAAGGCTGCTCGTAGCCCTTCTCGCTGCTCGCACCCAGCGCAGGCGCGAAGCCCGCGGCGATCGGTGCGACCACCTCGGCGCCATTGCGCGTCTCGCCCAGCGCTTCCTTGAGGATGCGCACCGCCGTCGGACCGGCGACGCGCGAGCCGTACTTCTGTCCGCCGCGCGGTTCCTCGACGACGACGAGAACCATCACCTCGCGCTCCGCGCCGTTGCGATGGCCCCAGATGCACATGCTCGACGTGTAGCAGTTGGAGTGCTTCTCGCGCGGCTTGTTGACCAGCGTGAGACGGCACTCGCGCGAGCACTTGGTCGCGCTCTTCCAGTGCTCCGCCTGGTGGGCGAGCTCGTGGTGCAGACACACCTCGGTGCCGACCTTCTGCGCCGTACCCGTCTTAGTTCCAACCGTCAGCGTCGGGAGCTTCTCGGGGCTCGCCACGGGAGCTCCGGTGCCTTCGCGGGCGCCGACCTGCATCATGGCGCGGATCGTCTCGGAGGTGCTCGCGGCGAAGACGGGCTCGGGCTGCGCGCGCGGCAGCGTGAAGCGCTCGCCATTCTGCTCGACCGCTTCGAGCACGCGCATCGGAAGCCAGTGACCACCGCGCACGATCGCCGCGAGTCCGGCCGCGTGCTGCCACAGCGTGACCTTCAGCTCGTGACCGAACGAGATCGAGGCCTGCGTCCACTCCCGCTTCCACGGCAGCTTCGGGAGGTAGCCCGGCCGCTCGCCGCCGAAGCCACTCTTGGGCGCTTCCGAGTAGTGGAGCGCGCGGAACTTGCCGTGCATGAACTCGTCGGAGACCTTGTCGCCGATCTGCACGAGGCCCGCGTTGACGGAGTGCGCGAGGCACTGCGCGGCGGTGAGCACGCCGGTCTTGCTCGACTCCGCCTCGCGGATGCGACGCTTGCCGAACAGATACGTGCCGTTGCCGACGTTGAACGTGTCGTTGGGGCTGACGGCTCCGGCGTCGACCGCGCACGCCATGACGTTGACCTTGAAGGTCGAGCCCGGCGTGAACTCGTGGTAGAGCGGCGGGAAGCCGAGCATCGGATAGCTCGAGCGGGAGTCGACTGCGAGCACGTCGCCGCTGCGGAGGTCGAGCGCCACGGCCATCGCCAGAGCGGGCTTGTGCGTCTCCATCAGCTCGTCGAGCGCGATGCCGACCTGACGCTGGAGCATCAAGTCGAACGTCGTCACCACGCGCGGCGGGTCGCTCGGCGCCGTGCTCTCGAGGAAGTACGAACGCGCTTCGCCGGCGCGCACGGCGCGGTGGCGGAGGAAGCGGTAGCCCGACGACTGCTCGTCGAGGAAGCCCCAGCGCGACTCGTCCGCGAGCAGCCGGTCGCACGCGCGCTCGAGGCCCGAGAGCGGCAGCGGTTGCGCGAGCAGGTCCCACGTCGCCCGACCGCGCACGTCGTTCACATCGGCGACGAGGCGCTCGTACTCGCCCTCTTCATCGACGGAGCCGAGCTCCGCGACGAGCGCCGCGAGCTCCACGGACTCTTCCTCGAGTGCTGCATTCGCCGTTGCGCTCGGGGTGCCGTCTTGGCTGAGCTGCAGCGCGCGATCCGCCGCGCGGCGCGCGATCGGCTCGTCGACGTAGCCCCAGACGCCGAGGAAAGGGAAGCGCCCCGCCGGATATTCGCGGTCGCGGCCGCGCTCGATGCGCATCTGGTGATGGGCAACCTTCTCGGTCGAGAGCACCTCGATCAGCGCCGGCGCCTTCGAGGCATCGAAGCCGCGCACGGCGACCGTGTAGGTCGTCGGCATGAGCCAACTCCACACGGCGCTGCGCTGCTCTTCGAGCGCGATCTCGTCACCGCCCGCCTTGACGGCGTACTCGCCGAGCATGCAGAGCGCGAGCCCGTCTGCGATGTGGCGCGCCCAGCGGCGGGGCTTCTCGACGTACTCGGGCCCGTGCAGCGCACGGCTCGACTGGCTCAGCACGGAGAACGGCTGCCAGCAGAGCACGTACGCTCCGCGCTCATCGCGACCGATCCACATGCCGGCGATCGGAGCGCGCAGCACTTCGCCGGTCGGGCTGCCCGTCGCGATCCAAGTCTGGATGCGCGCGGCCGCCGCGGTGTCGAGCGGCATCGCGGTGCGGATGACGCCACCTTGCGCGTCCGGCATCATCGCCGTCGCGAGCGCGCGGACATCGCAGCCGAGCACTTGAGCGAGCTCGACGGCCACGCGCTCGGGCGTGTGCGCCTGCCACATCGCATTCGGCGACAGCACGAGGTCGAGACGCTGCACAAACAGCGCCACCGGACGCTCGTCGCGGTCGGTGATCGTGTAGGCGGGCGAGGGATCCTGCTCGTCCTGCTCCCAGCGACGCGTGCTGTCGTCGGTGGCGAAGGCCGTGCTTCCGACCCAGATCAAGGCCAACGCGAGCACCACGGCGATCACCAGAAACGCCCAAGCCGGACGCACGCCGCTGTTGGACTCGAACTCGCGCTCGTGGATCACAGCTCGCCGCCCTTCTCGCTGGAAGCGCGCACCGTGGCGTCGAGCTCGTCGTTCGAGACACCGGGGACGTGCGACTCGACGCGTGCGCGCATCTGCGCGTTCGCGGCCGCGACCATCTCCCATTGGCGCTGCATGCGCGAGAGTTCCTCGGCGCGCGCGTGGTTCGAGTTCTGGAGGAAGCACGCCGCGAGTGCAGCGAACACCGCGCCGAGCGAGAGCCCAGCCGAGAGCGCAGCACGCAAGTTCAAGCGCCACCGCCCTTCGTCACGGTCGCACGGCGAACGCGGGCCCCCACGCGGAGCAGGGCCGAGCGAGAGCGGCGATTGCGCAGCAGCTCTTCGCGGCTCGCCGTCACGGGTTTGCGCGTCAGCACCTCCCAACGGCCCTCTTGCGCGCCCTGCGCGAAGAAGCGCTTGACCTCGGCGTCTTCGCCGGAGTGGAACGAGATCACGGCGAGGCGACCGCCATCGACGAGCCATTCTTCGGCCGCCGCGAGCCCCGCGAGGAGCTCGTCGCCCTCTTCGTTGACCGCGCGCCGGAGCGCCTGGAACACGCGCGTCGCCGGGTGCGTCTTGCCGCCGCCACCGACCGCGCGCTCGATGACATCCGCGAGCGCGAGGGTGCGCTGGAACGGAGCGCGACGGCGCGAATCGACGATGGCGCGCGCAATCTTGCGGGAGCGCGTCTCTCCGCCCTCGTAGAAAAAGAGATCCGCGAGGTCCGACTCGTCCCAGCCGTTGACGATGTCCGCGGCGGTGCGCTCGCGCTCGGGGTCCATGCGCATGTCGAGCGGACCGTCGGCGGTGAACGAGAATCCGCGTGCGGCGCTGTCGAGCTGCAGCGAGCTCGCGCCGATGTCCATCAGCACGCCGACGACGCGCGTTGCGCCGACCGAGTCGAGCGCACTCTGGAGCTGCGAGATCCGGGCACGGCGCACGTGGACGCGGCGACCGAACGGCGCGAGGTTCGCGCGCGCGTGAGCGAGGATCTCGGGATCTTGATCGAGGCCGAGCAGCTGAACTCTCGGCAGCGCCGCGAGCAGGCGCGACGAGTGGCCGCCCGCGCCGAGCGTTCCGTCGACGATCCAACCTTCGAGCTCCGCGGGCCGCTCGCCGCCGAGGAAACGCACGACCTCGTCCGCGAGCACGGGCTCGTGCACGGGACGCGAAGCCCCACCCGCTCCGGACTCGTTGCGACGCTCCATCTCCACCCCCCCCATGGCCGCTCAGGCACCCGGCCCGGCTGGGCCGCCCCCGAGGAGGACGGAATCGAGCCGCGCGAAGTCGCGCGCGTGCTCGCGCTCGAAGGCCTCCCACTTCGCCTTCGGCCAAAGCTCGGCGCGATCGACGAGACCGACGATGACGAGCTCGCGGTCGATGCCGGCGAGCTCCTTGAGCTTCTCGGGGACGCTGAGGCGGTTCTTGTCGTCGAGCTCGACCGACTGCGCCTTCGAGAAGAAGAGGCGCTGCATGTTGCGCTTCTCCTCGCCGGCGAAGGCCTGCGTCTCGAGGCGCGCGACGGCCTTGGAGAAGCCCTCTTCCGTGAACAGGAACAGGCAGCCCTCGAAGCCGAGCGTGAGGACGAGCGTGATCCGGCCGTCCGCGCCGAAGGCCTGACCCGCGAGCAGACGACGGGGGACGGACAGGCGTCCCTTGTCATCCAGCGAATGGGTCGATTCCCCCAGCCACATCGCGCGTCCGCCCTAGCCGTCGGCTAGCTCAAAGCCCACTTTGCCCCAATCAGTCCCACTGAGGCCCATGAAACCGCTCTGGACGCGGTGCTGCAATGTGATTTTCAGGAAAGTCGCACGGAAGTCGTTGATCTCAAGGGACTTGGGTCTCGGACCCGCCCAAAGCCCCGGCGGCACGCTCCCTATTCATGGTGTCGGAGGCCGCCAAAACTGGATGGGAGGCCCAATATCTTGTGGCTCCCCAGCCGCGGTCACCGCACGCGCCAGGGCCTCTGCGGGGCTCCATTTTTTTTTCAAAAATTTCTGCGTCCGAGACCGGCCTCGCGTCGCGCACGCCCCGGACGAGCTCGTCCGCCCCACCGCTCTGGGACCGTGGGACGCCATCCCACCGCCCCACCTGCCCCACGGGGCCCGACGGTTGGACCGGAACGTCGAGAGCCGATCTACGGCGAGCCCGAGAGCTCGAACCAGCGACGTCTCAGCCCTGAAACACGGCACATTTCGCCGTCGAAACGCTTCCGCCGAGCATGAGGGAACCTGGCAGGGCCAGCTCCCCCATCGAAGCGCATCCCTCCGACGACTGCGAGGACTACTCGCTCGCCTCGGCCGCCGACTCGGCGACCTCCGGCGCGTCGCTCGCGCTCGTCGCAGCAGGCTCGAGCTCCGCACCCTCGGAGCCCTCGAAGACCTCCTGCAGACGCGTGCGCAGCTCGTCGATCTTCTCGGGCGAGAAGTCGAACACCGCGACGCGATAGACATCGTTGCGTCGCGGACGAGTCACGATCAGTGCCTCCCCGTCCGCGTCGCGCTCGACGCGCTCGATCTTGAGGCGCCGCTTGCGCATCAGCACAAGGCACAAAACGTAGCGCAATTCCGCGAGTTGGCCCTCGCAGCGCCCTTCGAGCCGCGCGAACAGCGCGTCGAGCGCCTCGAGGTTCAGCGCGATCCCGCGCTTGCGCTCCTCGTCGTGGCGCGTGCGCCACCAAAACAGGTCGCCGTGCGAGCTCTGGCTCTTCCAGCACGACAGGCAGACGTCCTCGCGAGCCACCTCTTCGCCGCGCACGGCCAAGGCGGACACGTGCGGCTCGCCGTTCTCAAAGGCGCGCGAGCAGTGCCGACAGACAGGCTGGCGCTTGGTCAACTTCCACTGGGTCATGGCGACGCTGCGAGCGGCAGCGGGAGCGCGAATTCTACGGTTTTTCGCGGCTATTGGCGAGCCTGCGCCTCGCGCTTCGCCCACCACTGGCGCCAGGCCTCGACGCTCGGCTTCTCCGACTCGCGCGCGAGCAGGACGAGCGCCCGCTGCGCGCCTTGGAAGCGCGGCATGTCTCCCGCGCGCGCCGAGCGCTCGAGCACATCGATCAAGATCGGAATGGCGCGCTCGTCCCCCAGCGCGATCAGGCCTTCGGTGGACGCCTGCGCCACCGCGGGGTCCGCGTCGAGCAGCCCGGCCTGCAGGGCCTGACGCCAAGGCGTGACGTCGGAGTCGCGCGAACCGCGAGCACCGATCGAGCGCGCCAGCGCCGTGCGAGCGAGCCAGTCCGGCTCCTGCCCAAAGACCTCGATCATCTGCTTGCGCACGCGTGCCTCCGCCGTGCCCGCGTGAGGCAGCTTGCCGAGTAGATCTGCGGCGCGACGACGCGTCTCGACCTCCTCGCTGGCGAGCAGCGCCACCACGGGCTCGACCGCGGGGCGCCCCACCTCCTCCAGCGCGCGCGCCGCCACGGTCGAACCGACGGGATCGGCCACTTCCAACAGCGTGACTAGCACGGGAGTCGAGAGTTCCGGCAGCGCGACGAGTTCCTCGAGCGCGCGCTGATGGGCCCGCATCGCGCGCGCGTGATCGCCACCACCGAGCGCGCGATAGGCCTTCGCGAGCTCGAGCACGAGATTTTCCACGAAGAACTGCGCCAACGCAGGATCGCGCAGCGCTGCGTCGCGCGTCGCGACCCACTCGGGGCCACCGCGCGCGTAGGCCTTGAGGAGCGCGGCCTTCTCCGTCGAAAGCTCGCTCGCGCTCACTCCGCGCGCAGCAGGCCGCGCGGCGCTCTCCGTCGCCGGAGTCGAGCAGGAAAGCACGAACGTAGTCGCGAGCAGCGTTGCGAAGTGAGCGCGCATGGTGCCCAGATTGTAGCGGTCGAGCGGCCGCCCCACGGGAAGGCACGCTATCGAGGGGGCGATGTGCTGGAGCGACACCGCTCGTCCCAAGCGCGCTGAGCCTCGTCGCGCATGCGCTCCTCGAACCACTCCGCAGCCGCAACCGCGGGAGCCCCGCGCGCGAGCGCCTCGCGATACCCCGCTTGCAACGCGTCGATATCGGGCTCGAACATGCTCCGCAGCGGCACCTCAGCCCCGAGCCAGCGCGACAGCGCAGGGAGCAACGCGGGCTCCGCGGTCCAACACACGCGTGCGAGCCCGAGCTCGCGTTGCACATCGCGCTGCCGCTCGGCGAGCAGGAGAAACCCCTGCTCCAGCGGCACCCAAGGCGTCGAGGGCCCGCGGCGCGCAGCGCACGCTAGGCACGGATGCGCCCCGACGACGGCATCGCAGTCGCGCCCATCCTCCGTGCGGATCCGATCGCCGATGGGACAGGCGATCCACGCGTCGTGGAGCGTGATCACCGCAGGAATTCCAACCCGCGCGAGCGCGAGCAGCAGGTCTCGCGAGAGCCCTTGCCAGTGATGCACGTGGGCCACGTCGGCGCGCCACTCCCGCGCGCGCTGCGCCAGCCGCGCCGATGTCCGCGGATCCAGCGACTTGTGCCAGTGGTCGGAGTGCAAGTCTTGACGTTGCACAGAGACGAGTTCGGCGCCCTCGGGAGCGTCGCCCGACTCGCAGGGCGAGCACCATGCGAGCGCGTCCCCCGCCGCCATCAATCGCTCCGCTTCCGCTGCGGCACGACGGCGCGCGCGCGCACGGCGTGGGTCCGCCGCCGCCGGAACGATCGAGAACACCCTCATCGCGCCGCGAGTCCCGCGCGCAGCTCTTCGTACACGGCGATGTGACGGCGCGCGTTGTCGGCAACGTCGCGCGCGATCGCGCCGCGCGGATACAACGACGTCAATCGTTGGGGCTCGGAGAGGATGACTCGAAGCTCGCCCGCGAGTGCATCGACGTCGCCGGGCGCAACGTGAAAGCCGCTGACGCCCGGCTCGACGAGCTCGGCCATACCTCCGAGAGCGGAGACGAGCAGCGGCGTTCGTGTCGCGAGGGCCTCGAGAATGACCATCGGCGCGTTCTCGAACCACAGGCTCGGCACGACGAGCAGGTCGAGGTCCGCTAGCCAGCGCGGAACGTCGTCGCGCGGCATCGCTTCGCCGACTACAGCGCTCGATCCGCGCGCGAGCTCTTCGAGCTGCGACTGAAACTCAGTGTCAGCTTGCGCTTTGCCACGCAACTCGAGCGTCGCACGCGCCCGCAACGTCGGCTCCAAGCTCGCCCACGCGCGCAACAGCAGGTGCGGCGCCTTGTGCGGAGCGAGCGTGCCGAGAAAGCCGATGCGCAGCGGCCGCTGCGAGCCCGCGGCGTGACGGCGCAGCTCGGCGGGAAACTTGGCGAGCTCGAGCCCCGTCGGCAGCCACTCGATGCGCGCTCGCTCGATCCCCCACTCGACGAAGCGCTCGGCGAGAAACCGCGACGGTGCGAAGAAGCGCTGCACCCACGGGAGCACGCGCTCTCGCATCGCAGAATCTCGCTCCGCAACGGCCTGCGAGAGCTCGGCCGCGGCTCCCGCATCGGCCTCGATCCACTCGCGCGAACGCGGGCGGCCCGAAATCCGCAAGCCGCGCGCCGCGCGCTTCGCCGCGCCCGAGAAATCCACCCCTGTTCCACGCCGCAGCGCCGAGAGTGCTCGTCCGGTCACACGCTCGAGCGCGGTCTGGCGGAACTTGAAAGTCGAGAGGCACGAGCCGCAGCGAGCGAAGTCGAGTTGCTCGCAGCGCGCCCCGTCGGGATGCAGTCGCTGTCCGAAGCGTGCACAGTGGAGCCAGAAGTCGTGGAGCGTGAAGGCCACCGCAGCCCCCGAGCGCGCCGCAGCCTCGACGCAGCCGATCGAGAGGTACATGAGGTGCTGGAAGTGCACGACCTCGGGCCTCAGTCGCGCAAGTTCCGCGGCAAACACCGACTCCGCGCGCGGATTGTCCCACGTCTCGCGGAAGGCACGGTGGTAGAGGTTGTTGACGAGCTCGACGACCTCGACCCCCTGCCACTCGCGCCGCACGACGGACATGTCCGCCCGCGAGACGTCCTTGTCCGTCGTGAAGACCGCGACCTCGTGTCCGAGCGCTCGCAGCCCGAGCGCGAGCTCTCCGGTGTAGATCTCCGTGCCCGCAGCGTGCGCGGGGAGGAAGTTGTGCGAGACGAGGAGGACGCGCATGGCGCGGTGAGAGACTAACGCGCTCGCGCAGACGGCACTACGGCGCGGCGGTGAACTGCAATCCGCCGGAGAGGTTGGTGCCCTTGGCTGCGGGGGGGTCTCGGTACCAGATCTGGGCGTTGTAGATACGGCCCGCCGTCAACGGCGCGCCGAGCGCCGTCGGCGTGGTCCTGAGGTAGGCCGTGAAGTCGATCGCGTAGACGCCGTTGCACAGCCCCGCGTTGCCGCCCGTCGGCTGCACCGCGATGCGCTGCGACGGAGACTGAATGCAACGGAAGCTGGTCGAATTGGCCCCCCACGAGAGGCTCGCCGGGCCTTGGATCGTGTAGAAGCAAAGCGCCGTCTTCTGCCCTTCGAGCTGGGTGCAGCGCACGACGAAGCCCGCCGTCGCTGCGGCGCTCGGCGTTCCCGTGGCCGAGAGCACCGGCACGCAGCCATTCGTGCTGGTGCCGGAAGTGCAGTACGCGATGACGCTGCCGAGCGCGCAGACGTCGGGGATGCCGTCCGCGTCCGTGTCGAGCGCCCCAGCTTGAATCTCGCACACGTCGCCAATGCCGTCCGAGTCGCAGTCGCCTTGGCCAGGATTGGAGAGCGCGGGACAATTGTCCACGCAGTCACTGCGTCCATCGCCGTCGGAGTCGAGGTCGCTGATACCGCAGCCGCAGATGCCCGGCGCCGTCTTCGCCGCGTCGTTCGGACACAGATCGTTGCAGTCCGCCGTGCCGTCGCCGTCGCTGTCCGTATCCGCGACGCCGCAGCCGCAGATTCCCGCGGCGAGCTTGAACGGATCCTGCGGGCAGCCGTCGTTGCAGTCCGCGACGGTATCGCCGTCGGAGTCGACGTCGCTCACGCCGCACCCGCAGATCCCCGGCGCCGTCTTCGTCGCGTCGTTCGGACACAGATCGTTGCAGTCCGCCGTGCCGTCGCCGTCGCTGTCCGTGTCCGCCACGCCACAGCCGCAGATTCCCGCGGCGAGCTTGAGCGGATCCTGCGGGCAACCGTCGTTGCAGTCCGCGACCGTGTCGCCGTCGGTGTCGACGTCACTGATACCGCAACCGCAGATGCCCGGCGCCGTCTTCGCCGCGTCGTTCGGACACAGATCGTTGCAGTTCGCCGTGCCGTCGCCGTCGCTGTCCGTGTCCGCCACGCCACAGCCGCAGATGCCCGCGGCGAGCTTGAGCGGATCCTGCGGACAACCGTCGTTGCAGTCCGCGACCGTGTCGCCGTCGGTGTCGACGTCACTGATACCGCAACCGCAGATGCCCGGCGCGGTCTTCGCCGCGTCGTTGGGACACAGGTCGTTGCAGTTCGCCGTGCCGTCGCCGTCGCTGTCCGTGTCCGCGACGCCGCAGCCGCAAATTCCCGCGGCGACCTTGAGCGGATCCTGCGGGCAACCGTCGTTGCAGTCCGCGACACTGTCGCCGTCGGAGTCGACGTCACTGATACCGCAACCGCAGATGCCCGGCGCCGTCTTCGCCGCGTCGTTGGGGCACAGGTCGTTGCAGTTCGCCGTGCCGTC
>CAIYPP010000061.1 GCA_903928115.1 uncultured Planctomycetota bacterium
AGCAAGTACGCGAGCGGCAGAGTGAGGCACGAGAGCAGCGCGACGAACCTGCGCGTCTCGGTGAAAAGCGAGCGACACACGGCGAGGTGCTCTTCGAGCGTGCGCGGCTCGTCCGGCACGTCGACGAGCTGCGGCATGGCGCGCAGCATGTACGGGAGCACGTAGGGGTAGGCATCCGCGAAGCCGGACTCCTCGTCGGCATTGCCCGTGCGCTCCAGGCGAAGGTGCTGGACGAGCTGCGTGTCCTGCTCTGTCCACTGAGGCTCGAGGAACTCGGTGCCCCAGAGCCTCACGCCGAGCGTGAGCGCCACGAGCAGCGCGAGCGCGACGAGCACGGTGCGGCGGGCGGTCATGTCTCGACCCACTTTGAGACGCCGCGCGGCGCTCCGCAAGGGCGGGGACGCGACGCCGCGCGGGCGCGACTGCTATCCTTCTCGCCCGCGCAATCGTGCGCGCGAAACGCTCCACATGACGACGAACTTCCTCAAGGAACTGGGCATCGAGGGGACCAACCCTGGTGCATACGACGGCCGCTGGATCGAGTGCTCGGGCGCGATGCTCGAGAGCCGCAACCCCGCGACGGGCGAGGTCATCGCCCGCGTGCGGCAGGCGTCCCGTGCGGAGTACGACCGCTGCATGGCGGCGGCGCACGAAGCGTTCCTGCGCTGGCGTTCGGTTCCGGCGCCCAAGCGCGGCGACGTCGTGCGCCGCATGGGCGAGGCGATCCGCGCGAAGAAGGATCCGCTCGGCCGCCTCGTCAGCTTGGAGATGGGCAAGATCCTCCAAGAAGGCTGGGGCGAGGTGCAGGAGGCGATCGACATGGCCGAGCTCGCCGTGGGCCAGTCGCGCATGCTCTACGGACTCTCGATGCACTCCGAGCGCCCGGGGCACTCGATGCGCGAGCAGTGGCATCCGCTCGGTGTGTGCGGGATCATCACGGCGTTCAACTTCCCGATGGCCGTGTGGGCCTGGAACTCGATGCTGGCGTTGATCTGCGGCGACGCATGCATCTGGAAACCGTCGCAGCACACGCCGCTGTGCGCCATCGCGCTCACGAATGTCGTGCGGCCGGTGCTCGAGGCCGAAGGCTTCGGCGCGCTCGCGGCGCTCGTGATCGGTCCCTCGCCCGAGGTCGCGGTCCCGATGCTCGACGACGCGCGCGTCCCGCTGGTGAGCTTCACGGGCTCGACCGCGGTCGGCCGCAAGGTCGCGGGACAGGTTGCCCAGCGCTTTGGCCGCACGATCCTCGAGCTCGGCGGCAACAACGCGCTCGCCATCATGGACGATGCGGATTTGGACCTCGCGCTTCCCGCCGTGCTGTTCGGTTCCGTGGGAACCGCGGGCCAGCGCTGTACGACGACGCGGCGCCTGCTCGTGCACGAGAAGGTCGCCGACGAAGTCGAGCGGCGCTTGGTGAAGGCCTACGGGGGCGTGCGCATCGGCGATCCGCTGGCGGAGGGCACGCTCTGCGGTCCGCTCGTCACGCCGGAGGCGGTGGCGCAGATGCAGGACGCGCTCGCGAAGGTCAAGGCGCTCGGCGGCACCGTGCTGTACGGCGGCGAAAAGCTCTCGCTCGCGGGCAGCCTCGCCGCGGGCAACTTCGTGCGACCGGCGATCGTGCGCGCACAGAACGAGTGGCCGATCGTGCAAGAGGAGACCTTCGCGCCGATCCTCTACGTGATCCGCGTCAAGGACCTCGACGACGCGATCGCGAAGAACAACGGAGTGCCGCAGGGACTTTCGTCCGCGATCTTCACGCGCGACGTTCGCGCGGCGGAGCGCTGGATCGCGGCGACGGGTTCCGACTGCGGCATCGCCAACGTCAACATCGGCACGAGCGGCGCCGAGATCGGCGGAGCCTTCGGCGGCGAGAAGGAGACCGGCGGCGGC
>CAIYPP010000062.1 GCA_903928115.1 uncultured Planctomycetota bacterium
GACCTCGTCGAAGTCTCGCCCACGGCCGAGCCGCCGGTGTGCCGCATCCTCGACTTCGGCAAGTTCAAGTACGAGCAGCGCAAGAAGGAAAAGGGCGGCAGCAAGGGCCACTCCGGCGGCCTGAAAGAGCTGCGCGTGCGCCCGATGATCGACAAGCACGACCTCGACTACCGCATCAAGCAGGGGCGGCAGTTCCTCGAGGAGGGGCACAAGGTGCAGGTCGTGTGCGTGTTCCGCGGACGCCAGATGGACCACCCCGAGCACGGCCATCGCGTCATGGCCGAGGTCGCCGAGGCCCTCGGGGATCTCTCGAAGATCGAGTCTGCGCCCAAGCTGCTCGGCAAGCGCATGACGATGCTGCTCGCCCACAAGTAGGGGCGAGCCGCCACCGGCCCAACGGGGCCACCTTGTCGCCCGACCCCGCCTTCGGGCGCTCCGACGGGGTCTGCGAGGGCCCCCGCGGTCACCTCCGCGGCTCCCGACACCCAAAAAATCCTCCGAAATTCGCGCGGGGGACCCTCGGGGCTTGCATGGCCCCGCCCGTTCGCTACTCTCTTTGGCCCTCCAAACACTCCAAGGGGCGTCCGCCCCGGAGAAGCTCCTCATGCCCAAGCAAAAGTCCAAAGGCGCCGTCAAGAAGCGCTTCCGCATCTCCAAGAGCGGCAAGGCCGTGTGCAGCCACCCTGACCGTGGTCACGGCCATGCCCCGTTCACCGGAGAGACCGGTCGTCGCCTGCGCCGCCGCATGGTGCTCAACAAGACCTGGTCTGAGCTCGTGCGCAACATGATCGGAAAGTGACAGTCCCATGGTTCGTTCCACCTACGGTCCCCCCAGTCGTCAAAAGCGCAATCGCCGCCTCAAGCTCGCCAAGGGCTACTGGGGTGGTCGTCACCGCCTGTGGCGCACCGTCGCGGAAACGCTGACGCGCGCTTGGGCCTACTCCACGGCCCACCGCCGCCTCAAGAAGCGCGACTACCGCTCGATGTGGATCGTCCGCATCGGCGCGGCCTGCAACATGCGCGGCCTGCCGTACTCGCAGTTCATCGACGGCCTGAACAAGGCCGGCATCGTGCTGAACCGCAAGCAGCTCTCCGAGCTCGCCATCCACGACCCGCTGGCCTTCGACAAGCTCGTCGAGGAAGCCAAGAGCGCTCGCGCCGCGGCCGTCCACGCCTGAGAATCGCCTTCGTCCCAACGGAGGCCTCGTGCTTGCGTTGGAAGACGAGCGCCACGTTCGTTCTGATAACGGCCCGGTCCCCCGGGCCGTTGTCGTTTCTTGAATCTGCTCTCACGTGCCAGCGCTGCGCCCTGTGACGCGGCGCCCCGCCGAGCGGGCCCTCGCCGCTCGGGGCCAGTCCCAAGTCCGCACCCTCTCCCTCCGCGACCATGACCTACGACGCCCAAGCCGTTCGAGCGCTGCTCGACGAGATCCTCGCCGCGCTCGCGAGCGCGCCGGAGAGCGACGAGACCCGCGCCCTGCGCGAGCGGCTCGCGCGCTTCACGGCCCTCTCGGGTGCCGAGCTCACTCCGGCCCTCGCGCTCGAGGCGAGCGCGATCCCGCTCGGAGCGATGCGTGTGTTCCCCAAGGAAGCGCGCGGGCAGGTCGGCGCGAAGGCCAACGCCATGAAACAGGCCGCAGACGCGGCGCTCGCTCAGGAGAAAGAAGCCGCGCTCGCCCTCGCCCTCGCCGAAGAGCGCACGGGCAAGGGCTTCGACGCGACGCTGCCGCCGCCGCTGCCCTCGCGCGGCTCGCTGCACCCGATCACGCAGGTGACGCGCGAGCTCGAGGACCTCTTCACGTCGATGGGCTGGACGATCCTCGACGGCCCCGAGGTCGAGACGGAGCACTTCAACTTCGACGCACTCAACATCTCGCCCGACCACCCGGCGCGCGACACGATGGACACCTTCTGGGTGAAAACCGCGCCCGGTGCGGAGCGCCTCGTGATGCGCACGCACACCTCGCCCGTGCAAGTTCGCGCGATGAAGCGGCTGACGCCGCCGTTCCGCGCGATCGTGCCCGGCAAGGTCTTCCGCAACGAAGCGCTCGACGCGAGCCACGAGCACACCTTCCACCAGATGGAGGGGCTCGTGGTCGGCAAGGACATCTCCGTTGGCCACCTGATCGGCGCGATGAAGACGCTCCTGCGCGGCATCTTCGGCCGAGACATCGAGATCCGTCTGCGTCCGGGCTACTTCCCGTTCGTCGAGCCCGGCTTCGAGCTCGACGCGCGCTGCCCGTTCTGCAAGGAGGGCTGCAGCGTGTGCAAGCGCTCGACGTGGATCGAGCTCTTGCCCTGCGGCATGGTGCACCCCAACGTGCTGCGCGCAGGTGGCATCGACCCCGAGCAGTGGACCGGCTTCGCCTTCGGGCTCGGTCTCTCGCGCCTCGTGATGCTGCGCTTCTCGATCGACGACATCCGCCACCTGCTCGGCGGCGACGTGCGCTTTTTGGAGCAGTTCTAGCCATGAAGATCAGCTACCGCTGGCTCGCGCGCCACGTCGACCTCACCGGCGTCGATCCCAAGGCCCTCGCCAACGAGCTCACGCTCTCGACGGCCGAGGTCGAGGGGGTCGAGCGCTTCCTGCCGCACCTCGCGAACATCACGATCGGCCATGTCGTCGAACGTGAGAAGCACCCCGACGCGGACAAGCTCTCGCGCTGTAGCGTCGACGTCGGCGCGGGCGAGCCGCTCCAGATCGTGTGCGGCGCGCCCAACGTGCGCGCGGGCCTCAAGGTCGCCGTCGCGACCGTGGGCACCGAGCTGCCCGGCGACTTCAAGATCAAGAAGTCGAAGATCCGCGGAGTCGAGTCCAACGGAATGATCTGCTCCGAGCGCGAGCTCGGCCTCGGCGAAGAGCACGACGGCATCTGGGAGCTCCCGCTCGAGCTCACGGTCGGTGCAAAGCTCGGCGCGGCGCTCGGGCTCGAGGACTGGGTGATCGAGATCGACAACAAGTCGATCACACACCGTCCCGACCTGTGGGGGCACCGCGGCGTCGCCGCGGAAGTCGCGGCGATCTTGCGGCGGCCCCTGAAGGCGCTCGAACTCACGCTGCCCGCGACCGGCGCTGGCTCGTCGTGCCCCGTGCGAATCGAGAGCGACGCGTGCTCGCGCTACATGGCCCTGCACATCCAAGGCGCGCGTGCAACGCGCAGCCCGCTGTGGCTGAAGAGCTTGCTGCTCGCGGTGGGCCAGCGCCCGCTCGACTTGCTCGTCGACCTCTCGAACTTCGTGATGCTCGACCTCGGGCAGCCCAATCACCTCTTCGACGCGCGACGCATCGGCGGGAGCGGCATCGTCGTGCGCAAGGCTCGCGGCGGGGAGACTCTCGCAACTCTCGACGGCGTTGAGCGCAAGCTCGAGCCGAGCGATCTCTTGATCTGCAACGGCGACGAGCCCGTCGCGCTCGCCGGCATCATGGGCGGAGAAGGTTCGAAGGTCACCGGCGACACGTCGCACCTCGTGCTCGAGGTCGCGTCCTTCCACGCAGCGACCGTGCGGCGCACGTCCGCGCGCCTCGGCCTTCGCACCGATGCGTCCGCGCGCTTCGAGAAGAGCTTGGACCCCGCCCTCGCGCCGAAGGCAGCCGCGCACCTCGTGCGCCTCCTGCAAGCCGAGCAGCCGGAAGTGAAGATCACCGCTCCCGCGACGGACGTCGGCACGTGGAAGGACGCCTCGAAGACGATCCGACTGCGCGGCGCGCGCGTGCGCACGATGCTCGGGGCGCCGCTCGACGACGCGGCGATCACCGACATCCTTGTGCGCCTAGGCTTTGGCGTGACGAAGGACGGGGACGCGTTGAGCGTGCAGGTCCCGTCCATCCGCGCCACGAAGGACATCGGGATCGAGCAGGACCTCGTCGAAGAGGTCGGCCGCATCTACCGCTACGGCAACATCACCGAGGTGCCGCTGCAGGGCGTGCTCGTGCCTCCGCCGCGCGACGAGCGCCGCCGCTTGGTGCGCCGCATCGAAGACCGCCTCGCGGGCAGCGCGCGCTTCCACCAGCAGCTCAGCTACTCGTTCGTGCCGGACACGACGATCGAGAAGCTCGGCCAGCAGGCCACGCCGCACGTCGAGGTTCTGAATCCGATCACCGAGGGCGCGTCGCGCGTGCGCCGCAGCGTCGCGGTGAGCTTGCTCCCGCTCGTCGAGCCCAACCGACGCCGCTTCGACGACGTGCGCCTGTTCGAGGTCGGCAAGGGCTACGTGCCCGTCGAAGGCGCCGAGCCGCAGGAGCTCCACGAGGTCGCCTTCGTGATCGCGCGCACTCCGCGCAAGAGCGGCGCTTCCTTCGACGACACCTCGCTCGCGCACGCTCAGGGCGTGGTCGAGGACCTCGTGCGCTCGCTGGGGCTCGAAGCCTGCGCGTGGTCGCGCTGCGAGACTCCGGCGGCATGGGCCCACCCCGGCCGCGCCGTGGCCCTGCGCCTCGGAGCGGACTCCAGCGTGATCGGCGAGGTCGCGGCGCTCGAGCCCGGCCTCGCGCGCGCGCTCGGGCTCGCGGGGGAGCTGGAGAGCGATGTCGCGCTCGCGCGCCTGTCGATCGACGCGCTGCTCGCTGCGGCCCCTCGGGCGCGCCGCTACACGCCGCTGCCGCAGTTCCCCGCGACCCGCGTGGACGTGGCCTTGGCACTGCCCTCCGAGAAGACCGCCGGCGAGGTCAAGGCCGCGCTGGAGCGCTCGGGCAAGGGCCTCGTGGCTGCGCTGCACCTCTTCGACATCTACGCGGGCGAGCGCCTCGGCGCCGGTCGCAAGTCGCTGGCGTGGCACGTGACCCTGCAGGCCCCCGACCGCACGTTGAACGAGGCCGACGTCAAGAAGTTCCTAGAGCGCGTCGAGCGCGAGGCCGCTCAACTGGGCGGGGAGCTGCGTCGGGAGTAGAGTTCGGGCGGGGAACTGGACGAAGATTCCGCACCCCGCCTGCGCCCCGCGCGCCCGCCCCCTTGAAGATCGTCCTCATCAGCCCGCCGTCCCCGCCGGAGTTCCGCGTCAGCCGCGGACTGATGGGGGGCTTCGGCATGGCGGTGAATCCGGGGCTCCTCTACCCGCCGATCGAGCTCGCCCACGTCGCGGGCGTGCTCGAGGCCGAGGGGCACGAGGTGGCGATCCACGACAGCGATGCGCTCGGCCACGGGGCCGAAGAGACGATCGCCGCGGTCGCGGCGGCGCGTCCGGCGTTTGTCGCACTCGACAGCTCGTCGACCTCGCTCGACCGCGATCTCGCGCTCGCGCGTGAGCTCCGCGAGCGACTGCACATTCCGGTGGCGATCCTCGGCAGCCAAGTGACGTTCACGCCCGGCGAGATCTTCGAGCGCGACAACGTCGACTGCGTCGTGCGTGGCGAGCCCGAGGCGACCGTGCGCGACCTCGCGCGGCGCGTGGCGGCGGGCGAGTCCTTCGCGGGTGTCGAAGGCATCACGTGGAAGCGCGCGGATGGCGAGATCGTGCACGAGCCCGAGCGCGAGAAGATCAAGGACCTCGACGCGCTGCCGTTGCCCTCGCGTCACCTCCTGCGCAACGAGCTCTACCGCTTCCCCGGCGTCGACGGTCCGATCACGACCGTCAAGAGCTCGCGCGGCTGCCCGCTCGACTGCTCCTTCTGCGGCTACACGCTCGCCCAAGGCCTTCGCTTCCGCTTCCGCAGCCCGGCGAATGTGCTCAAGGAGCTGGTCGAGATCGTGCGCGTGCACAACGTGCATCACGTCGTGTTCCGCGATCCGATCTTCACCACGCGCAAGGACCGCGTGCACGAGATCTGCGACGGCATCCTCGCCGAAAAACTCGACCTCAAGTGGCAGTGCGAGACGGCGGTGAAGGTGCTCGACCGAGCTCTCCTCGAGAAGATGGCGCGCGCCGGCTGCGTGCACATCTCGCTCGGAGTCGAGTCCGGCAACCCGGAGATCCAGCGCAAGCACTGCGGCTCGAAGCTGCTCGACCACGAGCAGGCGGTGAAGGTCTTCGCCGACGCCCGCGAGCTCGGCATCGAGACGCGTGCCTTCTGCATGATCGGCTTCCCCGAAGAGACCCCGGCGATGGTCGAAGACACGCTGCGCTTGGTCGAGCGCTGCGATCCGGACCAAGTGCAGTTCTGCGCGGTCACCGCGTACCCCGGCACGCCGCTCTACAAGCTCTTGAAGGGCGAGCGCGAGTTCGACTACGCGACGATGACGGGCTTCAAGGCTCTCGAAGGCAACGAGCACATGAGTGCGGCCGAGATCGAGGCCAAGATCCGCGAGGCCTATCGGCGCTTCTACCGCCGACCGCGCCGCCTCGTGCGCGAGCTGCGCCATCCGCTGCGCCTCGCGGGCAAGGTCGTGCGCTACTTCACGCTGTTCCGCGCGCGGGCTTGAGGCGCGAGCACGAAAGCGCGCGGCGCCCGTCACGATCCCCACCGTGCGGACGCCGCGCTAGAAGAGCTCCCTGTCGGGAGTCTCCGCTCTCAGTTGCCGGTCCCGGGAAACGCGGGCCAGCTGCGCGGCTTCATGCGCTCGTCGACGACCAGCGCCTCGGTTCCGGCGGGCAGCACCTGCAGCGATTTGAGGAACTCGATCACGCAGTTGCGGCCGTAGTCGTCGAGTGAGAGGAACGCGAGCCGCGTGCCGTCGGCTTCGCCGAAGTGGTTGAGCACCGCTTCGCGCAGCGTCGTGAAGCGACCGTGATGAAAGTAGGGGGCCTCGTTGGCGCAGCCCCAGAGCTTCTTCGTCAGGAACTTCGCGTTGCCCGCGCGGAACGCCGCCGAACCCGCCGGAGCGTGCATGTCGAGGTTCTCGCGGTTGGGGTCGTTGGGGCCACCGGCGCAGATGTCGTGCAGCTTGAGGTCCGTGAACGCCGGGACGCGCGTCACCCCGCCGCTCGACTTGAGTCGCGGGCTCGGCAGCTCCTCGCTGTTCAGGTTGACCGAGAACACGCCGTACTGCGCGACATACGCGTCCCCGAGTGACAAGTTGCCCGCGGGGCTGAACGGGCTGGGCTCGCTGAAGGTCGCGCCCTGCAGAGGCAGCTCCGGAACGTGGCACTCCGCGCAACCGATCGAGACGAAGAGCTCCTCACCATGGCGGATCGCCGTCTCGTACGCGGAGTCCTTCGGAATCACGCGGCCGGGGACCGCGAGCGTCGCTTGGAAGATCGTCACAGCCGTGACGTCGGCGATCGTCATTTCGCTCGCGAAGCCGTCTTGGTCCACATCGCCTGCGCCGAAGCGCTCGACGGACTGGATGCCGTGGTGGTGGTTGAAGGCGTTGTTCGAGAACTGACGGAGCGAGGTGACCGCGCCCGCTTGGTGGAACGGCTTGAGCACGAGGTTCGGCTTCGCGCCGGAGGGCGTCGCGATGCTGCCCGCGCTGAGACCCGTGACCCCGCTCGCGTCGTAGGCGCCCGCCGCGCTGCGCGCTAGAACGCCAAAGGAGACGCCCTTGCTCGAGAGCGTCACGCTGGCTCCCGGTGCGAGCGCGTCGCGCTGCGCTTGCAAGTCCGCCGTCATCTGCCGCGCGAGCAGCTCGATGTACCCCGATCCGTACATTCCAAGGCTGGCGCGGAAGTTGGCCATCTCGTCGAGCGCAACCGCCTGCCCCGTCTCGTCCACGCGCCCGCGCAGCGGCACGTTGTCCAGCGGATCGAAGTCCACGAAGTCGAAGCGCTGGCCCAGCACGAAGACGCCTGCCGTGTAGTCGCCACCGCCGCCGGGCAGGCCGAACGGTGCGCTGTGGCAGCCCGCGCACGAGTTGGCATCGAGACCGGAGATCCGGTTGAAGGAACGTGCGCCGACGAGCGGGGACGACGGATCCGCGAGCGGCCCGCCCGTGCCGTCGGTCTGGGGACGCCCGCAGCCTTCCTGAACCGTCCAGTTGGCCGCGAAGAGGTCGCGGCCATGGCGCAGGAGACCGCGCAGCGTCGAGGAGAACTCCGCCCCGTTGGCGAGGTGGGAGCGGACAGAGACCTCCGAGCCGATGCCCTGCGCGGAGGCGGGGAGGGAGCAGAGCAGCGCAGCGAGCGCGACGTTCCAATGCAACTTCATGGGGAAACTCCGCCAAATATGGGGAGGCGAGCGGGGGAAGCCGCCGACGTCGCAGGGGGCGCTAGGCGCGCCTCGACGGGTCGGACACCTCTCTAGATGGCAACCGACGGAAGCAAGTTCCTAAGTTTCGACGAAAAATCGGTACAAATCCGCTTTTTCGGCCGCCGCGCCGCCGCGGGCCGGCGCACAGCCGCGGTCGAGCCTCGCTTGGGTCGAGCGCGCCCCGCGGCCCCTAGGCCGAAGGACCTTCGGAGCGCCACCAGTCCCCGCGCGCGACCTCGGCGATGCCTTGCGCGTAGGGGCGCGGCTCCCAGCCGAGCTCGAACTTGGCGTTGGTGATGTCGTGCTCGTGGTGCAGATTGAAGTACGCGCTCGCGCGGCGGTCGGCGGTGTTGTCGACGAAGAGGCCCTTCAAGAAGATCAGGCGGTCGGCCCACTTCTTCGACAGATTGCGGCGCTTGAGCCCGCCGCCCGCGGCTCGGATCGTGTGGTCGACGAAGTCGTTGTAGGCGATGCCCGCGGGGCCCGCGAGCTCGTACACGCAGTCGATCCCGCGCTCGAACGAGAAGTAGCGCATCACCGCGTCGACCACGTCCTCGACGTGCACGGGGTTGATCTTCGAGAGGCCGTCGTGGGGCACCCAGAAGCTGCCGGACTTGGCTGCGCACTTGCGCAGGAAAGGTGCGGTGTGGCGGTAGTCGCCGACGCCGTAGACGAGCGTGGGGCGGAACGAGGCCCACTCGAAGCCCGAGCCCTTGATCAGCTTCTCCTGCACGCGCTTGGAGTCGCGGTAGTAGCTATAGACCGGTGCGCCGATCACGGCCGAGGAAACGATCCAGATCTGGAAGTCCTTGGCCGCTTCGCGGCGGGCGCAGTCGAGCAGGGCCTCGGTGCCCTTGATGTTGATCTTCTGCATCTGCTCGTCGCCGAGGTGGTCGTGCGCCGAGGCGATGTGGATCAGGAGGTCGATGTCGCGGAGGAAGCCTTCGAGCGAGGAGGGGGTCGTCAGGTCGCCGGTATGGATCTCGACCTTGCCCTCGGGGGGATGCTCGACCGCGCCCTCGCGCCCCGGGCGCGCGAGGACCCGCACGCGATGGCCGGCCTTCGAGAGGGCGCGCACCATGTAGCGGCCGATGAAGCCGGTGGCGCCGGTGACGGCGACGTGGATCGGACCGGTTCGGTGGAAGGCACACACGGCGCACAGGTTGTAGCCGCGGCGCGCGCGGGCTCCAAGGGGCTCGCGGGGGCGAGTGCGAGGGTAGACAATGGAGGCGTGGGCGAGCGGCGAACCTATGGCCTCGTGTGCGCGCTGCGCGAAGAGCTCGGCAGCCTGCGCGAGCGCGCGCGGCCGCTGCGGCGCGAGCTCGGGCACGAGGTGCGCGAGCTCGAGGTCGAAGGCGGTCGGGTCCTACTGTGCGAGAGCGGCGTGGGCAAGGTTGCGGCAGCGCGAGGGGCAGCGGCGCTCCTCGCTGCGGGAGTCGACGGCGGCATCCTCGTCGGGGGAACGTGTGGCGGGCTCGTCCGGCGCCTCGTGCCGGGCACGCTGGTTCACTGCACCCGCGCGGTCCAGACCGACCTCGCGGTGCGGGCGGGGCGCGAGTCGCAGGCCTGCGATCGGCTGCGGGCGGCGTGGCTCGAGGTCGCGGGAGGCGAGCAGGGGTGGTTTCTGACCGCGGACCGGCCGGTGCTCTCCCTGTGGCGGAGGATCCGGCTCGCGCGGGCCTTCGCTGGGCCGGCGGTCGCGGACATGGAAACCGCTGCCGTCGCGGCCGTCGCGGACGCCGCGGGGGTGCCCTGGGCCGCCCTGAGGGCCGTCACAGATGGCGCCACGGGGCTCGGAGCGGTGTCCTTCAAGCTCCACTTCCCAAGCCAAGCGGGCCGGGCGGCCGATACCGTCCCCGCTCTGCTCGCCCGCCTTGGGCGCGCGGGTCCCCCGTGAGTCCCCGCACGATTGATGCTCGCTCGCCGCGCGCGCTAGCCTTGGGCCAGCGTCAGGGCCCCGCCTTGGGAGGTCCGTCGCAACGCCCGCCGTGCTCCGCAGCGGCAGGACCGCAGATGTTCCGCCCACGCCCCAGCCGCAGGATCGAGCACCGCCTTGGCGGTCGTCGGGACTCGACGCGCCGCGGGAGGCGGACATGAGCTCGGCAGGGACGTTTGTGCGGCGCAACTTCGAGCCGCTCGTGCTGTCCGTGCAGGTGCTCGTGGACCTCGCGGTGATCTGGTGCGCTTGCTGGCTCGGCTGGAGGCTGCGCGAAGCCCTCGCTGGAGCGCCAGGGCCCGACTTCGGCCACTACCGCGAGGTCTTCCTGCTCACGTCGGCGGTGAGCCTCGTGTGCTTCCACGCCTACGGGATGTACAGCCCGCTCAAGAGCCTGCTCAACATCGAGGAGTTCAAGGCGATCGCGAAGTCCACGGTCGCGAGCTTCCTCGTCGTTCACGCCCTGCTCTTGCTCCTGCGCACCGCCACGGGTCTGCCCGAGCACGGCATCTACCGCCTTCTGATCCCCCTGCACAACTTCGTCAACATCGAGATCACCGATGAGCGCGGGGTGTGGCAGTTCTCGCGCATGGGCGTCGTGCTCGCCTTCGCGATGATCGGCGCGCTGACCACCGCGAGTCGCTTCTGCTCGTTCAAGGTGATCCAGTGGCTGCACCGCCGAGGCGTCGGGAACCGCAACGTGCTGATCTACGGCACGGGGGACACCGCCAAGCGTCTCCAGAAGAAGTTCGTGCTCGTGCCGACGCTCGGCCTCAATCTCCTCGGCTTCGTCAGCGAGCGGCGCGAGGAGATCGGCTCGCGGATCGATCGCTTCGAAGTCCTCGGGGTGGCCGAGGAACTCGAGTTCCTGATTCGCAAGCACAAGATCAGCGAGGTGTTCGTCGCGGTGCCCGAGGCCGACGAGCGCGAGCTGATGGGGCTGATCGAGACGTTGGAGCGCAACGGCGTGATCTACCACGTCGTGCCGCGCTTCTATCACATCTTCTCGCACAAGGTCCGCATCGAGACGCTCGACTCGATTCCGCTCGTGACGCGCCCCGACCGCAACCCGACCTTCCTGCAGCTCGCGGCGAAGCGTGCGCTCGACCTCACCGTAGCGTCGCTGGCACTGCTGCTCACGTTGCCACTCTTCGCCCTCACGGCGCTGCTGATCGTGCGCCAATCGCCGGGCCCCGTGTTCTTCCGTCAGAAGCGGGTCGGCAAGGACGGCACACTGTTCGAGATGCTCAAGTTCCGCACGATGTTCGTGGAGCAAAGCGGCGACGCGCCCAAGCCCAAGAGCCACCACGATCCGCGCCTGACCTCGATCGGCCGCTGGCTGCGCCGCTACAGCCTCGACGAGCTGCCGCAGCTGATCAACGTGCTGCGCGGCGAGATGTCGATCGTCGGCCCGCGGCCGGAGATGCCCTTCATCGTCGAGCGCTACGGAGCCCTCGAGCGCGAGCGGCTGCGCGTGAAGCCCGGCCTCACGGGGCTGTGGCAGATCTCCTACGCGCGCGGCGAGGCGATCCACGAAAACATGGAGTACGACATCTACTACATCGAGCACCAGTCGTTCTTGCTCGACCTCGTGATCATCGCCTTGACCGGCTTCGCCGTGGTCAAGGGAACGGGCGCGTACTGAGCGGGGAGTGGTGCACGTCCTGCACGTCATCGAGGCCACGATCGGCGGTACGAGGCGCCACGTGGTCGATGCCTGCCGCGGTCTCGCGCGGCGCGGCGTGCGCGTGAGCCTCGTGGCGTCGGCACTGCGCGAGCCGCACTTCCGCGAGGACCTGCGCGAACTCGCGAGCGACGGTGTCGAAATCCGCGAGATTCCCATGGTACGCGCGATCCGACCGACGACCGATCTTTCGCAGACGCTGCAGCTGCGCCGGATCCTGCGCGAGCTCCGACCCGACATCGTGCACACGCACTCGAGCAAAGCGGGAGCGATCGGGCGGCTTGCTTCGTGGTCCAGCGGGGTCGGCGCGCGTGTCCACACGCCCCACACCTTTGCGTTCCTTTTTGGCGCGATGTTCTCGCCGACGTCGCGCTCGCTGTTCCGTGCCGTCGAGAAGGAACTGGCGCGCAAGACCGACCGATTCCTCGCGGTGAGCGACGACGAGGCGAGCACGTTTCGAAGCGCAGGCTTCATTCCGGAGCAGAAGCTGCGCGTCGTCCCCAACGGCGTGGATCCCGCGGCCTTCCATTCCGCCGAGCCGCTCGCACGCGGAGAGCTCGGCGTGCCCGAAGGCGTGCCGCTCTTCCTCGTCGTCGGACTGCTCAACATCGCCAAGGGGCAGGATCTCGCGATCGAGGCACTCGCAAGTCCGGCCCTGAACGACGCACATCTCTTGCTCGCGGGCTCCGGCGAAATGGAGCCCGAGCTGCGCAGGCTCGCAGCGAAGCTCGGAGTCACGCAGCGAGTGCACTTCTTGGGGTGGCGCGACGACATTCCGCGGCTCCTGCGAACGGCAGACCTGCTCCTGCTCCCGTCGCGCTGGGAAGGCATGCCCTACATCGTGCTCGAGGCGATGAGCGCAGGTCTTCCCGTCGCGGCGACCCGCGTCGATGGGGCGCGCGCGCTCGTCGAGTCCAGCGGGTGCGGCGTGCTTTGCGCCGAGGCCACACCTGCGAGCTTGGCAGCCTCGGTCGCGCACATCTTGTCCCTCGACGCGGAGCAGCGACGGCAACTCGGTTCGCGTGGAGAATCCGCCGTGCGCGAGCGCTACACCCTCGATCGCATGGTCGACGGAATGCTCGGCGTCTATTCGGAGCTCTCGTGAAGATCCTCCACGCGATCACCACCCTCGACGTCGGTGGGGCCGAGATGCACCTGCTCGCACAGGTCCGTGGCCAGTGCGCGCGAGGCCACAGCGTGCGCGTCGTCTACTTCAAGGGCCAAGGCACGCTCGCGCCCGACTTCCGCGCAGCGGGAGCGCAGAGCGTTTCTCGGAGGAGCTTTGCTTCCGGCGTGGCGGGCAAGCTGCGCGGCGAGCTGCGCTGGGCCGAGATCGTTCACACGCACCTTTTGAAGGCCGACATGGGCGTCGCGCTGCTCGCGACGCTCGCCGGGCGGCGTGGGGGGCTCGTGTCGAGCAAGCACAACGACGAGCAGGTCCTCCGCAAGCCGCTCGTTTCTTGCATCCACGGCCTGCTCGGGTCGCTGCCTCGAGTCACGATTCCGCTCTCCGACCACGTCGCGCGCTTCGTGGCGGAGCACGGTCGTGTTCCGCTCGCGCGACAGAAGCGCATCTACTACGGGCTCGATCCTGCGCCATTCGAAGCGGCTGCGGCGGAACCGAAGGAACGGAAGACATCGCTGAGGGCGTCGCTCGGAATCGCGCCGGACGAAGTGGTGTTCACGTGCGTCGCACGCTTCGCGCCGCAGAAGGCTCACGATGTCCTGCTGCGCGCCTTCGCAGCCGCGCGGAGCCGCGCCGGCGGCGAGAAGCTGCGACTCTTGCTCGTGGGAGACGATCCTTTTGGGGACGGGCGCGTTCGGTCCGAAGCACTCGCGCGGGAGCTCGGGCTCGGCAGTTCCGTGCTCTTCGCGGGCATCCGACGCGACGTCCCGCAGCTCATGGCGGCCTCGGATGTGTTCGTGATGTGCTCCCTGTGGGAGGGGCTCGGGCTCGTGTTCCTCGAAGCGATGGCGACGGGGCTGCCCGTGCTGGCGACGCGCGTGTCCGCCGTGCCGGAGGTCGTGCTCGAAGACGAAACCGGCGTGCTCGTGTCCGCAGCGGACGTCGAGGCGCTGAGCGTGGCGATCTCCAAGCTGGCGGCCGATCCCGAGCTGCGTACCGCGCTCGGCGAAGCCGGACGCAGACGCGTGCGCGCCGCATTTGGCCTCGAGCGGATGATCGAGGAGACCCTCGCGGTGTACGCGGGGCTTGTCCCAGCGGCCTCCCGCATCCGATAAGCCCAGCGCGAGTCCATGAGAACGTCGGAACTTTCTTCCAGCGAGCGCCCCGCCGCGGAGTCCGAGGCGCAGGCGCAGAGCGCTTCCGTCGGCGAGCGTCCGCGCGGGCCCGACCGCCGCAAGCGGCCGACCCCGCGATTCTCGCGCTACACGCTGTTTGGCGGTCGACGCCGCAGCGGGGGACGGCGTCCGGGAGAAAACGACGGCACCTACGTCGATCAGTACAGCGCGCGACTCGTCGCCGCGATGCTCTGGATCGCTGCGATGAACTCCCTCGACAGCTTCTTCACGCTCGTCCACCTGCAGTCGGGCGGGATCGAGCTGAACCCCGTCGCCGATGCGATGCTCGGCACGGGGCGTGTCGGGTTCGTCGCCTGCAAGGCGCTCTTGATCATCGTGCCCTTGGCGATCCTGACGCTTCACAAGAACTTCCCGCTGGCTCGCGCGGGCATCTGGACCGCGGCCGGCGCCTACACGCTGCTCGTCGGGTACCACCTCACGCTCTTCTGAGCGTCGCGGACGGTCGAACCGCACCCCCGTGCGCCCTAGACTCCCCGCCATGCGCATCGCACGAGTGCTGACGCGGCTGAACCTCGGCGGGCCTGCACGGCAGGTCCTCGCGAGCGATCCGCTGCTCTGCGCGCGCGGTCATCAAGTCCGCATCTTCGCCGGCGCTCCCGAGCCGGGCGAAGGCGATCTGTTCGACGTAGCACTCGAGCGCGGCCTCGACGTGGTGCGTGTCCCGGGGCTCGTGCGCGGCTGGTCGCTCACCGGCGATTTGAGAGCTCGTTCCTTCCTGCGCGACGCGCTCGCGGAGTTCCGGCCCGACGTGCTCCACACGCACGCCTCGAAGGCGGGCGCCCTCGCGCGCTCCGCTGCGAGCAAGCTCGCCGAGATGCCGCGCGTGCACACATTCCATGGACACGTGCTCGAAGGCTATTTCTCGAGCACCGTTTCCAAGGGACTGGCCGCGCTGGAGCGACGCTTGGCGCAGGGAACGGACCGCATCGTCGCCGTGTCCCACGCGACCGCCGACGACCTCGTGCGACTCGGCGTCACGAGCGAAGAGAAGCTGGTCGTGATCCCGCCCGGCATCGACCTCGATCCGTTCCTCGCGCTGCAAGGGCCCAACGGAAGTCTGCGCCGTGCGCTGAACGCTCCGGCGGATGCGCAGATCGTCGGGGTGCTCGGTCGACTGGCGGAGATCAAGCAGCCGGAATGGGCCGTGGATGTGTTCGAACTTCTGGCGGAGCGCTATCCGCGGCTGCACGTCGTGTTCATCGGCGACGGCGATCAGCGCGGCGCGATCGAGCGGCGAATTCGAGCCCTGAGCGGTGCGCGTGCCGAGCGCGTGCACATGCTCGGGGCCGTCATGGATGTCGCGCCGCTGTATGCCGACATGACCGCGGTGATGTTGACGTCTCGCAACGAGGGACTGCCGGTCGCACTGATCGAGGCGGCCGCTGCAGCGAAGCCGGTGGTGGCGACGCGCGTGGGCGGCGTGGGAGAGCTCGTGGCCGAGGAGCGGACGGGCTTCCTCGGTACGACTGTCGACGAGCTCGCCTACGGCCTCGCGCAGCTCCTAGACCAGCCGAGCCAAGCGCATGCGATGGGACAGCGCGCGCGCATCCGCGCCCAAACGCGGCACTCGGCGCAAGCGCTCGCCACGCGCCTCGAACAGCTCTACACCGCCGTCGTCGAGGCTCGTCGATGCGCCTCCTGATGGTCAGCGGAGACCGGCAGGTCTCGGTCGGCGAGCAAGGTCCCTTTGCTTCGATGCTGCGCGAGTTCTCGCGACACTTCGAGCGGATCGATGTGCTCTGCCCGCGGCCGGACAAGCCGGTCACCGTGCGTGACGTTTTCGGCAACGTGCACCTCCATCCGGCTCCCTGCGGGCGGCTGGGCATGGTGAGCTTCATCGCGCGGCGCGGGATCGAGTTGCTCCGCGAGCATCGACACGCGCTCATCGTCAGCCACGACTACGGCTGGTTCTACAACGGCATCGGCTCGGCGCGGTTGTCCCGCGCGAGCGGTGTGCCCTATCTGTCCGAGCTGCACCACATCCCCGGACACCCCGTAGCCGCGAATGTACGCGAGCGCTTCGACAAGTGGGTCGCGCGCCGGTACGTCGCATGGGCCAAGTCGCGCGCGCGCGCCTTCCGCGTCGTGAACTCCGTCGAGATGCCGGAGCTCCTGCGCTCTTGGGGGGTGCCGCCGTCGCAGATCGAGGTGCTCCCGTCGCTGTACATCGACCTCGAGGTTTTTCAGCCCGCGAAGGAGCTGGTCGCAGCGGACTGCGACGTGCTGTTCGTCGGGCGCATGGTGGACAACAAGGGCCTCGAGCGCATCGTCGATGCCCTCGCGCTTCAGGCGAAGCAAGGCCGGACGATCCGCGCTCACTTCGTCGGCAAGGGTCCGCTTCGCGATGCGATTCGCGAGCGAGTCGCACGCGCGGGTCTGAGTGCCACCACGCGTTTCACCGAGTGGGTGGCCAGTCCGAGCGAGCTCGCGGAGCTCTATCGGCGTTCCAAGCTCGTGGTTTGTGCGTCGACGTGCGAAGGCGGACCACGCTTCACCGTGGAGGCGATGGCCTGCGGCACGCCGGTGGTGAGCACCCCCGTCGGCATGATGCGCGAGCTCCTCCGCGAGGGCGAGAACGGCGCCTGCGCCGGCTTCGATGTCGAGAGCCTCGCGTCGGCGATCGAGCGCGTTCTCGGCGACGAGCCGCGCCGCGCGGAAATGGGACGGCGAGCACGTGTCGCCGCGGAGCGCTTCGAGTATGCGGCGATCTTGCGCGGCTATGCCGATGGCTTGAAGCGCATCGCGGGGAGTCGCGCGTGAAGCTGCTCTTCTTGACTCAGATCCTCGATCGAGGGGACGCCGTGCTCGGCTTCGTGCCACGCTGGATCGAGGGTCTCGCCAAGCACTGCGAGCGCGTGCGAGTGATGGCGCTCGAGGTGGGGGACATCTCGGGGCTTCCGGCCCATGTCGACGTCCGCGAGATCGGCCGCAAAGGCTGGCTCGGCCGCTACCTCCGCAATCGGCGCTTTCTGAAGGAAGCTCTCGGCGAGGACGGGTTCGACGCAGTGCTGGCGCACATGGTGCCGCGCTACTCGCTGCTCGCGCACGGCATCGCGAGCAAGAGCGGTGCCGCGGAGTTCCTGTGGTACACGCACGGCGCAGTCGACGCTCGGCTCGAACGCGCCGTACGCGTTGTCGACAGCGTGTTCACCGCGAGCGAAGAGTCGCTGCGGCTCGACACGCCGAAGAAGATCGTCACGGGCCACGGCGTCGACATCGAACACTTCGCCGCACGCGGCGCGGATCCGGTACGCCCCATCCGCATCCTCGAAGTCGGACGACTCACGCCCGCCAAGGACCCCCTGACGGTGATCGCGGCTGTCGGCATCCTCGTTTCGCGCGGCTTCGACGTTCACCTCGATCTCGTGGGTGCGGGGCTCGTCTCCAGCGATGACTCCTATCGGCGTCGCGTCGCCGAGCAGATCGAGGTCGGCGCTCTCCGAGAACGCGTGAAGCTTCACGGAGCGGTTCCCTACCGTGACATCGTGCCGCTGTACCGGGATGCCACGCTGCTCGTGAGCGCGAGCCGCACCGGCAGCGTCGACAAGGTCGTGCTGGAGGCGATGGCATGCTCGCGGCCTGTCGTCACCTGCAACGACGCCTTCCCGCGGCTCTTCCGCGAGCTCGGCGCCGACGGCGGAAAGCTCCTCTTCGAGCCGGGGAGCGCCGCTTCCCTCGCAGAGCGCATCGAGGGACTCCTTCGCCTGCGACAGCCGGAGCGGGCAGCGCTCGGCGAGCGACTGCGGGCGCTGGTCGCGCGCGACCACGAGGTCGACGCGCTCATGGGACGACTCGTCGAGCACATGCGATCGCGCGGAAAGGCACGGCGATGACAGGGCCGATCCCCGAGCCGCTGGTCGAGCCGCTGCGCCGCGCGCTCTCGTGGCTCATGTCGCTGCGCGATGCCGAGGGGCGCATTCTTTGTCCCGAGCATCGCATCGAGCACACCGGCAAGAGCGCGGGCGCTGCTGTGCTCGCGGCACGGCTGTCCGTGCTCGACCGGCCGGAGCTACGCGCGGCGCACCGCGAGGTGGCCATCCAGCAGGGACGGCGCCTCGTCGCCAATCTCCACCGCGAAGGAACGAGCGAGTGCCATACGTTCTGGCCGGGGCGACACGACAAGTTCAACAGCTCCAATGCGGTGATCGACGGCGGCGCGTGTAGCGACGCGCTCGCGGAGCTGATTCAGACCCTCGGTGAGCACCTGACGGAGAGCGACCGCGCAGCGTTCGAGCACGCGTCGGTGCTCCACGCGCGGACCTATCTGCGCTACGCCGTGCTCGACAAGGGCATTCCAGCTCAGCGTGCGTGGGGTTTGACCGGCCTTGCCGCTGCTTGGCGCCTCAAGCGCGAGCCGGAGCTGGAGCGGGCCGCGCTCGAGGCCGTGGGTGCGCTCGAAGCCGTGCAGAACTCCGACGGCAGTTTTCCGTATCACCCGCTGCACTGGGGAGCCGAGCACGCGGGTGCGAGCGACGTGTCGAGCTTCTACCACTCGCGCATCCCCGCGTTCACGATCTTCGCGCTCGAGCATCTGGGGCGAGAGCCGCAGCGCGAGCCCTTCGCACGCTCGCTTCGTGCGGCGCTGGAGTTCGCCGAGGCCCTTCACGGGCCGGATGGGATCAAGGTCGGCCTCGTCGAGGCCAAGCCGTGGTACTGGGGCGCGGAGTACGAGGTCGCGTCACACGTCTTCGACGTGTACGCGCTGCTGAAGGCATGGAAGCTCTTCGGGGATCCGCGCTTCGCGCGCACAGCCTTGCGAGCATTTCGTTCGTGGAGCGCGCATCTGCTCTCGAGCGGCGAGCCTCGCTCTCACCTCCCCGCCGAAGGTCGAACGAAGAGCTACCAATGCCCGGTGTTCTGGGCCGCACACGCGGAGTGGATTGCGCGCGTGTTGCCGGAGCTCGCGGAAGCGGAGCGCACGCTGCCGGAGCTTCGCGGCTCGGGAAACGCTGGCATTTCGATCTCGGTTCGCTGGTTCCCCGATGCACAGCTCGCACGTCTTGAAGACGACGCGGTGGTTGCTTGGGTGCGCGGGGGACATCCGATCGCGAACGTCCACCATGGCAGCCCGCACGGAAGCGGGCTCCTGCGCGTGGTGAGCAAGTCCGACGGGATGAGCCTCCTCGCTCGCGATCGACGCAGCGCGGACCAAGAGGGGGAGTGGAGCGCGCGCTGTGGCGGATGGGAACCTGCGCGGGGCTGGGCGAGCGGTGGCCGAGAGCTGCGCTTCTCGCTGTGGCTCGCGCGCAACCATTGGCGCGGCTCACGCTTCGCGAGCGCGTTGCTCGCGCCCTTCGAGGTGCTGCGACGCGGAGTCCTTGCGGTTGCGTCGAGCGAAGCGTCCAGCGCCTTCCATCGGGAACCTCGCGTGCACGTCGACGGATGTGGAGTCACCTTGGAGACGGGGCTCGCTTGGCGCGATGGGCGCACCGTGCCGCGTCTGGGCCTGCGACGCCGCTTCGAGCTCAGCGGTGCGGGGCTCGAAGTCGAGGAGGAGCTCTCCACGGACGAACCTCCGCGCGGGCTGGGCTTCCGCTGGCCGAGCGCTGCGAGCGAGCGTCGTGAGGACGGACCGCTGCGGCGCGCTTACCGGCTGTCCTGAGCCGACTTGAACGCTACCCTCTCCCCATGAACGCCCAGCCGCAGTCCGGAGGCCTCGCGACGACCCTGAGGGCCGCGCTCAATGCGGGGCTCGGGGCGGGGCTGGGGATCGGGCTCGTCGATGGCGCGGGCGCGGGGCTGCGCACCGGAACCAGCGGCGCCCTGAACTGGCTCGGCTGCCTTGCGGCGAGCGTGCTCGTGTACGGGGCCGTCTTGTCGGTGGTGGCCCTGCTCCTCGGAACGGCGCTGCATCCTCTGCTGCGCTCCAAGCCGCTCGGCGAGCGCGTTGCGACCTTGCTCTGGGTGACGGTCGGCTCGGGCCTGACCCTCGGGCTCGTGTGGTGGACGCGGCCTTGGATCTTCCCGGGGCTTTCGATCACGGATCCCAAGCGGCTCGTCGTCTCGCTCGCCTTCCTCCCCGTCGGACTCTGGCTCGCGTGGGGCCTCGTCCGAGTGGGCGGGCGAGCACCGCTTCGAGCCAAGTGGGCCGCGGCCGCGCTCGTGCCGCTCTGCTGGCTCGGCGGCGGGGCGTTCCTCGTCGGCGCCAACGAAGACTCGCGACGCCTCGGCGAGGTCAACGAGCGCACGGCGCAGATGCCGAACGTGCTGCTGTTCGTCTGCGACGCGATGCGTGCCGACGTACTGGGTTGTTACGGCAACGAGCGTGTTCAAACGCCGCGCATCGATGCCCTTGCGAAGGAGGGCGTGCTCTTCGAGCGAGCGCTGGTGCAGGCACCTTTCACGGGCTCGAGCTTCGGCTCTTGGTTCACCGGAAAGTACCCGCGGCGCCACGGCTTCGTGCGCATGGCGCCCGACACGCGCATGGCGCCGAACATCACGCTGGCGTCGCACTTGAAGGACGCGCCCTTGGTCGGAGGCGGGCGCATGGAGCGCGACGACTACCACTGCGTCACGTTCATGACCGGCGCGCTCTCGCAGTCGGCGGGGCTCGCGCGCGGCTTCGACTCGTACTTCGAGTCGTTCATGGGGCACCACCTCGTCGACGTCGAGGATCCTTGGAGCCTCTTCAGCTCCGAGCTACTGCTCTTCGTCGCACGCACCAAGCTCGCGCAGAAGTTCGACGCCACGCCGGTCGCCAGCGAGGCCTCGCGGTGGCTGCGCGCCAACGGGCGCAAGCGCTTCTTCGCGATGGTGCACCTGTTCGCCACGCACACGCCCTACGATCCTCCGGACGACGTGCGAGCGCTGTACTGCGACCCCGCGTACGAAGGTCCGCTCTCCGTCTTCCGCTCGGACCATGCCTTCGCGATCCACGAGGGCAAGGCCAAGCCCACGGAGGCCGATGCGCGGCAGATTCGCGACCTCTACCACGGAGGCGTGACGTACACCGATCGACAGATCGCGCAAGTGTTGGCCGAGCTGGAGCGGCAGGGCACGCTCGACGACACGCTCGTCGTCGTGACGGCGGACCACGGGGAGGAGCTCGGCGAACACGGCGTGTGGGAGCACAACCACATGTTCCAGTCGAACCTGCGCGTGCCGCTCGTGCTGCACTGGCCGCGCAAGCTTCCTCTCGGGAAGCGCGTCGATGCGCTCGTGGAGTCCACTGACTTCCTGCCGACCGTCTGCGACCTTCTCGGCATCCAGCCTCCGCAAGAGTCCAAGCTCGACGAGCGCGGTCGCGACTACGGGACTGTCGACGGCCGCAGCGTGCTGCCGCTGCTCGACGGCCGGGCGCAGTCGATCCGCGACGTCTCGTTCGCCGAGAATGGCCTCGAGATGAGCGCGCAGGACCTGCGATGGAAGCTCGTCGTACCGGCGGTGGACGAGCAGAACCGTCCCCTCGCGCTCGCGGGCGAGACGATCGACTCGCTCGCCGTGCGCGGCGTGGCGCGCGCGAGGCTGTTCGATCTCCAGAGCGACCCGGGCGAGACCCGCGACGTCCTCGCAACGGAGCGAGCGCAGGCCGAGCGCCTGCTCGCGGCACTGTCGGCTTGGGACGCGTCGATGCCGATCCCGCGCATCGAGATCGTGCTCTCCCCGCGCGACGTGATCGAAAATGCGCGCCGCATGGCGGAGATCGGCTATGGCGACGGGATCGGACAGGAGCTTCCCTCGCCGGGCGGAGCGAAGTGAGCGCCCAACGCAAGCTCGTCTTCGTGGCGAACACGCGGCTCCCTTCGGAGCGCGCGCAGGGGCTCCAAGTGCTCCACAGCGCATGTGCAACGGCTCGCGCGGGCTGGGATGTCGAAGTCGTCCACGCGCGCAGACGAAAGCAGATCTCGCTTCCGGTCGGAACGGACCTCTTCGCGCACAGCGGCGTCCGCGCCGGCGCGCGCCCGAAGCTCACTCCGGTGGGCTGCATCGACTGGGTCGACAGCGTCCCGCGCAGCCTGCAGTTCTGGCCCGCCCGCCTGCAGGAGTGGAGCTTCTCGCGCAGCGCAGCTCAGCACATCCTCACCTCTGCGCGCGAGTCATGGGTTCTTTCGCGCGAGATCGAGTGCGCCCACGCGCTCGCACGCGCCGGCCATCCGGCACTGTTCCTCGAAGTGCATTCCGTCCCCGGGGGAAGCCTGCGCAGGAAGTGGCTCTCGTCTGCGATGCAGCGCGCCCGCGGGGTCCTCGCGATCTCCGGCGGAGTCCGCGACGACCTCCTCGCGCTCGGCGTCGAGCCCCGCAAGCTCCTCGTCGCCCACGACGGCTTCGAGCCTTCGCTCTTCGAGCCGCGGATCGCTCGTGAGTCCGCTCGCGCCGAGCTCGGGCTGGCTCGGGACGCGCGCGTCGTCGTCTACACCGGCGGACTGCTAGCGTGGAAGGGTGTCGATGTTCTCCTCGAAGCTGCCCGCACCATGTCCGACACGATGTTCGTCATCGCCGGCGGAATGGCGGCGGATGTGGCACGACTGCGCGAGCACGCCAAGGGCCTCGCCAACGTGCGCATCGAGGGTTTCCAGCCCGCTCATCGAGTGCCGCTCTACCTCGCGGCCGCCGACGTCGCAGTGGCGCCCAATCGCTCGTCTCCCGACATTAGCTCGCGCTACACGTCGCCTCTCAAGGTGTTCGAGGCGATGGCGGCAGGTGTCACCCTGATCGCAAGCGATCTTCCGTCGATGCGCGAGCTGCTCACGCACGGGAAAGACGCTTGGCTGGTACCCAGTGACCGTCCGGACGAGCTTGCCGCAGGCCTGAAAAAAGTTCTGGGGGATGAGTCGCTGCGCGTCCGCCTCGCTCAGGCTCTCTCCGCCCGCGCCCCGGCGCACACCTGGGACGCGCGGGCGGCTCGCATCCTCGGCTGGATGGGGGAGCGGACGGCCTAGAGCCGATCTTTCCGCCACTCCTTGCGAGTCGTCCGCCCCATGCGCGTCTTGTTTCTCACGGACTCCCTCTCCGACCTCGATGGGGTCGGGCGCTACACCGTGCGCCTCCTGCGGGCGCTCGAAGAGCAGCGTCCCGAACTCGAGGTACGAGTCCTGCTCGCGCGGAAGCACCGGCCGACGTCCGCGGAGGTCCCGGCGCACTGGAAGGTCGAGGTAGCGCTGCCGCCCGACTACTTCTTCTACATGTCGCCGCTGAAGTTCTGGGTGAACCTGCAGCTCGCTCAGCGTCGTATCGCGAAGGCGGCGCAGGGCTGCGACTTGGTCCACGCGATCAAGGACTACCCGCACAACCTCGCGGGTCTGCTCGGCGCCGAGCGCGCAGGGCTTCCCTGCGTAGCGACCGGTCACGGTACCTACACGGTGCAACCCTTGGTGGACCCGCGGCACGCCGAGCGAGCCCGAGACGCGTACGCTCGGTTCGACGGAATGATCGCGGTGAGCCGCTTCACGGCCGAGCGCGTACGCGAGCTGCTGCCTGCGCAGCACCCGCTCGCGTCTCGCTTGCATGTGATCCCGAATGCCGTCGACGCCGCGAAGTACAGCCAGCGTGTGTCCGTTGACGCACGGCCTTGGCAGTCGCAGCGCTACACGCTCTCGATCGGCGAGCTCAAGGAGCGCAAAGGACATCACCTCGCGCTGGAGGCATGGTGCCGCGTGGCGCGAGCGCACACGGACCTCCATCACTACGTCGTGGGAAAGGGCGCGGGCGACGACTACGAGCGCTCCCTGCACTCGATCGTGCAGCGGGCCGGCCTGACGGAGCGCGTCCACTTCCTCGGCAATGTGCGCGAGGACGAGAAGGTCGACCTGCTCCAGCGAGCGCAGCTCTTCCTGCACGTGCCCGTCACCGCGCGCGACGGAGGCTTCGAGGGCTTCGGCATCGTCTATCTCGAAGCCTCGGCAGCGGGTCTGCCGTGCATCGGAACCCTCGGCTGCGGCGCGGAGGACGCGATCGTCCACGAGCGCACGGGGCTCCTCGTCGAGCAGAGCGCGGACGCCGTCGAGCGAGCGCTCGCCCGCGTGCTCGACGACGCATCGCTGCGGGATGCGATGTCGAAGGCTGGGCGAGAACACGCCGCACAGTCGAGCTGGAGCGAGAACGCCCGCGCGGTGCTCGCGATCTACGACGAGATCCTGAAGCGGCGGAGCCGCCAGCGATGAAGCACAAGCTGCTCTCACTCCTGCGCTCCAAGTTCGTCAAGGACACCTTGACCCTTCAGGCGAGCGGATTCCTGACGCAAGCCAGCGGTTTTGCGTCGTCCGCGTTGCTCGCGTTCGTCCTCGGCGCGCACGGTCAGGGGCTCTTCGTGATGGCTGTCACGCTGCAGGCCCTGCTCTTCAACTTCGTCAACGTCGGCGTCATCCAAGCCACCGTCAGCCAAGTCGCAGCGGCAAGCACGCGCGGGCTGGAAGAGAAAGTGGCGGCGTGGCTCGCGTTCCTTGTGAAGACGTATCTCTTCACCGGCGGCCTGATGGTCGTCGTGGGCTACTTCGCGCTTCCCGAGCTGTGCGAGCGGATCTACGGCGACGACCTGCCCGCCGAGGAAGCCCGCGACCTCGGACTGTGGGCCTGGTGGCTCACATGGTGGATCCTGCTCGATACCCCGCGCGCGGTCGCGCAGGTCGCCTTCCACGCGACGCGTCGAATGACGCCGCTTGCGCAGCTCGACGCGTCCCACGAGTTCATCCGCTTCTTCCTCACGCTCGGCGGAGTCGTGATCACGAACTCGCCCGCTGGAGCCGTTCTTGGAGAGATCGCGAGCCGCGCCTGCGCTGCCTATCTCGCACTGAACATGTATCGCAACGCGCGCGTGGATGGCTCCGCATGGCTGCCTTCCTGGCGCCAAATCTGGGTGAAAGTGCCGGGGATTCCGCTGCGCCAAGGGCTCCGACTCGGCCTGCGCCTCGGGCTCCTGAAGAACGCGACCACGATCTTCATCAACGTGCTCCCGCGCCTCTTGCTCTCAGGCTTCGCGAGCTTCGCTTGGGTCGCGTACTTCAACATCGCGCAGAAGATCATGGGACTCGCGACGATCGCCATGCAGGGCGTGTCTCGCAACGTTCTGCCGGCCTTGTCGGCAAAGCGCGGCAACAACGACTTTGCGGGCTTCCGGCGACTGTACTGGCGAGCCAGCCTGATCGGCGGCGTCGCCATCACCCTCGCGCTCGGGCTGGGACTCTTGATCGCGAAGCCTGTGATCGCTCGCTTCTATCCGTCGGACTACACCGAGCCCGTGTTCGAGTGCTGCTGGATCCTTGCCATCGGCATGGTTCCCATGGGCTTTGGAGTCGCGCTGGACCCGTTCTACATCCTCACGAACAAGATGCGGGCGAACCTCACGGTCGCGCTCGTCGGCGCCATCGTCACGATCCCGATCAACGTGTACATCACGATGCTTTGGCCCGAGCGTGGACCCGTGTGGGGACAGGCGATCTACCTGTCGTGGGCGCTGATCCACTTCCTCTACATCGCGCAATGGCTGCACAAGCAGCGCGACGCGGAAGTATGGAGCTGACGTGATGCGCGTCTTGTTCCTCAACGATCTGTCGGACCCGCGTATCGGCTCGTCGATCCGGCTGATGTACCAGCACGGTGCGTGGCTTCGTGCGCAGGGCCACGAAACCGCGCTCGTGACGGCAGTTCAGGACCCGTCCCTCGTGGGGGAGACCGAGATCGAAGGAATGCGCGTGTTCCGCCTGCTCTCGGACTACGACCCTCGCTGGCGCGCTTGGGTATCGCTCGACAACCCGCGGGTTCGGGCGCCCTTCCAGCGGGTGTTGGAGTCGTTCCGCCCCGACATCGTGCACAGCCACCTCGTTCACACGCACCTCTCCTACGAAGCACTCGCGGCCGCGCGCCGCGCAGGAGCCGGCGTCGTGTTCACCGCGCACGACGTCATGACGTTCTGCTACCAAAAGCTCACCTGCTTCCACGGTGGAGAGGAGCACGGCGGCGCGCTGCGCGACTACACCGCGCACTGGCAAAAGTGCGTGCCCTGCCAGCGCTTTCGCTACCGCCCCGGACGCAATGGCGCGATCCGGCGCCGACTCGAGCGCGACGCGCATCGAATCACCGCGGTTTCCGCCGAGCTCGCGACCGCGATGCGCGCGAACGGCCTGCGCGTCGACGCCGTGGTTCACAATGCCTTGGCGCTGCGCTCCGAGCTTCCGAGTGCAGAGTCCATCGAGCGGTTCCGCCGCAAGCACGAGCTTGTTGGGAAGCGCGTGCTCGCCATCGCCGGACGGCTCCACGAGCAGAAGGGCGTGCTCCAGCTCTTCCGCGCGCTCGCGCACATCGAGCGCCAAGAGCCGGATGTGCGTCTCCTCGTGATGGGGCACCGCCGCGTCTACGACGAGGAATTCGCCACGGCCGCCGAGCGCGCTGGGATCGCGCGGAACATCGTCCCGACGGGCTGGCTCGACGGCGAGGAGCTCGCCTGCGCGTACGCGAGCGCCGAGGTGTTCGTGACACCGTCGATCTGCTTCGACACCTTCGGTCTCGTGAACCTCGAAGCCATGGAACACAGAAAGCCCGTCGTCGCGACCTGCTTCGGCGGGAGCCCCGAGGTCGTGGAAGACGGCGTCACCGGCGCCATCGTGAATCCGTTCGACACGCGGGCTCTGGGTGAGGCCATCCTCGGACTGCTGCGGGCCCCCGCTCGCGCCGCGCAGCTCGGCGCCGCAGGCCGGGAGGCGCTCCTCTGTCGCTTCACGATCGAGCGCCTCGGGCGCGAGTTCGACGCGGAGTACGCGCTCGCGCGCAGGGCCGCTGAAGAGCGCCGCGAAGGGGCCTAGAAGCCTTTTCCGGGCCTTCTAGGAGCCTTTTCAGGCCGCGTAGCGGGAATCTCCCGTTCACGGTACATTTTGAACCTAACCCTCTTGCCGGAGCCCTGCGCCGGCCGAAGAGCGCGTACCGAACTTCGAGCTCGAACACCGCGATGCGCAAGACGCTGCTCACCTACGTCAAGCCCCACGTCCAAGAGGACCCTCTGGCGATGATCTTGGGGCTCACCTATCTCGGGGCCTGCCTCGAGAAGGAGAAGCTCCCCGTCCAGCTCGTCGACGAGCGGATCGTCAACGATCAGGCCATGCGGGCCGCGATCGAGCAGAACGACATCATCGGGTTCAGCGCGCTGACCCCGAACATCCGCCGCGCCATCGCCTGGGCCAAGTACGCCAAGGAGAAGGGCAAGATCACGATCATGGGCGGTCCGCACGCCTCGGTCGACCAAGGGATCTTCCTCGACAGCGGACACTTCGACTTCGTGCTGAAGGGCGAGGCGGAGGAGACCCTGCCGCAGTTCCTCAAAGCGCTCGAAGGCAACGACGACAAGGCGATGAGCCAAGTGCCGGGCCTCGCAGGCGTGCGCGACCGCCAGCTGTGGGTCGACAACGCCGCGCCGCCGCTGATCAAGAAGCTCGACGAGCTGCCGCTGCCCGCGCGCCACCTGCTCCCGATGGAGAGCTACTTCAAGCTCAACCCGGAGAAGCTCGCCTACGTGTTCACCACGCGCGGCTGCCCGTTCAAGTGCATCTTCTGCCAGAAGGAGCTCACCGGCCGCGGCTTCCGCGTCCGCTCGACGCAGCTGATCGTCGACGAGCTCGAGCACGTGGTGAAGACGTACAACCCCGGCGTGGTGCTCTTCGTCGACGAGATCCTCACGCTGCGCCGCAAGCGCATCCACGAGATGTGCGACGAGATCCTGCGCCGCGGCCTGAAGTTCGAGTGGATCGCGAACACGCGCGCCGACTGCGTCGACTACCCGCTCTTGAAGCACATGCACCGCGCGGGCTGCCGCCGCATCTACTACGGCTGGGAGTCCGGCTCGCAGAAGATGCTCGACGTCCTCAAGAAGGACCTGACGCCCGAGCAGATCGTCGAGGCCGCGCGCATGACGCGTCGCGCTGGCATCTGGGCCAAGGTCTACCTGATCGTCGGCAGCCCGGGCGAGACGCCGGAGGACATCGCCGAGACCGAGAAGGTGCTCCGCCTCGCCGGCCCCGACCTCGTGCGCGTCAGCGTGTTCAACCCGCTGATCGGCACGGAGAGCTGGGACAACTATCAGGCCAGCATCGACGTCGACGACCTGCGCGAGAACTACGTCTCGTCGAACCGCTCGGCCTACGTGCACGAACACTTCAACCAAGTCGACCTCGAAGAGCTGCGCAAGAACATGGTGCGCAACTACGAGCGCTGGTACTACGCCTACGGCCAACGCGCGAAGCGCTTCTTCGAGCGCACGCTGTACTACATGGAGAACCCGCAGTTCGGGCGCAAGCGCCTCGGACGCGCGCTGGGCCTCGTCCCGCCGCCGAAGTCCTCGATGAGCCACCTGAAGTCCAACGGTACGTCGCTGATGACGGCCGAGGACGATGCCAAGGCGAGCTAGGGCGCCGCGATCGCGGCGCACGCTGGAGCGCGGACTCGAAAAGTCCGATGATCGAGCGTCATGGCGCGACCGGCGGACACTCAGGATCACGAGCTCGCGATCGAGCTCTGCACGAGCGCAGATCGCGACGAGCAAGCGCGTCTGTACGCAGCGTGCTTCAAGAAGCCGCTGCCCTCGGGCGGCCTGCGCTGGCGCTACGACGCGAGCCCGGCGGGTGAGTCCGTGAGCCTCGTCGCGCGCGAGCCCGGCGGCCTCGCGATCTCTGGCTACGCCTGCTCTCCGCGCACCGCGCTCGCCGGTGGAGACGAACGCTCGCTCGCGCTCGTGGGCGAGACCGGCGACGTGATGACCCATCCGGACTGGCGCAAGCGAGGTTTCTTCAGTCGCCTCGATCGCGCTGCGATGGATGAGGCGCGCCGACGTGGCTGGGCGCTCGCCTTCGGGCTTCCCAACCGACGTTCCGCGCACATCTTCGTCGAGCTCGGCTGGGAACAGGTCGGTGCCGTTCGTCCCTACCTGTTCGTTCTGCGGGCCGACCAAGCCGCCAAAGAAGCACGAGGCAAGGAGGGGCGCTGGAAGCGCTGGACCACGGGCTTCGAGGCGAAGCGTTGCGCCAGCGCGTGGCGCGCGCTCGCGGCGCGCGGCACGAAGCTGCGCGCCGAGCCTCTCGGGCGCTTCGACGAGCGCGCTACCGCGCTTTCGAAGCTCGTCGAGCCGCGCTTCGGATTCATGGTTCGCCGCTCCGCCGCGTGGCTGAACTGGCGCTTCCTCGACACGCCGTCCGGACTGCACCGCGCGGTCGGGTTGCTCGATGGCGAAGAGCTCGCTGCGTATGTGGTCGTGCAGATCCCTCGCGCGGGAGAGCGCGCGGGCTTCTTGGTCGACCTGCTCGCCCGCGACGACGACGCGCTCTCGGCGGCATTCTCGGCGGGGCTCACGACGCTGGAACACCATGGAGCGTCGACGGTCGAAGCGACGGCGCTCGAGGGCTCCTGGTGGGCACGCCAGCTCCTCGAGGCAGGCTTCGCACCGCGGGGCGATGCCCACCTCCTCAGCGTCATCCTGCACCCACTGGATCGAGGGCACGCGCTGGTCGCGGCAGCTCGCGACACGGCACGTTGGTACTTCACCGACGGCGACCGCGACGACGAGACCGTAGGCTAGGACGTGCCATGAGCCTCAAGCACCGCCTCAAGCTCGGCCTGCGTGAAGCGTACGCTCGCGTGCTGTTCCACTCCGGACTTCATGCGCTCGTGAACGCGCTCCTGCCGCGACGCCTCGTGATCCTCGCGGGACACTGCGTGAAGCCCGAGCACGGTGAGTGGCCCGCCGGTCGCCACCTCTCCGCGGACATGTGGATCGGGGAGGCTCAGCTCGAGCGGATCGTGCGCTGGTTCGCCCCGCGCTACGAGGTGGTCTCCATCGGAGACGGAGTCGCCAAGCTCGGCGGCAAGGGCAAGAGCCTGCTCGCGCTCTCCTTCGACGACGGCTATCGCGACAACGCGCTCGTCCTCGGTCCGCTCGTCGAACGCAACAAGGTCGGCGCCACGGTGTTCCTCGAGTCGCGGCCGCTCGACGAGCGTCGCGTCAACTGGTCGCACAAGTACTTTTGGTTGCTCGAAAAGCTCGGGCCCGAGGCGCTCGTCGAGCGCTACGGCGCACACGCTGGAGACACGCGGACGTTCATCACGCTCAACCAGATGATCGCGGAGAGCCGCGGCAACGAGCGCTACCACCTCAAGCGCATCCTGAAGTACGACGCTCCGCCTGCGGAGCGCGACCGTGCGCTCGATCTGGCCTTCGTCGAGGCGGGCGGGGACGAAGCGCGACTGTGCGAGGAGCTCTACATGACTTGGGACGAGGCGCGCGGGCTCGCCGCACGCGGGGTGGAGCTCGGCGGGCACACCGTGAGCCACGCGATCCTCTCCAAGCTGCCGCCCGACGAGCAGCGCCGCGAGATCGCGGATGGCGCTCTCAGCTTGGAACGCGCTCTCGGTCGCGCGCCGGTGACCTTCGCTTATCCGTGGGGACGCCGCTGGGACTACGACGACTCGAGCCGAAAGGCTGCGAAGGATGCGGGCTTCGCCTGTGCGGTCAACATGCACGCCGGAGTCAATCGACCGGAATCTCCTCGCTACGACCTGCGTCGCGTCGCCATCGACGGCAGTGCCAAGCTGCACCTCTTGGTCGCAGAAGCCTGTGGAGGCTTCGAGCTCCTGCGCAAGGTGGGTCTCGACCTTGGCGAGTGAGCGCCGCCGCGCTCAGTAGATCTTGTAGTTGAAGCCCGAGTCGCCCTCGGAGCGCAGGAAGAGGAACAAGAGCAGGATCACGATCGCGACGATCACGATCGGTGCGACGATCCACAGCCAGTTTTCCGCCCAGAAGCCGCGCTCGGCGTTCGCCACGGCGGTCGCGCCGTCCAGAGACGCGCCGCAGCTGGTGCAGTGACTCGCGCTGTCGATCGTGACCGTGGACTTGCAGGCGGGGCAGGCGCGAGCCATGGAGACACCTCGGATCAGAAGAGGGTGTAGATGAACGGCGCGATGAGCGGCGAGCTCGCTGCGACGACGAGCAAGCTTCCCACCGTGAGCAGAACCACGAGCAGCGGCATCAAGTACCAGTGTCCGCGCAAAGTGAAGCAGCGCAAGAGCTCCGCGATCGTTCCGACACGGCGGCCGAGCTTCCATACGACGAAGGCGAGCAGGATCGCGACCAGTCCGGGAACGGCCCAGCCTGCGATCGCGCTGGGCAGGAACCCATGCAGCTTGCCTGCGCCGAGGAAGAGGGTAAAGACGAGCGCGAGCAGTGCGCCGATCTTGAACGGAACGAGCACCCGCCGCTCCTCGGGGTACGTCGCGATGAAGAGCGTGGAGAGCAGGGTCAGGAGTCCCAGGTACAAGAGACCGACGAAGCGCCAGTCCGTGCCGCGAGCCGCCGCGACCCGCTCGGGCTCGACGGGGCGCTGGGCCGCGTACTTGGCAGGCACGAGGCCCGTGCGGTCGAGCTCATCGTGCAGAAACGCAGCGAGTGTGCGGTTGCCGTTGGCGTTGAGGTGCCAGTCGATCTCGAAGTACTGCGCGTCCTCTCGCTGCGCAGCTCGCAGCGCCGTTCGGGGGTCGAGCGCGGGAATCCCGAGCGCCTGCGACAGCTTGATCATCAGCTCGATCGCGGAGTCGGGCGCCCAGCGTTCCTTCGGGATCCCCCCGAGTGCGAGCTCCGCGAAGCGCGCCGCATAGGCGGGATCGACCGAGCTGTGGGAGGGGATGGCAAGCAGAACGGGCTTCGCACCGATCCGCTCACACTCGCGCCGCAGCGCGATCAGCGCGCCTGCCGTGCCGTCGACGCACGGCGCGAGGAACGGCGCACGCTCGTTCAGCAGCGGAGCAAACTCGCGCGAGATCGGGCGGAGCGCGCCGCTCGGCTGGAAGAGGAATTCCTCGGGAAGCTCGGCAGGGCTCCACAGCGCACTCGCCGCGCGTGGGATCGCGAAGCGCTGCGTCCACGGCTCCGGACCGATGTCCTCACAGCGCTCGACCGCCAGCGTCCCGTCCGCACGGAAGAGCGGCTTCGGCGTCGAGCGCTGCACGTACCGCGACTGACCATTCCAGTAGAGGTCGTTCTCGTACGCAGCGATCAGCACGACATCCGGCTCGAACTTGGCACCATGGCGCAGGAACCACGCGACCTCTTGGTCCGTCGACCAGCCCTCGGTACCCGCGTTGACGATGTCGGCCGCGCGGCCCTGCGCGACCCAGCGACGCTCGAGCAAGTCGACGTAGAGGTCGTCGCGACCGACCGTGAAGCCTTGGGTGAACGAGTCGCCGAGCACCAGCACGCGGAACGCGCCCGCAGGCTTGCGCGGATCCGGCATCGGGTCGTCGACGAGACCCTGCTCGTTGGTGGTGATGCGCACGTCGAACTCTGGGCCGGAGCGCTCGACGGAAACCTTCGTGCGCTTGCGCCAACCCGTGAACTCGTCGTGCTCGAGCAGCGGCTCCGGCGGACCCTTGCCGATGGCGCGCAGTCCGCCTTCGAGGGCGAACACGCCGAGCGCGAGACTCATGAACAGCGCGAGCAGCACGTTGACGATGCGCATGGCTAGCTCACCATCTCCGTCACGCTGTCGCCTTCGTGCCGCAGGACGAAGCGCGTCTCCGCGATCTTCTTCTTGGCTTCCTTGCGGATCACGAAGTTGTTCAAGAACAGATAGTCCATGCCTGAGAGGCTGAACGTATTGAAGGCATGGCTCGGATCTTCGACGATCGGCTCGCCCTTCAAGTTGAAGCTCGTGTTCATGATCACCGGCACACCCGTGAGCTCGCCAAAGCGGCGGATGATCGCGTGATAGGCCGGAGACACGTCGGCGAAGACAGTCTGGAGGCGGCCCGAGCCGTCCTCGTGCGTGATGCCCGGCAACACCGCGCGCTTCTCGGTTCGCACGGGCGCCACGTACAGCATGAAGCGCGCCGGATAGTGCCGAGCGGCCTCGTCGATCTCGAAGAACTCACTCGCAGCCTCGACCGTCACGCTCGGCGCGAAGGGACGGAATGCCTCGCGGAACTTGATGGTCGCGTTGAGCTTGTCCTTCATCTCCGCCTTGCGCGGATCGGCGATGATCGAGCGCGCGCCGAGCGCGCGCGGACCCCACTCGAAGCGACCCCGGAACCAGCCGCAGACCGCGCCGTCGACCAAGGTGCGCGCGACAAAGTCGTAGAAACGCTCGTCGTCGGCGATGTGCTCGAACGGAATGTCGTGCTTGCGCAGGAACGCCTCGATCTCGGCGTCGGTGTAGCTCGATCCGAGGTAGGGGCTCGTCAGCACCGGACCGCGCGGCTGCTTCAGCAGGTGGTTGTAGGCCCAGTACGCCGCGCCCACCGCTCCGCCGTCGTCGCCGGGCGCCGGATGGACGTAGATGTCGTCGAAGGGACCTTGGCGCAGGAGCTTGTAGTTGGCGACGGAGTTCAGCGCGACGCCACCGGCGAGGCAGAGGTTGCGCGAGCCCGTGAGCTGGTGCGCGTGGCGCGCCATCTTCAGCAAGACCTGCTCGGTGACCACCTGAATCGAGGCGGCCATGTCGCAGTAGTACGGGTCGAGCGACTTGTCGCCTTCCTTGGGGTCGCGCGGCGGCCGTCCGAAGTGCCGACCGAAGGCCTCGGCGAGCGTGTTGTCGCGCGAGAAGTGGTAGGCGAAGTAGCGCATGTCGTGCCACAGCGAGCCGTCCTCGGCGACGTGGATCAGCTTGTAGATGTCGTCGACGAAGCGCGGCTTGCCGTAGGGGTGCATGCCCATCAGCTTGTACTCGCCCTCGTTGATCTCGAACCCGCAGTAGGCCGTGAACGCGGAGTAGAGGAGCCCGAGCGAGTGGGGGAAGCGCAGCTCCTTGTGGATCTCGATCTGATTGCCGCGGCCATGGCCGAGCGTCGCGGTGCTCCACTCGCCGGCGCCGTCGACGGTGAGGATGGCGCTGTCTTGGAAGTGCGACGTGAAGTAGCTCGACGCCGCATGCGACATGTGGTGATCGGCGAAGAGTAGCTTCGACGACGGCACGTCGAGCTCGCGCTGCATCATCGACTTGATCCACAGCTTGTCGCTGATCCAGCGCTGCATCGACTCTCGAAACACGGCCGAGGAGCGCGGAAAGGTCGCCATCGCCGAGAGCAGCATGCGCTCGAGCTTCACGAAGGGCTTCTCGTAGAACACGATGAAGTCCACGTCGGCGAGTGAGATGCGACCCTGCTTCAAGCAGAACTCGATGGCGAGCTTCGGGAAGCCCGAGTCGTGCTTGCGACGGCTGAAGCGCTCCTCCTCGGCGGCGGCCACCAGCACCCCGTCCTGCACGAGCGCGGCAGACGAGTCGTGGTAGTAGTACGAGAGTCCGAGGACGTTCATCGCGCCCTAGCCTTGGCGCCGCGCCGAGCGCAGGTCTTCGTTTTCGCGCCGCCACGCCACCCAGTTGCTCGCCGGTCGGCGCAGGCGCAGCGGATCCGCGAAGAGCCGATAGGCCAGCGCGAACGGCCCCAAGAGCCCGAAGTAGAGCACCGTCAGCAGCACGCGCGAGAGCATGCTGCCGAAGCGCTCCGAGAAGTGGAGGAGGGCGCTCATGGGGTGGCTGGAGTGTATCGGACTCGAGCCCCGTCACCGTAGTAGCGGCAGACGGCGTTGACGCAGCGCGCGGCGGAAGACCCTTTGCAGCGGGAAAGAGTTTCCTTCCGCAGGCCCGACCTAGCGCAAGGTCAGCGTGCCCTTGTAGAGCTCTTGGCGCAGGTCGATGCGACCATCCTGATCGTCGTCGCGCAGGATGTCGACGTCGAGCGTGGTCCCCGGCGCGAGCTTGTCGAGCAGGCGCGCGAACTCGGCGCCGTCCTTGACGGAAAAGATCACGTTGTGATCCGGCAAGCGCAGCGAGTCGATGATGTCGCGCGGCTTGAGCCCGAGCTCGTGTGCCGGCCCGACGCCATCGACGGCGACGACGCAGACCGAGGGCTGGTTTCCGATCGCGCAGCGATCGACGGTCATTCCCGTGCGCTCGAACACCGCGCCATCGACACGGTTCCAGCCGCGCAGCTCGAACTCGCGCTCGCCTTCCGCAGCCTGCACGCGAAAGCGCGCCTGCTTGTTGGGAACGAGCTGCAGGCGCGCGAGTCGATACTCCTCGCGATTGCGCACGGGAGTCCCGTCGATCGCGAGCAGGCGATAGCCCGTCTCCATGCCGGCTTGGGCCGCCGGACTGCCGGGAACGATGTGCTGGATGCACAGCGTGCCTGCGTCGTCGACGTCGAATCCGTACCAAGAACGCGCGGACTCGGGCGCGAGCAGCTGGTCGCGCAGCACCTCTTCGATCCGGTCGACCGGAATCGCAAAGCCCATGTTTTCGGCCGCCTCGTTGACGGCGGTGTTGATGCCGATCATCTCGCCCAAGATGTTGAGCAGCGGTCCGCCCGAGTTGCCGTGATTGATCGCGGCATCGGTCTGGATCAGATCCCCGAGGCGCAGCGTGACGTTGTTACCCGCGTTGACGGAGATCTCCCTGCCGAGCCCGGAGATGATCCCAGAGCTCACGGTCAGACGCTGGCCGAGCGGATTGCCGATGGCGATCACTCGCTCGCCGAGGATCAGATCGCTCGAAGTGCCCATGCGCACCGTGGTGAGCGCGAGCTCGCTGTCGACCTTCAAGAGCGCAAGGTCCTGCTCGCGCGACGTCGAGAGCAGCTTCGCGGGAAAGCGGCGCGAGACGACGGCGCCCTTCTCGTCCTTCTCCGTCGAGCCGTCGACCGTCGTGTCGAATTGCACCGTGATCGAGCGCGCATCGTCTCCGACGACGTGGTGATTGGTGACGATGTAGCCGGAGGCGTGCACGATGACTCCGGAGCCCGTGCGATTTTCCTCGCCCCACACTCGTCTCCCGACGAGGTCGAAGCCCTTGAGTACCGGCCGCGTCGATTCGATGAACACCACCGCCGGTCGCACGTCGCGCGCGACGATCGCTTCCGGCGTGAGCCGCCGCTCATAGGACGAGAGCTCTTGAGAAGCAGCCGAGAGGCCCGGGAGACAAGCAAGGAGCAGCGTCAGCATGGTCGTGGGAGGTGGGGCGCCGCAGAAGCGCTACCCCGGGGACCTTACGAAGTCCGAGCGCTCGATGTGAGCGGCGAAGGGCCTCGACGCGCGCTGGGGGCGAGGGCCGCGCGGACACCCGCGGGTCTAGCGCTCGCTCGCCCGGCATTGCGAGGCAGCCAAGGCGCGCGGAGGGGAGAAGTGGTGGACCCAACAGGACTCGAACCTGTGACCCCTACCATGTCAAGGTAGTGCTCTAGCCAACTGAGCTATGGGTCCACGCTTCGCGCGTCGCGAAGGGCGGAGAGCATAGGGGCTCGCGTGCTCGGGTACAAGCCCCAAGGCGGGAGGCCGCGGTTCTGGGAATGGGGCGACCCGACGCTAGACTCTGCGCCCTTGCAAGTGGAGCACAGCGCGCGTCGCAGTGCTGCACCGGCGAGCCCCCAACCCGCAAGCAGAGCAGGATTCCCACGTGAAGATCGGCGTCGTCCGCGAGATCAAGGTCCACGAGAACCGAGTCGCCCTGACCCCCGCTGGCGCCGAGCGCCTGATCGCGGCGGGCAACGAGGTCTGGGTCGAGACCCAGGCCGGCGTGGGAAGCCAGATCCCCGACGAAAACTACGTTCGCGCGGGCGCCAAGATCGCGCCGACCGCCGCCGACGTGTGGAAGTCGTGCGACCTGATCCTGAAGGTCAAGGAGCCGCTGAAGCAGGAGTGGCCCCACATCCGAAAGGGCCAGACGCTCTTCACCTACTTCCACCTCGCTGCGGACTTGGAGCTCACCAAGGCGATGATGGCGAGTGGCGCGCACTGCTTCGCCTACGAGACCCTCGAGGTCGGACGCACGCTGCCGCTGCTCACTCCGATGAGCGAAGTCGCCGGTCGCATGGCGATCCAAGCGGGCGCCCAGTGGCTAGAGCGCTCCCGCGGCGGCTCGGGCATCCTCCTCGGCGGCGTCCCCGGCGTGAACCGCGCACACGTGCTCGTGCTCGGCGGCGGCGTGGTCGGCACCAACGCGGCCCGCATGGCCTGCGGCCTCGGCGCCGACGTGACGTTGATGGACGTCAGCCTCGATCGCCTGCGCTACCTCGACGAGGTGATGCCGAAGAACTGCAAGCTGCTCTACTCCACGCCGATGGCGATCCGCGACCTGCTGCCGTGGGCGGACCTCGTGGTCGGCGCGGTGCTGATCCCCGGTGCCGCGGCCCCGAAGCTGATCCGCCGCGAAGACCTCAAGCTGATGAAGCCGGGCAGCGTGATCGTGGACGTCGCCATCGACCAAGGCGGCTGCATCGAGACGGCGAAGCCGACGAGCCACGCCGAGCCCACCTACGTGATCGACGGCGTGATCCACTACTGCGTGGCCAACATGCCGGGCGCGGTTCCGCGCACGAGCACGTTCGCGCTCAACAACGCGACGCTGCCCTATGCGGTCGAGCTCGCCAAGCTCGGCCCGGCGCGCGCCATCAAGGAGAACGCGCCGCTGCGCACCGCGGCGAACGTCGTCGCGGGCGCGCTCACCTACAAGGGCGTCGCCGACAGCTTCGCGCTGCCGTTCACCGAGCCGATCGAGGCCGCGGCCAAGATCGGCTGAGTCGCGGGCCATGGAGCTCTGGCAGGCGGTGCTCTTGGGGCTCGTCGAGGGCCTCACGGAGTACCTGCCCGTGAGCTCGACGGGGCACCTGATTCTCGCGCAGCGAGCGCTGTCGATCCCGGCGAGCCCCGCCGCGAACGCCTACGCGATCTGCATCCAAGGCGGCGCGATCGCTGCCGTGGTCCTGCTCTACCGCACGCGCATCGTCCAGATGCTGCGCGGCCTCGCGGGAAGCGAAGTGACGGGGCGTCGTCTCCTCCTGTGCGTGATCTGTGCCTTCGCTCCCGCCGCCGTGCTCGGCAAGCTCTTCGACGAGCGGATCGAGGAGCTGCTCTTCGGACTCTGGCCAGTCGTCGCGGCGTGGGGGATCGGTGGGATCGCGATCCTCGCCGTCGCGCGGAGTCGACGGGGCGTGGCGCCGGAGCAGGGGCGCTCGCTCGAGCAGCTCTCGCTCGGCGCCGCGTTCCTGATCGGCCTCGCGCAGTGCGTCGCGATGTGGCCCGGCACGAGCCGCAGCCTCGCCACGATCTTGGGCGGACTCGGGCTCGGCTTGAGCCTCACCGCCGCGGTTGAGTTCAGCTTCCTCCTCGGGTTGATCACGCTCACCGCCGCGACGGCGTACAAGGGCTTCAAAGAAGGCGACACGATGGTGCGTGAGCTCGGAATCGGCCCGATCGTGCTCGGCTTCGTCGTCGCGGCTGCGAGCGCCTGGGCAAGCGTGCGCTGGATGGTGAGCTACCTCGGTCAGCGCGGCCTCGCGCTCTTTGGCTGGTGGCGGATCGCGCTGGCCGCTGTCGTCGCAGCGCTGCTCACGAGCGGCGTGTGGAAGGCCGCATGAAAAAGCGTGCGCTCGTCACCGGCATCACAGGCCAAGACGGCAGCTACCTCGCAGAGCTGCTCTTGGAAAAGGGCTACGAGGTCTACGGCCTCGTGCGGCGCTCGAGCACCGGTGGATTCGAGCGCATCGAGCACCTCCTGCCGCAGCTCCAGCTCGTCCGCGGCGACCTGCTCGACCAGTCGAGCATCGTGCGCGCGATGGAAGCCGCACAACCCGACGAGATCTACAACCTCGCGGCGCAGTCGTTCGTGCCGACGTCTTTCCAAGAACCCGTGCTCACGGCCGAGTTCACGGCGCTCGGTGTGACACGCATGCTCGAAGCGATGCGCCACGTGTGCCCGAAGGCGCGCTTCTATCAGGCCTCGAGTTCCGAGCTCTTCGGCGAAGTCAAGGTCTGGCCGCAGCGCGAAGACACTCCGTTCCATCCGCGCAGCCCCTACGGCGTCGCGAAGCTCTACGGCCACTGGATCACGGTCAACTACCGCGAGTCCTACGGGCTCTTCGCCTGCTGCGGAATCCTCTTCAACCACGAGTCGCCGCGCCGCGGGCCGGAGTTCGTCACGCGAAAGGTCACGCTCGCGGCCGCGCGCATCAAGCTCGGCCTGCAGCAGCGTTTGAAGCTCGGCAACCTCGAAGCCCAGCGCGACTGGGGCTTCGCGGGCGACTACGTCCGCGCGATGTGGATGATGCTTCAGCGCGAGACGCCCGCGGACTACGTGATCGCCACTGGCGTTCAACACAGCGTGCGCGAGCTCGTGCAAATCGCATTCGACGAGGCGGGGCTTGACTGGCGCGAGCACGTCGATGTCGACCCCGGATTGTTGCGCCCCGCGGACATCTCGCGGCTCGTCGGCGACGCGTCGAAGGCTCGCACGGAACTCGGCTGGGCGCCCGCGATGTCGTTCGACGAGCTCGTGCGCTCGATGACGCGAGCCGACCTCGAGCGCGCAGCACGGCCGCGCGCCTGAGTTTTCTCAGCGCGACCGTCGAACGACGTGGAGGCGCTGCGCCTCCAGCGCGCCGAGCGACTCGCGCGCGCCGTCGGGCCACACGAGCTCGACCGACTCGATCTTCGCTCCCAGAGGAAGCCCGAAGTGGAGGATCGGCGAGTGACTGGAGCCGTAGCTCGCGCCGGTGTCGATGCGACGCCAGTAGTCGCGGCCGCCTGCGCGGAGGCGCGCCTTCGCGCCGAGGGCGTCGCTGCCGCTCGCTGTGAGCAATCGCAGCGCGAGCCATGTGCCGCGCTTGGGAGCTTCGTTCACGTAAAGGCGCAGCACGCCACCGCAGTCGGTGGTGAGCACGTCGACGTCTCCGTCGCTGTCGATGTCGCCGAGCGCGACGCCTCGCGTTGCGCCGATCCCGGACACCGCGAGCGCCTCCTCGGCCCTCGCGCGCTCGAATCGTCCGCGCTCGTTTTGCAGTGCCACCAAGTCCGGCTGAGCGTACGGCAGCCGCGGGTCCGCGTAGGGCGCTTCGAGGATCACGTGACCGTTGCCGACGTAGAGATCGAGGTCCCCGTCGTGGTCGAAATCCGCGAAGCCGCAGCCGAAGCCGGTGTCGCCCACGGTCGACGCCGAGAGTCCCGCAGGAGCCGTGCGATCGTCGAAGCCCGCGCCGTTCCAGCAGAACAGCACGTGTCCCTGCCCCCTCAGGTGGGTGATGAACAGGTCGAGGTCGCCGTCGTCGCCATGGTCGAAAGCTTGAACTCCCATGCCCGACTCCGCCTCGCCGCGGCTCGAGAGCGCGCAGCCGAGCGCCATGGCTCGGTCCTTGAACTTGCCGTCGGCGCCCTGAATCCACAGCTGGTTCGCGAGCATGTCGTTCGCGAAGAAGAGGTCGACGCGCCCATCGCCGTCGAAGTCGCCCGCGGCCACGCCGAGTCCGTTGCCGAACGCCGCGCCGAGCCCCACGGCTTCGCTCACGTCCTCGAAACGACCGTCGCCGACGTTGCGGTACAGCGTGTCGCGCGCGGGAGCGCCGTAGTTGTTGGGATGGCAGTAGTCGCGCACCCCCGTCCGCACGAAGCACTCCTGCTCGGTCGCCGCACTCCAGCGCACGTAGTTGGCGATCGCGAGGTCGAGCTTCCCGTCCGCGTCATAGTCGACCCAAGCCGCGCTCGTGCCCCACGCGCGATCGCCGACGCCCGCCAAGTCCGTGACGTCCGAGAAGGTGCCGTCGCCCTCGTTGCGCCAGAGCACATTCGCGCCGACGTTGGTGACGTAGAGGTCGACATCGCCGTCGCTGTCGTAATCTCCGGCGACAGCGCCCATGCCGTAGCCCTTCTCACGGAGCCTCGCGCGCTCCGTCACATCGCGGAAGTGGCCCTGCCCGTCGTTCTCGAACAGACGATCGCCGTCGTACGGCGAAGGCGCGAGCAGGTCGCCGGACTGCACGCAGAAGACGTCGAGGTCTCCATCGCTGTCGAAGTCGAGGAGCGCGAGCCCCGCGCCCATGATCTCGGGAAAGTGAAAGCGCCTCTCCGCAGCGGCTCGATGGAGAAACCGCAGACCGCGCTCTTCCGCGCACTCACGGAACAGCGCACCGGACTTCGACGGCGCCTGCGACTGCGTTCCGGCCGAGCGGCTCCGCGGCGCGTCTCCCTCGTCGCCGCAGGCTGCGGCGAGCAGCAAGAGGACGAAGGGACGCGCGTGCTTCACGGCTTCAAGAGTTCGAGCACCGCTTGTTCGGCTTGCTCGCGCGCAGGATCGGACGGGGCGAGCGCACGCGCGCGCTCCAGCGCCGCGCGAGCATCGTCGGCACGCTTGGCATCCGCTGCGGCGAAGGCGAGCTGCGCGAACGAGCGCCAGTCTTCGGGGACGAGCTCGGCCTGAACGCGACGTGCTCGAACGCCTCCTCGTGAAGTCCCGCCGCCGTGCAGGCTGCTGCGATGGCCTGACGTAGCGCCGGGTTGCGCGGATCGAGCTCAACTCCCTTGCGCAACGTTGCCTGCGCGTCCGAGGCCGAGCCCAAGGCTTCGTGAGCCCGCGCGAGCACGAGGTAGCTCGGTCCATAGCTCGCGGAGAGCTCGAGCGAGCGCTGCGCGGCCGCGCGTGCCTCTTCGGCGCGCCCCATAGCCAAGAGGCAATTGGCGCGATTGGTGTGCACCAAGAACTCGTCCGGCGCGATCGCGAGCGCCTTGTCGTACCACGTGATCGCATCCGCCGGGCGACCGAGCGAGAGGCACGCATTGCCCGCGTTCACGGCGAGGCGCGCGTCGCGCGGGAAGGCCGGAGCGTGGCGCTCGAGCAGCGCGAGCGCCTGTTCCGTGCGGCGCGCGTCGAGCATCGCGGTCGCGCGCTGCAAAATGCGCTCGAGGTCGAGCTCATAGGTCTCGACGCGCTCCGAGATGCGGTCGCGCATGCGTCGCCGCGCACCGCCGGCGCCTCGCGCGGTCTCGCGCGCGGCGTCCTCGTCGCGGCCGAGCTTTGCCAGCGCACGACCGAGCAGGAAATGGGGGGCGCGATAGCGCGAGTCGATCGAGATCGCCTTCTCGAGAAGTTTCACGGCCTCGTCGGTACGACCCGAATCGAAGGCGACCTCCGCAAGGCCGACGAGCGGCTCGCAGGAGTCCGGAGCCGCGGCGAGGGCCGCACGAAAGGCGCTCTCGGCGCGCGCGGCGTCGCCCGCCTCGTAGGCGAGCTCGCCGAGCAGTTGCTGGAGCGGCGCACACGCGAGGTACATAGCCGCAGTGTCCGTGAGCAGCGCGAGCGCTTCGTTGCTCTTGCCGAGGGCCTGAAACGCATAGGCGCCGTGCAACACCCACATCGGCTCACTCGGGTCCAAGCTCGCGGCCGTGCCGTAGCACGCGAGCGCCTCGTTCCAAAGCCGATTCGCCTCGTAGAGCATGCCGAGCTCGCCGTGGGCGCGCGCGTCGCCCGAGGCCGCTTCGACCTGCGCGACCGCTCGATCCACGGCCTCGCGCACGCGACGCGGCGCGGCGTCGGGGTTGTCGAGTCGCCGCACGGGAACTTGCTGCGCCGCAGGCGCGGATCCCGCAGTCGGGCTCGGCAAGCCTCCAGCAGGCTTCTCACTTTCGCCGCAGGCCGACAGCCAGAGGCTTGCGAGCGACGACAGCGCCGCCGTGCGAAGGAAGGAAGGCGAGGGTCGCTGCGGCGTCATCGTGAAGTGCCCTTCTCAAGGACTCGGCCGCGCGGGCGAACGAGGCCGCGCGGCAGCGAGCCAACGGCTTATTTGTACTTCTTGAGCCACGCGGTGAGCGCGGGACCGGGACAGCGCGTCGTGCCGTACGTGTTGTGGGGCGCCACGCGCTCCGCGGGAATGCGATAGCGGCCGCGCAAGTCGTCCAAGAGCACCTGCAGCGACTTCAGAGCCGCTTCGGTCGGAGCGCGCTTCTCGAAGTCTCCGAGCATGCAGATGCCGATGTTCTGCTGGTTGTTCGAGCCGCCGGCGTGAGCACCCTGCCAGTCGAGCTCGCGGCCCTCGAAGATCCGCCCCGCGCCGTCGATCAGGAAGTGATAGCCGATGTCGCCCCAACGGTGCTCGGGGTCGTCCATGTGGTACTTCTGGATGATCCGCACCGTGCCCGCCGAGTCCTCGAGCGAGCCACCGCGCGGGTCGCTCGTGCTCTCGGCCGAGTGGTGCACGGTGATGCGGCTCCAAGCGCCCTTGAGCGGCGTCAGGTTGCTGACGCGCGGCGCGCGCGCGTTCCACTGCTGACGACGGATGATCGCCACACCTTTGCCCGTCGGCGCGCTCGCGAGCGCGACCGCACCTTTGAGGCCAACTTGCGCACGGCTGCGCGCTCCGGCGGAAGCTGCGGGGTCCGCGAGGATCTCCTCGAAGCCCTTGCGCGCGCTCTCGACGCGCACCTGCAGCGTCTCCTTGGGCGCAGCGCCATTCTCGATGTCGCGGCGTGAGAAGAGCAACCGCCCCTCGTTGAGCTGGAGCTTGGCCTCGATCACGAGCTCCGGCGAGTGGCGCGTCGCGTCGACCTCGAGCCACTGCTCGATCAGCTCGAGCTTCCGCCACGACATCGGCTCGCGCACCCATTCGGGGTTGCCGGGCTCCTCGACGACGACGGGCTCCTGCGGCGGCGTCTTCGGAACGGTCGGACAGGCGCACAGCGGCGCGAGCGCGAGGGCGAGGGCGAGGCGGGCGAGGAGCGCACCGCGACGGGACCGGAAAACCGAGGGTGCGCTGGCGCGGGGAGACGAACGCTGCATGGGTGTCGGTGTACATTAGGCGCCGAGGCGGAGCAACGAGTCACGCGCGCCCGTCGAGCTAAGAGCATGTTTCAACGCCCCGCACCCTCGCGACCGAAGCTCCTGCTGCTCCTGCTGCTCGCCCTCGGTCCCGCGGCGCTCGCACATCGGCTGCCGCCCGCGCAGGACAGCGAGACGGAGCAGGAACTGGCGCTGGAGCGCGACGACCTCGACCGCCGACGGCGCCGGGGGGATCGAGGCGCCCTGTCCGAGCTCGCCGAGTGGGCCGGGGAGGAGCCCGAGGACGCGCGCTTGGCCGTCTTGTACGCGCGAGCCCTGCGGGACGCGGGGCGCTGGAGCGAAGCCGGCAAGGCCGCGGAGCGGGCGCTCGAATCGGGAGCCAAGTTCCCCCTCGAGGTCCGCGCCGACGCCGCCCGCGTGGCACTCGAGCTGGCGCTCATGAAGGGGGAGCGACTCGCGGCGGCACAGCTCGCCGAGCGCTGCAAGGAGGTCCTACGTCCCCGCGAGGATGCCCGCGACGCGTGGCTCTTGGGCCGACGTCTGTGGGAGGCGGGAGAGCGCGGGGCAGCCCGCGAGCTCTGGGAGGGTGCGCGACGCGACGGCGCCGCGGACTGGGAGCGGCGCCTTGCTCGCGCGCGCTGCGAGCGGGCGCTCGGGAACCTCGTCGCGGCCTCGGCTGCGCTGCTCGAAGCCGAGGACCTGTGCGAGGGCGGAACCGAGCCGGACGTCTTGGCGGAGCGTGCGTCGCTCTACTTCGAGGCCGACGGCGAGATCGAGCACCCCGAAGCCGCCGCGCGCAAGCCGGGCGAGCTCTATCGCTCCGCCCTCGCGCTGCACCGCACGCACGCGCCGAGCCTGCTCGGGCTGTTCGAGCTCGGCCGCTTCAACTGGAACCGCCAGAACACGCCCGCGCACGAGTGGCTCGGGCAATTGCTCTCCGCCGTGCCGGACTCGATCGACGGGCTCTTGGCGTCGGCGAGCGCGGACCTCGACGATGGGCGGCTCGCCGCCGCGCGCACGACGCTCGCGAAGCTCGAACGGCTCGCGCCCGGCCGCCGCGAGAAGCGTGCGCTCGATGCGGCGCTCGCGTGGGTCGAGCACCGCCGCGACTCGTGCGAGGCGCTCCTCGCGGAGCTCGCCGCGGAGAACGCGGCCGACTCGATGCCGGAGCGCGAGCTGGCGCGGCACCTCTGCGAACTCTATCGCTTCGCGGAAGCGGTTCCCTTCGCGCGCCGCGCCACCGAGCGCGATCCGAGCGACTACCACGCCTTCTTGGAGCTCGGCCGCTCGCTCTCGAACACTGGAGACGAAGCGGGTGGCCTTGCGGCACTGGAACGCTCCGCGGAGCTCGCCGAGAAGCGCCAAAACGCCTGGCGCTCGAACACGATCACGGTGCTGCAGTCCATGCGCAAGCGCTTGGTCGTCGAGGAGGGCGACAGCGAGCTGCGCTACGCGTGGTCCCCCGGAACCGCGGATGTGATGCGCGCCTACTGGATGCCGTTCTACTCGAAGGCGCGCGAAGAGCTCTCCGCGCGCTATGGCCACACGCCCGGACCGGTCGTGATCGAGGTCTTCGATCGCTTTCAAGATTTCTCCGTGCGCTCGACGGGCTTCGAGGGCTTCCCCGCGCTCGGCGTGTGCTTCGGCCCCGTGGTCACGTCCGTCGCCCCGCAGTCGGAGCTGCGCGGACGCTTCTCGTGGGCGCGCACGAGCTTCCACGAGTTCACGCACGTCGTGCACCTCGGACTGTCGCACAACCGCTGCCCGCGCTGGATCACCGAGGGACTCGCGACGTGGGAAGAAGAGAACAAGAACCCCGCGTGGACGCGCAACATGCGGCGCGAGCTGCTCGACGCGTACTGGAACCGCGACCTGATCCTCGTGCGCGACCTGAACCGAGCGTTCCGCTCGCAGCGCATCCTGTTCGGCTACTACATGAGCGGCCAGCTCTGCCGCATGCTGATCGAAGAGCAGGGCTTCCCGCCGATGATTCGCCTGCTCGAAGCGTTCGACCGCGGCGAGGATCTCGATGCGGCGATCCAAGGCACCTTCGGCCTGACCCCGGAACAACTCGACGCGCGCTTTGCGGACTACGTGCGACGCACGGTCGAGCCGCTGCGCATCGAGCCGCGCTGGAGCCCCGCGCGCACGACGCAGCTGAAGTTCGAGCTCGGGGACACGCCGCCCGCCGCGGGCGCGGCGCGCGAGCGCTGGCGCGAAGGCTGGTGCTCGGTGGCGTGGGGTTACTGGCAAGGCGGCCGTAAGGTCGACGCCGAGCAGGCGCTGCGCAAGCTGTCTCAGGCAGGCGACTTGCCGCCTCGCGCACTCTTCCTGCAGGCGGCGCGCGCGGAGGATCGCGGCGACGACGACGCCGCTCGCAAGCTGTACGAACAGGGTATCGCGCAGGGCGGGGAGGACTTCCTCGTCCGCGTGCGGCTCGCGGAGCTCGCCATCGCCGACGAAGACGAGGAAGAGGCGGAGAAGCAGCTGCTCGCGGCCGAGCGTGCGTACCCGGGCTTCGATCAGCCGGGGCTGTGCGCCGAGCGGCGTCTCGCTCGGCTCTACGAAGAGCAGGATCGCGACGAGGAACGCTTCGCGGCGCTCGAGCGCTGGACCCGCTGGGAGTCCGACGACTTCGCGCTGCGCATGGAGCTCGGCGAATACCACGCGGAAGCGGGCCGCCACGGGCGCGCGGCGGAGCTCTTCAACGAGGCCAACGAGATCGATCCGTTCCGACGCAAGCTGCATCAGCTGTGGGGGATCTCGCTCGCGGAGCTGGGTCGACACGCGGAAGCTGCGCGGGAGTTCCGCGTTCAGCGTGCGGTCCCGCCGGAGCTCGATCCCGACGACGGCGAGCCGCTCGACGACGAGGAACGTGCGGAGTCGATGGGGCGCGAGGCGCTTGCCCGCATCGAGCTCGGCGAGCTCGACGAGGCACGCGAGCTGGTGCGCGAGGCGCTCGCGCTCGACGGCGGCTGCGAATTCGCAGAGAAAGCGCTCGAGCGGTTGGAGCGCGGCAACTAGCCGCGCGCGACTGCTAGGATCTCGCCATGGCAACGGCCCGCAAGGCACGCTTCATCGTCCTCGACGGCATCGACGGCTGCGGCAAGAGCACGCAAGCGCGTCTTCTCGCCGAGCACCTCACGCATGCGAGCGGCGTGCAGGCACTGCACTTGCGCGAACCTGGGAGCACGCGCGCCGGCGAGCGCATCCGCGAGCTGCTCCTCACGCGCGAGCACGACCTCGACCCCGGCGTCGAGCTCCTGCTCTTCGCGGCAGCCCGCCGCCAGATGCTTCGCGAGCTCGTCGCGCCGGCGCTCGCAGCGGGTCGCGACGTCGTGTGCGAGCGCTTTCATGCCTCGACGTTCGCCTATCAGGCCGTCGCGGGCGGCCTGCCGGAGTCCGATGTGCTCGCGCTGCTAGGTCGCTGGTCGAACGAGCCCGAGCCGGACGCGCTGGTGCTGCTCGACGTCGATCCGCGCGAAGCGGCGACGCGTCGAGCAGGTCCGACGGATCGCATCGAAGCGAAGGGGCTCGAGTTCCAGCTCCGCGTGGCCGAGGGCTATCGCCGCTTCGCCGTGCTGCGGCCCGCGACGCGCGTCGTCGATGGCCGCGGGACCGTCGAAGATGTCGCGCGCGCCGTGCGCAAGGCGGTCGGTCTTGACGGCTGAAGACGCCGATTCGCGCGAAGACTTCGACGAGCCGCTCGGGCACGGACCCACCGTGCGCGGACTGTGGCGCGCGGCGCGCGCAGGTCGCATGCCGCACGCACTCTTGTTCACGGGCCCCGCAGGCATCGGCAAGTTCCGCGCGGCCCGCTGGTTCATGTTGGGCCTCTACTGCGAGCGAGGCATCCCCGCCGAGGGCTCGGCCCCCTGCGGCGAGTGCGGCCCGTGCAAGCGCGTGATCGCCGCGAGCCATCTCGACGTGTTCACCGTCGATCTCCTTCAGACTCCCGCCGACGAGCGACCGGAAGAGCTCAAGATCGGGCGCTTCGTGCGCCGTGAGCGCGACAGCGACTGGGACGGTCCGACCGTCGACGAGTTCCTCGCACTGCGCGCGGCCGAGGGCGGCTGGCGCGTCGTGCTCGTGCGCGAAATGGAGCGCGCCAACGTCGCGGCGCAGAACTCGATCTTGAAGATGCTCGAGGAACCGGCGCCCTGGGTGCTGTGGATCCTCGAGTGCTCGCGCAAGAACGATCTCCTGCCGACGATTGCGAGCCGCTGCGTGCAAGTCCAGTTCGAGCGCCTGCCGCAGACCGAAGTCACGAGCTGGCTCGCGGCGCGCGGCGTCGCACGAGAACGTGCCGCCCAGCTCGCGCGCTGGAGCCGCGGCTCTCCCGGCGAGGCGCTGCGCTCGCTCGCGCAGCGCGAGTGGGAGTTGCGCGGCTTGCTCGTGGAGACGCTGCGCGGAGGCGCGCCGCCGCTCGCGGCGGCCGCGGCCTTGTGGGAACTCGACGGAACGTTCGAGGGCAAGACCGCCAAGGCGGTCGAGCGCGCGCGCGCGCGGACCGCGCTCGACCTCGCGATCGCTTGCCTGCGCGACCTCGCGCTCGCGTCCGAGGGGCAACCCGCGGACGACCTCCAGCATGGCGACCTCGCAGCGCTGGGACTCGAGCTCGCACGCTCTCCCGCGCGCCTGCGTACGACCTTGGAGCTGCTGCTCGATCTGCGGCGCGACGTCGAGAGCAACATCGATCCGCCCATGTTGCTCGACCGTGCGTTCTTGGCGCTGGCGCCCGCTGTGGCGACCAAGACCGCGGGTGCGCGCTGATCGACGTACGCGAGCCCCGGCGCGAACCCTCCGCGGAAGGTGTCTCTGCAGGACAGGGGAACGCTCGATGGCAGCGAAAAATCCGCTCGCGGTGCCGCTCTCCCCGCTTGCTAGGATTCGGCACCCATGCAGGAACTCCGCGACCAGCTGCGCAAGATCGCGCTCGCCGACGGGCGCTTCGCGCCGGACGCGTTTTACTTCCTGTTCGAGTCGCTCGACGTCGCGGTGCGCCTCGCGGGCAAAGAAGGTCGCTCAGGCGCCGCACGCCACGTGACGGGACAGGAAGTGCTCGCCGGAATGCGCGAGCACGCGCTCGAACGTTTCGGGCCGCTCGCCGCGCACGTTTGGCGTCAGTGGGGCATCCGAGAGACGCTCGACTGGGGGCGCATCGTGTTCCTGCTCGTCGACCACAACCTGCTCAAGCGTCAGGACGAGGACCGGCTCGAGGACTTCCGCGACGGCTTCGACTTCGACGAAGCTTTCGTGCGCGGCTACGGGACACGACTTGCGGCGGCGCTCGAGGCGAGCGCTGGGAAGGACAAGGCCTGATGCTCCAGAACCTCACACCCGCCCGCCGCAATCTGGCGCTCGCGGCCGTCGCAGCCCTAGTCCTGTGGTTCGCTTGGACGGTGCGTGCGGCGCTCAACCCGCTGATGCTCGGGCTGCTCTTTGCGTACATCCTGCACCCGATGGTGCTCAAGCTCGAGCGCCGCGGCTGGTCGCGCAAGCGCGCGGTCAACCTGATCTTCGGTGCGTTCGGCGTGGTGGCGCTCCTGCTCGCCCTCGCCGTGTTCGCGCAGGCCCGCGCGCTGTGGCGGGACGTCTCGCAGGAAGGCGGCTCGATCGACCGCCTGCAAAAGCAGCTCGGCGAGATCGTCGCCTCGACGGAGCAGCGCGCGATCGAGCTCGGCCTCGACCTGCAGGCCCTGCAGGGACGTCCGCAGACGCTGCCGGACGGCCTGCCGAAAGAGAACGCTGCGCCGACCGACGCTAGCGCCCCTCCCAAGGAGAGCGCGCTGCCGCGCGGTCTGGAGAAGGGCTCGCTGCTCGACGAGGTCTTCCAGCGCGCGCGCCGCTGGGCCTTCAGTCCGGACGGCGCCGAGGTCGCAGGCGGCGTGTGGGGCACCTTGGGCTCGGCTTTCGGCTCGCTCCTCACGCTGCTGACGCTGCTCTTCCTCGTGCCGCTGTACACGTGGTTTCTGCTGTTCGAGCTCGAGCGCATCTCGGCCTTCGTGCGCTCCTACATTCCCGCCAATCAGCGCGAGCAGTGGTCGCGCATCGGCGCACAGATGGCGGAGATGCTCGGCGCGTTCTTCCGCGGCCGCCTGCTCGTATGCCTGCTGAAGGGCCTGATCCTGACGGTCGCGATGGCCGCGCTCGGCGTGCCCTACTCGCTGCTCGCCGGCATGCTGGGCGGAGTTCTCTCGCTGATTCCCGTCGTAGGCCCCGGCGTCGGCTATCTGGTGGCCTTCCTGCTCGCGCTGCTCACGCACGACCCCGCGGGGGCGACGTGGCGCGTCGGAGTGGTCTTCGCGATCGGCGAGGCGGTCGAGACCTACGTCTTGATCCCGCGCGTCCTAGGCGAGCGGCTGGGACTGCCGACCGTCGTGGTGCTCGCGAGCTTGACGATCTTCGGCGCGGCGCTCGGCTTGTTCGGACTCCTGCTCGCGCTGCCGCTGACAGCGGCGATCGTGATCCTCGCACGGGAGCTCCTGCTCCCCGCGCTCAAGGAATTCGCTGAGGGGCGCAAGGCCTGAGTCGGCCCCGCGCCCCTCGGATTGTGGCGCTCCACGCGCGGCGGCTTGGCTCAGTTCTTGAGCGACTCGCCGATCATCTCGACCAGCTCGCGCAGCGTCGACTCCGAGAGGCGGCGGTCGGCCTTGAGCGCGGTGTTGAGTTGATCGAGGGCGTCGCGAAGCTTCGCCTTCCCGTCCTGCGCGAGCGCGAGGCGCGGCGAGCTGTCCGGCTGGATCGTCGCGCCGTACTCGTCGACCTCCGCGATGGAGCGGCCGAGCGCGGTGAGCACGCGGCGGATGCCCTCTTGGAGCTGGAGGTCCTCGACGAAGTCGCCCTGAGGGAACTCCTGACCGCGTGAGTCCTGCACGCGGCGTCGGATCTCTGCGCGCAGCATCTGGCGCACGTCATCCGGCGCGAGCGGCGTCTTCAGACCCGCGTAGAACTCGTCGAAGCCCGGATACTGGCTCGTGTCCTTGCGGTCGTTGTCCGCGAGACGTGAGAAGAGGTCCTTGTGCTCGGCCCAGTTGCGGTCGACGTACTCGCGCGGCTTCTGCTGGTCGCGCAGCTTGAGCATCGCCTCGACACGCCACGCCTCGAGCCGGCTCGCCGCCACGCTCACATCCGGCGAGACGCCGCCCGCGTTCAAGAGGTTGCCGTCCTTGTCCACCTCGCGATGGATCGAGCGGTCCGTCGGCAGGTAGTAGCGCGCGATCGTGAGCTTGACGCGCGGCGCGAAGTCGAACTCACCGTCGCTGTCCCAGTCGCGCGTGATCTTCTCCCAGTTGTCCCAACGACCGTTGCGGTTCTCGTCGTTGTACTGGTCGTCGCGGTACGGCGGCAGCTGCATCAGGCTCTGCACCGAGCCCTTGCCGAAGCTGCGCTCGCCGATGACGACCGCGCGGCGGTGGTCCTGCAGAGCGCCGGAGACGATCTCCGCGGCCGAGGCGGTGAAGCGATTGACGAGCACCACGATCGGCATCTCGGGCGGCACGATCGGCTCGGCGCGCGTGTAGAGCTTCTCGGTCTCGCGCAGCGGGCTCTTCGTCGAGACGACGAGCGTGCCCTTCGGCAAGAACAGGCCCGAGACATTGACCGCCTCCTCGAGCAGTCCGCCCGAGTTGTTGCGCAGGTCGAGGACCAGCGCCTGCATGCCGCCGGCGAGCATCTCCTCGAGCGGACGGCGCAGCTCGCTGCTCGCGACCTGCGAGAACTCCTGCAGCACGACCATGCCGATCTTTCCGGGCAACATCTGGTGCTGCTCGGCAGGGATCGTGATCGAGCCGCGCTCGACCTCGACCACCATCTCCTCGGTGGGACGATCGATCAGCGTCGAGTCCATGCCGCGACGCCAGACGTACAGGCGTACCTTGGTGCCCGGGCGCCCCTTGAGCTTCTTGATGATCTCGTCGGTCGGCTTGCCGAGCGTCGGCCAGTCGTCGATGCGCACGATCTTGTCCTCGCTCATGAGCCCCGCCTTGTACGCCGGCCCCGAGTAGATCGGTCGGGTGATCGTGAAGAGCCCGTCTTGACGGTCTTCGCCGACGTAGGCCCCGATGCCGCCGTAGCCCGCGGCGAGGTCCTGCTCGAAGCGCTCGTAGGCTTTCGGCGCGAGGTAGGAGCTGTGCTCGTCCAAGCTCTGCAGCATTCCCTGCATCGCGGCCTCGAGCAGCTCGTCGCGCGTGGTCTCGTTGCCGTCGGGGTGCGCGCGGCGGATCATCGCCATCAGGTTCTTGATGCGATCGAAGTCGTCGCCACCGGGCGCCGCGGGCTCCTTCTCGCCCTGCTCGAGCCGGTGCAGCTCGGCCAAGTTCTTGAGCTTGCGCTCGCCGACCTCGCGGGTGCGCTCGCGCTCCAAGTAGGCCTGAGCGAGCAGCCCGCGCTCATCGGGGGCGACCGCGAGTCGCTCGAGCTCGTCGAGCAGCTTGCCGGTCACCTCGGCGCCGCTGCGGGCGAGCGCCAGCGCACCGAGCGCGCGCAGCTCAGCCTCGCCCGACTCGAGGAACTCGCTCATCAGGCCGCGCGCCTTGCGCACGTCGTCGCCCATGCCGATGCGCCCTTCCGCGAACGCCGCGTCGAGCCGCAGAGCGGGCGCCCGCGCCGCGTCCTCCGCGATCCCTTGCAGGCGGTCGATCAGCGCGCGACGGGCGTCGGCCTCGAGCGTTCGGAAGGCGGTGTTCGCAGCGAGCCCGCAGGCCGCCGAGACGAGAGTTTCGTCGGAGTTCGTCAAGAGGGGCTGCAGCTTCTCGGCGAGCTTCGCCTTGGCCGCGGAGGCATCCGCTCCCTCCAAGCGCGCGGCGATCAGGACCAGCGTCGCGCGGGGGCCGCGCGCCTCGCCGAGCGCGCGCTCGAGCTGCGCGTCGGTGTCCTCGATGCCGAGCTCGCGCGCCGCGTCGCGCAGCCGTGAGGCGCTGCGCCACAGGTCGGCGACCGTGCCGCTCGCCTCCGCGCGGCCGAGCTCCGCCGCGAGCAGGCTCCCGAAGTCCGCGCCTTGCGGGTGCGCGGCCATCGGCGCGCAGAGCCGAGCGGGGGCCAAGGTTGGCGCCGAATACGCGAAGGGGGCGAGCGTGAGGAGCGGGAAGACCGCGGTCAGCACAAGGCGCATCGTTTCTCCTGGGGCGGGCACCGGACGGAGGAGCCGTAGGGGCTTGGAGATCGACCATTGGAGGTACCGATCCCAAGCCGACGGCGGTCCGGCCGCGCGCTACTCTAGTTCCAAAGCCGCCGCTCCCCTCCGCGGGGAACGAAAAACATACGCGGCGGAAGAGGTGCCCCATGAGCGAGTCCGTCCGAAGACCGTCCGAGCTGTCCCACGTCGTCGAGGGCGCCCACGGCGCGCAGTCGCACATGGTCGACGTGGGGGAGAAGGTGGTGACGGCTCGCCGCGCGCTGGCGCGGGCACGTGTGCGCTTCCCCGCGGGAGCCCTCGCGCGCGTGCTCGCCGGCGCGGGTCCGAAGGGGCCCGTCACCGAAGTCGCCCGCGTCGCCGGAATCCTCGCGGCCAAGCGCACGGCAGAGTGGATCCCGATGTGCCACACGCTGCCGCTCGACAGCGTGACGATCGAGTTCGCGCAGCTGGCAGATGACGTGCTCGAGGTGCGGTGCGAGGCCCGCTGTCAGGCACGAACCGGCGTCGAGATGGAGGCCATGGTCGGGGCGAGCGCGGCGGCGCTCACCGTCTACGACATGACCAAGGCCCTCGGACACGGAATCGCGATCGAGCGCGTCGAGCTCCTCGAGAAGCAAGGCGGCCGCAGCGGCCACTGGCGCCGCGACGAGGCCTGAAGCCCCGAGGGGGCTCCCTGCGAGCGCGGGTGGGGGGATGTCCCCAAGGGAGCGGACGGCGGGGTAGGGGGGCGAACCGAGGCCCCCAAATCGCTAGGATGCCCCGCGGTCCAGAAGGCCCCTTTCCGCACCCTAGCCCCACCCGCCATGGCCAAGAAGAAGGCAACGAAGAAGGTCCAAAGCCCCGCCGCCCCCGCAGCCCCTGCTCCGCGCTCGGACGTGGACCTCGCGCTCGTCGAGAGCCTGCTGCGGCTGATGAAGGAGAGCGAAGCGACGGAGCTCGACATCGACAACCAAAAGGCGGGTCTGCGCGTGCACCTGCGCCGCGGTCCGGCCGCCGCCCCCGCGGCCGCAGCGCCGATGGTCCACTTCGTGCAAGGCGGCGCCATGGCCGCCGCCC
>CAIYPP010000063.1 GCA_903928115.1 uncultured Planctomycetota bacterium
AGGCGGGCCTGCGTCTCATCGACGAAGCGCCTCGCAAGGGCGCGCACGGAACGACGATCGCGTTCGTGCACCCTTCCGCCACCGGCGGCGTGCTCACCGAGCTCGTGCAAGAGCCCGCGCACGCGCACTGAGGCTGCGCGCGGCCGCTCAGGGCCGAGTCGTGAACTGCAGCGCGTTCGAGAGGTTCGTGGTGCCCGGCGCGGGCGGGTCGCGCAGCCACGTCTGCACGTAGACCACTTGGCCCGCCGAGAAGGGCTGACCGAGCGCCGTCGGACGTGTCGCGATGTAGTTCAGCCAGTCCACGTAGAGTGCGCCGTTGCAGGTGTTGGCCGTCCCCCCCGAGTTTTGTGCAGGCAGGCGCTGTGTCGGCGACTTCACGCACAGAAAGCTCGTGCTGCCTGTCGCCCACACCGCGGAGTTCGGTCCGCTCGTGCCGTAGAAGATGAGCCCCGACTTCTGGCCCTCGACGTTTGCGGTGGAGAGCGTGAAGCCCGAGCTCGCGGCGAGGCTCGGGTTGCCGGTCGCGCTCATCGTCGGCACGCAGCCGCTCGTCGTCGTGCCCGCCGTGCAGTAGCTCGTCGCGACGGCGCACGAGTTCGAGAACAGACACCCGACCCACTCGGGGTGGTCGATGAACGGGTTGCGGTTGCCTTGGAACGAGTACACGACGTCGTTCCTGCGCCGCTCCCACGCATCGGGCGGATCCTGCTGGTGCCACGCGAGCAACACCGTCTTCATTCCCATGTAGGCGACGTTGAGGTTGCTCGACGAGGAAGAGTTCGTGATCAGCGACTGCGTGTCGGTGACGATGAGGTCGGGCTCCGCGCAGCCCGTGCCGCCGTGCGAGCCGCCTTCGTAGCGCACGTCGGCGTAGAGGATCGCGCGCGCCACGTCGCCGCGTCGCGCGCTCCACACTTCCCACGACGAGGTGGCCGTCGAGCCGTTGCTCCAGTTCGAATTGCCGGGATAGGGGCCCGAGCCGCCGCCCACGCCCGCGTTGGCGAGTGTCGTGAACTCCGTGCAGCCCGAGCAGTTGCGATAGGGCGCGTTCCCGCGGTCCGTGTTGTATTGGATGTCACACAGAAACAGCATGTGGCAGTCGGTGTACGGATAGTTGCACCCGCCATCGACCGGGAAGCCGTAGCTGTTCGGCCACGTGTGCTCGCGGTTGTAGAAGTTGTTTCCGCCCGACTGCTTGGAGAGCGCGCCGTTTTTGTAGAGGTCGAGGATGCGCGTCGAGTTGGTGGGGTCCTCGCTCGCGGAGTTGAGCACGTCCCACGTGTCGGTCGCCGACGCCGTGTACGGGATGCGGACGTGGTCGTCGATCAGGGCGTGCAGCGTGCTGCGCAGCGTCGTCGGCGACGAGGGATTGACGGACGCGTAGTAGCCGGCCGGACCCTGCGCGAGGGCCGTCGGGGCCGCGAAGGCGACGAGGAGCAGGGCGCGGGCGGGGCGGGGCAGCATGACAGCCTTGAGACCCCGCGCGCGACCGCATTGTTCGGCAGAAACCGCGCGCTGAGGGCTCCGGACCACGAAATTCTACCCCATGCTCCGGCCGCGGGCGGCGGAGAGGGCGTCCTGGACGGCGCGAGCGAGCGCCGTGGGGGAGAAGGGCTTTTGCAGGTAGGAGGAGCGGGGAAGACCGATCGGGGTGCTCGGCTCCGAGTAGCCCGAGATGAAGAGCGCAGGGAGGTCGGGGCGGCGCTCGCGCAGGGTCCGCACCAGCGTCGGCCCGTCCATCTGCGGCATCACGACGTCGGTCACGAGGAGGTGGATCGGATCCTTCGCGTGGACCTGCTCGAGCGCGATCGCGCCCGGGCCGTGGGGCGCGACGAGCACGGTGTAGCCCTGCGCTTGGAGCACCTGCTTCACGAGGCCGCGGACGAGCTCCTCGTCTTCGACCAGCAACACCGTCCCCGCTCCTAGCGTCGAGCCGACGCGGGTCTCGCGGCGTGAGTGCTCCGCAGGTGATTCGTCGGTTGCAGGCAGCGTGATGCGGAACAGCGCGCCATGCCCGAGCTCGCTCTCGACTTCGATCGTGCCGCCGCACTGCTGCACGACGCCG
>CAIYPP010000064.1 GCA_903928115.1 uncultured Planctomycetota bacterium
AAGGACGACTTCCTGTACCTCTACCACTACTTGAAGTGGGACGAGCGCACGATCGTCGACACGATCCGCAACGAGTACGACTGGGAAGTCGCCACGGACACCACGACGACGTGGCGCATCGGCGACGGCACCGCGCCGTTCTACAACTACATCTACATGACGATGGCCGGCTTCTCGGAAGACGAGGTCATGCTGTCGAACATGATCCGCGAGGGCGTGCTCACGCGCGACGAGGCCTTCAAGAAGGCCGCGGAGTTCAACCGCCCGCGCTGGCCGAGCCTGCGCGAGTACGCGCAGATCGTCGGCTTCAACCTCGAAGAAGCGATCCAGAAGATCAACGCGGCGCCGAAGCTCTACTAGCGAGCGGGCGCGCTGCGCGCAGCCGGCGGAGCTCGCGGTGCGCGGCTCTGGACGTCCGCGGCGCGGGCTACTTGCGCGGCTCGATGGGGCTGCCGCCGAGAGGCTGCTTCGGCACGTTCTGGATGTCGAACGCGAAGCACTGCGTCAGGAACTGCACGCCGAGGATGATCGGCATGGCGGAGAGCATGACCTGACCGGCGGTGGCGTCGACCTTGGTCGCTTGTACTTCGAGCCACACGATCGAGCCGTAGATCACGCCCCACAGGAGCGAGGGCAGGCCGAGCAGGAAGTAGAGCGAGAGCGCGGTGAAGTCGTAGACGAAGTGGCGCCAGAAGATGCGGCGCGCGAAGCCCCAGAGGAGCTTGGGCGGGAAGCCGAAGAGCGTGCGCGTGATCGAGAGCGAGCTCTTCTCGTCGCCGTAGCGCGCGGGGATGGCGATGTCCTTGACGACGGCGCGCATGATGCCGAGCTGGATCAGGAAGCCCGACTCGAAGAAGTAGCGCTTGTGCAGCTTGTCGATGTCGACGCGCTGCAAGAGGTCGCCGCGCAGCGCGACGTAGCCGTTGGCCGGGTCGAACAGGTTCCAGTAGCCCGAAGCGAGCTTGACCAAGAAGGTGAGGCCCGCGTTGCCGAAGATGCGGATCGCCGGCATCGACTTGAGCGCGGCGACGTGCTCGTAGCGGTTGCCCTTCGTCACGTCGGCGGCTCCTTCGACGAGCGGCGCGATCAGGCGCGGCAGCTCGGCGGGGTCCATCTGGTCGTCGCCGTCCATTTTCACGACGACGTCGAGGCCGAGCTCGAGCGCCTTGCGGAAGCCCGTCTGCATCGCGCCCCCGACGCCTTGGTTGATCTCGTGGCGCAGGAGCACGACGCGCGGATCGGCGAGCTTCGCCACCTTGTCGTAGGTGTCGTCCGGGCTCGCGTCGACGACCACGATGATCGTGCGCACGAACGGAGGCAGTCCGCGGATCACCTGCTCGATGTGGCGCGAGACCCGGTAGGCCGGGATCACGACGCCGATCGAGTAGCGGGAGAGCTGGGCGGCATCCATGGTGAGACGAGGGTAGCGGGACGGCTGGGGGGGCCGCCAATGGGCTCCTTATCGGCGCGCGGGTCCGAAAACCTCGATCACCGGACCCGTGCGCCGCGCGCCGAGCACCCGCAGAAGGAAGTGCGGGGCCGGCACGCTGGTCTCGTCTTGGTAGCCGAGCGGATGGTCGGACTCGGTGCCGGGGCCGTCGGGGCCGATGCGGACGAGGAGCTCGCTGCGGGCGGCCAGCGCCTCGCGCACGCGGGTGCCCGCGGGATCCGTTCGATTCTGGGAAAAAACCTCGAGGACCGTCAGGTCGCCCTGCTGCTCCGCGGCGTAGGTCTCGGGTGCCTCGCGCATCTGCACCAACTTGGCCGGCATCCACGTGAGCGCCCAGCGCTCCTTCGGAGTCCAGTCCGGATGCCGTGCTTGGAAGCGGCTCCACGGCCACTGGAAGCGCGCTTCGAGCGGAACCTTCGGCCCGGGCCAAGGACCGAGCTTCGCGAGGTCGCGCGCGAGCGGGAGGTCGAGTCCGGGCCAGACGGAGATCCTCTGTTCCGGCTGCGCACTCGCCGCGAGCCACTGCGCGGCGACCGCCGTCGTGTGCGGAGCCGCGCGAATCTCGCTGAGGCGCCAAGAGCCCCACGCGGGCAAGGCGAGCGCCGCGGCGCACAGGCCGACTTGGCCCGAGGTCTCGCCGAACGACGGGACGCGTCGTGCGAGGATGCGAGCGAGCTCTCGGAGCGCAAAGGCGGCGGCGATGGCGATGTACGGCAGGAGCGGGAGCAGGAAGCGCTCGTACGTGCGCTCGTAGAGCAGGATCAGCAGCGCATAGGGCAGCACGAACGACAGCGCGACCCACGTGTCGCGGCGGCGGGTGAAGTTGTCGACTTGCGGCGTGCTCTCGGTGCGACGCGCGAGGCGCGCGACCAGCAGGATGCCTGCGAACGCGAGGAGAGCGAGCAGCGTGGGATCGTAGGAGAAGAGCGCGCGGAACGTCGGCTCGACGCCGGCGCCGAGGAACTGCTTGAGGAAGATCTCGTGGCCGCCGAGGAACAGCGTCCAAGTCTGCGAATCGAAGCCGAGGTTGCGCGCCGCGGCGGAGCTGTCGACGGGCGGTGCGAAGAACAAGAAGGGGTAGAAGACGGGCAGAGACAGCGCGATCAGCCCGAGCGCGAGGTAGAGGCGGGGCTCCCGCCACTTGGACTTGTAGGTACGGCGTGCGAAGTGGCCGGTGAAGAACGCGAAGAGCGTGAGAACGCCCGTGTGCAGCGTGCCGAGTGCGAGCGCGCACGCCGCGCCGGCGAAGGCGTAGTTGGGCGTGGTGCCCTTGTGGCGCACGCGGATCGCGGTGACGACCGCGGCGAGGAAGGTCGCGCACGCGACGGCGTGCGGGCGCGATTGCTGGGAGAAGTTGTGGTGAAGCAGGCTGAGGGCGACCAAGGCGGCTGCGACGATCGCCCAGCGGCGCTCCAAGAACCACGACGCGAGCAGGAAGGTCAGCGGAATGGCAAGCACCGCGAGCAGTGCGACCGTGAGGCGGGCTTGGATGTGCGGTGCGGCGGCCGCTTGGAGCGCAGACTCGAGCGACGCGTCGCTCGGGAGCGGCGCGGGCGACTGGCCCGAGCTCGACTTGATCACGTGCGCGACGAACAGCGGGTACCAACGGAACTCGCGGTCGGTGCGCCACGCGTCGGTGCCCTCGCGCAGCAGCTCGACCTGTCGCGGGATCTTGCAGTCCTGCTCCAGCGCCATCGGGAGTCCGTGCGAGATCCCGCGCATGCGCACGCCGAGCGCCGCGAGAGTCAGCAGCGCGATCAAGATCCAAGCGAGGCGTGTCTTGGTCATGGGGGCTAGAGTCGCAGTCCGACGAGGCGCGCGACCATGTCGCGCAGGATGACGGTCGCACACACGAGGCACAGCCCCGTCGCAGCTGCCGCACCGGCGAGTCCGAGGGACGGGATCAGCGCAGCGTTGCCGAAGACGTTGACCGCGACGACGCTCGACATCATCAGCGTGTGCCAGCCCGGGCGGTTCGCCATCAGCAGCGACTGCGCGAAGGGCATGTAGCCCGAGGCGATCAGCATGCCGAGCAGGATCAGGCCGAAGGGCAGCCAGCCCGAGGCGAACTCCGCACGTCCGAGCACGTGCAGCAGCACCGGAAAGCCGAAGAACGCGAGCAGCGCGACGCCGGTGAAGAGCGCATAGGTGACGCGGCGACCCTTGTGCACGATCGCCTCGAGCTCGCGCAGCTTGCCCGCGGAGATGTGCTCGGCGAGGATCGGGTTGTAGTTGTTCTGCAGCACGACGAGGACTTGGTAGACGCCTTCCGCGACAAAGGCCGCGAAGCTGTAGACGCCGACGGAGCCGTCGTCGAGGAACAGCCCGAGCATGAGCACGTCGATGCGCGAGTTCAGCTCGAGCAGCATGCCGCTCGCGAAGCTCTTCGCGCCGTAGCGAACGTGTTCGCGCGCCCACTCGCTCCACATGCCCTTCATCGGGCGCCGCACGTGCCGCGCGACGTCGAAGGCGAGCGGTACGAAGAGGATCGACTCGGCGAACGTGAAGAGGAACGCGATGCGGTTCGAGTCCATCCCGCTCGCGTAGACGAACACGAGGCCGCCGAGCATCGCGACGTAGCGCAGGCTCGAGTACAGCGCATAGGCCTTCATGCGCTGCTGCGCGTTCACGACGGCGAGGCCGACCTTGTTCAGCGCGAAGAAGAAGAGCCCCGGCGCGGCCGCGACGATCCCGTCGGCGACTCCGGGGCTGTCGAGCAGTCGCGCGAGGAACGGTCCCGATGCGAGGAAGAGCGCTGCGGCGAAGAACGCGAGCGCGAGCGTGGGGACGAACGCGCCGAGGATCGCAGCCGCGACGCGCGGGCGGTCCTGGGGGGCCTCGGCGATGGCGCGCAGCGCGGAGCGGTCGATGCCGCCGACCGCGAGCTGGCTGAAGAAGATGTAGGCCGCCCAGACCTGGTTGTAGACCCCGAAGGGCGCGGCGCCGTACTCGTGGCCGATGCCGAGGTTGATGACGAAGCCGCAGACCGCGAGCATCGCCACGCTGGCCAAGTTCCACAGCGCGTCTTGCTGGAACTTTCCGGCGAGGGCGGCGCGCAGGCGGGCTCCGAGTCCGGCGGAGGCGCTCATGCGCGCGGCCTCGCGGAGCGGGGAGGCATGGGGCTGGGCACGCGGAGACGGTACAACAGGGCGACGGCGGTCAGGAAGAGCATGGAAGCGAGCGAACGGTCGGAGCGGGACTCGAAGGCTCTGCGCGAGCTGGCGGTGGCGCTCGGGGTCGCCGCTGCAGCGCTTCCGGGAGCGTTGCCTGTCGCGCGCGGTGCGGAGAGCGCCGAGTCCGAGCCGCTGTTTCTGTTCGTGTGGCTCGCGTTGATCGCTGCTCCGAGCGGCGCCGCCTGCGCCGCGCTCGGGCTCCGCGCGTGGCCCTACGGGGCGGCGGTGGTGGGGGCGTGGTCGGCGCTCGCGACCGCGATCGCGGGCACGTCCGAGCGCGTCGTCCCGACGCCGCTGTGGGGCGTCCTGTGCGCAGGCGGGCTCTTCGTCGGCGGGGTGGGCTGCGGACTCGCGCTGCGGCGCACGTGGGGCGCGGTGGGCGCGCTCGCGTTCGTGGGGCTCGCGCTCTCGCTCATGCCGATCGCTCCCGGCATTTTGGGGACTCCTTGGCCGAGCGAGCTCGCGTCCGCGGCGCTCGACGCTGCTCCGGTGAGCTTGGTGGTCGAGGCGAGCGGCATCGACTGGATGCGCACGGCCGGGATCTACGATCCGGCCGGCTCGGACCGGCTGGCGCGCGCCCCATGGAGCGGCGAGCTTGCGGCGCCCGTCTGCCTTGTGTTGGGATGTGCGCTCTGGGGCTTGGGGGCGCTGCTCGCGCGCGCACGACGGCCCCAAGGGTCCCACACGCCATGATGCGCAAGTACTTCTGCACCTTTCCGCAGCACCTGATCAGCGAGCCGATCGTGAGCCACACGCTCGGATCGAAGTTCGGTGTGATCCCGAACATCCGCGCTGCGAGCATCACCGACACGATGGCGCTCGTCGCCGTCGAGATCGAAGGCGAGGGTGCGGCGATCGACCGCTCGGTCGCGTATCTGCGCGAGCGCGGTGTGAAGGTCGAGGAGATGCAGGACGAGGTCGGGAAGCCGCGGTGAAGGCGCTCGTCCTCGCGGCGGCGCTCGCGTTGGGTGGCGGGTGCGCTGCGCCCGAGCGGCGCGCGCCGAAGGAGGGCATGGTGGTGTGCGAGCACCCGCTGGCGGCCGAGGTCGGCGCGCGGTTGTTGAGCCAAGGCGGAAATGCGGCCGACGCCGCAGTGGCGACGGCACTCGCGTTGGCGGTCGTCTATCCGCAGGCGGGGAACTTGGGTGGCGGTGGGTTTGCGCTGTGGGCCGCGGACCGTGGCGAGGTGCTCGCGCTGGATTTTCGCGAAGTGGCGCCCGCGAGCGCCGACGCGGCGCGACTCTTCGACGAGCGCGGAGACGCGCTGCAGAACTTGCTCCTCTGGAGCCCGCTCGGCGTCGGCGTACCCGGATCTCCCGCGGGGCTGGAGGCGCTGCTCGCGCGCTGCGGCTCGGGACGCTTCACGCTGGAACAACTCTGCGCGCCGGCGATCGAGCTCGCGCGCAGGGGCTTTGAAGTCGATGCACATCTCGCGCAGGAGCTACACGACGAGGAGTCGCGCGAGCGCTTCGAGCTCAGTCCGGCGGCGATGGCGTTGTTCTATCCCGCGGGTGAGGCGCTCCGCGAGGGCGCGCGGCTCGTGCAGCCCGAGCTCGCACGAACGCTCGAGCTCTACGCCGAGGCGGGTTCCAAGGGGTTTTATCGCGGCGAAACGGCGCAGGAGTTGGTCGCGGAGCTCGAGCGCGCGGCGCAGTCGCTGCCGGAAGGCGAGCGCTGGGACGCGGGTTGGATCCAGAGCGCGGATCTCGAACGCTACGAGCCCGTGTGGCGCGAACCGCTGCGCGGGCAGTTCCGCGGCCGCGAGGTTTGGACCATGCCGCCGCCGAGCTCGGGAGGCGTCGTGCTTCTGCAAGTGGCAGCGGTCTTGGAGCGAGCGGGCAAGATCGGGAGCGCGTTCGATGCAACGTTCGCGCATGCGCTCGCGGAGGCGTTTCGCCTTGCCTTCGCAGAGCGCGCGGAAGTGCTCGGGGATCCGGCCTTCGTGCGCGTGCCGCTGGACACGCTGCTCGGCGATGCGTGGATCGCGCGCGCGTCGCAGTCGCTGGGAGAGCGTGCGGCGCTCGACGTGGTCCCGCAGGTCCGCCGCGAAGGGATGAATACGACGCACCTCTCGGTCGTCGATCGCGAAGGGAACGCCGTGGCGCTGACCACGACGCTCAACTCGACCTTTGGCTCTGGCCGCATGGTCGAAGGCGCGGGTTTCTTGCTCAACAACGAGCTCGACGACTTTGCGCTCGGCGGCGGCGTGCGCAACCAATTTGGGCTCGTCGGCAGCGAAGCGAACAAGCTGCGCGCGGGAGCTCGTCCGCTGTCGTCGATGACGCCGACCATCGTCCGCGAGCAGGGGCGCGTGGAGCTGGTGCTCGGCAGCCCTGGCGGACCGCGCATCATCACCGCCGTGACGCAGGTGTTCCTGCGCGTGCTCGCGTTCGGGGAGCCGCTCGCGGACGCCGTCGCCGCGCCGCGCCTGCACCAGCAGTGGAGTCCGCGGGTCACGCGGATCGAGCGAGGATTCCCAGAGCCCATCGAGCGCGACCTGCGGAGCCGCGGGCACGAGGTCGAGCGCTCTACGGGGACCTTCGCGAGCGTGCAGGCCATCTCGGTGGCGCGAGACGGGGGCGTCTCGGGCGCGAGCGATCCGCGTCGCGGTGGAGCTGCACGCTCGGATGCTCCGGAGCGCGAAGAAC
>CAIYPP010000065.1 GCA_903928115.1 uncultured Planctomycetota bacterium
GGCGCTCGGCGGCGTCGAGTGGCGTCGCGGGGCGCTCCCGCGCCTGCGCGTCTGAGTTCCTAGTAGCGCAGCTCGAACAAGCGCGCGTCGCGGCCGGGGCCCCACTGCGTCACGACGAAGAACCGATCGTACTCGGTGTCCTCGAGCTTCAGCTTCGACTGCCCGCCGGTGAGCTTCTCGACGAGCGCAGGGACGGTGTTCGAGTGGCCAGCGACTACGGCGACCGAGCCGCGCGGGAGCGAGTCGAGCGCGGAGAGCAGCGTGTCCGGCGAGCGTGCGGGAACGATCTGCACGTTGACGCCGCAGGCGACCGAAAGGAGCGAGACGGTCTGCTGGGTGCGCTGGTACTCGGTCGCGAAGATGTGGGTCACGCCGCTCTTCGCGAGCATCTCTGAGAGGCGCTTGGCGCGCGCGGCGCCCGCCTCGGTGAGGTTGGGGTCTTCCTTGGGCTCCGCGGCCTTCTCGGCGTGCCGCACGAGCACGATCGTGCGCGGAAAGTCGAGGCTGCGCAGCGCATCGGGTGCTCCGGTGTCGGCCTGCGGCAGCGACGCGGCGACGAAGAGAGCGCTCAGGCCGAGCGTGAGAACCGCCAGCGCCGCGCGGCGAGTGTGCGAGGACTTCATCACAGGTATCCGAGCTCCTTCAGCTTGCGTGTCTCTTCGGCGTCGAGCTGCACCTTGCGCGCCGAGCCGCGGTTCTTTTGCTCGTCCGTCCAGGCCTCCAACGTCGCCGCCATGGCCGCGGTGCGCTCGGGCTCGGCCTCGGAGAGGTCGCGCAGTTCCTTGGGGTCCGCGTCGAGGTCGAAGAGCATCGTCTTTTCCCACGTGTAGTGCCGCACGAGCTTCCAGCGGCCTTCGCGCAGAGAGGACACGCACATGCGCTTGCCCCATGCGACCTCGGAGTCGGGCAGCCACGTGATCGAAAAGGCCTTCGCGTTCGGATCGACGACCTCCGTGCCTTCGGGCGAGACGTGCGCGAGCAGGCTGCGCGCGCGCGCGGACTTCGCGAAGTCGACCCCGAGCACGTCGAGGACGGTGCCGAACACCGTGCGGGTCTCGACGACACCGTCGATGCGCGTCGAGCGCTTCGAGCCGGGCGGGACCACGAGCAACGGCACGTGCAGCTGCTCCTGCCAGAGAGTCGAAGTGTGCCCGTACGAGCCGTGGTCGAGGAACTCCTCGCCGTGGTCGGCGACCACGATGATCAGAGTGCGATCGGCGCGGCCGCTCTTCTCGACCGCATCGAGCAGTCGCCCGATTTCGCGGTCGGTGTGAGCAATTTCCTCCTCGTAGAGATCGATGAGCCAGCGGTTCTCCTCGGCGCTCACCATCTGGCGGTTCTTGAGGAGATTCTCGTAGTCGTTCTCGTGGCGCAGCCAGCCTTGATAGAGGTCCCCGTAGTTCGACTCGGGGTGGTCCATGTACTCGTAGTGAGCGTCGAAGTAGTGCGCGAAGAGAAACAGCGGCCGGCCGTCGCGCGTCTGAAGCATGTCGAGCGCGATGTCGGTCACGGCCTTGCTCGTGATCGCGCGGTGTCCGAGCGCGTTGGAGGCGTCGTAGCGCTCGTAGCCCTGCGCGAAGCCGTGGTGCGCGCCGAGGTACGTGTGGCTCACCGCACCGCAGGTCTCGTAGCCCGCCTCGCGCAGCGCCTCGGCAAGCAAGACTTCGCTGTCGCGCACCGCGCCGTTCAGCGCAAATCCGCCGTGCTCGTGCGGATAGCGGCCGGTGTGGATCGCGCCGAAAGACGGCATCGTCCACGGGGCCTGCGAGACAGCGTTGCGAAAGAGCACGCCGCGCTCGGCGAGCTTGCGCAGGTTGGGCGTCGTGTCGCGACCGTGAAGCGAAGGTCCGTAGAGCGAGGTCGCGTCGGCGCGCAACGTGTCGATGCCGATGAGGACGACGTCGTAGTCGTGGGCTGCGGTGAGCGTCGGAGTCGCGAGCTGCGGCTCGAGCCACGTGTAGGCGAGCGTCGAGGCTAGGGCCAGCGCGCCGAGCGCGCCGCCGAGCAGCTCCGGCTTGGCCATCGCGCCGACGGAGCGACCCTCCAACTCCGCGAGGGCGTTGCGCCAAAACAGCGCGTAGACGAGGGCCGAGGCCCCCAATGCCACGCCGATCGACACGAGCGGGAGCTTGCCGAAGCCCAGAGTCAACGCGTCGCGGCAGAGCCACGTGAGAGCGGGGTACGCGACGAGCAAGGCCGCGAGTGCCGCGACGACATGGGCACGCGCACGATCGGTCGCAGCGCTGCGCGCGTAGCGACCGAGGCACTCCAAGACCACCGCGAGGGCCAACGCCGCTCCGATGACGAAGGCGATGTCGCCGGCCGCGACCCACTCGCGCTCGCGCTCGACCAAGAGCAGCATCGCGGTGCTCGCGACGGCGCCGAACAAGCTGGCCCACGCTGTCCAGACCCGAGAGGTCGGCCAACGCGCGACCCGCGCCGTCGAGAGATCGCCGCGCGCCGCGAGCAGCCCAGCGACGACGAGAACTGCCGCCAGCACGCCGAAGCCCAGTCCGGCGGTCGCGGCGGCCGCGAGCTCGTCGCGGATCACGAAATAGGCCGAGCGAGAGAACCCCAGCGCGCCGTAGCCCTGCTCGGCGAGGATGGCCCGCGCCCGCAGCGCACCGGCGACGACTCCCAGCCCCCCGCAGATGGACAGCGCAGCCAACGGCAGGAGCCACGTACGCGGACGAGTGTCGCTCATTGCCCTTGGAGACTAGCCGCATCCCTTCCCGGGGTCGATTCCGAGCCGCGCAGGAGCAGCTTGCTACGAAATCGGAGCGCCGCCCGCCCTCCGAGCGCGCGCAGCGCGGCCCGGGCGGTCTTGGCACGGCGCTTGTTACGCCGGTCGCTAAGATCCCGGACTTGCTTCCAGCGCCTCACGATCCATGACGATCCGCAACTTCACGCTCCCGCTCCTCGGCTGGATTCTTGCCGTGGCCTGCTCCACCGCGCCCGCACCCGTCGCGCCGCGGCCGCAGACCCTGCCGCGCCCCGCCGTCGACGCCTCCGCCCCCGCCGACCTCCCCGGTCTGCACAACGTCGTCGGCTACACCCCGAACCTCTACAGCGGCTCCCAGCCCGAAGGACCGGGGCTCGAGACCCTCGCCGACATGGGCTTCAAGACCATCGTCTCGGTCGACGGTGCCCAGCCCGCCGTCGAGTCCGCGGAGGCCCTCGGGATGCGCTACGTCCACCTGCCGATCGGCTACGACGGCATCGACGAGACGCGCAAGCTCGAGCTCGCCCGCGCCGTCCGCGACCTGCCGGGCCCCATCTACGTGCACTGCCACCATGGCAAGCACCGCAGCGCCGGCGCCGTGGCCGCGATCACGCGCTCGCTCGGGCTGCTCGACGAAGAGCAGGCCAAGGCGCGCATGAAGATCTCGGGCACCGCGCCCGACTACAAGGGTCTGTGGGCCTGCGCGAGCGAGACCGCGCTCGCGGACAAGGCCGCGCTCGACGCGACGTCCAATGCCTTCCCCAGCCGCTTCAAGGCGACGGGCCTCGTGCAGCTGATGGTCGACATCGACTTCGCGCTCGACAACACGAAGGCCGTCGAGAAGGCGGCGTGGTCGGCTCCCGCCGAGCACCCCGACTTGGTTCCCACCGCCGAGGTCGGCCGCATCGCGCACTACCTGCGCGAGCTCGAAGACGATGCGGAAGTTCGAGCAAAAGGGGCCGAGTTCCTCACGATGCTGCGCGCCTCGCGCGACGCGGCGGAGAAGCTCGAAAAGGCGCTGCTCGACAAGGCTGCGCCGGACGTGCTCGCGGCCGACATGAAGAAGCTCGTGGGCTCCTGCAAGAGCTGCCACGTGAAGTTCCGCGACTGAGCGAATCCTCCGCGCGGGTCGTCCCCGCGCGAGATCGCCGACAAGCCACCGCGGCCGCGCGTCCCCCACTGGGCACGCGCGGCCGCGGTGCTTCTCGAACTCAGCAGCAGCCCTTGCGCAGCTTGGGCTTGCGCGCGGTGATCTCCGCGCTGGCCACGTAGTCGCTCGCGCGCGCCCCCGCCGGCAGCACCTCGAGCAGCTTGTGGTAGAGCGGGTCCTGCGAGTCCTCCATCGCGGCGAGGTAGTCCGACTTGATCCGCAGTTCCACCTGCTCGAGCCCCGCCTCCGCCATCCATGCGCGCGTCTCATCGACGAGCGCAGCGCCCGCGACGCAGCCCACGAGGGCCTCGACGAGCGATCGAGCCGCATCGGGCAGCGGCTTCAAGAGCACGAGGTCGCTCACGGCGACGCGCCCGCCCGGCCGCAGGACGCGCGCAATCTCGCGCCAGACTTGCGCCTTGCGGGGCGACAGATTGATCACGCAGTTGGAAATCACGACATCCACCGCGCCGTCGGCGAGCGGCAGGTGCTCGATCTCGCCGAGTCGGAACTCGACGTTGTCGAGGCCGGTGCGCTCGCGGTAGCGCGCCACGTTCGCTCGCGCACGCGCCAGCATCTCGGACGTCATGTCGACGCCGATGGCACGGCCGCTGGGACCGACCTTCGGTCCGATCAAGAAGCAGTCGAAGCCTGCGCCGCTGCCGAGGTCCGCCACGCGCTCGCCGGGCGCGAGCGCCGCGATCGCGCCAGGATTCCCGCAAGAGAGGCCCAAGTTCGCGCCCTCGGGCAGCGCCGCGAGCTCCTCCGCGCTGTAGCCGACCTTGCGCGCGAGCTCGTCCGCGTCGGAGCGCACGCCGCAGCCCCCCACCGGCCCGCAGCAGCTTCCGCCGTCGCTCGCGCGAGCGATCGCCGCATAGCCCTCCTGCACCTTCGCGCGAACTTCGTCTTCGCTGCCCACCGCGCCACTGCGAGTCGTCGTCTGTGCCATGCCCCCAGTATGGGCCCGCGAAGGCCGCCTCGCATCCGCCCACGGTCGTAGGAATTTTGCGCCAGCTCAGGCCAGCGCGTCGAGCCGCGCGAGCGCCAGCTCGGGAGCGCGCGCGTCGGACATCGCAGTCGCCCAGTCCATCGTGAAGCGCGCGTTGATCTCGCTCAGCGGGTTCAGCACGCTGCGGCCCGACCCGTCGAGCGCACGGTGGTGGTACGCGTCGATGCCGTACGGGCCGAAGTAGCCCGCGGCCGCGAGCGCGCGTCCCGCGGCTTCGAACGCCGCCGAGAGCGCCTCGTCGTCGGCGCGCGCGAGCTCGCCGCGCTCGGCGCGCTCCGTCGAGAGCCACGCGCCATGCTGATCCGTCCGCTGAAAGCAGGGGCGCGAGATTGCGACGGTCCCGTCGCGGCGCACCCAGCCCGAGCGCGTGTGCTCGCGCTCGACCTCGACCCAAGGCTCGATCACGAGTGGCCCAAGGCGCACGCTCGCGTCGATCCACGCGACCTCGTCCGTGCTCGGACGACCGGCCGCGAGACGCCGACGACCGCGCCCAGCCGCGCCGAACGTGCGACGTACGAGCCAGCCATGCGGAGCTGGAAGCGCGACGCGGGCGAGCACCTCGTCGCGCGTGGTCGCGATGTGCTTGTCGAAGCTCGCCCCCGCAAGCGGCGCGCGCACGCTCGCCGCGAGCGGCCGCGCGTTCACGGTGCGAAGCACGTCGAGCGATGGAGCGCCGTCGACGCGAGCTCCAGCGCGTTCGAGCAGCGCGAGCGCGCTCGGTGTCGGGCTCCATGCGACGCCGATGAGGCCTCGAGCACTCTGCGAGCCACGCGCTAGATCCTCGGCGGTGACGAGCACGTCTCCGGGGCGCAGCAGGGTCCCTACGAGGCGCTCTCGCTCGCGGGCCACGATCGCGCGCAGATGCTGCGTCGGCGAATAGCGCAGCGGCGCGGCGAACTCGCTCTCCGCATCGAGGTTGAGCACCCACGCCCGCGGTGCGTGCTCGCTCACGATGCGCTCCCCGGGCCGCCGACACCGCGCTCGCGCGGCTCGCGCTCGAGGCGCGCGAGGAAGGCGTCATCGAGGCCCGCGCTGCGGCGTGCGGAGACATTCAGCGGACGGCCTTGGAGTACCGCCGGCGTGAGCGGCGGCGGCAGCGACTCGCGCCAGCGGTCGTAGTCGAGCGGGGCCCCCGTGAAGTGCTCGAACCAGCGCGCAGCGAAGGCGACATGGCCGACTTCGTCGCGCTCGACCTTCTCGAGGACGCGCGCGCCCTCGAGATCGCCCGCAGCGCGGAAGGCCTCCGCGTAGCGCCGTGAGTGCTCGAGGTTCGCGCCCTCGAGGCCGAGCCCCTGCAGCGCGACGAATGCCGCGGGCGTGGCGCAGGTGGGCACGCGCTGCCAAAACCAGTCGCGCACGGGGAAGTCGCCGAACTCGTGGCCGTCGCGCCGAAGCAGCTCGCGATAGAGCGCGAGGTGACCGAGCTCCTCCGCGCACAAGCGCACGAGGCCGGCGCGGAACTCGCGCGGAGTGTCGGGGAACGCGAGCACGGCCCAGGCGAAGAGCTCGGCGGCTTGCAGCTCGTGGTGGACGAAGGTGTGCAGGAGGCGGGCGCGGGCCTGCGGGGCGCGCAGCGCGTCCGGTCGCGGCGCGGAAAGGCTGCGTGAAACCACGCGCCAGCTCGCAGGGCGGCCGGGCGCCGCAAGGCGCAGCGGCACGGGCGCGGGCTCCCAGCTCGACTCCTCGCGCGGGTTGGGAGGCGATTTGGGGCTGAGCTTCTCCTCAACGGTCGAAGCGCAGATGAAGTCCGCGCAAAAGCGCTCGAGCGTCTGCGGGCTCGCGCAGGTCGGGGCCGTCGCGCGGTTCGAAGGCTCGATTTGGTTCATCGCTCGCGCGTTGCAAGGTAGCACGGTGGGAGCGCGGAGGCGGGAGCTTCGGTCAAGACAGGATTCGAACCGAAGTCGCGGTTCCAAGCGCTCCACGTGGTCCCTATAGTGCCCCAATGGAGATGGCGGCAGGCAACCTCGCGGCAGCGGACAGCCCCCCCCGACGCAGTGCGAAGGGCGGCGGTGGTCCTACGGAGCAGCACCGCACCGGGCGAGACCTCCTGCGGGCGACCGAGCGCTACGCCTTCGACTCCCGCGGCCGTAGCTGGTTCCACCTGCTCTCGACCGTCTCGCTCGTGGTTGGCTCGCTCCTCCTCGCGGGCCTCGCGCCGTGGTGGCCGCTGCAGCTCGCGGGCTCGGTCCTCGCCACGCTCCTCTTCGTGCGGGCCTTCATCCTGTTCCACGACTTCATGCACGGCTCGATCCTCAAGGGCTCGAAGGTGGCCGAGGGGCTGTTCTTCGTGCTCGGGATGATCCTGATGACGCCGCCCAACGCGTGGCGCTACGGGCACAACTACCACCACAAGCACGTCGGGAAGCGCTCGGAGACGAGCACGGGCTCGTTCCCGCTGCTGACGACTGAAATGTGGAAGCGCTCGTCGCGCTACGAGCGGCTCTTCTATCGCATCGCCCGTCACCCGCTGACCATGGTGTTCGCGATCCTGACGGTGTTCGCGTACTCGATCTGCGTCACGAACTTCATCAAGGATCCGCGCAAGTACTGGGACTCGGCGGCAGCGGTGCTGTGCCACGTGATCGGCGTGCCCCTGCTCGCCTACTTCGGCGGGTTCGAGCCGCTCCTGTTTCTGTATCTGATCCCGGTGCTGAGCGCGGCTTCGTTTGGGGCGTACCTCTTCTACGCGCAGCACAACTTCGTCGGCATGCAGGTCCCCGACGAGGACGCGTGGGACTACCACTCGGCCTCGGTGGCGACGTCGAGCTACTTGGAGACCGGCGCGCTGATGCGCTTTTTCACGGGCAACATCGGCTATCACCACGTCCACCACCTGAACGCGCAGATCCCGTTCTACCGGCTGCCGCAGGTGATGGCGGAGATGCCCGAACTCCAGAACCCGGTGCGCACGACCCTGCACCCGCGCGACATCCTCGCCTGCCTGCGGCTCAAGCTTTGGGACGAGTCGCGGCGCGAGATGGTGACGTTCCGCGACGTGGCCTGAGCGCGCCGCCGCGCGGCGGCGCGGGCCAGCGCACGCGCACCAGCTCTTCGCCAAGGGCAAAGTCGAGCGCCGCCGCCTCGTGGAAGCTGCGCCGCAGCGCGTCGGCGATGCGGCGCGCTAGGTGGACACCCGTGGTCTCGACGTAGATCCCGTCCCGGCGCTCGCGGAGCACCATCACGCGCTCCAGAGGATGGAGTGCGCGCTCGCGCCCCTCGACGTTGTGGACGAGACCGAGGAGCTCGGCACGATTCTTCGCATCGCCATCGAGCCTCAGGATGCCCGCCGGAGTTCGCTCCCGGATGCGCTCGCACGCGGGGCATTCGATCGCCTGCGCGCCGAAGGGCCGACCGCGCCACGTCCAGCGACCGCGCAGATAGACCGCGCCGCAGCCCGGACAGCAGCCCGACCCCGCGCGCTTGGCGTCGCGCCGATAGGGATCCTGACGTTCCCGACCTTCGCCCCGACCGCGACGGAATCCCCGCGACACACTGCGTACTGCGCTGGACATGAAGCCTCCTCTGTGGAGGGCTTCTAGGGCGAGGTCGGCAGCGTCGCTCCCCACCTCAGCTCCGACACGCGCGCCGGAAGAGTGCGTAGCGGGCTCGCTGCGTTGCTAGCGTCGCAGCGACAGGGCGCTCTGCTCCAGCGCGGCGGAGAGCGACGCGAAGCTCGCCTTGGGCCCCCACGCCTCGAAGGTGTAGACGTCGTCCTTCGTACGCGCGATCACGAGCAGGTACTCGTTCTCGATGCCGGCGACTTCACGCGTGCCGGCGACGAGCGCTCGGTCATCGCCAAGGTCGCGCTCGGTGTGCACTGCGAGCGAGCGCGTGCGCACCAGCGACTGCCGCGCGAGCTTCGTCCAGAAGGACAGCGCGCCCTTGTCGTAGTTGGCCTCTCGACGCAGCTTGATCCGCACACCTTCGGCATTCATCGCCTCGACCGTGTCGCTGTCGCTGTAGTAGCGGATGAACTCCGCCGGTGGATCGAAGCGCGGCCCGCTGGCGAACACGCCGGGCTTGCGGGGACGCGACTCCACCGAACCCGCGACGAGACCATCGCCGAGCCGTCCCACCCAATCGAACGGCAGTCCGAGACCATTGTCGCCACGTCGCGAGGGCTGCGCACGGTTCGTATCGAC
>CAIYPP010000066.1 GCA_903928115.1 uncultured Planctomycetota bacterium
GCGGGGATCCGGCCGCAAGAGCACAAGGATGGGGTGGGCGTTGACGCGCTCACGGGATGGTGGTGAGACTTCCGTCGCGCGGAGAGTCGGGACTTCCCCCACCTGACCCGCGCGATTCTCCCCATGGCCAAGAGCCCGCAAGATCCGCAGGACTCGCACGATCGGACGCAGAGCTGGCTGGCGCGCTTCTTGGAAGAGCAGCCGGACGGAGCGCTCGAGTCGTTCGATGCTTGGGCTCCGACGCAGGGCGAGCTCGCCGATGCAAGGCTGCGAGCACACGTGCGTGCGCTCCTCGAAGGCTGGCTGCGCTCGAAGCGCGCGCTCCAAGGCAAGGGCTTCTTCGGCCGCAGCACGGACCGCGATCGCCGTGCGGATCCGAGCGGCGCCAGCGGCAAGTTCAGCGAGGGCCAGCGCGTGGCGCACTTCGTGCTGCGCCGCTTCCTCGCCGAGGGCGGCATGGGGCAGGTGTGGGAGGCGTACGACGAGAAGCTGCGCCGACCGGTCGCGCTCAAGTTCGTGCGTCCGGACCGCGTGGACGCGCGCTCGCTCGAGCGCTTCGAGCGTGAGGCGCGCGCGGGCGGCCGCCTCTCGCATCCGTGCATCGTGCGCACGCTGGCCTTCAACGGCTCTGGCGATCCGGCGTGGATCGCGCAAGAGCTAGTCGAAGGCTCGTGGACGCTCAAGGACTTCCTCGATGAGCTGCGAGCGGAAGATCGCACGCCCGAGGGCTACTACCAGCGTGCGGCGGAGCTGGTGGCCGCCCTCGCCGAGGGCCTCGAAGCCGCGCACCAAGCGGGAGTGATCCACCGCGACATCAAGCCACAGAACATCCTGATCGCGCGCGACGACACTCCGAAGCTCACGGACTTCGGCCTCGCGCGGGTGAGCGACGACTCGTTCCTCTCGGTGACGGGCGAGTTCGCGGGGACATACGCGTACATGAGCCCCGAGCAGGTGACGGCGAAGCGCATCGGGCTCGACCACCGCACGGACATCTTCAGCCTGGGCGTGGTGCTCTACGAACTCTTGAGTTTGCGCCGCCCGTTCGAGGGCGACACGACGCACCAGATCAGCCAGAAGATCCTGTTCTTCGAGCCGCCGGAGCCGTCGAAGGTGCGCTCGCAGTGCCCGCGCGAGCTGTCGATCATCTGCGGCAAGGCGCTGGAGAAGGATCCCGATCGCCGCTACCCGACGATGGCGGAATTCGCGGCGGACCTGCGGCGGCACTTGGCGGACGAGCCGATCCTGGCGCGGCCGCCGAGCACGCTGGTGCGGGTCGTGAAGTGGGCGCGGCGCAATCCCGGCCCGAGCTCGGCGGCGGCGGTGGGAACGATCGCGCTGGCGGTGATCTCGGGGCTCTTGGTGCAGCAGGTGCGGACGGCGAACGAGCTGGAGAAGTCGAACGTCGACCTTGCGGCGCAGACCCAGCGCGCCGAGGCGGGTGAGATCGCGGCGAAGGACAACTTGGTGCTGGCGAACAGGAACGCCGAGGAAGCGCAACGCAACGCCGAGGAAGCGCAACGGAACGCTACCGCCGCGCAGCTCGCGCGCGACGAGGCGACGCAAAAAGCGAACGACGTGCTGTCGCTGTCGGCGCAGAAGGATCACGACGACTTGGTGGCGGAGGCGGCGAAGCTGTGGCCGGCGCATCCGGAGATTATCCCGGCGTATGAAGACTGGCTGCGGCGCGCGAACGAGTTGATCGACGGGCGTGCGGCGGACGAAGCGAAGGGCCTCAAGAAGCGCCCGAGCCTCGCAGAGCACAAGGCGAAGCTCGCGGAGTTGCGGCAACAGGCGAAGCCGCTGAGCGAGGCCGAGATCCAGGCGGAGCGCGAGTCGCATCCGAAGTACGCGGAGCTTCAAACGAAAGAGGCGGAGCTGTTGTGGCGCTCGCGGATGTTGGGCGACGAGCCTTGGCCGAGCGAGGCCAGCGTCGAAGCGGAGCTGGCGCAGGAGTCGCTGCCTACGGACGCCGACGCGCTGAACTCGCTCGCTTGGCCACTGGTGGATCCGGCAAAGCCGGTCTACGGCGAGGAAGTGCGCGCGCTCTTGCTGGCGCGTCGCGCAGTGGACGCGGCGAGCGAGGAGAAACGTTCTCTGATCCGCGACACGCTGGCATGGGCGCTGTTCCGGGTGGGCCGCTTCGACGCAGCGTTGTCGGAGGTGCGCACGGCGCTGTCGGAGCCGGGTGGCGACGCACTAGAGGAGTCGGCTGCCGGGTTGGAGAAGGCGGTCGCCCCCTGGCGCGGGGACGAGGCATCGAAACGCCGCGAGGAGCGCGACAAGCTGGCGGAGGAAGTCGCCGCACTGACGACGCAGGTGGACGAGCGTCGCACCTACGAGTTCGACTATCCGGAGCAGGAGTGGTGGAACCGTTCGCTGTCGAAGCTGGTCGGCGACCTGGAGAAGCTGGGCGACCCGAAGACGGGGCTGATGAACGACGTGCTGGCAGAGCCCTTCGGCTGGGGCGTGGCCAAGCGCTATGAGTTCGCGCAAACGATCGGCGAGCGCAGCGTGGACGGACCTGAGGCAAGGCGCCTGTGGGATGAGGCGATCGCCGCGATCAAGGCTTCGCCGAAGTACGGCGGACTGGAGATCCTGCCGCAGCTTGGCTTGCTGCCAATCGGGATGGACCCGGTCTCGCAGTTGTGGGAGTTCGCGCACGTGCAGACGGGCGAGCCGGCTGTGCGCGGCGCGGACGGCAAGCTCGTGCTGACCGAGGAGACGGGCTTGGTGTTCGTGCTGATCCCTGGCGGGAAGTTCTGGATGGGCGCGCAGAACAAGCCGGGCGCGCAGAACCACGACCCCGCCGCCTCGAACGACGAAGGCCCGGTGCACGAGGTGGAGCTGAGCCCGTACTTCCTTTCGAAGTACGAGATGACGCAGGGCCAGTGGCAACGGATCGCGGCGACCAACCCGAGTTACTACAAACCGCCGGGCGGATTAGCTCCGTCGCTACAGCATCCGGTTGAGCAGGTGAGCTGGCCGATGTGCTTTGAACTGCTGGCTAGCTTGGGCCTGTCGCTGCCGAGCGAGGCGCAGTGGGAGTGTGGGGCGCGCGGCGGTACGTCGACGCCTTGGTGGACGGGGCCCGAGCGCGAGAGCCTGCGGGGCAAGGTGAACTTGGCTGACCAGACGGCGAAGAAGGCGGGCGCAACTTGGCCAGATATTGCCGACTGGCCCGATCTGGAGGATGGCAGCGTCGTGCACTGCGTCGTGGGCAACCCCAGCTACCCCGGAAATGGTTTCGGGCTGCACGAAGTGGCGGGCAACGTTTGGGAGTGGTGCTTGGACGGCTACGACTCGGGATTCTATGGCAAGCGGGTCGGCAAGGATCCCTTGTCGCCATGGTCCGGCTCCTCCCTCCGCGTGATCCGCGGCGGCAGCTTCAACCGCGCCGCCTCGCTCGCGCGCTCGGCGTTCCGCTTCACCTTCACGCCGGAGTTCCGCGTCTACTCCCTCGGGCTCCGCCCCTCCAGGGCTCTGCGCCTTTCTGCTTCACCACTTCACCCTCCGAAGTAGGCCTCGGAGGGCCGTTGCGAGGTCCTGCGACCGAGTGGCGTGCGAAGCCGCCAGCGAAGGGCGCTGGACCGGTACAGTTGCCGACGGCGGAGAGATTTGAGATTTTTCCGACTTTGGTGGTGCAGGGGAGGGACGGCGGGTACCGGGAGCGAGAGACCGGACCATGCGCATCAAACTCCTCACCTTCCGCTACTCGGCCACGCTCGGCGGCTTCGACGACACCGCGCTCGTCGACTTCACCCGCGACAAGGAAGTCATCGCGTTCCGCGAACACTTCTACCTCGTCAACGAAGTGCCGCACCTGTCGTGCGTGGTGCACTACCAAGACGCGGTCGTTCCGCAGGCTGCGCTTGACGCGGCGCGCGAAGTCGCACCGCGCGCCGCGTCCCGTGAACCGCAACGCTTCCAGCGCCGTGATGGCGCACCGGACCCGTGCGAAGGCATGAGCGATTCGGAGCGAGCGCTGTTCAACCACCTGCGCGAATGGCGCTCGAAACAAGCCCACGACGACGGCGTGCCGCCCTACCTGCTGCTGACCAACCGCCAGTTGGTGGAGGTTGTCCGCCGGCGCCCCGACTCCCCCACTGCGCTCGGGCACATCGACGGCGTAGGCCCCGGCAAGGTCGAGCGCTACGGCGCGGCGATCCTGCGCTGCCTGCACGGGCATGCGCCGGCCGGGCCGCCGCTCGCGGTGGTGACGGCGCCTGCGGAGCCGACAACGGCCGAGGCCAAGCCGTGAGCCTGCCCACCACGCGACCCGGGGCCCGCGAAGCTGGCCCGGAACTCTTGTGCCTGCAGAAGTGGGAGGACACGGCGGGCTGGCTGATCGAACACACCGCCAAGTGGCCCAAGTCGGCGCGCTTCAGCTTCGTGCAGAAGGTGGACAACCAGGCGCTCGCGATCCTCGAGAGCCTCGTGGCTGCGCGCTACGAGCCGGGTCAGCGACGCAAGCTCTTGCGCGAGGTCAACCTGCGGCTCGAGCAGTTGCGGTTCCTGCTGCGCATGGCCCGGGCACGGCAGGTGATGCCGGCGGCGGGCTTCGAGACGGCGATGCGCGGCATCGACGAGTTGGGGCGGATGGTGCACGGCTGGCGCGTGGCGATCGGTGAGCGCGAGGCGGCGACGGGCGCCGACGAGGCTGCGACGTGAGCGACTGGGACGAGATCACGTCGTTCGCGAATCTCTGCCGAGCGGCGAAGCGCGCGGCGAGGTCGAAGCGGCGGGTCGCGGGTGCGGCGAGGTTCTTGGAGCGGCTGGAGCCCGAGGCGCTGGCCTTGCAGCGCGAGTTGCGCGAGGGGCGATGGCGCCCGTCGCGACCGGTGCAGTTCACGATCCACGATCCCAAGGAGCGCGTGATCACGGCGGCACCGTTCCGGGACCGAGTGGTGCACCACGCGCTGATCGATCCGTTGGAAGCGCGGCTGGATGCAGCGCTCGTGCCGCAGAGCTTCGCCTGCCGGCGCGGGATGGGGACGCACAAGGCGCTGGCCCATGCGAAGGGGCTCGTGCGTCGACACACGCACTTCCTGAAGCTCGACATCGCCAAGTGCTTCGAGTCGATCGGACACGAGCTGGTGCTGAGCACGATGACACCGTTGGTCGCAGACGCGCAGGCTCTCGAGTTGTGTCGGCGCGTGCTGGGCAGCCCGGAGGAGGCGCTCGGACGCGGACTGCCGATTGGGAACCTGACCAGCCAGTGGTTCGCGAACCTGGTGCTCGGGCGCATCGACCGCTTCGTGATCGAGGAACTCGAGATCCCGGGCTACGTGCGCTACATGGACGACTTCGCGCTCTTCGCCGACGACAAGCTGCGGTTGCGTGCAGACCTGGAGCGGATCGAGGAGTTCGTGCGCGACAAGCTCGGCCTGGCGCTGAAGGAGCACGCGACGATCCTCGCGCCGGTCTCGCAAGGCATGCCGTTCCTCGGCTGGCGGATCTACCGCGGCGTGACGCGGCTGCGGCCGGAGAACGCTCGCCGCACGCGGCGCAGGCTGCGACACCGTCGCTGGGAGCTGCGGACCGGGCGCATCGCGGCCGACCGTTACGCAGCTGCGGTGCAGTCGGTGCTCGCGCACCTCGACCACGGAAACACGCTCGGCTGGAGACGCGGCGCACTCGGCGCCACGTTCGCGGCCGAGCTCGATTGGGGTGCAGGACCCACGGCTCCTCCAACCGCGTGAACCGCGGCGGCAGCTTCAACAACGCCGCCTCGAACGCGCGCTCGGCGAACCGCAACAACAACACGCCGGAGAACCGGGACAACAACCTCGGGCTCCGCCCCTCCAAGGCGACACGCCGTCCGATCGCGCCGGCCCTGCCGCCGCGCTGTACCTCGTGCTGCCCAGTCCTGCGCCCCGCGCCGTCGGCGCTCAGGCGTCTTCGGCCGAATCCACGGCGAGGCGTGTGCCCAAGAAACGTCTCGGAGCATGGTGCCATACCTGCCCGCCCAGACGCATGGATGCGCGAGACGCTCGCGCAGATCGCCGGCTGGCGCCTCAGGAAGCACCGCTACGGCTTCCCGCTCGAACAAGAGCTCTTCGACCTCTACGTCCGCGCCACCGGCCAGCTCGACCCCGGCGCCAAGGACTACGTGCCCGCCGTCGACGCGTGAGCGCGGCGGGGCGCGGGGTAGCCATGTAACGAAACCACCCGAGTGCGGCGTGCTTGTCCGGGCGAGTCGGGCCCGAGGCGCTCAAGAGCGGGTTCGAACC
>CAIYPP010000067.1 GCA_903928115.1 uncultured Planctomycetota bacterium
GCGCGACTCGCGCGCGAGGCCGGTCGGGCCGAAGGAGCGATTGGGATCGAGGGCCTCGGCATTCCAGCGCTGAATACGCTCGTACGCCCACGGACTCACGCAGGGCGCAATCAGGAGGTTCAGGTGGGCTTCGAGCGCCGCTGCGTCGCGCTCGGCGAAGCGCAGCGCGCCGTGCACGCCGCTCGTCTCGTAGCCATGGACGCCGCCGGTGATCAGCGCGATCGGCCGAGCCTCGCGCCATGCGCGCGTCTTGAGCGCGAAGAGCGGGAACTCGCCGTCGGCGCCGCCGTCGAGCGTGCCGTAGCGCACGACCTCGAAGCGCCCCGCGAGCGCCTCGATGCGCGTCACCACCTCTTCGAAGTAGCTGCGCTCTTTTCGCACCGACGCGCGCCACTGCGCGCGCTCGGCCGCGCCCCAAGCCACACCGGAACTCCCGATCGGATACGGCCAACGTCGTGTCTGCATGCGCGGAATCATCGCATGCGCCGAGCGGAGCGCGGAATCCGTGCCTCGCTGCCGCTGCCGCGCGCCTTGGGAGGTCGGCGCTCGATCTCCAGCGATTTTCGAACCCTCGAGTCAGAGCGTCGCGCGGGCGACCGGAGCGGCGGAGAAGGAAAAGCAGAGGGAGTCTCAGGAGCGCGAGCAGCAGGCCGAGGCGTAGCGAGAGGGGCTCGTAGCGCAAGGGACCACGTGTGCGACCTCGGACACCTCGACCCCGCTGCACTCCGAGTGCGGACGCGAAGAGCGAATCGAGCCCGCCCCGCGTGGGCTGGGCTTGGATTTCGCGGCCACCGGTCTGGCGCGCGTGGCTCAGACGCGCGGCGTGAGGTCGAGGCGGTGGTGGTGGGCGATGAGGGTGGCGCGCGCGGGCGGGACGTCGGCGGAAGCGGCGAACTCGGGCCAGCGGGCGACGGCGGCGGTGACTTGTGCGAGGAGGGCTCGCTCGCGGCCGCGGGGGAGGAGCGCGGTTCGGGCGACGGCGCGGAAGTCGGCGAGGGTGAAGTCGTCGCGCTTGCCGTTGAGCGTCATCTGGTGGCGCGAGGTCCACGCGCCTTGGGGGTTGAAGGCGTAGTTGAGGTCGAAGGCGGGCGCGAGGGACCAGCGGCCGCGGCGGTCCATGAGGAAGGCGAGGTTCTTCACGTGGTCGTCGTGGTTGCGCGCGACGACGTTGAAGCACATGCGGCGGAAGAGCTCTTCGATGCTCTCGGGCGGAAGGCCGAGGCGGCGCGCGACGAGCAGCGCCTGCTCGTAGGAGTGCGCTCCGGCGAGGTTGAAGTCGAGGTGCGCGAGCGCGGCGAGCGACTGCATGTGGAGCTTCTCGCCGTTGTCCCGGCGATCGAAGCGCCGCGTCATGAAGTGGCGACGACCGTTCTCTTCGAACAGGCGGCACTCGCTCATCTCGATCCCCGCCGCGCGCGCCATCTGCGAGTACGCGTACTCGATCGCGCCGTAGCCGAGCGGGTCGGCGAGCTCGCGGTCGCGGTTGGCAGCGACGCCGTCGAACTTGAGCAGCCAGTAGCCGAAGCCCTCGGGTGCCTGCACTTGGCCGGAGCGCACCTCGTTCGTCGCCGGATTCCACGCGATCACGGCCTTGGCGCGCGCGCCGCCCGCCGAGGAGCCGACGCGCAGGATCTCGCGCAGCGCGCGCTCCTTGGTGGAATCGCCGAAGGATTCCTGCAGGAGCGAGCGCTCGCGCAGCACCTCGTTCGCGAGCTCGACGAGCGCGGCCACTTCGAGCGGCTTCGACGCATCGCCGCGCGGACCGAGCGCGGGGCGGAACTCGAGCGCCCCCATGCCGCGGTCGGCGGCGTAGAGCAGGCGCTCGACAGCGTTGATGTCCTGCGGCGAGCGGCCTTGCGCGGCGAGCCACGCGTCGAGCACGGCGTTGCCAAACTTGTCGGGGAGCGAGTCGGCGAGGAGGCCGGGCAGTCCGTGGAAGGCCTCGCCCAAGGAGGTGAAGCGATAGAGCGCGCGGGAGAGCGGCATCGCGAGCGGCGCGACCTCGATGCCGCTCGAAGCGAACTCGGGCGTGTACTCGAAGACGGCGGGCTCGCCGGCGAGCTCGACGGAGACGGCGCCGATCGTCGTGCCCCAGAGACGGACCTCGGCGACGGTCACGGCAGCGCGTCTCCCCTCGTGCCCGGTGCGCGGCCTGCGCGCTCGTCCCCCCAGACCCACGGCGTGGGCTCGGCGACCGCCGTCGCGTGGGTGGGGTGGCTCAGTTCGGGGCGTCGCGGAGACGCGCGGCGGCGGGTGCGCGCGCGGCTTCGGAGCTGGGCGAGCGGGCGTGACTGCGGCGGGGGAGTGAGCGCGGCGAGGCTCTCCAAGAGCGGGGCGAGCAGGTCGAGCGCGCGCAGGACGCGGACGAGGTTGGTGAGCTGCGTCGACTCGCCGCGCTCGAGCCGCACGAGCGTGCGCAGCGAGACGCCGGCCGAGCGGGCGAGCTGGGCTTGGGTCTGGTTGCGCTCGAGGCGCCGCGCGGCGAGCCGCTCCGCCAGGGCGCGCAGCGCTTCGGGGTCGCCGCCGGGGCCGGAGTCGTGTTGAGTCATGAGTGCCAATATCGGCGTGTTGAGATATTGAAACAATAGGAAAAGTCAGAAATGGCGTGTTGGGTCCTGTGGGGTGGATGGGGGCGGTTGGGGGCGGAACGCAGCCGGCCCACCGCGGGGGGAGCGCGATGGGCCGGGGGGGGGGGAGGGGGCTGCGCGGGGCGGCGCGGCTGGAGCGGGTGCTCGGAGGCTGTCGGAGCGGGCTAGGGACAGAAGGTGACGGCGAGGGCCGACGAGGTGTTGAGCGAGGTGCCGCCGGGGATCGGGTCGCGGAAGATGTACTGGAAGTTCCAGGTCGAGCCCGCGGTGAAGCCGTAGGTGGCGTTGGTGATGTTGAGCGCGAAGCTGATCGTGCCGAGCTGGCTCGCGCTCACGACTTGGAGTCGACGCGGCGTTTGGATGCAGAGCGTTCCGGCGCCGAAGGGCTGCGTGGCTTGGGTCGCACCGTAGGCGAGGGTGCCGGACTTGCCGGGCGGGATGCCCATGCCGGTCAGGTCCATCAGGCCGCCCGTGCTCAGCGAGGTCGAGCCGGCGATCGCGAGCGTGGCGCCCGTGGATGAGAAGCTGTTGGCGGTCGGCGGGCAGTACGAGACGCGGCCGCAGTTGGCACCCTGCAGATCGATCCCATTGGGGCCGCGCTCGAAGCGCGTGATGGCCCACTGGGAGCCGCCGGAGCCGCCGAGCGAATAGTTGTAGTCGCCGAAGCCCACGCTGTTGTCCGCGTAGGGTCCGTAGTAGGGCGTGACGTCGCTGTCGAGCTCGACGCCGTTCACGAAGAGGCGCGCCTTGTTCGTGACCGAGCGATAGAAGAGCTCGACCCAGATGAAGCCGCCGGGGACGATCGCGTTGCGCGTGAAGACGTTGGCGCCGGTCAGCTCCCAGTGGATGCGGTTGGTGCCGTCGGCGAGGCGCTCGCAGGCCACGAAGTGTTGGTGGCCGTAGCCGATCCCGCCGGCGGTGAGCGCCCACGACTTCACGTAGAACATCGAGTTGTAGAGCGAGGCCACGGCGCCGGGGTTGCTTCCCTGCTCCGGGTTGACGAAGGCCGAGAAGAGCCAGTTGCGGGCGTTGAGCGGGAGCCCGTTCGCGGTGTTGTAGGGGAAGTAGCGGTCGTAGGTGGTGACGTTGGCCGCGGACTGCGCGTTGACGACGTCGAAGATGCGCCAGGCGTCGATGCCACCGGTGGTCACGGGGCCGATGCCGCCTTGGAAGGCAGGACTGGTGTAGTTGAACGCTCCGCTGTAGCCGTTGACCCAGCCCTCGGTCAGCGGGTCGGTGCGGCCGACGTGGATGTCGACGGTGTTTTGGGCCGCGGCTGTGGAGGCGAGCGCGGCGACGAGGGCGAGCGAGGCGAGCGAGCGGAGGAGGGAGCGCAGCATGGTGGACGGCACCAGTCGGGGAAATCGGGGCGGCGGAGCGAGGCGCGTCGGTGTGCGACGTCTTCTCGCATCTCAGCATCCATCTCAAGCGCAAGCGCCGAGATCCGCAATCCCCGTGAACGAGGGGGGCTTCAGCCTTTCGGCGGCACGAGGCCCCGCCGCGCGGCCTCCAAGGCCGCCTCGGCTCGGGTCGAGATCTCGAGCTTGCGGCAAATCGACTTCACGTAGTCGCCGACCGTGTGGTCGGAGAGATCGAGCTCGTGCGCGACGTCGCGGATGCGCAGGCCGCGACCGAGGCACGCGAGCACTTCCGTCTCGCGCGGGCTCTGCTGGACGAGGTCCGCGGGCGCCGCGCTCGCCTCAGGCTTGCGGAAGTGGGCCATCAGGCGGCGTGCGATCGCGGGGGAGAGCGGCGGCTCGCCCTGCAGAATGCGCGCGAGTGCCCGCTCGATCGCGGGCTGGGGCTCGCTCTTCAAGACATAGCCCTGCGCGGCGGCCGCGAGCAGGCGGCGCATCGGAGTGGAGAGCAGCATCGGAGCGGGCTCGGGACGGCGCGCAGGGCTCGTGGTGCGGGCCGTGCGCGTGGGGGGACGCTCAGGGCGCCATGCGCGTGCAGGCGATGAGGCCGTGCTGCGAGAGCGTGTCGAGCAGGAGATCCGCGCGGGCGGCGACGGGCTCGATGGCGGGCAGACGGATCAGCGTGTAGCCGAGCTCACGGTAGGTCGCGATCAGCGACGCTTCGATCTCGCGGGCGCGCTGCAGGTCGGAGGTGCGGCCGGTCTCGACGCGGGAGCGGAACGGCAGACAGATGTCGCACAGGACGATGGCGTCGTAGCGCGAGCTCTCGACGGCGGCCTTGACGAACGGCGTGGGCGCGGCGCCGACGAGGCGCATGTAGGCCAAGCCGTCGACGAGGCCGCGGTCGCAGAAGACGGCGGCGGCGTTCTCTTGGCGGGCGGCGCACTCGAGCTGGAGCTGGCGCTCCGCGATCTGCTCTTGGAACTGGGGGACGTGGGTCAGCCGCCACGCGCGGGCCTCTTCGCGGCCGAGCTTCGCCACCAGCTCTTCGATGACCCCGATGGCGGCCTCGGGGACCGTGCTGAACCCGCGCGCGGCGAGCTCCGCGAGCAGGGTGGTCTTGCCGCTGTGCGGCCCGCCGGTCAGCGCGATCTTCAACGGGGGGACCCTCGGATGGGGGGGGACGAGGGCAACCATGCTAGCCCAAGCGGGGCCGGCGGGGGTGGGGTCGCGTTGACTTCCCGGACGCGGCTTGTATCCTCTTGCGCCCTCTCTCTCCCCACAGGCCCCCTTCGTTTTCAGCGCGAGCGACCCATGTCCCGGCCCGACACCGTGATCATCCTGGCGGCAGGCCAGGGGACTCGGATGAAGACCGGGTGGGCGAAGGTCATGGCGCCTCTGTGCGGTCGACCGATGATCGCGTGGGTGGTCGATCTGGCGCTCGCGCTCGAGCCCAAGCGTGTGCTCGTCGTCGTCGGCTACAAAGCCGATGAGGTGCGCGCGGCCGTCGAGGGGCTCGACCCCAAGGGGCGCATTCGGACCGTGCTGCAGGCCGAGCAGAAGGGCACGGGCCATGCGGTCCAGTGCTGCCTGCCCGAGCTCGGCGCCGATCCGGGCCGCGTCGTGTTGCTGTACGGCGACATGCCGCTCCTGCGTGCGGAGAGCTTGGAGCTGCTCTGCACCGAGCAAGCGTCGACCCACGGCGGGATGGCGCTGCTCACGGCGCGCCCCGCGAACCCGCGCGGCTTCGGGCGCATCGTGCGCGGCGCGGACGACTCGGTCGCGCGCATCGTCGAGGAGAAGGACGCGACCACCGGCGAGCGCACGCTGCGCGAGGTCAACCTCGGCGTGTACTGCTTCGACGGACGCTTCTTGGTCGAGAGCCTGCCGAAGCTCTCCAACCAGAACGCACAGCGCGAGTACTACGTCACCGACGTGGTCGGCATGTTCTCCGCGGCCGGAAAGCGCGTGCTGCCGGTCGAGATCACCGACGAGCGCGAGGCGATCGGCGTCAACACGCTCGTGCACCTCGCCGAGGCCCGCGCGGCCGTGCAGGAGCGACTCGTCGAGGCCCACATGCTGAACGGCGTGTTCGTCGAGGATCCGGCGACCACGTACATCGCCCACGGCGTCACGATCGGCGCGGGGACGCACATCGCGCCGTGCAGCGTGATCGAAAAGGGCTGCACGATCGGTGCGGGCTGCCACATCGGGCCGTTCGCGCACATCGGCGAGCAGACGACGCTCGCGGACGGTGCGGAGATCGGCAACTTCACCGAGACCAAGCGCTCGCGCCTCGGCAAGAAGTCGAAGGCCAAGCACCTCGCCTACATCGGCGACGCCGAGATCGGCGAGCGCGTCAACGTCGGCGCGGGCACCGTGTTCGCGAACTACGACGGCACGCACAAGCACAAGACGATCGTGGCCGACCGCAGCTTCTTGGGCTGCGGCACCGTGCTCGTCGCGCCCTGCTCGACCGGCGAGGGCGCCGCGACCGGCGCCAACGCGGTGGTCACGCACGGCTCGCACGTCGGCGCGGGCGAGCTGTGGGTCGGGGTTCCGGCCAAGGCCAAGGCGCGCCGCAAGTCGGGGAGCGCGTAAGGACCATGGGCTACACCCAAGATCGCCTCGTCTTGATGTCGGGCACGGCTCACCGCGAGCTGGCGCAGTCGATCTCGGCCGAGCTCGACATTCCGGTCGCGAACGCGCACATCGGGCGCTTCCCGGACGGCGAGATCGACATCAAGGTCTACGACGACATCCGCGGCGGCGACGTGTTCGTCATCCAGCCGACCTGCCCGCCGGTCAACGAGAACTGGATCGAGCTCCTGCTCATCATCGACACGCTGCGCCGCGCGAGCGCGGGGCGTGTGACGGTCGTGATGCCCTACTACGGCTACGCCCGCAAGGACCGCAAGGACGAGGGGCGCGTGCCGATCAGCGCCAAGGTCGTGGCCGACACGCTCGCGAGCGTCGGCGCGGACCGCATGCTGACGATGGACATGCACGCGGCCCAGATTCAGGGCTTCTTCGACATCCCCGTCGACCACCTCTACGCCAAGCCAGTCCTGATGGCGGCGGTCAAGCGCCTCGGCATCGAGAACCCCGTGATCGTCACCCCCGACGTCGGCGGCGTGAAGATGGCGCGCGCGTGGGCCAAGGCCATCGGCGCGGACCTCGCCATCGTCGACAAGCGCCGCATCTCGGGCTCCGAGATCGCCGTGGAGCACGTCATCGGCAACGTCGACGGCCGCAACGTGATCATCGTCGACGACATGATCTCGACCGGCGGCTCGATCTCGGAGGCCGCTGCGATCACGCGCCGTCACGGCGCGAAGAAGATCGTGCTCGCCGCCTCGCACGCCGTGTTCTGCGGCCCCGCCGTCCAGCGTCTCGACGCCTGCCCGGCGGACAAGATCCTGGTCACGGACACCATCCCGCGCCGTGGGGAGAGCCCCAAGGCGCTCGAAGTCGTCAGCGTCGCGGGCCTGCTGGCCCGGGCGATCCGCAACATCCACAGAAGCGAGTCGGTAAGCTCGCTCTTCGAGGAAATCCAATGAAGCAGACCAAGAACGCCCCGACCGCCGTCCTCCAGTCCGAGCCGCGCAAGAAGCTCGGTTCGCGCACCGCCTCCGCGCTGCGCTCGCTCGGCCGCATCCCCTCGTCGCTCGAGTCGACGAAGGAAGCGCCGCACGTGGACTTCTCGATCGACGCCGACGAGTTCCTCACGGCTCGCCGTCGCCACCAGCACGTGTTCGAGCTCGATTTCTCGGGCAAGAAGGAAGCGGCGATCGTGCGCCACCTCGACTGGGACACCTTCGGTGACTCGATCATCCACGTCGAGTTCCGTCGCGTCGACCTGAAGAAGAAGACCGAGGTCGAGGTCGACCTGCACTTCGTCGGCCACCCCAAGGGCGTGCTCAACCAGCTCATGGCGCACGTCAAGGTCATGGCGCTCCCGACCGAGATCCCCGACGAGCTCGAAGTCTCGGTGGCCGACCTCGAGCCGGGCACGAGCGTGACCGCGGCGCAGATCAAGCTGCCTGCGAACGTCGACCTCGTCACCAACCCGAACGCGACGGTCGCGCGCATCAGCGAGATCAAGGTCGAGGCCGCGCCGGTCGCCGAGGCCGCTCCGGCCGAGGGTGCCTCCGCTTCGGCCGCCGCCGCTCCGGCTGCCGGTGCCAAGGCTGGCGCCGCTCCGGCCGCTGGCGCCGCTCCGGCCGCGAAGGCTGGCGACGCCAAGAAGCCGGCCAAGTAGTCGCCGCTTCAGGCCGCAGCCTCCGGCGCTCTCGGGCGTCGGGCTGCGCCGCGTGAACCGAGCGCCTCCCGCGCGAGTCGTGGGGGGCGCTCTCTGTTTGCTGGCCCCGAGGTCCCGGGGAAGGCGGGGGGCGACCCCGGCGGCCGCGCTGGGCTGCGGGAGGGAAGGGGAGCCGGGCACGAGGCTTGCGCCGCGCGGCGCCGCCCCTACAATCTTCCGCCCGCTCTTCGGTTCGGCACCCGCCGACGCCGGAGGGCCCTTGGTGCTCCCGTGACCCGTCTCGTCGTCGGCCTCGGCAACCCCGGACCGCAATACGAGTGGACGCCCCACAACTTGGGGTTCCACGCGCTCGACCTGCTCGCACGGCACTCCAAGCTGATCTTTGAACCTCCCGCGGTGCTCGGAGCCTCTCTGGCGTCCGTGGCTTGCTCGGTCGCGCGCGACACCCGTCGCGACGCGCTCCTCGTGAAGCCCCTGACGTTCATGAACCTCTCGGGTGCCGCAGTCGCCCCGCTCGCCCGCGCGTTCGGCGTGCCGCCCGAGCAGATCCTCGCGGTCTTCGATGACCTCGACCTGCCGGAAGGTGCGCTGCGCATCCGCCCTCATGGCGGCGCAGGCGGACACAACGGGGTGCGTTCCATGGTGCAGATGCTCGGCAGCGACCACTTTCCGCGGCTACGGATTGGGGTTGGCAGGCCGAGGACCGACGCGGCGCGTCACGTCCTCACGCAGCTCACCGGCGACGCGCGCGTCCACGCCGAGATCACGGTGGCCCATGCGGCCGACTTCCTCGCGGCGTGGCTCGACGAGCCGGAGAGCCTCGAGAGGCTGATGACGCGGTTCCACAGCCGCTGGAAAGACCTTGGGCCAGAAGGCGGATAGGACCCGCCGGCCCGCTCACAACACGAAAGCGAGACTCTAGTTTTGACTACGACCTACGAAGGCATGTTCCTCCTGGACAACCAGGTGGTGCGAGCGGACTGGCGCCAGGCGAAGGCCATGGTGACGGACCTGCTCGCGAAGAATGGCGCCAAGGTGCTCTGCGCCCGGCGCTGGGACGAGCGCAAGCTCGCCTATCCGATCAAGGGCCGCACCCGCGGCACCTACCTGCTCGCGTACTTCGAGATCGAGGGACCGGGCCTGAACAGCGTCCGCCGCGACTTCGAGCTCGATGAGCGCGTGCTGCGCTACCTGCTCCTCAAGGTCGACGCCATCCCCGCGGGTGAGATGGAGAAGGCCGCCGAAGAGGGCGCCGACGGCTACGTCGTGCCGCCGCCGCCGACCGACGAGGTCACCTCCGCCGAGCGCGCCGTGTTCGGCGACCTCGCGGACCGTCCGATCCAAGAAAACCTGCGCCGCAACGCTCCCGCCGACGAAGGCGATGCTGCGGAGGGCGCAGAAGCCGAAGTCACCGAAGCCGCTGCCACGGAGGAGAGCTGAACCATGGCCGAGAGCCGCAAGCCCAGCCCGCCGATCGCGAGCCGTCACTGCGACGACCCGAAGATCGATTACAAGGAGGTCGCGTACCTCCAGAAGTTCCTCACCCCGCAGGCGCAGATCCTCTCGCGCAAGCGCTCTGGCTTCTGCACGCAGTGCCAGCGCGAGCTCAAGCAGGCGATCAAGCGCGCCCGCCACATGGGCCTCATGGCCTTCGTTCAGTAAGGAGCCGACCACATGGCCAACATCGAAGTTCTGCTGCGCGAACACGTGCAGCACCTCGGCAAGTGCGGCGACGTCGTGCGCGTTCGCCCCGGCTACGCTCGCAATTTCCTGTTCCCCAACGGGTTTGCGACGGAGGCCACCGACGACAACAAGCGCCTGATGGCCCGCAAGCGGGCGCGCCTCGACATCGAGGAGCGCAAGCGTGACGAGGAGATCGACGCGCGCGTGGCGAAGCTCACGGGCGTGGTCGTGTCGACCTCGGCGAAGGCCGACGAGCAGGGTCACCTGTTCGGCTCGGTCAACGCGGCCAACATCTCCGAGCTGCTCGTGGCTGCGGGCCACGGCGTCCCGGAGAAGGACGTTCGCCTCGAGGCGCCGATCAAGACGGTCGGTGCGCACGTGGTGAAGATCCACATCCACGGCGAGCGCTTCGCGGACGTGACGGTCAACGTCAACGCGCAGGCCTAGAGCCCTCTAGCGGCGCGCTCGCGCGCTGCGAAACCGAGGGGCCCGAGTCGCACACCGCGGCTCGGGCCTCGTTGTTTCTGAACCTCGGCTCGCCTTTCGGCTGCCGCGGGTGGCGAGTATCCTCTGCGACCCCGGCGCGGGCGTGCTCGCGAGGCGTCGGGGAGGGAGCGACGAGGATGGAGAAGAACGAACTTCCCGGACGAGTTTCGCCGCACAACGAGGACGCCGAGCGGGCGATTCTCGGGGCGATGATGCTCGTGCCGGACCGAGTGCCGGAGGTCGCGGAGACGCTGCGGCCCGAGGACTTCTACGTCCGCCGCCACCAGCTCCTGTTCGGCGTGCTCGTCGACATGAGCGCGCGGAACGTGAAGATCGACCTCATCACGACCTCCGAGGCGTTGATGGCGCAGGGACTCCTGCACGCGATCGGCGGCAACGAAGTCCTGCTCACCCTGCAGCAGTCGGTGACGAGCGCCGCGCACATCTCGCACCACGCGCGCATCGTCACGGAGGCGGCGGTGCTGCGGCGTCTGATCGACGGCGCGACGGAGATTCTGGCCGAGGCGTACGAGACGCGGCCCGACGGCGACTCGGTGACGTCGCTGCTCGACCGCAGCGAGTCGCGCATCTTCCAACTGGCGACGCGCGCGTCCAATCAGGGGCCCGAGGCGGTCGAGCCCGTGCTGCACGAAGCGATGCGCCAGATCGAGAGTCGCACGTCGCACCGTCTAACCGGCTTGCCGACGGGCTTCCACGGGCTCGACGACATGCTCGGCGGGCTCAACGCGGGCGATCTCGTGATCGTTGCCGCGCGCCCCGCCATGGGCAAGACTGCGTTCGCGCTCAACGTCATCGAGTCGGTGTGCTTGTCGCGGCCCGACTGTCTCGGAGGCGCGCCGCCTGTCGCGCTCTTCTGCAGCCTCGAGATGGGCAAGCACCAGATCATGGAGCGCATGATCTGCGCGCGCGGTCGTATCGACAACACACGCCTGCGCACCGGGCGGCTGCCCGACGAGGAGTATCAGCGCATGAGCGAGGCCGTGGGCGAGCTCGCGCAGATGAAGCTCTACATCGACGACTCGCCAAGCTTGTCCGTGATGGCGCTGCGCGGCCGTGCGCGGCGTCTCAAGGCGAAGGTCGGCCTCAATCTGATCGTGCTCGACTATTTGCAGCTCATGACTTCGGGCCAACGCAGCAACGAGAGCCGCCAGTTGGAGATCAGCGAGATCTCGCGTGCGCTGAAGTCGATCGCGCGCGAACTTGGAGTGCCCGTGGTGGCGCTCGCGCAGCTCTCTCGCGCGGTCGAGGGCAAGGACCGCAACCCGCGCGGTTGGCCGATGCTCTCCGACCTGCGCGAGTCGGGCTCGATCGAGCAGGACGCGGACGTGGTGATGATGCTCTACCGCCGCTGGTACTACGAGACGAACAAGAACGCGACTGAGGAGCAGATGTCCCAGGCCGAGCTCGACGCGATCCGTCACGATGCGACGGTGATCGTCGCCAAGCACCGCAACGGCGGCACCGGCGACATACCCTTGCGCTTCTTCGGCCACTTCCAGCGCTTCGACAACCCCGCGCCGTCGGCCGCTGAGCCGATCTTCGCTTAGGGCGCGCTCGCGTGTCGGTCGGTCAAACTCTTGCCGCGCTGGCTCTGGCGCTGCCCTCGACGACGGCAGCGTCCGTGCAGGACACGGGCACTGCGCAGCGGCCGCCGGAGCTGCCGGCGGTCCTCGGCATCTTGGTCGAGGGCGAGGAGCGCTACACCGAGGCCCAAATCGCGGGCGTGCTCGGACAGAAGCTCGGGCAGCCCTTCGACCCCGCCGCGCTCGACCAAGGCATCCGCAGGCTCGGCACGGCCTTCCACGTGCGCGCCTCCGTCTCGCGTCGGGATGTGCCGGGCGGGATCGAGCTCGTCGTGAACGTCGAGGAGATGCCGGTCGACCGAGAACCGCGCTTCGTGGGCAACGATGCGATCGACGAGGCACAGCTGCGCAAGTGGGCGCTGCTCGAAGAGCGCAGCGAGCTGTACCTGCACCAAGCCGGTCGCGTGCGCCAGCGTATCTTGGAAAACTACCGCCGCGAGGGCTTCTATTTCGCGGAGGTCAGCGTGCTCACGCGCGAGGGCGACGGCGTCGTGCCGGACGTGATCTTCGAGATCCGCGAGGGGCGCAAGGTGCGCGTCAGCGACGTAGTTGTCGAGGGCAACCGCTCTCTGCCGGACACGAGCTTCCTGTGGCTCTTCGACGACGGCTTGCGCGCGCTTTCGAGCACCAAGCTCTCAGGTCCGGGGCTCCTCAACTGGCTGGGCGAGGTGTTCGACGAGGAGATCCTGCAGGCCGACCTGCTCGCGATGCGCAACGTGTATCGCGACCTCGGTTGGTACGACGCGGTGGTCGAGCTCGAGCGGCTGGAGTTCAACGACGACCGCTCGCGCGTGACGGTCCACGTGCGCATCGACGAGGGGGAGCGCTACACGGTCTCGTCGGTGGCGATCGAGGCCTACGACTGGGCCGATCCCGACGCGCGCATGAACGACGAGCTCGTTCCCGTGCAGCTCCTCTATCCGGAAGCCGAGCTGCTCGCGCTCTGCTCGCTCGCGCCGGGCAAGTACTTCGAACGCACGCTACGCGAGAAGGACCAGAGCGCGCTGCGCGAGCGCTACGGCAAGGACGGGCGCATCTCGCACCCGACGTTGCCGCGCCGACTTTCGTGGAGCTTCGAGCAACCGGAGCTCGTCTTCGACGTCGAGCGGCACACTGTGGCGGTGACGTACCGCATCGTGCAGGGGCGCGAGGTGACGATCCGCGAGATCCTGATCAACGGCAACACCCACACGCGCGACCGCGTGGTGCGCCGCGAGGTGTCGGTCTTCCCCGGCCAGCGCGCGGACCTGAAGGAGATCGAGCGCTCGCTCGGCCGCATCACGGCGACCAACTACTTCTCCGACTCCTACAACCGGATGCAGCACCGCGACCCGACCTATCGGTTCGTGCCGGTGAAGGGCAGTCCGGGCGAGGTTGAGCTCGAGTACTTGATCGAAGAAGGGCGCGTGATCGACGTCAACGTGGCGGGCGGTATCGGCAGCGACAACGGGGCCTTCGCGCAGGTCTCGCTCACGATGCGAAACTTCGATATCACCGACGCGCCCGACTCTTGGTTCGGTTCGTTCGGGGAAGTCTGGCGCAAGGAGGCTCTCCACGGCGCGGGCCAGCTGCTCGAGCTGTATGCGACGCCGGGCACTCTGGTATCCGAGTATCGCATGCGCTTCATGGAGCCCGACCTGTTCGGTTGGCACCTCGAGCCCATCATGCTCGACGTCGACTTCTCGCAGCGGCTGCGGCTCTACCGTACGCACGACGAGCAGCGCGCGCAGCTCAAGCTGCGCGTCGGCCAGCGAGTGACGTTCGACACGCGCGTTTGGGCGGGCTTCATCGTGCAGGATGTCGAAGTGTCCGATCTTGACCCCGACGGAGTACCGCTCGAGCTCTACGACCAGCGCGACCGCGGGCTCACGAAGATGAACGGTCTATCGTTCGATCTCTCGTCACGGCGCGTGGACAACATGCTGATTCCGCACGAGGGCTACACGCTTGCGGTCGGCACGGTCCTGTATTCGACGGACCTCGGCGGCGAGTTCGACATCACTACCGCTGAATTGCGCGGCGACTGGTACACGCCTACGTGGACGAGCGAGGATGGCACGCAACCCGTGCTGCACATCGAGTTCAACGCCGCCGCGCAGCAGCCCTACGATCGGACTCCGCGCGTTCCGTATTCGGAGCGCTACTTCCTCGGGGGGACGAACTCTCTGCGCGGCTTCCAGTTCCGAGGAGTCGGTCCGATGGATCCGCTCTCGCGAGAGCCGCGCGGCGGCGAGACCCAGCTCTTCGGCACTTTCGAGTGGTTCTATCCGCTGCACTCGAACACGCAGCCAGGAACCTATCGCAAGCTCGAGGTGCTCCGCGGCGGGGTGTTCTTCGACTACGGCCTGCTCGATCCGGAGTCGTGGAGCCTCGATTTTGGCGAGCTGCGAACGTCCGCGGGCTTCACCCTAGGCCTCACCTACCCGCTGCCGATCACGCTCAATTTCGGCTACCCAATTCGCGAGTTCGACGGCGACGACCGTCAGACCTTTTCGTTCACGATGGGCACGCGCTGAGGCGCGGGTGGCTTCGGTGGCGACCGCGTTTGACAGCGCCGACGCTGTGCAGTAAACCGTCTGCGTTCGGACGCCCCATTGCGGGGCGCTCCGCGGGTTTGTTCGCACCGTAGAACACCTGAGGGGTTCCGACTGGGACCCGAAAACGCCGATGCCCCATCGTACCCTAAGACAATTGGCCGCGCTTTGCGGCGCGTCGCTGGAAGGCGACCCCGAAACGCTCGTGCGTGGCCCCGCGGCGCTGACCGAGGCGGAGCCCGACGAGATCAGCTTCTTTGGCCACGCACGCTATGCGCGCGAGTTGGCTGCGACGCGAGCCCGTGCGCTCGTCGTGCCACGCAACCTCGCCGTGCCGCGCGAAGGTGTGGCGCTCCTGCGCTGCGATGATGCGAACCGCGCCTTCGAGCAAATCCTTGAGGCCTTCGAGCGCCTGCCGCGACGGCCGGCCGCTGGCATTCATCCGAGCGCCGTGATCGGCGCCGACGTGCAGCTCGGCGCGGACGTCGCGATCGGTGCCAACTGCGTGATCGGCGACGGCGTCGTGCTCGGCGCGCGCGTGGCTCTGCACCCCGGCGTCGTGCTCTCGCGCAACGTTCGCGTAGGGGAGGGCACCGAGCTGCGCTCCTGCGTCGTGGCCTACGACGGGGTCTCGATCGGTGCGCGCTGCCTGATCCATGCGGGAACCGTGCTCGGGTCCGACGGGTTCGGCTTCGATCCTGTGGTCGGACCGCGGGGGTTCGAGGGCTGGAACAAGGCGCCGCACGCTGGCACCGTTGTGATCGAGGACGATGTCGAGATCGGCGCGAACTGCGCGATCGATCGCGGTCGCTTCAGCGCGACGCGCGTCGGACGCGGCGCGAAGCTCGACAACCTCGTGCACGTCGCGCACAACGTTCAGGTCGGCGAGGGTGCACTCCTGATAGCGCAGGTGGGCGTCGCGGGCTCGACCCGCATCGGGCGCGCCGCGATTCTGGCAGGACAGGCCGGCATTTCGACGCACCTCACGATCGGCGATGGCGCGCGGATCGGCCCTGCGAGCGCCGTCTTTCAGGACGTGCCCGCCGGCGCGGACTACATGGGCTGGTGGGCCCGGCCCAAGGGTGAGTACATGCGAACGCTCGCGCTCGAGCGCAAGCTCGGCGAGATGGCCGAGCGCCTCAAGAAGCTCGAACGTGCCAACGAAGCGCGAGGTGAAGCATGAGTCGGTTGCAGCGAACGCTTCGGGCCCCCGTCGAGTTTTCTGGCGTTGGCCTGCACTCCGGTCAGGTCGTCCACGCCCGCGTGCTCCCCGCGCCGCAGGGCACGGGCATCGAGTTCGTGCGCACGGACGTGCCCGACGCACAGCCCATCCCCGCGCTCGTGCAGTACCGAGTGCAGGCGGACCTGCGCACGCGGCTCAAGCGCGGCAACTCCGAGGTCGAAACCGTCGAGCACCTGCTCGCCGTTTGCTCGGGGCTCGGCGTCGACAACCTGCGCATCGAGATGGACGGCCCCGAGATGCCGGGCATGGACGGCAGCTCGCGCATGTTCCTCGAGCTTTTTCAGCAAGTCGGCACCGTCGAGCAGCGCGCCGAGGCGCGCACGTTCCGGCTCGACGAGCCCATCTATGTGCGTGAAAAGTCCGCCACGCTCGTCGCGCTGCCGAGCGAGCAACCCGGGCTCACGCTCCAGTACATCGCGTCGTTCGACGACCCCGCGGTACAGGGCGGCTCGTACCAGCTCGACGTCACGCCGGAGAGCTTCGCGAAGGAGATCGCATCTGCGCGCACGTTCTGCCTCGCCTCGGAGGTCGAGAAGCTCAAGGCCGCGGGCTTCGGAAAGGGCGCGACGCGCGAGAACACCGTCGTGCTCGGCGATCCGTCCACGCAGATGCGGATGCCCTCCGAGCCGGTGCGGCACAAGATGCTCGACCTGCTCGGAGATCTCTCGCTGCTCGGCGCGGACCTCCACGCCCATGTGATCGCGACGCGCTCGGGGCACGCGACCAACGCGGAGCTCGTGCGGCGTTTGATCGATCTGATGCAGGAGAAGGAGACCGGCGGGGTGATCCAGCGCGAGAGCGGGCTGGACATCCGCGAGGTGATGAAGCTCCTGCCGCATCGCTATCCGTTCCTGATGATCGATCGCGTGATCGAGATCGACGGCTACCAGCGCGCGGTCGGCATCAAGAACGTCTCGATCAACGAGCCGTTCTTCCAAGGTCACTTCCCCAACCATCCCGTGATGCCGGGCGTCTTGCAGCTCGAAGCGATGGCCCAGCTCGCCGGCGTGCTCCTGCTCCGCAAGCTCGAATTCACCGGGAAAATCGCTGTCTTGTGGTCGATCGACAAGGTCAAGCTGCGCGGCGCGGTGGTCCCCGGCGACCAGCTGCGCATCGAGGTCGAGACGCTGCGCATGAAGGGTGAGATGGGGCAGGTGAAGGGCACCGGCAGCGTGGCAGGCCGCGTCGTCTGCGAAGCGAACCTGATGTTCACGATGTTGGAGAGCTGAGCATGGCGACCCAGATTCATCCCACGGCAGTCGTCAGCCCGCAGGCTGAGCTCGGCCTCGACGTCGTCATCGGGCCCTACTCGATCATCGGTCCGCGCGCGCGAATCGGCGACCGCACGCAAATCGGTCCGCACGTCGTGATCGACGGCGTGACGCGCCTCGGCACCGACAACCTCATCGTGGGTCAGGCGAACCTCGGAGGTCCGCCGCAAGACCTCTCGCACCGCGGCGAGCCGACGTGGCTCGAGATCGGCGACGGAAACACCGTGCGCGAGTTCGTGACGATCAACTGCGGCACCGTGAAGGGCGGCGGACTGACCAAGATCGGCTCGGGCTGCCTCTTGATGGCGTGCTGCCACGTCGCGCACGACTGCGAGGTGGGGGACCGCGTGATCCTCGCCAACGGTGTGCTGCTCGCCGGTCACGTCCGCGTCGGTGAAGGCGCGAATATCGGCGGCGCGGCAGCTGCAAACCAGTTCGTGTCGATCGGCCGCTACGCCTACATCGGCGGCATGACGCGCGTCCCGCAGGACGTGCCGCCGTTCATGCTGCTCGAGGGGCATCAAGCGCGCGTGCGGCAGGTCAACGTGGTCGGGCTCACGCGCGCTGGCTTCAGTGAGGCGCAGATCGAGGCGATTCAGGCCGCTTTCCGGCTGATCTATCGCTCGGGACAGCCGCAGCGACAGAGCGTCGAAGCCCTGCGCGCTTCCGCGCAGATCTCCGCGGAGGTCCTCGAACTCTGCGCCGCGCTCGAAGAGCAGGCGCGGGGCCTCAAGGGCCTCTATCGCGAGAGTCTGCGCGAGCAGTTCACCCAGCTCGGCCGCGAGCGCATTCTCGGGATGACCCATGCAGCCCGCTGAACGCCTCCGTGCGATGGTGGTCGGCGTCGGCCATCTCGGCACGTTCCATGCTCGCATCCTCGCGCAGCGCGCCGACGTGGAGCTCGCGGCGGTCGTCGACGCAAGCGCCGAGCGCGCGAACAAGCTCGCCTCCGAGCTTGGCTGTCCTGCGCGAGTCCTCGCGGGCGGCTCCGCGGCGGACTTGCTCGCCGCAGTCCCAGCGGGCACGCGCGCGGCCGTGATCGCCGTGCCGACGGTCTTCCACGCTCAGGTGGCCGTGCCGCTGCTCGAGCGCGGCATCGCCTGCCTCGTCGAGAAGCCGCTCTCGCACGACCTCGCCTCCGCGCGCGCCATTCTCGATGCCGCGCGTCGCGGCGGGGCGACGCTCACCGTAGGCCACGTCGAGCGCTTCCAGCCCGGGATGCGCAAGGTTCGCGAGCTCGGCATCGTGCCGCGCTTCATCGAGTGCCAGCGCCTCGCGCCGTTCAGTTTCCGCTCGACGGACATCGGCGTCGTCCACGACCTGATGATCCACGACCTCGACCTCGTGCGCTTCCTCGTCGGCTCGGCCGTCGTGAGCGTCGACTGCGCCGGGGGCGCGATCCTCACGGACCACGAGGACATGGCCAGCGTGCGTCTCGTGTTCGAAAACGGCGCACGCGCCAACGTCACGGCGAGCCGCGCGTCGCTCCAGCCGACCCGCCGGCTGCGCATGTTCTCGTCGTCCGCCTACGTGAGCCTCGACCTGCAGAAGAACTACGGCCTGGTGGTGAAGAAGGGGCCGCGCTGGGTCGAAGGGCGCAGCGCGCTCTCGAACCTCACGCCCGAGGAGATCGCCGCGCGCACCGACCTCGTGTCCAGCGGGATGCTCGAGCTCGTCGAGCTCGACCTTTCGGGCCACGACCGTCCGCTTCAGGCCGAGCTCGACTCATTCCTCGCCTCGGTCCGCAGCGGCGCAGCGCCCGAGGTCAGCGGCGAGGACGGCTACCGGGCGCTGGAGCTCGCCGAGCGCATCGCGGCGGAAATCCGGGCGCAGGCTTGGTAGAACGCTCGCTCCCATGAGCGAGCTTCACGACGCCCAGACTGCCCGATTCGCGCCCCTGCCGAGCGACTTCTCGACCGCGCCCGCGAGCGCCGAAGAGGGCGTGCTCGCCCTGTGGCGCAGCGAGCGCACGTTCTCGGCCGTGCAGGCCGCGCGCGCAGGCGGCGCCCCGTTCGTGTTCTGGGAAGGTCCGCCGACGGCCAACGGCAAGCCCGGCATCCACCACGTGCTCGCGCGCACGCTGAAGGACAGCGTCTGCCGCTGGCAAACGATGCTCGGCCAGCGCGTCGAGCGCAAGGCGGGCTGGGACACGCACGGACTCCCGGTCGAACTCGAGGTCGAGAAGAAGCTCAAGATCAGCGGCAAGCCTCAGATCGAGCAGTACGGCGTGGGCGCCTTCAACGCGCAGTGCCGCGAGTCGGTGTGGACCTACAAGCAGGACTGGGAGGCGCTGAGCGAGCGCATCGGCTACTGGCTCGATTACTCGCAGCCCTACATCACCTACGACGAGACGTACGTCGACTCGGTCTGGCACATCCTCGCGCGCATGCACGCGAAGGACCTCGTGTACCGCGGCAAGAAGGTGCTGCCGTACTGCGGGCGTTGCGGCACGGGCCTCTCGTCGCACGAGCTCGGCCAGCCCGGCGTGTACAAGGACATTCCGGACCCCAGCGTGTACGTGCGCTTCGTACTCGCCGAGTCCTCGGGCGAGGAGCGCGAGAGCCTGCTGGCGTGGACCACGACGCCCTGGACCTTGCCCTCGAACATCGCCCTCGCGGTGCACCCCGAGCGCGAGTACGTGCGCGCGCGGGTCGCGCTGCCGGTCCCCAAGGGGGCGGAAAAGGGCTCTGCGGGCTACGAGATCCTGTGGGTTGTGGCCGAGCGCGCGAAGGCGGTGCTCGGCGAGCACACGGAGCTCGGCCGCAAGCTCGGTCAGGAACTCGCGGGCACGCGCTATCGGCCGGTGTTCGACGTCGCCGTGCCCGAGGTCGATCCGGGCGCGTGGAAGCCGGATCCCTCCGCGTCGTACCGCGTGTACACGGCCGAGTACGTCACCGTCGAGGACGGCACGGGCATCGTGCATCAAGCGCCGAGCTACGGCGCGGATGACTGGGAAGTCGCGCGGCGCAACCGCCTGACGGTCAAGCAGGCCGTCGCGTCCGAAGGTCGCCTCGTGTGCGACCTCGCCGGGGCGCCCGAGGGCGCGAAGTTCGGGCCGGCCGCGAAGGGCACGTTCTTCAAGGACGCTGACAAGGCGCTCGTGAAGGACCTCAAGAACCGCGGACTCATGTTCCGCGACGCCGAGGAGACGCACAGCTACCCGCACTGCTGGCGCTGCAACACCGCGCTCTTCTACTTCGCAGCACCGGCATGGTTCCTGCGCACGACGGCGCTCAAGGAGCGCATGCTCGAGCACAACCGCCGCATTCGCTGGATCCCTGCCGAGGTCGGCAGCGCGCGCTTCGGCGAGTGGCTCGAGAACAACATCGACTGGAACATCTCGCGCGAGCGCTACTGGGGCACGCCGCTGCCGTTTTGGGTGTGCACGGCCTGCGATCACGAGGTCGCCGTGGGCGGCCGCGAGGAGCTGCGGCGGCGCGCGGGCGCCCTGCCCGACGGATTCGATCTGCACAAGCCGAGCGTCGATCATGTCGCGCTTTCCTGCGAGAAATGCGGCGGTTCCATGCGCCGCACGAACTCGGTGCTCGACTGCTGGTTCGACTCCGGCGCCATGCCCTACGCGCAGCACGGCTGGCCACACGTCCCCGGCAGCGAGCAGAAGCTGCGCGATCAATTCCCTGCTTCGTTCATCTGCGAGGGCCTCGACCAGACGCGCGGCTGGTTCTACACGCTGCACGCGATCGGCGCGTTCATGACGCTCGAACACCCCGAGCTCGGCGACACGCCCGCCTATCGAACTTGCCTCGTGAACGGCCTCGTCCTCGACAAGGACGGGGTCAAGATGTCCAAGCGCCTCGGCAACATCGTCAACCCGTGGGACGCGATCTCGAAGCACGGCGTCGACGCGGTGCGCTGGTACTTGGTCGCGAGCGCGGCGCCGTGGCTGCCCAAGCGCTTCGACCCCGAGGCGCTCGCGGACGTGCAGCGCGGCTTCTTCGGCACGCTCGCGAACAGCTATCGCTTCTTCCAAGAGTACGCGCGCATCGATCGCTTCGACCCCGCGGACGCGCGCATCCCCGCGCCGGCACAGCGCCCCGAGATCGATCGCTGGCTCGTCTCGCGCACGCAGTCGCTCGTCGCGGACGTGCGCCGCCGCTTCACCGACTTCGACCTCGCCGGCGGCGCGCGCGCGATCGAGTCGTTCGTCGTCGACGAGCTCTCCAACTGGTACATCCGCCGCAATCGCCGTCGCTTCTGGAAGGGCGAGACGGGGCCCGACAAGCTCGCGGCGTTCGCCACGCTGCACGGTGCGCTGCGCGCGGTGTCGCTCCTCATGGCGCCGCTCGCGCCGTTCACGGCCGAGCTCCTCTGGCGCAGGTTGGAGCCGACTCTCGGCTCGGTGCACGCCCAGCTCGCGCCGAACTCCGACGCGCGCCTCCTCGCACCCGAGCTCGAGCGCGGCATGGAGGTGGTGCAGCGTCTCGTGGTGATGGGGCGGGCGCTGCGCGAGAAGGCGGGCATGAAGGTGCGCCAACCGCTGCGCGCGCTTCACGTGCGCTCGAGCGATGCGGCCGCGCTCGAGCTCCTGCGCTCGCGCTTCGCGAGCGAGCTCGTGCTCGACGAGCTCAACATCAAGGGCTGGGGCTCGCTGGGGGCCGACGACGGCCAGCTGTGCCGCCTCTCGGCCAAGGCCAACTTCCGCACGCTCGGCAAGCGCCTCGGCGGGCGCATGAAGGCCGCGGCGGCCCGCATCGAGGCGCTCGATGCGGCGTCCCTCGCGGCCTTGCGCGGGGGCGCCAGCGTGACCCTCGACGTCGAGGGCGAGTCGGTCGAGGTGACGCCCGAGGATGTGCTCGTGAGCGTGCTCAGCACGGCGAGCTTCGACGTCGAAACCGACGGACGGTTCGTCGCGTGGCTCGACCTCGAGCTCGACGGCGCTCTCGTGGCCGAGGGCCTCGCGCGAGAAGCCGTGAACCGCATCAACGCGCTGCGCAAGGACTCCGGGCTCGCGGTGGAGGACCGCATCGCGCTGCAGCTCGCTCCGAGCGGTGACGAGCTCTCGAAGGCCCTCGCCGCGCACGCGGAGTTCCTCGCTGCGGAGACTCTCGCCGCGCGCGTCGAGGTGGTCGCGTCCGACGCGCTCGCATCGGCCGAGGTCTGGGACCTCGGACGCGGCAACACGCTGCGTGCTCGGCTGCAACGCGCGTAACCTCGTTGCCGGGCTTCCGAGCCAGTGGTAGAAGCTCTCTTGGGGATCACCCTGGCGAGCTCGTGACCCGGACACACCCCCGGACCGAACTCGCATCCAACGGGTCCCAACGCGATCGCCCGACATCGTTCGGGCATGTGGGACCCCCCTGAACCTGCGCAAGGTTCCGGGTTTCGAGCCGGCACGGCATCGCCGGGGCTCCCCAATCCTCTCCCGGCGGAGGGGTCGACCGCGCGAGGGGCGCGGCGATCGCTCCGCTTCGTCGACCGAGCCCGCGCCGCCGCCCACGCGGCGCTTCCGCCTTGAATCAGCGCTCCGCGTCCTGTGCGCCCGTGTTCCTCGCTTCGCTCCTGATGCTTGGCTCCTGCGGCTCCGAGGCCGAGGCTGGCAGCGGCGAAACCAGCGGTTTCCTGCGCTTCGAGCAGCCGGAGTCGGCGCCGGACGCGACCGCAGCGGGCGCCGAGTCCGCAGCGGCTGCGCCCGGCGAGGCCGCGGCCGAAGGAACCGCCACGAGCGCCCCGGATGCGGGCTCCCTGGGTACGGGCTCAACGACGAGCGCGACCGCGACACCGGCTGCCGTGGGGGACGAGGGGCTCGCCGAGCAGCGCGCCAGCGAACTCCTGCAGGCGGGGGCCTATGCCGAGGCCGCGGGAGTGCTCTCGCGCCTGATGCTGGCCCACGTCGACGCGGGGCGCGATGACCGCGCCGCGCTCGCCCGCTGGGCCGCGCTGCTCGCGGAAGCCCAGACGCACCACCGCTGGAACCCGAAGGGCGCCTGGCCCGCCATCGAGGTGACCGTGCAGTCGGGCGACAGCCTGATCGCGATCCGCAAGCGAACCTTGGAGGGTCGACCGGGCCTCCTGCTCTGCACGGGCGAGATCGTGCGCGCCAACCGCCTCGCCAGCTCGACGGCGATCCGGCCCGGCGCGAGCCTGCGCTTGCCGACGCAGACGCCGTCGATGCGCGTCGACCTAAGCGCGATGTGGGCTTTCTACTGCTTCGGCGACGAGATCGCTGCGGCCTTCGAGGTCGGTGTCGGGCGCGAGGGCAGCGAGACCCGTCCGGGCGTGTACACCATCGGAACCAAGCAGGAAAACCCGATGTGGAGCCCGGTCGGCCGCGAGCCCGTGGCGTTCGACGATCCGCAGAATCCGCTGGGAACGCGCTGGCTCGCTTGGAATCTCGAGGGGCGCGGCACCTCGCTGGGCTTCCACGGCACCAACGATCCCTCCAGTGTCGGACAGCGCGTCAGCGAGGGCTGCATCCGCATGCGCAACGCCGAGGTGGAGCAGCTCTTCGAGATCCTGCCCATGGGCGCCGAGGTGCGCGTTCAGCCGTAGCTCGCTCTCAGCCTTCTTCGCCTCCGCGGCCCCGTACCGAGCACCCCTAGGGGCTCTGGGAACGGGGCCGCGGGACTTTCGTGGGGGAGGGCGCGGGGGAACTTCCGGGCCCCGCGCTGCGCAAACACGCAAAAACACCGGAGAAAATCGCGATTTTGACAGGGCGCCATGCACCGAGCGACCGAGGAGATGCGCAGCACGCGGGCGCACGGGACCCAGAACTTGGGCCCCGCAGGGAGAAGAAGGCTCATGTTGAGCCCTACGAAGCACCGAAAAGGGGCCTCCTCGGCGACCCGAGGGCCCTCAAGCCCCACTTTTTCGACGCCATAAAGCTCATTCAGGAAACAACTTACGACGTCGAGCTCGCCCCAGCCCACGAAAATGGGGCGCAGCGTTGACATCGGCCTTCCGGCGCCTATTCTCTCCGTCCCGCTTGACCGAACGCGAACGCGAACGGTGAGGCGGAAACGAGCCCCTCCGGGGGTTCGGCAGGCCCCTCCGGGGGCCTGACGGGACCCTCCCGGGACCCGGCTCTTTGAAAACAAGGGTGACCCTTGAAACTCGTGCGAGCATGAGCCCGCGCGGAGCCCGCCCTGTGCCCTGTGCACGGCGCGAGGCCCTGCGGGCTCCAGATTCCAAACCAAGCCAAAATCAAAAACTTCAAGTGAAGGGTTTGATCCTGGCTCAGAGCGAACGTTAGCGGTGTGGATTAGGCATGCAAGTCGCGCGCGAAAGTCCGCAAGGATGAGTAAAGCGGCGAAAGGGTGAGTAACACGTAATCAACCAACCCCCGAGATCGGAATAACCACTGGAAACGGTGGCTAATGCTGGATGACCCTGCGAGGAGGCATCTTCTTGCAGGTAAATGGTGGCGCAAGCTGCTGTTCGGGGACGGGATTGCGGCCTATCAGCTAGTTGGCGGGGTAGTGGCCCACCAAGGCGATGACGGGTAGCCGATCTGAGAGGATGACCGGCCACACTGGGACTGAGAACTGCCCAGACTCCTACGGGAGGCTGCAGTCGAGGATCTTCCGCAATGGGCGAAAGCCTGACGGAGCGACACCGCGTGCAGGATGAAGGCCTTCGGGTTGTAAACTGCTGTCACGCTATGGGAAACCTCGGATGTGAACAGCATCCGAGCTGACTAAAGCGAGAGGAAGCACCGGCTAACTCTGTGCCAGCAGCCGCGGTAATACAGAGGGTGCAAACGTTGCTCGGAATCACTGGGCATAAAGCGCATGTAGGCGGTCCACTAAGTCTGGTGTGAAATCCCTCGGCTCAACCGGGGAACTGCATTGGATACTGGTGGGCTTGAGAGTTGTAGGGGTGGACGGAACTCCAGGTGGAGCGGTGAAATGCGTAGATATCTGGAGGAACACCGGAGGCGAAAGCGGTCCACTGGGCAACTTCTGACGCTGAGATGCGAAAGCTAGGGTAGCAAACGGGATTAGATACCCCGGTAGTCCTAGCCGTAAACGATGGGCACTGGGCAGGGGAGGTACCTATGTCCTTCCTTGCCGTAGCTAATGTGTTAAGTGCCCCGCCTGGGGAGTACGCTCGCAAGGGTAAAACTCAAAGGAATTGACGGGGGCTCACACAAGCGGTGGAGCATGTGGTTTAATTCGA
>CAIYPP010000068.1 GCA_903928115.1 uncultured Planctomycetota bacterium
CGCCGAGCCCCGCGCCCGCGTCGCGCTCGCCGCGCCCCGAGGGCTCGCGCGCGAGCGCCATGGCGCTGCTCGCCATGGGCTTCGCGCTCGTCTTCGGCGTGCTCCACTGGAGCCGACGCAGCTAGGCACCAAGCCCAAGGCTCGCGCCGAGAGCGCGAACACTCCACGGCCCGCGCCGCGACCCTGGGTCTGCGGTGCGGGCCGTGCGACTTCGTCGGAGTGCAACTTCGAGGAGCCTTCGCGCGTGCGGCGCCACACCGTGAAAGCCCCGCTCCGAACCCAGCAGGGCCGTCGCCTGCCACCATTACACTTTGCAATTTCCTTTTTCTCGTAGACACGAACTCGGCAGCTTGCGTAAGCTGCCCCGGGTAAGGAGCGGGCGGCGCCCACGCGCCCCCTGCCACGACGACCCACGCCGCACCCCAGACCTGAGATCCACATGCTTCGCTGCACGCCGGCGCCGTTGGTCGCCATCGAACGAGACCGAAGGGGCGCGTCCGCTCTCGCAGCGCAGGCGCTGCGTGGCCCATGCCTGCAGTCGCCCGACCCCATGACGCGAGGAGCGACCCTCGCCACCGTGGGCGGATTTCCAGCCGAGCAAGGAGCGAAAGGAGTCTGAAACTCAGGGAGACGTGCGCCGACGCGGCGCGCCTGAAGAGCAACCTGTACAACCTCGCGCGAAGGTCGGAGAGGACGAGTCCGATCGCCGAACGTGAGCTGGTGGCCACGCAGACGTGCCAAGGCGCACCCAATCCGACGGGCACGGGAGGTTGGGCGGAAGGCGCAGCGAGCGGGGGACTTCGGACCGAGATGTCACGATTTCGAGCGTGTTTTCTGGGTGAAATGCGTGCGTGAGGCGTCCTGCGTGAGGGCAGGGCGGCAGCGCGGCGCGTTTCCAATCCGAAACACGCGCAAAATTGCAAGTTCCTAATATTGCACGCCTAGGAAATTGCTTCGTGGCTAGGATGGTTTCTTCGACACGCCGAAACCGCACCCGCGCACGGCCCCCGGCAGTCTCTTCTCCCCTCACGAAGAAATGTCCGCCATCCCCCCCACTTTCCATGACCGCCTCGCCCGGAACACCGTGCGTGGCTTCACCTCGTCTCTCCCCGTCGCCGGCCTCGTGCTCAGCGTCGCCCTCTCGGCTTCGGTCGCGTCGGCACAAGGGCTCCCCTCGGGCGGACGCCCGAGCCCGCGCTTCGGCGCCGAGCCGTTCACGCAGCAGCTCCTGCTCGCGGAGGAGTTCGGCACGCGCCCGATTCCGGCCAGCGGTGAGATTCCGGAGGGCGCTTCCCTTCAGATCCAGTGCGCCACGAGCGTTGCCGCAGTGCCGGCGTCAGAGTCGATCGACTCGGTGCTCTGCTCGCCGCCCGCGCCTGCGCCGACGCGCGAGTGCAATCCGCTGCCGCAGAACCCCAACAAGCCGCTCATCGAAGCGCTCCTCGGCCGCGAGGCGCCCTACGTTCCGGCCGACGGACGTCCGCCGGGCGCGGGCTGGGCGCACCAGCGCTTCGAGGAGTTCCCGCCGCAGGTCTACTTCCAGAGCGCGCAGACGGGCGCGCGCACGAACACGGGTCTTCGCAACGCGTTCCAGCGCCACGGCTACGCTTCGGGTGAGTTCGCTCCGGGCGGCCTCTACCACAACACGGTCGGACTCCCCGGCTTCGAGGGCACCACGGCCGGCATTCCGCCCAAGATCCACCCGAACTTCCCGGCGCAGGATCCGCGCGCGCTGTGGACGTTCGACGGCACCTTCCCCGCGAAGCTCCTGCAGTCGTGCGTCGGCGAGGGCATCCTCTTCCGGCACCACAACGCGCTGCCCGTCGATCCGGCTGCGAACATGGGCTTCGGCAGCCACACGATCACGACGCACCAGCACAACGGTCACAACCCGGCGGAGAGCGATGGCTACATGCACGCCTACTTCTTCCCGGGCCAGTACTACGACTTCCGCTGGCCGATGATTCTGGCGGGCCACGACACGATCAACATCGGAGCGACCGATCCGCGCGCAGGCCGCCCGGACGGCAACGGCGGCATCACGCGTGTGCGCGGGGACTGGCGCGAGACTCCGAGCTCGCTTTGGTTCCACGACCACATGCTCGATTACACGTCGCAGAACGTCTACAAGGGCAACGCTGCGGTGATGAACGTCTACAGCGCGCTCGACCGCGGCAACGAGGCGCTCAACGACGGCGTGAACCTGCGCATGCCTTCGGGCAGCGCGCTCGACTGGGGCAACCGCGACTACGACGTCAACCTCGTGATCGCCGACAAGGCCTGGGACGAGAACGGTCAGCTGTGGTTCAACCCGTTCCAGACGGACGGCTTCCTCGGCGACACGATGACCGTCAACTGGCAGTACAAGCCGTACTTCGACGTGCGTGCGCGTCGCTACCGCCTGCGCCTCCTGAACGGCTGCGTCGCGCGCTACGCGAAGCTCGGCCTCGTCCGCGCGAACGGCGAGCCGGTCGTGTTCCACCTCGTCGCCAACGACGGCAACATCATGGAGCACTCGGTGGCCCTCGACGGCACCAACGGCACGGACCGTGGCGTGCTGCCCGCGCAGGCGATCGCCGAGCGCTGGGACATCATCGTGGACTTCGCCCAGTTCCAGCCGGGCGAGCGCATCTACATGGTGAACCTGCTCGAGCACACCTCGGGCGAGAAGCCGAATCAGGCCATCCCGCTCGCGTCGCTCGTCAACGGCACCTACGCGCCGACGACGGCGGACGACAATGGCGACGGCATCGCGGACCGCTGGGCGAACGGCGATCCGTGCGTCGCGAAGATCATGGAGTTCCGCGTCCATGCCTACGCAGGCCAAGACGTGTCCATGAATCCGGCGCTCTACACCGAAGGCGGTCTCAAGATGATCCCGCTGAACCGTCCGTCGGCAGAGGAGATTGCGTCCGCCAAGCACCACGACTTCGTGTTCGGCCGCTCGGGCGGCACCGACGTCCACCCGTGGACGATCAAGACCGACGGTGGCGAAGGGCTCCTCGCGGACTACCACTTGGTCTCGGTCGCTCCGCAGCTCGGCGAGCTGCAGATCTGGAAGTTCACGAGCGGCGGCGGCTGGGCTCACCCCGTGCACGTGCACTTCGAAGAGGGCATCACGCTGTCGCGCGATGGCCAGCTTCCCCCGATTTGGGAGCGCTGGGCGCGCAAGGACGTGTGGAAGATCGGCGCGGGCCCCGACACGACGTCGGAGGTCGAGGTCGCGATCCGCTTCCGTGAGTTCGCCGGCTCGTACGTCGAGCACTGCCACAACACGACGCACGAAGACACCGCGATGCTCCTGCGCTGGGACATCGAGAATCCCGGCCAGCTCGCGCCGCTGCCCGCGCCGATCCCAGACTGGGAAGGCTGTGTCGCCGTGCCTTCGACCTCGCTGCCGCTCGCTCGCATCGGCGACCGCCTCGGCGCTGCGGACCCTGTGGCCAACTCGGCCGCTTGGGCTGCGTCGCAGAGCGGTGGCGGCACGGGCACGACGGCCGGCAACACCGGAGGCACGACGGGCGGCGGCACCACGCCTCCTCCGCCGCCGGCGATCGCCTTCGACATCAGCCGCTCCGACTACCGCGTGTCGAAGAAGGAGTGGCGCATCGAGGGTGTGCTCAGCAACACCGGCGCCGGCGTCACGGTGCGCGCGTACCTCGGCGGAGCGATCGGCGGCACGCTGATCGGCTCGGCCACCACGAGCAGCACCGGAGCGTTCGAGATCCGCAAGGTGAACCCGCCGAAGGGCACGTTCACCACGATCAGCATCGAGTCCACCAACGGCGCGGTGCTGCTCAACCGAACCTTCACCAACAGCTAGTCCTTTCTTCTGCGTGAGGAGAGGTGCGCCGCGCGAAGTTCCGCGCGCGGCGCACCTCACTTCCTAGACCGACACCTCCGATGAAGCACCGTCTGTTCCGCCTCCTCCCGCTGGTCTTGGCCCTCCCCGCCCTCGCGCAGTCGCAGCCAGCCGCGCCGGCTCCGATCGCGTCGGCCACGCAGTCCTCCTCGGTGATCAACGCGGGCCAGCGCTGGGGCGCGGACTACTTCCCCAACCTCGTGCTCACCAACCAGCACGGCGAGAAGCTGCGCTTCTTCGACGACATGCTCAAGGACAAGGTCGTCGTCATCAACTTCATCTACACGTCCTGCCCCGATGCGTGTCCGCTCGAGACCGCGCGCCTCACCGAGGTCTATGACCTCCTCAAAGACTGGGTCGGCAAGGACGTCCATTTCTACTCCATCTCGATCGACCCCGACCGCGACACGCCCGCCGTCCTCAAGGAGTACACCGAGCGCTTCAAGATCGGGCCGGGCTGGCAGTTCCTCACCGGCTCCAAGGCCGACATCAAGACCGTGCGCGAAAAGCTCGGCATGATCCGCTCCGACGAGCAGAACCTCTCCGACCACACCCTCAGCCTCATGGTCGGCAACCAGCGCATCGGACGCTGGCTCAAGCGCTCGCCCATGGAGAACCCCTTCATGCTCGCGAACACGCTCGGCACGTGGATCAACAAGTCCGCC
>CAIYPP010000069.1 GCA_903928115.1 uncultured Planctomycetota bacterium
AGCTGCTGCGCGGCGCGGATGAGCGCGACACAACCGCTCGCGTTGTCGTTGGCGCCCCGCACCCACGCGTCGCGATGGCCGCCGGCGATGACGAGCTCGCCCTCGGGCTGCGCGCCGTCGAGCGTCGCGACCACGTTGCGGATCGTGCGCAGCTCGCGCGGAACGTCGAGGTCGAGCTCGACCTCGACCGGACCCGGTCCGACGCGCCGCTCGCCGACCGTCTGTAGACGAGCGAGGAGGAGCTTCGCCTCGCGCGCACCGATCGGCGTGCACGGGATCTTCGGCAGCTTCGCCTCGAGCTCGTCGAGCGACAGCCGCTCCGCGCGCTCTCCGGAACGGGGCGAGGGGCCGTTGGGCGTACTCGGATCTCCCGGCGCACTCGCGATCGGCAAGATCGAGCCGCGCTGGCCGTCCCAGTCGGGCTTCCACGGTCCCTCGGGCCACACCGGCCCTCTCTCGCCGCCGTCGCTGGCGGACTCGGTGAAGAGCAAGAGACCGACGCATCCGTGCTCCTGCGCGAGGTCGACCTTCACGCCGCGGTACGCGCGACCATAGCGCGCCAGCGCGATCGATCCCTTGACGTCGACCTTCTGCTGAGCGAGCGCCTCGTAGTCCGCGCGCAGTCCGAAGCCGACGTCGACGACCTTCGCGCGGACCTTTCCGCTCGCGGTCCACGCGTTGTAGAGCGGTACGTCGCCGGGCGGGAGTGCGTCGGCATCGAAGCGCTCGACGCGGGACTCGAGCGGCGTCTCCGCACCCGACGTCTCGAAGCAACGCACCGAGATCCGGCGCGGCAGCGAGAGCATCACTTCGCGCTCGTCGATCTCGACGCGCCATCCTGCGGCTGCGAGCGCCTTCGCCGCGACCTTCGCGCCCTGCAGGCCGCCGCTCGTGCCGGCGAGGCGTGGCTCGGCAGCGAGTTCGAGCAGCAGGTCGCGCGACGGAGGCGACTGCGACGCAGCTTGGAGCGCGAACATCGCGAGCGAAATCGAGGCGAACGTCATGGGGCGGCGCGAGGCACGCAGTTTACCCGCGCGCAAGCGCCGCATGCACGCTCAGCGCGCGTCGGCAAGCTCGACCTTGTCGGGCGTCATGCGATAGAGGCTCGTCACGACCTCGCCGCTCTTTGCCTCGCCGACCTCGAGCGCGCCGAAGATCTCGATGGCGTCGAAGTAGGAGTATTCGACGCGCTCGTCGCCGGCGAGCGTCACTTCGACCCATTCGTTCAGCCGCGGAACCATGCCGAAGCAGCAGCCGCCAGGGTAGTTGGTGAGCAGGAACGTCTTCACGCCGCTGTTGTCGAAGTCGATCGGCTGCATGTAGCCGACGACGTACACCTTGGCTTTGTCGAGCGCGCGCACCTCGGGCGGGATCTGCGCGCCTCCGACCGCCCCCGGCGCCACGATGCCGGTCGTCTGCGACCACTCGTAGTCGTAGCTCGTGAGCAGCTCGAAGCGCACTTCGCGATAGCCGTTCTTCTCTTTGGGCGGATCGACCGGCGGCGCGTCCGCCGCGAGGTTCACGCCGTTCGCGCCCGTGAGCACGCGAACCTCTGAGGGGAGCTTGGTCTTGGGCGCGCTGGCGATCGGGCTGCCGCGCACCTCCGGAGCCGGTGCCGCCTCGGGCGATGCCTCGGAGCAGGCGGCGCAGAGCGCGAGGAAGAAAACGAGATGGGAGCGCATCGCTAGCTGGTCGGGCCGAGGTCTTCGGCGACTTCGACACGATACGCCTTCCAGGCGGGGATCGCACCGCACAGTGCTCCGAGCGCGAGGAGCGCGAGCGGAACGAGCGCCAGCGAGGCGTGGACGGCGGTGGGGTCGAGCACGATGCCCGTCTGCTCGCGCAGGATCCCGCGCGCGACGAAGAGGATCGCCGCGTACACGACGAATCCGCCGAGGGCACCGAGCGCCGCGATCGCCGTGGCCTCGAGCACGACCACGCGCGAGAGCTGACCGCGCCGCGCACCGAGCGCGCGCAAGATCGCCATCTCGCGCCGCCGCTGGTGCATCGCGTCGTAGAGACTCGCGACGATCGACGCCGCTCCGACGAGCATCGTGAGCAGCGCCACGAGCGTCAGCACGCGATCCATCCAGCCGAGCTTGTCGAACAGCTCCGCCATCACGCGCGCGATCGGCCACGCGAGCGTCGCGTCCTTGCCACTCTTGTTGAACTCGCGGTCGAGCTCGAGCCCGACCTGCGGCGAGCTGAAGGCGAGCAGGACCGCGCTCACTTCCTTCACTTCCTCGGGGATCTCCTCGTCGTGCTGCGGGTGGTACTCCTCGCCGGAGCCGCGCAGGACGTGCCCTCCCATGCGGAACATGCCCTCGATCGGGATCCACACGCAGCGGTCGAGCGGCGTGTTCGTCGGCGCGAGCACACCGACCACGACGTAGTCCTCGTCGTGCTCGTGGCCCTCGTCGACGCCGTGCTCCGGGTGGATCTCGTCGCCGATACGCACACCCGTCCGGGCCGCCACGTAGCTTCCGATGACCGCTTCTCGCAGCGTCTCGTCGAACACGCGACCTACGGATGGCCGGGGCGTGCGCGGGCCGAGCAGCTCCGCGTCGAACATCTGCGCGTTCGTCCCGACGACGCGGAAGCCGCGCCAGCTGTCGCCGACGGCGTAGGGCACCGCGGCGCGCACGCCCGGTCGCTTCTGCACGTCTTGGTACGCGCTCCACGGCAAGTTGCCCGGGGACGTCTCCAAGTGGAACACGCTGTTCAGCACGAGCTGCAGCTGGCTGCCACGCGCGCCGAGCACGGCGTCGAACGGCGTGCTCTCGATGGTGAACGCCGTGCGGCTCTGCGCGCTGATTCCGAGCACGGCCATCACGAGCCCGCTCGCCAGAGCGAGCGAGAGCGCGGTCACGAACGTCGAGAGCGAGTGCTGACGCAGGCTGCGACGCGCGAGCAGCCAGAGCGAGTAGTGCCTTGCGCTCATCGAGCTGCTCCGAGCGCCGCGGCGCGGTTGAGCTGCGCGAGGTCGATCACGCGCTCGAATTGTTGGACGACACGCTCGTCGTGCGAGACGACGAGCAGGGCCGCGCCGCTCTCTCTGCAGGTGTCGCGCAGCAGCGCGAGGGCCGTGTCCGCGTTCGCGCGGTCCAAGTTTCCCGTCGGCTCGTCCGCGAGCACGAGCGCCGGCGCGTTCACGAGCGCGCGCGCGACGGCGACGCGCTGCTGCTGGCCGATCGACAGCTTGCGCGGGAGGTAGTCGAGCCGCTCGCCCATGCCGACGCGCGCGAGGAGCTGCTTCGCTCGCTCGACCTTGGCGTCGCCGGCGAACATCGACGCGAGCGCGACGTTTTCCAGCGCGCTGAACGCCTGCAAGAGGTTGAAGGTCTGGAACACATAACCGACGTGCTTCGCGCGCCACGCGTCGCGCGCAGCTTCGTCGAGGCCTGCCATGTCCGCGTCCGCGACCTTCACGGTCCCAACGTCGGCGCGCACGATGCCCGCGATCACATGCAAGAGCGTCGTCTTGCCAGTTCCGCTCGCGCCGCGCAACGCGACCTGCTCGCCGCGCGCGAGCGAGAACTCCGCGATGTCGAGCACCTCCACGCGGCTCCCATCGGGTGCCGCGAAGCCCTTGCGCACGCCGCGCAAATCCAAAACTGCTTCGGCCATGCCGTGCATTGTGACGCCCTGCGGCGCGCCCGTCACCCTCGCGCTGGAACCGCCGCGCCGCGGTGCTAGGTTGCGCGCCGGATGCAGCCCCTGCTCTTCGACGCCGTCGTCTTCGACCTCGACGGCACGCTCGTCGCGACCGATTCGTTCTGGCTCGTCGCGGCCGAGCGCGGTGCCCGGCGCGCGACGTCGGAGCTGGGACTCGCCCGTGAGCTGCCCACGGCCGCGGAGTGGTTGGGCATGGTCGGTTTGCCTCTCGCGCAGGGGATCGCCAACGTCTTTCGCGACCTTGACGACGCGCAGCGCGACTTGGTGCTGCGACGGTGCGTCGAAGAGACGCATGCAGCGCTGCAGGCCGGCGGCGCAGCGCTCTTGGACGGCGCGCTCGAAGTGCTGCGCGAGCTCTCCGCGGGGGGCGTGAAGCTCGGAATCGCATCGAACTGCTCGCAGGCCTATCTCGACGCGATGCTGCGGGATCTGTCCTTGGGCGAGTTCGTCCACGAGGCTCGCTGCCTGCAGTCTCCGGGCATCGCGAGCAAGAGCGACATGCTCGCGGACCTGCTGCTCACGTTCGACACGCGCTCTGCGGTGATGGTGGGGGATCGCGCATCGGACGGCGCGGCCGCACGCGCGAACGGTCTGCCGTTCGTGCACATCGCGAGCGGCTTCGCGCCCGCGAGTGAGGCGATCGAGAGCGACGCGACGATTCGCTCGCTGCACGAGCTCTTGCCCCAGTTGCAGCGTCGCGCGCGCTGGATCTCGGAAGAGCTCGAGGCGCTGCTCGCGCACGGCCGCACGCTCGGGATCTCCGGTCGCTCGGGCTCCGGCAAGTCGCTCTTCGCGCGCGATGCGGCGCAGGTGCTGCGTGCGCGCGGCGTCGAAGCCGAGGTGATCGCCTTCGACGCGTTCCTGCGCCCCGAGCACGCACGCGCGGCGACACCGCATGCCGCCGCGGACCACCTCGCGCATGCCTTCGACCTCGCCCGGCTGGAGGAGGCCGTCCTCGCACCGCGCCGCCTCGGGGCTCCGACGGTCGCGGGGCCGTGGGGGAGCGCCGTGCCCGCGGGCGCCGTGCTGCTCATCGAGGGGCTCTTCCTGGCCGATCCGCGGCTCGCGGGTAGCCTCGACGCCCTCGCGGTGCTCGACGTGCCCGGGAGCGTCTTGGAGGCCCGCCTGCGCGCCCGGGAGCCCGTCCCGGCCGTCCGGGAGCGGTTTCTGGAGCGGTTTCTGCCTGCGCAGGCCGCGTTCGAGGCTCGGGCGGACCTGCGCGCGCCGACGCGTCGCATCCCGGCCGCCAACGTTCTCGGACCGCGTCCGTAGGCCGCTCCAGAGATGGGTGGAGTGGCGGCCCGCCCTGCGGGGTTGATGCCCCGCCGGCGGGCCGCTATCCTTCTCGCCCCTTCACGAGGAGCGGGAGCCGCCGGCGCCGATGTGCCCGCCTTCCCCCTCGCCACGAGAGCTCCGCACGATGGATCTGACCCTCCCCCAGCGCCTTCAGAAGTCCGTCTCCGGCTCCTTCCACAAGACCGCGCTGCTGCAGAAGCGCGTGCGCGAGTTGATCCGCGGCGCCGCACCGCTGTTCGAGACCCGCGAGAAGCACCCGATCAAGATCGCGTTCCAGGAGATGGAGCGCGGACTGATCGAGCTGATCCCCGAGGAAGAGACGCCGCCGCCGACGCTCTGAGCGAGCGTCGAGCTCCGGTCGAGTCGCTCGACCGGTCCCCATGGCCGCCTCGGTTGCGGAGCGCGAGCGAATCGAAGCGCGGCTCGAGCGCGGCGGTCTCGCCGTGGAGTTCCTGCGCGCTCCCGAGCTCTTGTTCCGCGTCGTCTCGGGGCTTCGTCGCGCTCTGTACGACCGTCGCTGGATTCCGACGGCGAAGCTCGACGCACCGGTCGTCTCCATCGGAAATCTGAGCGCGGGCGGCACGGGCAAGACGCCGATGGTGGCGTGGGTCGCGCGCGAGCTCGGCGCTCGCGGACGTCGCGTGGGGCTCTTGTCGCGCGGCTTCGGAGCGCGCGCCGGCGCGGGCAACGACGAGGCGGCGCTGCTCGCCGAGCTTCTGCCCGACGTGCCGCATGCGCAGGGCGCGGATCGCATCGCGAATGGCCATGGGCTGATCGAGCGCCATGCTTGCGACGTGCTCGTGCTCGACGACGGCTTCCAGCACCGCAAGCTCGCGCGCGACCTCGACATCGTCTTGCTCGACGCGACGCGCCCGTGGGGACTCGCCGGCCGCAGCGATCGCGATGCTCCGCTTCTGCCGCGCGGATTGTTACGCGAGCCGCCGAGCGCGCTTTCCCGCGCGGACGCCGTGATTCTCACGCGCGTCGATCAGGCTTCGACGGCGGAGCTCACCGACCTGCGCCGCGCCGTCGAGCGTCACGCGCCCGGCAAGGCTCTCGCGCTCGCGAGCCACGCACCTGCACGCTTGCGCGCGCTCGACGGCGCGCGCGCGGAGCTCGCCGAGCTCTCCGGCCGCGACGTCGACGTAGTCAGCGGCATCGGCAATCCCGCAGCGTTTCAGCGCACGCTCGAAGCGCTCGGTGCGCGCGTGCGGGAGCATTGACGCTTCCCCGATCACCACGCGTTCACGGCGTCCGACCTCGCGGGTCTCGGTGCACGCTGGATCGTGGTCACGGCGAAGGACGCGGTCAAGCTGCGAGCGCTCGCGTCGCCCGCGCTCGGTTCGCTGCGCGCGCTCGACATCGAGCTGCGATTCCACGAAGGACAGGCCGCGCTCGGCGCGCTGCTCGACTCGCTCGCTCCGTCGCGCGCCCAGCGCGAGCGCACTGCGCTGCACGAGGGACTGCATGGCTGAGCGCGAGTGGCCGTTGCCTTGGTTGGAAGTCGCCGGCGACCGCGGCGGCGCGTTGCAGTACGTGCAGTACCTGCTCTATCGCGGCGCGGTGGGGGCGGGCTCGCGGTTGCCGCTCACAGGGCGCAGGGCGATGTCGCTCGCCCTTGGCTCGATTGCGCGCACGTTCGATCGCAGCCGTGCGCGCGCCGCGCGCGAGTTCGTCGCGCAGGCTTATCCCGAGCTCTCCGAGCGCGAGCGTGAGGCGCTCGTCCTCGGCGCGTGGCGTCACTTGATCGAGCTCGTGCTCGAGGACGCGCGCTTCAACGACGTGGTCCTCGGCCCGCGCCTTCGTGAGCACTTCGAGGTCGAAGTCACGGCGGAGGCCCGCGCGGCCGCAGAAGCGGGGCGTGGGGGACTGATCGTCGTGCCCCACGTCGGGATGTGGGAGGCCCTGCCCGCGCTCGCGCCCGCCGTCGGTTTCGCCCCGACCTACGCGGTCTCGCGCCCGCCGAAGAACCGCTACCTCGCGCGGCACGCGCAGCAGGTGCGCGAGGCGCGCGGCTATCGCCTGATTCCGCGCCATGGCGCGATCGAGCACCTGATCGCGGCCGTCGAAGGCGGCGCGTGGGTGGGGCTCATGCTCGACCAGCGCGCGCGGGGCAAGACGGTGCTCGCGCCGTTCTTTGGCCGCCTCGCGCACTGCGAGCGCTCGATCGCGGTGCTCGTGCGGCGGTTGCGTCGTCCCGTGCTCTTTGCCGCGGGCTATCGCACGGCCGAGCCCTTCCGCTACCGCGCCGTCTTCGAGGCGCCGCTCTCCGTGGAAGAGCTTTCCGCCATGAACCCGGAAGAGATTGCCGGGGCGCTCAACCGCGAGATGGAGCGCCTGATCCGGCGCGCTCCCGAGCAGTACTTCTGGCTGCACGAGCGCTACCGGAAGGCTCCCGAGCCCGCAGGGGCGTGAGCGCCCTTCCGCCGTCTACACTCAGGGCCGTCCCCACGTCGAAAGCACCTGCCCCATGTACATCGTCACCGGAGGCGCCGGCTTCATCGGCTCGAACCTCGTGCGCGGCCTCAACCGCCGAGGGATCGACGACATCCTCGTCGTCGACGACCTCGAGCGCGGCGACAAGCACCTGAACCTCAACGGCGTGCGCTTCGCGGACTTCGTCGACTACCGCGACTTCATCGCGGGCGAGCTCGGCCGCTTCGGCAAGCCCGCGGCGGTGCTGCACCAAGGCGCGTGCTCCGACACGACCGAGCGCGACGGGCGCTACATGCTCTCGGTGAACTACGAGTACTCCAAGCGCCTGTGCGAGTGGAGCGCGTCGCTCGGCGTGCCGTTCCTCTACGCGAGCTCGGCCGCGACCTACGGCGACGGCTCGCAGGGTTTCCGCGAGGAGCCCGCGTGCGAGTGGCCGCTCAACGTGTACGGCTTCTCGAAGCAGCTCTTCGACCGCTGGGTGCGCGCGCGGATGCCGCAGCAGCGCTCGCAGGTCGTGGGTTTGCGCTACTTCAACGTTTACGGGCCGCAGGAGAACCACAAGGACCGCATGGCGTCCGTGATCTTCAAGCTGCACGGGCAGGCGACGCGCGGAGAGCCGCTCAAGATCTTCGAGGGCAGCGAGCGCTTCGTGCGCGACTTCGTCCACGTCGACGACTGCGTTGCGGTCAATCTGCACTTCCTCGACAACCCGGGGCGCAGCGGCATCTTCAACTGCGGCTCGGGGCGCGCGGAGAGCTTCGAGAAGCTCGCGCGCTGCACCGCGAGCCACTACGCAGGAGCGCGGGTCGAGTACATGCCGTTCCCCGCGGATCTGCAGGGGAAATATCAGGCCTTCACGCAGGCCGACCTCACGCGTCTGCGCGCGCAGGGCGGCTACACGGCGCAGTTCAAGACGCTCGAGCAGGGCATCGCGGAGTACGTCGCGGTGCTCAAGGCCACGGGCGGCTACCATCGCGAGCAGGGAAACGGATGAAGGCGGCGGAACTCCAAGCGGTGCTCGAGCGTCTCGCGCGGCCGCGCGTCTTGGTGATCGGCGATCTGATCCTCGACCGCTACGTGTCGGGCGACGTCGAGCGCATCTCACCTGAGGCGCCGATCCCGGTGCTGAACGCGCGCACGACGGCCGAGAAGCTCGGCGGCGCGGGCAACGTGGCCGCGAACCTGCGCTCGATGGAAGCGGAGGTCGAGATCGTCGGCGTCGTCGGCAACGACGGGCGCGGACGCATGCTCTCGGAGATGCTCGGCTCGCTCGGCGTCGAGACCGGCGGTGTGATCGCCGACGCGACGCGCCCGACGACCGAGAAGACCCGCATGATCAGCGGCGTGCAGCAGGTGCTGCGCGTGGACTTCGAGGTCTCGCGCTCGATCTCGGCGGAGCTCTCGCGGCGCATCCTCGAAGAGCTCCCCGCGCGCATCGCGCGTGCCGGTGCGGTGATCCTCTCCGACTACGGCAAGGGCGTTCTCACGCAGGCCGTGCTCTCCGGCGCGATCGAGCTCGCGCGGCGCCACAACGTGCCGGTGCTCGTCGACCCCAAGGGGAGCGACTATTCGCGCTATCGCGGCGCGACGCTCATCACGCCGAACCGCAAGGAGGCCGAGGAGGCGCTCGGGCGCAAGCTCGGGGACCTGAAGGAGATGCCGCGCGCGGCTCAGGAGCTGATCGGGCTCGCGGAGCTCGAAGCCGCGGTCATCACGCTCGGCGCACAGGGCATGTTCCTGATGAACCGCACGAGCGAGTCGGTCCACGTGCCGACGTTCGCGCGCGAAGTGTTCGACGTCACCGGCGCGGGCGACACGGTGATCAGTCACCTCGCGCTGTACATCGCAGCGGGGCTCGACCTCGCGACGGCCGTGCATCTGGCGAACCATGCGGCAGGCATCGTCGTCGCGAAGCCCGGTGCGGCGTGCGTGTCGCGCGGCGAGCTGTTCGAGCGGCTCGACCAGCACGAGCGCGGCTGGCGTTCGAACGCCAAGGTCGTCCACGGCGAGCGCCTCGACGCGCAGCTCAAGCTTTGGCGCAGCCAAAACAAGCGCATCGTCTTCACCAACGGATGCTTCGACATCCTGCACGTCGGCCACGTCGACTACCTGCGCTTCGCGCGAATGCAGGGTGACGTGCTGATCGTCGGCGTGAACGACGACGCGAGCGTGCGACGCTTGAAGGGGCCGACGCGGCCGGTGAACACGCTCGAAGATCGCATGGCGGTGCTCGCGGCGCTGGAGATGGTCGACGGCGTCACGAGCTTTGCCGAGGACACTCCGGCGAAGATCGTCGAGCGCGTCTCGCCGGCGGTGCTCGTGAAGGGCGAGGACTGGAAGGACAAGGGCGTAGTCGGCCGGGAGTGGGTCGAAGCGCACGGTGGCAAGGTCGTGCTCGCGCCGCTGGTCCCGGGACGCTCGACGACGGGCACCATCGAGCGCATCGAGCGCGGCACCACGGGCTCCTGAGATCGCGGTAGGTCCAGCGTATTTCGTGCGCATTCTCGGGCGCGCTTTCGACTCTCGACCCGCCCGCAGACTACGATGCGGGAGCGCGCGGCGAGCCGTCGCTTCCGGCGCGCGCGCAGGAGGAACCCCATGAATCGCTACGAACACCTCGCGCGCCTCTTGTCGTTCGACGACTGGGCCAACCGCGAGCTCCTCGGCGCCGTGCAGGCTTGCCCCGACGCCGCCGCGCTGCGCGCCTTCGGCCACCTCCTCTCGACCCACATGCTGTGGCAGGACCGCCTCGCGCACCGTCCGCTGTCGACGCCGTTCTGGCCCGAGTGGAACGCCCCGGAGTGCGCGGTGCGTCTCGATCTCGTGCGCACCGGCTGGCGCAACTTCCTCCGCGGCCTCGACGTCGCGGCGCTCGACACGACCATCCGCTACGTCAACACCAAGGGCTCGTACTACACGAGCACGGTCGGCGATGTGATCAGCCACGTGCTCTTCCACAGCGCGCACCATCGCGGGCAGGTTTCCGCCGCGCTCCGGGCCGCGGGCTTCGAGCCCCCGACGACGGACTTCATCCACGCGGTTCGCACCGGCGTGCTCGGCGCCGGCGGGGACTAGCTGCGCAGTCGCTCGCGCGCCTCTCGCACGAGCGCCGCGGCCGCATCGGGCGTGCTCGCGAGCGCCGTCAGGTGGCCCATCTTGCGGCCCGGTGCGGGTTTCGCCTTGCCGTAGAGGTGCAGCTTGACGTCGGGCAGCGCGAGCGCCGCGGCCCAGTTGGGCTCGCGCGGAATCCAGAGATCGCCGAGGAGGTTCGCCATCGCCGCGGGGCGCAGCAGCTCGGTCGAGCCGAGCGGCAACCCGCACACCGCGCGCACTTGCTGCTCGAACTGGCTCGTGATCGAAGCGTCGAACGTCAAGTGGCCGGAGTTGTGCGTGCGAGGCGCAAGCTCGTTGACGACGAGCTCGCCCTTGCGCGTGAGGAAAAGCTCGACGCAGAGAACGCCGACGACGTCGAGCGCTTCCAAGACTGCGCGAGCGAGTTCGATCGCACGCTGCGCGACCTGCGGAGGGACGCGGCCGGGTGCGACCGTGACGTCGAGGATGTGGTTCGCGTGCAGGTTCTCGAGCACGCCCCAATGCGCGAACGAGCCGTCGAGGCCGCGTGCGGCGACGATCGAACACTCCAGCTCGAAGTCGATGAAGCCTTCGAGCACGCACTCTTGCGCGCTGAGCTCGTTCCAAGCGGCGGTGGCGTCCGCCGGAGACCGCAGCTTGCGCTGGCCCTTGCCGTCGTAGCCGAAATCCGCGCTCTTCAGCACCGCGGGCGTTCCGATGCGCGCGACCGCTGCATCGAGCTCCGCTGCCGAGCGCACCGCAGCGAACGGAGCCACCGGAATGCCCTTGGACGCGAGGAAGCTCTTTTCGCGGTTGCGCTGCTGCGTGGTGTGGAGCACTTCGCCGCGCGGTCTCACGGGCGCGTGCTTTGCCGCAGCCTGCGCGCACGCGAACGGTACGTTCTCGAACTCGAACGTGACGACATCGACCTCGCGCGCGAACTCTTCGACGCGCTCGAGGTCCATGTAGCTGGCGCTGATCTCCAGATCGGCGACCTGTCCGGTCGGCGAGTCGCGATCGGGCGAGTAGGTGTGGATGCGATAGCCGAGCTTGCGCGCCTCGAGCGCGAACATTCGGCCGAGCTGGCCCGAGCCGAGGACGCCGATCGTCGCGCCCGGGAGGATCGCGTGCTTCACGGCAGCGTCGTGGCCCGCACGGCGTCGGTCTGTCGCTGTCGCCACGCGCCGAGGCGCTCGCGCAGCGCGGCATCCTTGCGCGCGAGGATCGCGCAGGAAAGCAGGGCCGCGTTGATCGCACCCGCCTTTCCGATCGCCAGCGTGCCGACCGGAATGCCGCCGGGCATCTGCACGATCGAGAGCAGGCTGTCCATGCCCTTGAGCGCGTGGCTCTCGACCGGCACACCGAGCACCGGAAGCACCGTCTGCGCCGCGACCATGCCCGGCAGGTGCGCCGCGCCGCCCGCGCCCGCGATGATCACGTCGATCCCGCGGCCCTCCGCCGTGCGCGCGTACTCCGCCATCCACTCGGGCGTGCGATGGGCGCTCACCACGTGGCACTCGTGCTCGACCCCGAGCTCCTGGAGCGTCGCGCTCGCGTGCTGCAGCGTCTCCCAGTCGCTCTTGGAGCCCATGATCACGCCCACGCGCGGTCCGCTGCGAGTTACTTCGGTGGCCATCGTCCGCGCAGGGTAGAGCCCGCGCGCGCGCCCGCGCAAGCACCCCGCGCGCCGCCCCTCACTCGAAGTGGAACCAACCCCGCTGGAAGGCCCAAATCAACGCCGAGACCATCGAGGCGTTGATCACCGAGACGCCCACGGCGAGCACGAGGAATCCGAGCTTGCGCGTCTTGTGGCGGAAGAACCGCATCCCGAGCCACATTCCGGGGGTCGCCAGCGGCAGCGCCAGCATCACCAACGTGCCTTCGCTGATCCGCCGCAGCCCGCGCTCTGCGAGCACCTTGTCGATGCCCTGCGCGGTGAACGCCACGAGGTTCACGACGAAGAGGAGCGCGAGCGCGAGGGCGGGGTCGATCGGCATGACGCCAAAGAGGCTAGCGTTTCGCGCACTCCACCGTTGCGTCGCGCGCTGCGGGTTCGCAAGCATGGGCGCGATGCACTCCCCCGACGTCTTCGAGCAAGACCCGCTCGTGGCCTCCTTCATTCCAGAGGATCGTCGCGCGCTCGTCCGCTACCTGTGGGCATACCTGTCCACGGGCGAGATCGAGGAGCCGCCGCAGCTGCACACGGCCCACAAGCAGATCCGCATCGATGAGCGCCGCGAGCCCATCGGGCAGGTTTCTTGGAAGTGGTCGGAGCTCACCGGCAAGTATGCGGGTTGTCCTTTCTGGAGCACCGAGGCGCTTCGCGTCGTGATCGGGCTCGATGCCCGCTGGCCCGGCCGACCGCTCAAGCGCGTCTGCGAGCGCGTCTCGAAGGGCTACTTCCTCGAGAGCATCCAGCACGAGCATGTGTTCCCGCGCGACGAGTGGATCGCGAGGCTGCAGGCGCTCGTGAAGAGCGCGGCTGTGCCGTCGGAGCCGGAGCTCGAAGCGCTCCTCGACCGCTACTGCATCGGCTGCGTCGTGACCCGCACGCAACATGACGAGGCCGCCGGTCGTCTAGGAACACCCGACAACCCGTGGCTGCGCTACCGCGAGACCTCGATCTGCCTCGTGCCAAATCCCGCCTGGACCGAGCCGCACCTCTCGTGGATCCGCGCGGCCGGATTGCTCGAGCCGCGCTGAAATCGGCTGCGAAACGGCCTTGCGGCGCGTGGAGCGCTGGCGCCGATGGGGGGCGCAACCGCGCGTGCCGTTGCGCTAGAATCTGCGCCCCACCATGCGCGTCCTCTTCGTCTATCCGAACCTCTACACGCAGATGGGGTTCAACCACGGGCTTGCGACCTTGTCGGCGGTGCTCAAGCGCGCCGGGCACGAGACGCGGCTTCTCAATCAGAACGAGAACCTGCCCCCGGTGCCGACCGAGGAGGACGTGCTCGCGCTCGTGCGCGACTGGAAGCCCGGCCTGATCGCGTTCTCGTGCCTGACCCAGCAGTACCGCGCGGCGAAGGAGCTCGCGG
>CAIYPP010000070.1 GCA_903928115.1 uncultured Planctomycetota bacterium
ACGTCGATGTTCTCGACGAAGGTGAAGCCGAGCGATTCGCTCCAGCAGTAGTTCGCCACGGTCCCCTGCGCGAGTGCAGCGTAGTAGTTGCGTCCATCCGGCGCCGCGCAGAAGGCCACGGGATCGCTGCCGGGGGTCGTGAAGCGCAGCGAGAGCGAACCACTCGTGCGGTCGACCGACCAAGCGCTCAGCCGTGCGCCCGCGCCGCCCGAGCACACGAGGTGTTCGCCGTAGGCGTCGAATGCGAGGGCGAGGGCCGTGCCGCCGAGCGCGACGGGGCCTGCAGGCAGTGCGCTCGGCAGCCCCGTGAGCGCGTCGAGGGCGTACAACGAGACGGTGGCGCCGTCGAACGACAGCGCAGCGAGCTGAGTTCCGCTGGAATCGACCGCGAGCGCCGCGGGAGTCGCACCGAGCTGCATCCGCCCCCAATCGACGAGCGCGCCCGAAGCCCAGTCGATGGCGAAGGTCGCAATCGAGTCCGAGTGAGCGACGTACACGAACTCGCCCGAGGGATGGAAGACGAGCGCGGTCGGCACGCCCTCGAGCGAGAGTTCGCCCGCATCGCTCAGGGCTCCATCGGAGCCGATGCTGCGCGCACGCAACGCCACGCTGGGCTGGGTGGTCCACTCGTAGCCGAAGCGGCCCGACGGATCGATCCGCAGTCCGCCCGACGTGACGCCGCCGGACGCGGGCCCCCGCTCGACCAGCGTGCCGTCGTCGAGCACATCCGCGATCGAAGCGTCGGCGCCCGCACGCCCGACGTAGGCGAGCGGCAGCCACGGATGAGGCTCGACCCAAGTCGTCGGCGCACCCGCGGACTCCACCGCTGCGACGGGCACGAGCTTGCCGTCGCTCTTGATGGAACATGTCAGCGGCTGTGCGCTCCCCGCGAGGAACAGCTCGCGCCCGACACGCCGCAGCGGCTTCGAGCCGGGCACGAGCGCCAACGAACGCGCGCCGACGCGCGCGAGGGTGCGAGGAGAGCGCAGCGGGCGCAGGCCCGAGGTCTCGTCGACGCCGAACGCGAGCCAGCCATCGCTCTGGATGGCCGCGAACAGCGCCTCACCGTCCGGCGCGCCGCACAATCGCGAGGCCGCGCGCTCGAGCGCGAACGGCGAGCTTGGAAGCGCGAGAAGTGCTCCGCCTTGAGTCAGAGCAAAACCATCGAGGAAACCCTCGAACGAGCGCGCCGCGACGACCAGATCGGCCCGCGGGTGAAGCCACAGCGCGCCAGCACCGCTCCCGGTCGCGGTCGGACTGCCGGCGACCTCGGCCAGCGCGCCGCTCGCGGGGTGGATCGAGTAGACACGCACTCCGGCAGCGAGGTCGGCCCCGAGCAGGAACGCGCCATCGCGCGACACCGCGAGCGACGCCAACGCACCCGCAGCTTCGAGCCGCGGACCCGCGCTCGGCTGGCCTCCGCTTGGGTCGAGCGTCACGACGGCGAGGTCCGCATCGAACGCGCCCGCGACGAACGCGAAGCGGCCCGAGGGATGCAGAGCGAGCGCCGTCGGCTCGCGCGGCAGCTCGGTTTCCTCGCCGACGCTCTCGAAGGCACCCGTTGCGGAGTCGATGCGCCATGCGAGCAGACGCGGCTCCGCCGTCAGCGCGTAGAGGTGATCCCCGCGCGTGGCGAGGCCGATCGCCGGTGACGCGCCGGTCGGCGCATGCGAGCCCGAAGGCACCCAACGACCCTGCTCGTCGCGCAGGTAGCTGCGCACGGATGCAAAATCCCCCTCCGCGATCACGACGCAGCGGCCGTCGTCGAGGGCGCAGACTTCACTCGCGGCCGTGTCGTCGCCGAGCGAGTGCTCGAAGGCCGCCAGTGACCCAGCCCCGCTCTGCACGAGGTACGTCGAAAGCACCGGCTCGTCTTCGTTGATCACCACGGCCGTCTGCGCCACGGGCCAAGTCACCTGCAGCACGAACTCGACGTCGGCGAAGGCGCCGAGACAGTCGCTGGCGCGAACCGTGACGGAGCGCAGGGTGTCGAGCTCGGTCGCAGCCGCGACGCCCCGTAGCTCGCCGGTTTCCGCATCGAGCTCGACGCCGAGAGGTAGCGCACCCGCCACCAACTCCCACTGCGACGCAAGGCCCGACGCGAGCTGCGGTGCGAGCCGCGCATCGACGCCGATCGCGAGCGGCACGGAGCTGCCACCGTAGTCGGGCCCGCTCGGGGTACTGGCGCGAACCTCGAACTCGACCACGGTGCTCGCAGCACCGCCCGAGTTCGAAGCCGTGATCGTGTACGGGGTCTGCGGAGCAGCCGCGAGGGCGCTACCGCGCAGAGCTCCGCTCGCGGGATCGAGCACGAGCCCCTCGGGAAGGGGCGGAGAGACCTCGAAGCGCTCGGGCGCCCCACCTGCGACGGTCGGCGTGCGCTCGGCGAGCGCTTGGCAGGTCGAGAGCGCCGAGGGCAGGCCCGAGTACGAGAGCGACTGCGGTGCCGCGACGCTGCCTCCGCCGCCGCCGCCGCACGAGGCCGCCAGCACGGCCCATAGGGCCGCAAGGCCAAGGGCTGCGGTGTTGCGAGGTCGCATGTCGAAAATCTGGAAGAGCCCGGGAGCCTAGGCCCTCCGAAGGCGCTTTGGAATCGTCTTCGTCAGCCGGAAAGACGTGCTTGAGCGCACGACCGCGAGCCAGAAGGCATCAACGAGCGAGGGGCCCCAGGCGGACGCCGGGAGCCCCTCTCCACTCGAAAAAAGAGCGCTCGGGAGCGCCCTCGGCCCAAGTCAGACCTTGGCCGCCGCGCGCTTGCGCAGCTCGGCCACGACCATGTCGCCGACTTCTTGGGTGTTGTGGGCCCCCGTGTGGACGCCCTTCAGGCGCTTCGTGCGCAAGAGATCGGCGACGACGTTCTCGATCGCGACCGACGCCGCCTTCTGCCCGAGGTAGTCGAGCATCATGGCCCCGGCGAGGATCGCCGCGACCGGGCTCGACACGTTCTTGCCCGCGTACTTCGGCGCCGAACCGTGGATCGGCTCGAAGAGGGAGACCTTGCCCGGGTTCAGGTTGCCCGAGGCCGCGATGCCCATGCCGCCCTGCACCATCGCGCCGAGGTCGGTGATGATGTCGCCGAACAGGTTGGTCGTCACCGCGACGTCGAACCACTCGGGGTTCTTGACCATCCA
>CAIYPP010000071.1 GCA_903928115.1 uncultured Planctomycetota bacterium
CCGATGGCTGTGAACGACCTGCGCGGCCGCGTCGAAGCGCTCGGCGGCGCCCTCGCGACTGCGGAAGTCGTCGACCTGCCCGGCTCGCGCACGAGCGACGGCCGCGCCAGCGAGTTCCGCATCACGTTCAAGTCCAACCCCGAGCAGAACGCCGCGAGCGGCGGCGACGTGGAGCGCCGCTTCAAGCAGGAGATCGCCGACGGACTGCGCGATGTCCTGCAGAAGGATCCGATCACGGTCGAAGTCGATGCGGCGGCGGCCAAGGTCAGCGCGACGCTCTACTTCGAAGAGGGGCACGACGCCTCCGACGTTCAGGCCAAGGCGGAGCAGGCTGGCATCACCGGTGCGCTCGCGCAGGCTCGCGAAGGTCAAAACGGCGTCTTCACGGTCACGGGCAGCACGACGAAGGACGTCGATTCCCTGCGCTCGGCCATCGCGACGGCCTTCGAAGGCTCGAGCGATGCGGCGGGCCGCGAATACAAGTTCGCCCTGCCGATCCCCGAGTCGAGCGTCGTCGGTGCGCAAGTCGTCGGCGAGCTGCGCGACAGCGCCATCAAGGCCCTCGCGCTCTCCTCGCTCCTGATCCTGCTCTACATCCGCGTGCGCTTCGCGGAGTACAGCTACGGCTGGGGTGCGCTCCTCGCCGACTTGCACGACGTCATCGCGACGCTGGCCGCGATCGCGTTCCTCGTCTGGGTGCCTTGGATCAAGGTCGAGATGAACCTGACCATGATCGCGGCCTTCCTGACGATCCTCGGCTACTCGCTGAACGACACGATCGTCGTGTTCGACCGCATCCGCGAGAACCGCCCGCGCATGAAGGGTTCGCTCGCCGACATCTGCGACGCGTCGATCAACCAGACGCTGTCGCGCACGGTGATCACCTCGGGCACGACGATCCTCGCGTCGCTCGTGATCCTGATCTTCAACTGGGGCACGGGCAACGCGCTCGAAGGCTTCGCATTCGCGCTGACCTTCGGCGTCGTCGCCGGAACGTTCTCGAGCATCTACATCGCCTCGCCGCTCTTCGTCTGGCTCGAAGAGCGCGCGGAGCGCAAGGCTTCGGGCGCGAGCAACGTCGCGGCCAAGGCTCCGGCGGCCAAGGGACCGGCGGCCTGATCGAGCGTTCCGCGGAATGCGCGCCGTAGCACTGCTGCTCTTCCTCGCCGGCGCCTTCGGCGTCGCGGCGTTGTGGCAGTCTCGGCGCGTGTCGCGGCTCGAAGAGGAGCGCGAGCTCGCCCGCCGCGTCGAGGCGGGAGAAGTTCGCGCGACCTCCGAGGAGGAGATCCCGGCCGGCTGGGCCACCGTCGTCCTGGGCGGTACCTCTCCGGCACGCACTGCCCAGCCACCGGCGGACTCGACGCCGGTGGACACGCAGGCTTCCCCCACGTCCGAGCCAGTCGCGCCTGCGCCCAGCCCCAGCCCCGACTTCGAGTTGATCGTCGAGCCGGGCCAGTCGCTCTCGAAGATCGCTCGCGCGCACTACGGGACCGCACCCGTGGCTCTGGTGCGCGCGCTTGCCCAATACAACGGCCTCGCCGACGAAGGATCGCTGCGCGCGGGCCAAGCTCTGCGGTTGCCGCCGCTCGAGACGCTCCAGCCGACGCCCGCGCAGCCCGCAGATCCCGCCGTGGCGACGCCAACGCCGAGCGCGGACGTCGAAGTCGTCGTCGAGCCGGGCCAGTCCCTCTCGAAGATCGCCCGTGCACACTACGGAACCGCGCCCGTCGCGCTAGTTCGCTCGCTCGCCCGCTACAACGGCCTCGCGGACGAAGGCTCGCTGCGCGCGGGCCAGAAGCTGCGCCTGCCGCCGCTCGAAACTCTGCAGCGCTGAACGCGGTTCGGCTCAGCGCTCGACGACGAGCCGCGGCTCGACGGGCGCGTCGAGAAGCGTGACCTCGAGCTCCGCGGGCGCAGAGCGACGCAGGTTGCCGAGCGCGGCTTCCGAGATGCGCACCACCATGCGCAAGCACCGGTCGTCCTGCGTCTCCTCCGAGAGCACCGCACCGAGCCTGCGAATGGTGGCGATCGTGCGGCCATCCGCGAGCGGCACGTCGATCTGAACGCGCGCCGAGCGCGCGTCGAGACGCCGCGCGACGGCTGCGTCGAGCCTCTGCAGTCCCTCTCCCGTCCGGGCCGAGATGGGCACGACCTCATGGCGCAAGTCGCGTCCGAGGAGCTGCATCGCCAGCGACTCGCCTAGCGCGTCGACCTTGTTGAACACGAGCAGCTCGTTGCGGTGCGCAGGCGCGATGCTGTCGAGCACCTCCTCCACCGCGGCGAGCTGTTGTGCAGCGTCGGGATGCGAGGCATCGACCACGTGCAAGAGGAGATCGGCGTGCACCGCTTCCTCGAGCGTGGCGTGGAACGACGCGACGAGATGGTGAGGGAGTCGCTGAAGGAAACCCACAGTGTCGGAGAGTAGCACCGTGCGTCCGTCGGCGAGCTTCCACTGCCGCGTGCGCGTGTCGAGCGTCGCAAACAACATGTCGGCAGCGAGCTCGTCCGACCCTGTGAGCCGGTTGAGCAGCGTGGACTTGCCCGCGTTCGTGTAGCCGACGAGTCCGATGGTGAACTGCTCCGAACGCGAGCGGACCTCGCGCAGGCGTCGCTCCTCGATTTCATTCAACTCTCGCCGCAGATCGAGCACACGACGACGCAGCAGGCGCTTGTCGGTCTCGAGCTGCGTCTCGCCGGGACCGCGCGTGCCGACGACGCCTTCCGTGCGCTCGAGGTGCGTCCACATACGCCGCAATCTCGGCAGGAGATACTGCGCCTGCGCGAGCTCGACTTGCAGACGCGCCTGACGCGTCCGCGCGCGCCTCGCGAAGATGTCGAGGATCACCTCCGAGCGGTCGAGAACGCGCACCTTCCACGCCTTTTCCAAGTTGCGGATCTGGCCCGGCGTGAGGTCGTTGTCGACCGCGACGGCGTCGGGGA